>CAIKMS010000034.1 GCA_903828595.1 uncultured Pseudomonadota bacterium | reverse complement strand
GGTCCAGTTTTCCGCACGGCCTTGACGTGGTCGGTCGCGTGGTTCTACGCCGCGATCTTGCTATCACTAGCAGGCGTAGCCTACGCTATGTTGATCGGCCCAGAAGGTGCGTCATGACGCCGATTAGCGCTGGAGGCGTGGGGGCACTCGTCAAGCGACGGGTTTTCTTCTCTTTTCATTTCGACGACGTGATGCGCGTCAACAATGTCCGCAACGTTTGGAAAATCAATCACCCAGACAGCCTGCTGATGCGTAGCTTCTATGACAGCAGTCTCTGGGAGGCTCGAAAGCTAGAAGCCCCAGAGACGTTAAAGAGGCTCATCCGTGAGGGGGTTGAAAACACCTCATGTGTATGCGTTCTGATTGGGACAGACACATGGAGCCGCCCATGGGTGCGATACGAAATCGCGCGCGCGATAATAGACGAGCGCGGACTCTTGGGGGTCCCTATCAATGGTATTGCCCATCATCAGACGAGAAAGTCGAGCCCACTTGGACTCAACCCACTCAGTTTTGTGGCGGTTGGTAAGGTTCAATCTGGACCGTTGTCTATCCCGCAATACTATCTCTTTGAACGGAGCGCCGACGGATGGATTCGGTACTCCGATCATCGGGATCCTGTAAAGTTGCCCAGATGGCTTCCGGACCCTGCTCCCAAAATGGTGACTCCGTTAGACATGGGCGCCGCGACCTTTGACTACGCGGCCCAAAGCGGAAGTTCTCTAATTGGTGGCTGGATCAATGCGGCCGCACAGAAGGCCGGAAGATAGCTGGCGAGTCTCCACCTAAACACTCTTCACCTCATGGAGGTTCGATGGCCGAACCAGCCTCAGGTAATGAGCATGGCGAACGGCGCCTCACTAAGTCTCTGCCAGGGCGGGAAGGAGCGGAGTACTGCGTAAATTGGTCTGAAACCCACTTTACGCAATCTTTCCAAGATTTCCGCTTCTCTCCGCCGAGAGAGTTCGCCCCCAGTATCTTTCCCTCCGCCAGTTACCTCGTTGCTAAATCCAAAACACCCACCAAGCCGACCCTAATTCCTTTAGATTTCAAAGGAACTTGGTGAATCCAAGCGAACTTCTGAGACTGGCTCATATTGCCAAATTCAGTCTCGAAACCCCAATTGTCTCATTCTGACCGAACCTCTATGTGACTGATACGGTCGAATTTATGGCTTAGTTCCCAGCGGTTTGAGATTGCTGCGTAGGTGGCGGGTTGTGCTGAATTCTTGGGTCCGTCCGTTCGCAACTGGCGGGGTTGAGCGTGATTATTTGTACCTATACAATCAGAATAAAAGGTTGTTAAAAGGAGATCGCAAATGAACCCTGTAGACATGGACAGGATTGCGACATGGCCACCTGACATAATTGCGTTCCTGAATGCCCACTCGAAGGAATTACGCATCGAGCGGGAAGCTGACCGTGAGTATGCTCTTGCACCAAGCGATTTCCGCATCATGAACACGGCGCCACCGATGCCACGGTGGAACGAGGCAAAAGTTCTGATCGCAACTGCTATGGCAGATCGAGAGGTAGTGGCTTTCCATGCAACCAGGCTTGTTGACATAAACGACGTTTATAGAGATGGGCTTCTTCGGCTCAATCTTGTGCTGCAGGTCGCTCGCCTCAAGAAGCAACTTGAGGTCTCCGGTGCCTACGACGAACTTTCAGAGGTTGACGGGGCCTTGGCACAGGCCATAGAAGCCGATAGCGTCTTCATCAAACGCGAAGGCGCCGTATGGGCGTCACCCCAACGCATGTCACTGCACGACGGTGGCTGCAAAGTATTTTATGATTACTACGGCGGCGAAGCGATTAAATGGATGGCACGTTACGCAAAAGGTAATTTAGAGCTCCGGCTCAAACAGATTGGTAAGCCAGCTGTGGTGATCATCCGTTACCCTGCATACGGTTGGTGTCGATTTACCAATAGCCGGTTGCCAAAATCGATGATCGAGTTGTACTTACAGTACGAGGGTAGCTGGGAGGCGATGGATTACTCCTGGGATATTATGATCAAACGCGATGTTCCAGCAAAGCATGTCATCGCCGTCGTCCCGCCCGGCGATCTGGCGGTGGCTGTTTAGCTTGCGGACTCAGAAGATTTGTCGTCAGCAAACGGTGGCGGAAGATGCAAGATTCGAACCCGCTATACGCCTCGAAGGCAGCCTTTCAAGCCAGCCTCCCAATAAAGCTGACAACTTAGCTGGAATTGTTGGTAACAGCTTTATTTTACGTCGTCATTTTCTCTTCTTGATAAATTTGAGACAAATTTGCAAACAAACGTCAACCAAATCTCACAGAATACGCAATCTATTAGATTATCCGCTAACCGTTTGTGATCATTGAGATCACATTAGCTCGCGAGCGTCCGGGAAAAAACTTACACCATAATTTGCAGTTTGAGAACGCTTTTAATGGGATTTTTAGCATTTTACGCCGTGATGACAGTTCCTGACACGCTCAAACGCAATTTGCAGAGATTTATCCCTCATCCTGAGCCAAATCCGGTTGCTCGAACAATCCAGCCGAAACTAAGCTTTCTGTATAGAAAGTGAGGTTTAGGACATGGGACAAGCAAAAGTTCTAACGGAAGCGGAATTCAAAAACGCTATGGCGGTAGCGGCCCAGCGCCGTCATGGCGACAGGGACAGGCTGGCGCTGCTACTGACCCATTTAGCCGGGCTAAGGGTCTGCGAGGCGGCGGGATTAACGGTCGCTATCGTGGTTGGCGCAGATGGCAAAGTGTTACCGGAGTGGCGGCTAACCAGTGAGCAGACCAAGGGCAGCAAGGGCAGGGTGGTTTATGTCAACACACGCTTGCGCAAAGAAATTACTGCTTATCTTAAAGCGCATCCGGTCAAAGATCCAAGCTGGCCCTTGTTGCTAAGCCAGAAAGCCAATCGTCGGGCTCGGGGGTTTTCAGCCAACACGTTGTGCCAGATGATCAATGAGATCTATCGGGCAGCGGGCATCCAGGGAGCGACCAGCCATTCGGGGCGCAGGGGGTTCATTACCAGCCTGGCCAATTCGGGGGTGGGGATCAAAGTAATCATGGACCTAGCCGGCCATCGTCAGATGGGCACCACCCAGCGCTATATCAATGTTACCGATGAACAGAAGCGCCGGGCAGTTGAGTTGGTGTGAGGGTCTTAATCGATAGGTCTGGGTTCAATAACGGAACAGGACTGGTCGAACTTGGTAATCATAGATCAGCAGTGAGTTCTTGAGATGCCGGTTTCTGTGATCATTCTGGTCGTAATCGAACTCGGCAATTGGCGTATGGAAGATATAATATCCCGCTTCGCTGTAGTGTTCG
>CAIKMS010000033.1 GCA_903828595.1 uncultured Pseudomonadota bacterium | reverse complement strand
GGCATGGTTAGATCAGTTTATTGAACGACGCACCCGCTCACTGGCGCAGCAGACTTCCCGACGCAGTCTGCTTGGCAGTCTGGGTCAAATCGTCACCGGAGCGGCCGTTCTGCCTTTGCTGCCCATTGATCGCTCCAGCCGTGCACAAGCCGCCCCGGCGGCGAAGGCAGCCAGCGATGATCCGCTGGCTTGTGAGTACTGGAAGTACTGCGCCATCGACGGCTTCTTGTGTTCGTGCTGCGGTGGCTCCTCCAACTCCTGCCCGCCCGGTACGACCGCCTCACCGATCACCTGGATTGGCACCTGCCACAACCCGGCGGACAATCGTGATTACATCGTTTCTTATAACGACTGCTGCGGTAAGACCAGTTGCGGTGCATGCAACTGCAACAGGAACGAACGTGAAAAGCCCATGTACCGTCTGTCATTGAACAACGACGTAAACTGGTGCATGGCCAACAGCAACGTGAATTACCATTGCTCGGTCTCCGTGGTATTGGGAGTCAGTGAAAAGTGATTAACGCACGTGCACTATTAACCACCGGCAGTTTGTGGCTACTCTGGGGCGTAACCGCTAACGCTGACAGCCCCCATGCGGCTGGACAAGCGGCTTTCGAAGCCAATTGTGCGGTCTGTCATCAGGCGTCGGGCGCGGGAAATCCGGCTTTAGCGCCACCCCTACTGACCTATCCGGGCAAATACGCCACTCAGACACAGGGTCGTCAGCAATTACTGACAACGGTTCTGTACGGCCTGTGGGGCGAGATCACGGTTGAGGGCAAGCCTTACAACTTCAAAATGCCTTCATTCTTAAACCTGGATGATGAAACCATTGCTCAAGCATTGAACTACGTCGTGTTCGGCCTATCAAAAGCCCCCAACTCGGTAGAGGCTTTTTCGGCCGATGACGTGGCCAAAGCGCGTGAAACTTCGCTGACCGGGTCGCAAGTACGTGCGCACCGAGCCACGCTCCTGCAGTCACTAGGCCTTTAACACGTGACCCGCCGACTTCAGACTGCATACCGTGCGAGTGTGCTGTGGGGGCTCTGTAGTTTCCTACTAACGCCCGTAGTGCAAGCCGAGTCGCCACGCTACAACTACGTTACCCATTGCATGGGTTGTCATGGGCCGCACGGAGAGGGGGTTGCCGGTAAGATTCCGGCGTTAAATCAGTCCCTGCCCGCTTTCGCGCGCACCGTGGAAGGACGGGCCTTCGCTGTCAGCGTTCCCGGCGCCTCGAATTCTAATCTCAGTGATGCTGACTTAACGGACGTTATGAACTGGCTTCTTACCCAGCTCAATGCAGATCATCAGTCTCGCGGATTAGGCGTATTCACCGTTGCGGAAGTTTCCGGTTCGCGAAAACCGGTCCTATCCAAAGTGCGTGAGGCAAGAGCTGCCCTGCTTAAATCCCTGGCACAGAGCGGCCCGGTGCCGCCAGACGAGTATTAGATTCTGAGCCAGGGCTCAACGTCATGGCGAGTTCTTACGATTGAGCGGCCATTCGGCTTCAACGCATTAAATGCTTGGCGCGCTCAAGATCGTGTCCGGAAAACAACAACTTGATGCAGTCCTGCACAAACTGCAAAAAACATCCATAATTCAGCCCATGATTGCAGGCTGTCCTGACCCGGATTAACCCTCTGTGTTGCGCTAATCAGACGATGCGGCGGGATTGAGTGATTACAAGTTACGAATCTGTCTTTATTGAAGGGGAATCCATGAACACCACTAGCCCTAACGGTCGAAACCATCTTTTGGCAATTGCCCTGCGCGCGATGCTCGGTCTTACCTTGGTGGGTATGAACGTCAGCCAGGCCCAGACGCCGTCCGGCAGCGATGACGACAAAAAGTCCGGTGGTGGATTAACCGAGATCATTGTCACGGCCACGCGTCATGAAGAGTCCCTCAGCAAGGTGGCCTTAAGTGTCACGGCACTGACTCAAGAGAGCTTAGACCTGCGCGGTGTTAAAGACTTTAATGACGTCGCTCGCTTCACCCCCGGTGTCAACGTCGATAACTCCGGTACCAACAACATTTCTATTCGCGGTATCGCCTCCAGCGGCGGAGCCGGTACTACCGGTATCTATATCGACGACACACCGATTCAGATTCGTGCTTTGGCATTTAATCCCAACGAGGCGCTGCCAAAGTCTTTTGACGTAGAGCGCGTAGAGGTGTTGCGCGGACCCCAGGGTACCCTGTTTGGCGCAGGTTCCGAGGGCGGTACGGTACGCTTCATCACGACGCCTGCAAGCCTGACCAAAACTAGTGGATACAGCCGCGAGGAGGTCTCCTTCACTCAAGGCGGAGCACCCAGCTACGAAGCCGGCGGCGCTTTTGGCACGCCTATCATTGACGGGACTCTGGGTATTCGTGCCAGTGTCTGGTACCGCCGTGATGGAGGTTACATTGACCAAATCAATCCGGTCACCCAGTCGCTAATAGAAAAGAACGCCAACTACGACCAAACCACGTTGATCCGTCTCTCGGCTATTTGGGCCGTGTCTGATGCATGGACCGTGACTCCAAGCATCTACTACCAAGATCGCTACCGTAACTCCGTCGAAAATTACTGGCCGCTGTATTCCAATCCTGGTGCCCATCACTTCGTGAACGGTGACCCGGATCCTCGGCCTGATCCAGACACCTTTTATCTGCCGGCCTTAAAGATCGAAGGCGATTTGGGTAAAACTCGCCTCATTTCTAACACGTCTTATTTCCATCGCAACGAGACGACCGGTTATGACGGTACTCTCTACAATATTGGTTACTTCCAAGCACAAGGTGCAGCGCCCGTATTCCCCGTGAGTGCTTTAAACACACCGGGTGGCAACGGATGCCCGGCCGGCGTTAACTCATTCCCGCTGTTGGATGGCGCAGGACTGCACCTGCCCTGTGGTCTCACCAACTACCGCTCGCCGGCAACGGTTGATAACCAGCAACGGAACTTTACTCAGGAAATCCGACTGCAGTCGAACAACCCGGACTCGAAGCTGGTCTGGACCACCGGTCTGTTTTACAGCCAAAACAAGCAGTCCTATCTTGAGCAGATTCATGATCCGATGTTGCCTGAGCTGAGCCTGGCGCTTACCGGTCAGCCGTATACTAATTTCTTTACCGATGCTGACGGCGCTCCGGTACTTTACGATCCCCGATTCCCCACGGATTCCTATTTCCTGCAAACCCATGCCAAGGACACGCAGTTGGCGGTGTTTGGTGAAGGCTCCTACGCTTTTACAGACCAATGGAAACTGACCTTAGGCGCTCGGTATTCAAAGACACAATTTTCATTTGATACGCTCACCGGCGGTCCAGAACTGTTCTCACAGACCAAGACCGGCAATGGCGATAAGAAAGAGACATCCTTTACGCCAAAGGTAAGCTTGGCCTTCCAAGCCGATCGCAATAATTTGTACTACGCCACCTACTCGAAAGGTTTCCGTCCCGGTGGTGCAAACAACCCGGTCCCTGCCTCCGCCTGTGGCACGGATTTCACAAACTTTGGAATCACGCAAGCTCCGACAACTTTCAACTCCGATACCGTCAATAGCTTTGAGGTCGGTGCGAAAAATAACTTCAACAATCGCCTGAAAATCGCCAGCAGCATCTACTACATCCGCTGGAACAATATCCAGCAGACTGTTGTGCCGCCCATCTGCCAGATCTCCTTTATCGACAACTTGGGTACCGCTGTTGCCAAGGGCGGCGATATTCAGATCGAGTATGCGATGACGGATAGCCTCACCGGCAATTTGTCAGCCGGCTACACCAGTGCGCGCTACACCCAAGATTCGCGTTTCTCCAGCGCGCAACAAACTCCTATTGTCGCAGCCGGCGATGCCATCGCAGGCCAAAGCGCTCAACCCGGCGCACCGGTCACGTTGAGCTTGGGCCTTGAGTATCGTTTCTCACTGTTTGAACGCGAGTCGTTCTTACGTATTGATGACGAGTATCAAAGCAAAGCAAATTGGCCCGCACCGAACCAGGACGGTCAGGTAGCAACGGGTAGCGCTCTGGGCTTAAGTTGCGCAGATAATAATTCAGGCAGGACCCTGCAATTTGACTGCGCCAACTACACTTTGCGATCCACCAACTTTGCCTCAGCGCGTGCCGGTATGACCTTCGGTGCGTGGCAATTTTCAGCCTTTATCGACAACCTAACCGATACCCATACGGTCACTAACTACAGCTGGACGATTGATCCGGGTGTGTCAAACACCTCGCGACTGCCGCGTGAATTCACGTTCAGACCGCGTACGTTCGGCCTGTCGATGACCTACCGCCGGTAACACTGAAACAGGCGGATGGCACGTAGCCATCCGCCTGTCTTGTGTTCGGCGCAAACATAACTGCAAGTTGGCCTTTCAGCTACGGCGCCAACAGCCAACCTCGTGATCAGAGACCAGTCCTGCCGCCTGCATGAAGGCATAACAAATCGTTGGTCCGACAAAACGAAAGCCGGCCCTTTTTAAGGACTTACTCATCGCTAAGCTTTCCGCCGTCTGGGTGGGAATGGAATCCAGAGTGGTCACACGTACCGGGGGTGCAAATTGCCAGATCCACTGGTGGAAAGGCCCTAGGTGTTTGACTAGCTGTAGATAGGCCCGCGCGTTGCCCACGCACGCCTCAATTTTCAAGCGATGCCGAACAATACCTTTATCCTGCATGAGTCTATCTACATCGGCAGATGTCATGACAGCCATAATCTCAGGGTTAAATCCCTGAAAAGCTCGTCTGTAGCCCTCCCGCTTTTGAAGCACCGTCCACCAGCTTAAGCCCGCTTGGGCACCCTCAAGACAAAGTAATTCAAACAGCGTCTGCGAATCGTGTAACGGAACACCCCATTCCTCGTCATGATATTTGACGTAGAGTGGATCCGCCGTGCACCAGCGGCAACGATTTCGGTCTGCAGCCTCGGTCAACGGAGAAACGGTCATGTCAGCGATCGTCCTTGATGGTGCTTTCTATAAAATGATCTGTCCGTCGGGGGAGGTTTAGCCGTGTGGAAGTGGATACGGGTCTGCCTACTGCTGGTCATCCTAGCCTCGGTAGCCAGTGCAGCCTGGCTTAATGAATATCGCATCTCTTCCTGGAAAGAATCAGCAACCATCGCTATTTACCCGATCATAGGCGACACAAGCTCTCGGACTTCGCAGTATGTTAAGGGCTTAACCGCCGGCGATTACACGGATATTGAGCAATTTTTTTCCGACGAGGCCCAGCGATACCACTTGTCGCTGCCTCACCCAGTGCAAGTCCGAGTCTATACCGGCGTCAGTGACGTGCCTCCCGCCCCTCCTTTAGATGAGCGTACTTTAGATGTCATTTTGTGGAGCCTGTCGCTTCGCTATTACGCTTGGCAAAACAGTCATCAGGGGGATGGTCTGATTCGGGTTTTTGTGATTTTTCACGACCCGAAAATCATGCCGGCCGTACCCCATTCATTAGGGCTGAAACCAGGCCTGATTGGCGTTGTGCACGCATTTGCCACCCCTCAAATGGCCGGCAGCAACAACGTGGTTATTAGCCACGAGATCCTGCATGCCTTGGGTGCTTCGGATCGATACGACCTACGAACCAACCTACCCCTGCAACCGCAGGGCTTGGGTAACCCTCAACAAGTGCCCGTTTACCCCCAGGAGTACGCGGAGATCATGGCAGGCCGCCGGATGCTGGGACCGCGTGCCGCGGAAACTCCGCTGAGTCTGTCGCAATGCCTGATCGGCACGCGCACAGCCCAAGAAATTCACTGGCTGCGCTGATATCGCCGTTATTTCAACTCATTGATAACCCCGGCCCAGAAGAGTTAGGCCGGGGATGTCAACCACTACATGGGTAGAATCGGATCACGAGGCGCATCGTGGCCGTGGTCCGCGCCAATAAACACGTACATGGCAGGAACAATGTAGAGGGTGAACAAGGTTCCAATCGAAAGGCCGGTAAACAACACAATACCCATCGCCTGACGACCAGCCGCACCGGCACCGGAGGCAATTACCAACGGAAGTACGCCCAGAACCATGGCCGCGGTGGTCATTAGAATGGGTCTCAACCGAACGGCTGCGGCATGAGTAATGGCATCCACTTTGGACTTACCTTCACGCTGCAAATCATTCGCGAATTGCACAATTAAAATGCCGTGTTTACTGATCAAACCCATTAGGGTCACCAGTCCAACCTGGGTATAAATGTTGATGGAAACCACGCCTAAGTACACAAACAACAGCGCACCAAAAAGCGCCATCGGCACAGACACCAGGATCACGACAGGATCTCGGAAGCTTTCAAATTGTGCGGAAAGGGCCAGGAACACAATGATGATGGCGAAAATCAACGTGGCAATAAAACCACCAGAGCCCCGGACAAACTGACGACTCTGACCTGCGTAGTCCACGTTATAGCCACTGGGGGCGACTTCGTGCAACGTCTTGGTCAGGAACGTTAAAGCCTCGCCTTGGGATGCACCGGACACACCACCAATCGTGGCGGAGTTCAACTGCTGAAAGCGGTTAATTGCCTGCGGTACCACCGACGTCTTAAGGCTAGCCACCGTACTGGCAGTCACCAGCGAGCCGTCCGGCGTACGCAGATAAAAGTCCAAGACCTGGGAGGCATTCATACGATCTTTCTGCAAGACTTGCGGAATGACACGATACGAGCGCCCGTCGATAGAGAAGTAGTTGACGTATCCTCCGCCCAGCGCACTGCCCAAGGCAGCGCCGATGTCTTGCGCGGACAGCCCCAACAAGGCGGCCTTATCACGATCGATCTCCAGCGTTGACTGCGGCTTATCAATCTTCAAGTCGGAGTCCAGGAAGTAGAACAAACCACTTTTCATCGCTTTTTCACGGACTTCGTTAGCCACGACGCTCAGATTTTGAAACGGCTCAGTGGAGGTAATAACGAACTGAATCGGGTAACCCTGAGCACCTGGCAAGGGTGGAAACTGAAAGGCAGCCACCTTCACGCCAGCAATGCCATCCCACTCTTTTTGCAGTACTTGCTGAAGTTCACGAGCCGACCGCTTACGCTGATCCCACGGTTTGAACAAGATACCGCCAAATCCGCCATTCACGGTCGGAACACCGCTGATCTGGAAGCTGTTCTGGTACTCGGGCAGGGCTTCGGCCTTCGCCTGAAGCTGATGGGTATACTCCAACATCTGCGCAGCTGTCGCATTCGGCGGACCCGTCATAGACGCCAGAACGTTGCCTTGGTCTTCCTCTGGAGCTAACTCAAAACGCGAGTTAGCAAACAAAAGTCCGGCGCCAATAAGCAACAAGCCGCCCAGTAATACGGTTGCCGGCCAAGTCTCTAAGGCACCGGCCAGTCGCTGTTGATAAGAATTGCGCCAGCCATCTAGCACGTGATTGATCTTCTTAACCAGCCAGCTCTCGCCCTTATGATTTTTAAACACCCAGGCGCACATCACAGGAGACAGAGTCAGAGCAACGACGCCCGATACGGTAACGGCCGCGGCCAGAGTAAAAGCGAACTGCGTAAATAGGGCCCCGGTCAAACCACCCTGGAAGCCGATCGGCACGTAGACGGCAACTAGAACCACCGTCATCGCGATAATAGGCCCACCTAATTCACGCGCTGCCTTTATGGCCGCATCCATCGCGGACATTCCTTCCTGTAAATGTCGGTCAACGTTCTCCACTACGATGATAGCGTCATCAACAACCAGCCCAATGGCCAGCACGAGAGCTAACAACGTGAGTAGATTAATGGAGTAACCCAGCAAAGACATGATGAAGAAAGCACCAATCAGTGACAGTGGCATGGCCACTAACGGCACAAATACCGCGCGTGGATCGCCCAGAAAAAGGAAGATCACCACGGTCACGATCAACATGGCCTCAAGAAGGGTCTTAGCTACCTCATCAATTGAGCTAACCACAAAAACCGTCGAGTCATAGACGATGCTGGCATGAAAACCGCTGGGTAGCTGCGAGGCAATTTCTGGGAATCCATCACGAACGCTCTTCGCAACATTCAGCAGGTTAGCTTTAGGCGCGACTTTAATGCCTAAAAAGACCGCGCGCTTACCGCTAAAAGCTACGCTGAGATCGTAGTTCTCAGCACCTAAAACGACGGTTGCGATGTCTTTCAGTCGTACAATGGCACCGTTCTGCTGGCGCACAATGAGCTGTTTAAACTCCTCTTCGGTGTGCAGGTCCGTAGCCGCCGTAAGATCCACGCTGACAGACTGGCCTTTAGCCGTACCAATAGCTGCAATGTAATTATTGCTTGCCAAGGCAGCATAAACGTCATTAGCGGCCACACCAACAGCAGCCATCCGGGCTGGATCCAGCCAAGCACGAAGGGCAAACTGGCGACCACCGATGACCTCCGCTGTTTGCACACCCGGCAACGCATCAAACTTGGGTTTGACTACGCGCTGCATGTAATCTGTCAACCCATTGGACGGCAAAGTGTCGCTGGTAAAACCAATGTACATCGCATCCGTTTGCTGCCCGATTTGAACGGACAACACCGGCTGCTGTGCCTGAGGAGGAAGTTGGTTACGAACCGCGTTCACTTTCGTGTTGATTTCCGTCAGCGCGCGGTTTGAATCATAGTTCAGCCTCAGCGTCGCGGTGATCACTGACACGCCCGCACTGCTGGAGCTGGAGAGATAATCGATGCCCTGCGCCTGAGCAATCGCCCCCTCTAACGGCTGGGTAATGAATCCGGCGATAGTTGCCGCATCGGCGCCGTAGTAGGCCGTGGTGATGGTCACCACGGCGTTTTCCGTCTCCGGATACTGACTAACGGGCAGGTCCATCACGGAACGTATGCCCAAAACCAGCAGCAGCAGACTGACTACCGAGGCCAGCACCGGCCGTTGAATGAAGATATCGGTGAACTTCATGGCGAGGTACTCACTGCTCCTGAGGAGCTGGGTTAGGGTCGTTCTTCGGCGAAACGCTATTGTCGATCTTGACCTGGCTGCCAGGTTTGAGCTTCATCTGACCGCTCGTCACCACCATCTGACCAGCGCTCACACCCTTGGTGATAACCACCTGATCACCACGAGTCGCACCGGTTTTGACGAATACTTCATCCGCCACTGCAGGTTTACCGGCCTCTCCCTCTTTAATGACGTAAACACTGGATCCGTAGGCGCTGTAGGTAATCGCCGACTGTGGCAGGGTCACTTGGTCAGTTGCAGATCCTGAAGCCAGACGCACGCGCACAAACATACCCGGCAATAACGCCTGAGTATTGTTTGCGACCGCGCCCTCGATCTGGATATTTCGTGTCGAAGGATCAACACGCGGGTTCACGGCACTGACCTTTCCGGTAAATGCTGTGCCGGCAAAGGCATCAGACTCCAATGCCACCGTGCCACCTTGGGCGACGCGTGAAGCATCTTGTTGAGGCACGCTGAAATCCACCAGGATTGGATTGATAGCCTGTAAGGTCACAATCTTCTCACCCGCGTTAATATATTGACCCGGGTTCACTGTACGAATACCCACGCGACCCGCGAAAGGCGCGCGCAAGATTTTCTTTTCAACTAACGCTCGCTGAGTGGCGACTTGTGCACGCTTGCTCTTCAGATCGGCCGTATCGACATCCATCTGAGCCTGGCTAATAGCCTGTGCTTGAAACTGCACGGTGTCTCGCTTAAGGACAATGTCAGCCAGGTCAGCTGCCGCTTCCAGCGCGGTCAACTGAGCAGAGTCGGCGTCATGGTTAAGCTCCACTAAGACCTCACCGGCTTTTACAGCCTGACCCGAGGTAAACTGCACGACCCGCACAAGCCCTGCCACTTCGGGCGCGATTTCCACGCCACGGTATGCACGCAGCGTGCCCACCGTCGTTAATTCTGGCTGCCATGCGGACAACTCGGCCTTGATGGCCGTGACCGTGACCGGCCCCGGTGCCCCAGGAGAGAACTTCTTTTTGAAGTATTCGTGTAGCGCCTGGGTGCCTAAGAAATAGGCGGTGCCACCAATGGCAACGCTAGCCACCACAATGATTAAACGCCGCGCCAATTTATTGGTCATGGTCCGGTCACCTTAAAGCTTGTACGAAAAAAATTAGTAGTTAAAAAAACAGTCACTTCGTGCCTTCGGCACGATTCCACCAGCCACCACCTAGGGCGGCGTACAAAGTCGCTGAATCCGTGAAGCGCAAGGCCTGTGCCTGCACCAAGTTTCGACTGGCATCTAAAGCCACGCGCTGCGCATTGAGTAAGGTGAGGTAACTCACGGCTCCGGCAACGTACTGAGACTGCGTCAGCGCCAACGATTGTTGGGCCACGGAATTGGCTTCAGCCGCCGCCTGTAGAGCAGTGGCATCCCACTGAATTGCACGCAAGGTATCGGCAACCTGTTGGAAAGCGGCAAGCACCGTTCCCTGGTAGCTAGCCCGCGCCGCTTCGTATTGCGCCTGCGCCGCTTTGCGCCTTGCCAGTAACTCACCGGCATGAAAGAGGGGTTGTGTGACACCAGCTCCCAGCGACCAGGCTCTAGAGGCCGCATCCAGCAAGGTACCGGTTGTTGCACTTTGCGCCCCGATGCTGGCAGACAGGTTCAGCTGCGGGTACAGGTTAGCGGTTGCCACACCGACATTGGCACTGGCTTGATGCAATTGCGCCTCGGCGGCCTGAATATCGGGTCGGTTGTGCACGAGTTCCGAAGGCAGGCTGACGGGCAACTGACCGGGTAACGCAAAACCGCTCAGCTCAAAGTCTGGAATCTGATCGTAACTGGGTGACTGACCCACCAACACGGCTAAACGATGTCCGGTTTGGCTCAAGGCTTTTTGCAGGGGTGGCAGTTGAGCCTGAGTCAAAGCCACTTGGGCTTGTTGAGCCAGTACATCGGCTTTAGAGGCGGCTCCGGCCTTGGCTCGGCTCTCAACAATCGCCAGAGTAGACTGCTGACTCGCGAGCATCTGTTGGGTCGCTGCAAGTTGGGCACGCAACGAGGCCTGACCAATAGCAGTGGTCACCAGATTGGCCGTTAACGACAAGTACGCAGCTTCTAATTCATAGCGTTGAAAATCGACTGCCGCTTGATACCCCTCAGCAATCCGACGGCTTCCACCGAAAACATCCGGGCGGTAGGTAACGCCTACCGAGCCGCTGTAAAGGTTATAGATGGCTGCCGGGGCATTAGGCTGACCAAAAGTGGCCGGTGATAAACGTTGGCGGGTGGCACCTAATTGCGCGTTGGCACTCGGGAAAAACAAGGATGCCGTTTGCGCATCGTAGGTCTCTTCAGCAGCTTTTAGTGCCTGCCGTGCTGCCTGAATCGATGGGCTGTTATCTAAGCCCAGTCGTACTAACCCATCCAGCGCCTCATTATGAAACACGACCCACCAATCAGCGGGCAAAGACTGTGTCGGATCCAAGACCTGCGCCTGTCCGGCCAGAACATCGCTCGCTCCAGTCTGCGAGGGCACTGGGGTAGGCGTATAGCTTTGTGCGGATGACGCAGTCGGGGCGTGAAAGTCCGGTCCGACCGCACAACTCGACAAGAGCGCGGTGGCTAACGCCAGGACAGTGGCGGCTGCGAGCGAGGTACGCATGGGGTCATTCCTATCGATCATGTGTCTGTTTGCCCTTCATTACTCGCGACAAAATGGCACCAACGACCCGTTCACGCTCGTCGGCGGAGAAGGGCGACAAGTGCAATAATTCGCTGATCATTAGTCCATCAACCGCTAAGTGCAAAATCGCGGCCTCTTCAAAATCTAAATCTAATTCGGTGACCTCATCTAGCATCTGGCGATAGCGAGCCCGGCAGGGTTCCAGCAGGGACGGGTCGCCAGCGGCAGCCGCGAGCATGGCCGCGCCCACCGCCCGGTGCGCACTGCTCTTCGCTAAGCTCGCCTCCAGGCGAGCGGCTACCCGGTAGCGCGCAGGAGGCTCATCTGCGCCGGCCCATCGTGCACCTGCCCCGCTCGAGGCGCGCGCATCCAGATCCTCTATGTGTCGTTTGACCATCCCCTGCAGCAAGGCCAATTTCGAGGGGAAGTGATACAGCAGCCCACCCTTGCTCACCCCTGCCTCAGCGGCCACAGCATCTAGTGTCAAGTGTGCGGCACCTCGATCCGCCACCAGTCTCTCGGCGGCATCGAGCAAGCGTTCTACGCACGGCGCCGTAAGGCTAGATTCCAAAGCAGCCAAAGCAAGATCCTCCGTCTACCGTCCAGACGGTACAGTAACGGCCGAGCATGTTCAAGACAAAATTGTGCATACGCACATAATGAATTGTTAGAGCGTTAAAATCTCCCGGTCTACCGCCCTAAACTGCCTTTAGCCCCCGGGCAACGCGAGCCACCGTCAGTCCCTGAACCAAAATCGAGAAAATGACCACGACATAGGTCAACACCACCACGGTCTCAGACTCCGTCTGGTCGGGTAAGGCCAAAGCCAGCGCCACTGACACACCGCCGCGTACGCCGCACCAGGTTAGTACCTTGGCAGAGCCCTTTGGCAACTTGAACCAGACCGGCATTAATGCCACGGGCAGGCCCACCGTCATAGCACGCGCAAACAAGGTGATCACAATGGCGCAGCCACCGGCCAGTAACAACGGCACATGAAATGGCAACACCATGACTTCCAGGCCAATCAGCAGAAACAACAAGGCGTTTAAAACAACGTCCATCAATTCCCAGAACGTATCCACCTGCTGCCGGGTAATGTCGGTCATCGCCTCGGCCCGACCGTACTCACCCACCAACAACCCGCAGACAACCATGGCCAGCGGACCTGAGACATGCAAACGGTGGGCTAGCAGGTAGCCACCAAACACCGTAGCCAAAGTAATCAACACCTCGACCTGATATTCATCGATGCTCTTGAGCATTCGGTAGCAAACAAAACCCAGAACCAGACCTAAGGCGATACCACCGCCAGCCTCGTGGCCAAATAACGTCAGCGCTTCACGCAGCGACGGCGAACTACCCTGCTGAATTACGTCTAGAAGCAAAGTCATTAAAACCACGGCCACACCGTCGTTAAAGAGTGACTCGCCTGTTATCGCGGTCTCCACAGCCTTAGGCACCTTAGCGGCTTTGAGCACGCCCAAGACGGCAATGGGATCGGTAGGGGAAATTAACGCGCCAAAAGCGATGCAGAACACCAGCGGTAATGACACGCCCAACAGGCCTAAAACTTGATAAGTCAGGAAGGCGACGATGACCGTCGACAACAGGGTTCCCAGAACCGCAAGCCCAAAGATTTGCATCGCATAAGTGCGTAACTGCTTAAGGTCTACATGCAGAGCACCAGCAAATAACAGCAGCGATAACATGCCATCCATGATGAGACTGTGCAGGTCTATAGACTGCATCATTTCGCGCAGCGCACGGTGCACCGGGGTTAACGGCGAGGGATCGATAGCGCCGGCCACGATGAGCAACAAAGACGCCAAAAGCGATACCACCATGACACCAATTGCCATCGGCAAACGCAGGTACCGCTGATTCACCCAAGCACCCAACGCCGTGAGGACTAAAAGCGTGGCGATAACGTCTAGCGTTGGCATTTGAAAACTCCCATGACCGTACAGGACTCGGACCGCGTCATGTGCCTCACCGGCGGTCGCTTAAAATCCAGTACAAATTATACTATTCGACCCATAACCACATAAATTTCAGACACGGCGGGTTGAAAACCGCAGGTTCCGTCAGCAGGTTGAGTATTCAGAAGTGTTAAACGCGTTTAGCGCCCTGCCCCAAGGCCATTAATCAACGCGCTACTGCCTCAAGGATGGCGTTTAATTGCCGAGAGTTCCCCCAGTGCGTGTAAGATAGGCGAAGTACATGGGTTCGCGAAACTCTTTTGCCGGCAGGTCAGTCACCTAACCCAGCGGTGACGCCTCGGGCGAAAGCACCATGAGCCAAGGATTTGTATCACTTTAACGATGCGTTTCTTGCGATAAGCGAAGCACCAGCCTAACCCTGATGAGGCTTGACCGAATGAACGCGATGGTAAATTTCGACCGTGAGGACCACTCGACCGCAGCAGCCGAGTCAAAAAATGACTCGTCAGCTCCGGTGGAATTAACCGTCTTTGCACTAAGGGACCGCCTAAGCCGCTTCCAACAAGCTCGCAACGGGCTTGCGGTATTGCTGTTGGTTATCGATATTGCCGTTCTGGCGTTAGGCCAAGCCTTGGTTTTATCCGGCCTCGGCTGGCTATCGTTGATCGGCGGAAGCCTGCTGACCTGGATTGCCATTACCAGGCTTTTTGTGATCGGTCATGACGCTTGTCACGGCGCCTATACCAGCAAGCCGTGGCTCAATAAGCTTATCGGCCGCACAGCGTTCCTCGCCTCTTTGACCCCGTTTTCGTTGTGGCGGGTTGGGCACAATGTCGTGCATCACGGCTTTAATAATTTGCGCGGTCGCGATTTCGTGTGGGCTCCCCTTGACCCCGAAGGCTATGCCGCACTGAGCCCGCTGCGTCAGCGTATGGAGCGTATTTACCGTAGCGCCTTCGGGCCTGGGATTTATTATTTCGTGGAGATCTGGTGGCGGAAGATGTACTTCCCGGCACGAGACCAGCTGGCCTCGGCGCGCGCAGAATTCACGGGTGACTCCGTGCTGGTTACGGTATTTGGTGCCGCTTGGTTGGCCACCCTGGCGGTGATCGGCACGCAGCGTGGCATAAACCTTTTTGCTGTGATCGGCCTAGGCTTTGTCCTGCCGTTCATCCTGTGGAACTGGACCATGGGACTGGTGGTTTACTTGCACCACACTCACCCGGACATTCCGTGGTTTGCGGATAAAAAAGCGTGGACGCGCGCACGTGCGCAGGTCTCAGCCACGATCCATCTGCGCATGCCAAAACCGTTTAATGCCCTGCTTCACTACATCATGGAGCACCCGGCTCATCATTTGGACGCCGGCATACCGCTGTATCACCTGAAAGCTGCGCAGAAGGAACTGGAGGGTTTGTTTGGCAACTGTCCCAACATTCACTTTACGTTCCGCGAATACCTTCATGTAGTACGGACCTGTAAATTGTTTGACTACACGCGTGGAGCTTGGACGCCATTCCCACGTGAATCTGCCGCGGTATAAAACCAAGGGCTGCTCTGCAGCCCTTTACTTTGGTGAGGCCGTAACCAACGTCGTGAGGCTTTCAGCGGGATGTCTGTCATTTCTGTAAGAAGTTGTCTTTGATGAATCTCACTGACGCACCGGACAGCGCATCAACGCCTCCGCAGCCGGGGGACTTTGAGGTCCTCCTGGCCGAAGATGATCCTGTCACCTTGCTGACGACCCGTCGTTTTTTGCAGAAATCGGGTTACCGGGTGACTACCGTAGATAACGGGCAGGCGGCATTTGCGGCACTCAGAGAGCATTTTTTCCCAATCGTCATCACCGACTGGGAAATGCCAGAGCTGGACGGCCCGGCTCTGTGCCGGCAAATTCGCGCGACTAGCTTTCCTGGTTATGTGTACACCTTACTGCTCACGGCCCGCACGAGCCGCGACCATATCCTGGCAGGTCTGGAGGCCGGTGCTGACGACTACCTGACCAAACCCTTAGATGAAGCCCAGCTCATCGCCCGGTTGAAAACCGCGCACCGAATCATCGAGCTCGAGCGGCGCTTAACTTCGGCTAACGAACAGGCCATCAAACTGTCGATCACCGATGCCCTGACAGGCTGCTTCAATCGGCGCCATTTTATGAGCGAATTTCCGCGTGAGCTGGATCGCTCACGCCGATTTGGCACGCCCGTCTCGCTGGTGATGTGCGATATCGATCACTTCAAACGGATCAATGACACGCACGGCCATCAGACCGGCGATGAGGTCCTGCGAGCGGTGGCTCAGGTTTTCAGAAACACGATAAGACCCACCACAGACTGGATTACCCGGTACGGTGGCGAGGAATTCGCGGTGATTTTGCCTGGCACCGATCTCAAAGGCGCCATGATTCTCGCCGAGCGGTTACGACAGAATCTGGCGATGCACGATATCGCGATACCTCAAGGAGTTTTGCGAGCCACGGCTAGTTTTGGTGTTGCCAGTGAGTTACGCGTCTGGCCTGCCGAGGGCGCAACCGCTGAACAATTTCTGGCTGCCGCCGATGTGTGCCTGTACGCGAGCAAACGTGCGGGTCGTAATCGGGTCAGTGGCCCCGAAGCTCTGGGCGGCGCTACTAGCGCGCCAGCCTAAACCCTCCTGTGCGCCTGCCGGACAACACGGCGCGGATACACAGCGGGTAACTCGTTAGCTACCGTAGTCAGGCAGGGCCAACCACCGGTATCCTTACGTATCGATTCAGCCGTCTGGCGGCTTGATATTCCGGGGAGATGTTTACGCTATGAACGCACCAACGACTGCCGCTGCCAGCGACCCTGTCGTCTCACGCCCACCGTTCGGATCCGTACTGACCAGCAAAATGGGCAGTATGAGTTATCAAAACGGTGTTTGGTCCGCCCCGGAAATTACAGCGGTAGGACCCATTGCCTTAAGCCCCGCCGCTCATGTGTTGCATTACGCCAGCACCTGCTTTGAAGGAGTGAAGGCCTATCGCTTCAAAGACGGTTCGCTCAACACGTTTCGCCTGGATCGACATATCGCGCGCATGCAGCAAAGCGCACGGTATTTAATCTTGCCAGAACCCGATCCCTCCATGCTGAAAAGCCTCATTCACCAGGCGGTCGATGCGGTTCGCAGCGAGGTCCCTGATGCGCCGGGTGCGCTTTACATCCGTCCCTTATTGATGGGTACTCAACCCAATATTGGTGCGGCTGCCAGCCCGAGTAATGAAGCTCAGCTATGGGTAATGACCAGTCCGGTATGGGATTACTTTGCCGGTGGGATGAAGCCGCTGCGTATTTTTGTGGACGATCAAAACAGTCGCACGGCCTCAAACTTGGGTATGGTTAAGACCGGCGGCAACTATGCAGCGGCTCTTAAACCCACTTTAGACGCACGTCGCGACCACAAAGCTGACCAAGTTCTGTTTTGCGCTGGCGGTTTCGTGCAAGAGACTGGCGCTGCGAACTTTCTGCTAATTCGGGAAGGTCATATTCTAACCCGCAACCTGGATGCCTCATTCCTGCACGGCGTGACTCGCGACTCGGTTTTAACCCTGGCGCGCGATCTGGGCTTCAAAGTGGAAGAACGAACCTTTCACGTGGCCGAGATGTTGGAGTGGGTTAAAACCGGTGAGGCCGCCCTGTCCGGCACCGCCGCCGTACTCGCCGGCGTTGGTACGTTGATTCACGCAGGCCGCGAGTATCCGGTTAATAACGGCGAGGTTGGCCCGCAAACCCAACGTCTGCGCAGCGCATTAGTGGCAATCCAGCAAGGTGAGAGCCCCGACGCTCACGGTTGGCTAAAGCCCGTATAAGACTCCAGTCTTACTCGCGCAATGCTGTACGCGCGCCTGGTTAGGCCAGGCGCTCCTTTCAAGTTCTAACTAATAAACGATGGCTACCATGACGCAACGACGCAATTTTGGCAGTGACAACGTCACGCCTATGGCCCCTGAAATCCTCAACGCTCTGATTGAGGCGAACCGTGAACCGGTGCACTCCTACGGCGACGATGCTTATACGCAGGCTCTTAGCCAACGTCTGTGTGAAGTTTTCGAAACTGAAGTCACTGTCTATCCGGTCACCACCGGCACGGCCGCTAACGCTTTGGCACTGTCGGTACTGGCACCGCCCTTTGGCGCCATCTATTGCCACGAGACCGCGCATATCGTTACCGATGAATGCGGTGCCCCGGAGTTCTACACCGCCGGCGCTAAGCTCATTGGCTTAACCGGCGCGCAGGGAAAGATCCGAGCAGCGGATGTGGGTTCTCATGTCGAGTTCGCGCACTCCATGGGCGTCCATCATGTGGTGCCGTCCGCATTGAGCCTGACGCAGGCGACTGAATGGGGAACGGTCTACACCGTCGGCGAACTTGCCGCGATTACCGCCGTCGCCCACGAACACGGATTACCCGTGCATATGGACGGGGCGCGCTTTGCCAATGCCGTTGCCAAGTTAGGTGTAAGTCCTGCCGACTGCACCTGGCGAGCCGGCATTGATGTGCTGTCGTTCGGAGCCACCAAAAACGGGGCGATGGCCGCCGAAGCGGTGGTGTTCTTTAACAAAGCACACGCCCGTGAATTTGAGTCACGGCGTAAACGCGCCGGTCATCTGTGGTCGAAAATGCGATTCTTAAGCGCGCAGTTGCTCGCCTACCTGAAAGATGACCTGTGGTTACACAACGCAAGGCATGCCAACTCGCTGGCTGCCACGCTGTCCTCAGGCCTGGCGCAACTTCCCGGCGCGAGGCTCGCGGCTCCCACCGACGCCAACGAGGTTTTTATTGAGTTACCCCTGCAGCTTATCGAGCGTCTGGAAAAAGACGGGTTTGAGTTCTATCACTGGCCGGCACCGGAGGGCTTTACGGGCACGGTCATTCGTCTAGTCACGTCCTTTGATATGCCAGCCATCGCCGTAACCGAATTCATTCAGGCGGCCCAGCAGCACGCCCAACAGCTGGCATGAGTGACACGACCCAGTCTGCCGAAAGTGCTCACCGTCCTATGAGCCCGGAGGAGTTTCGTCAGGCCGCTCACCGCCTGGTCGATTGGATCGCTGACTACCGATTGACCTTAGCGCGCGGGGACTATCCGGTGCAGTCTGTGGTCACCCCCGGTGAAGTCAAGGCACAGTTATCACCTGCAGCACCCGAGCACCCACAGCCGGTTGATGCCGTGATAGAGGATTTCATTAAAACCATCGTGCCAGGCATGACGCACTGGCAGCACCCGTCCTTTTTTGGTTATTTCCCCGGCAACTCAACGCTGCCTAGCTTACTGGGTGACATGCTCAGTTCAGCGCTGGGTGTTATTGGGTTGAGCTGGCAGTCCAGTCCCGCCCTCACCGAACTGGAGAGCCAAACAGTCACCTGGATGCGTGATCTGCTCGGACTTTCCAGCCAATGGACCGGCGCGCTGCAAGACACGGCCTCGACGGCCTCCTTGGTGGCCATGATCTGCGCCCGAGAGCGCCTAACCCACTACAGCGCGGCGGCCGGAGGCCTTCAATCGGTCAATCAACCTCTGGTCGTTTATGCCTCAGCACAAGCTCACAGCTCTATCGAAAAGGCAGCGGTTCTCGCCGGCTTTGGTCGCCACTACATCCGCCTGATCAAAACCGATGAGCAGTTTGCGCTGTGTCCCGATGCGCTGGCGCTAGCCATTCAGGAAGATCGCGCCAACGGCTTACTGCCCTGCGCGGTTGTGGCGACAACCGGTACCACCAGCACCACAGCCATGGACCCTATCGCAGCAATTGCGGCCATCACCAAACGTGAAGGTCTGTGGCTACACGTCGATGCGGCGATGGCAGGGTCTGCTATGTTGCTGCCCGAGTTTCGGCACTATTGGGATGGAATCGATGGTGCGGACTCTATTGTGGTGAATGCTCACAAGTGGTTGGGTGTGGTCTTTGATTGCTCGTTGTACTTTGTGCGTGACGAACAACACCTGATTCGCGTGATGTCCACCAATCCAAGTTACCTGCAAAGCGCCGTGGACGGAGAGGTCATTAATTACCGTGACTGGGGTATACCCTTAGGCCGGCGCTTTCGTGCCTTAAAACTGTGGTTTTTATTACGAACTGAAGGTGTGGCAAGCCTGCGCGCGCGTCTACGGCGTGATTTGGCTAACGCGCAGTGGCTTGCCGAGGCCGTACGACAAGCACCCTCGTGGCGAGTGGTCGCCCCCGTTCTGTTGCAGACAGTCTGCCTACGACATGAGCCGCCAGGCTTACACGGTGAGGCGCTGGATGAATACACTCAACGTTGGGCCGCTGCGGTCAACGCATCAGGTGATGCCTATGTCACGCCGTCTAAAGTCGCTGGCGCGTGGATGGTGCGTGTATCCATAGGCGCACACCTCACCGAACGTCAGCATGTTGAGAAGCTCTGGGCCACGCTGCAAGCCGTGGTTGGCCACACAAGATAAGCGAACGGCACTTCGCACGGGTGGCTACCCACCCGTGCCGACCTGTAATTTAATGGGCCCCGCCTTCGTCGTTCCAAACGGCCAGCAGTTCCGGAGAACCCTGAGCTCGCACGCCGTTATCAGAAAGAATTTCCTCGGTCGCAGCCGCAATATCCGCGCGTCGCAGCACCAGGGTTTCGGACTCATCCTGATCAAACTCGACGATCACAAATTCATCCTTCAAATCACGCAAGGTCTTCACTAACTGCTTCAAATTATCAATTTTAGTGCCATTGACCGCACGTACTACGCTACCGACCGGACTGTCATAGCCTTGGGCAATTTTGTTGGGAAATAGCGGTGATGAGACAACAACCAATTCCTCGCCCGCCATTCTCGGCGGTTGCCCAAAACGGGTGACCAGTGGACTGCCCATAAATCCCATTGTCGGACGCGCAGCGGCCCGAGCCTGTGCGACTCCGAGAAACTCGATAGTAGCCTTGGAAAACACCAACGGGCCGTAAATAAAGTATGGCGGATACGATCCGGCCAACTCAGGCATTACCAATGGCCGATCCAACGCCACCGGGACTAACGCCGATTGGGATTTTCCACCGCGGAAAATGGTGAGCGGTACTTTGCCGTCTTTGGCTATGCGCTGTATCCAATACTGATAAGCCAGCCGCAAGCTTGGACTGACTTTGATCATGCCCTGATCATCAATAGCCATGTCACCAATTTTGGTGATCACGTCCCAGCGCTGTAATACAGGAGCGGCCCTATCACCGTAGTTTCGTTGAACGACGATACCTGTTGTCGATTTCTCAACTTTTAGATAGGCGCGAAGCGACGGGTTCTCCAGCGTCTGCGACTCTAAATAAAGCGCCGGCTTGCCATCGTAGTGTCCGTCGGCAATATCAGCGAGGAACAGCTCGATTTCCTCGTTAGGGATAATGTAGCCAATATTGTTGGCTTGATTAAGCTTGCTAAAAGCCAAGCCAATCATACGATCGCCTGCGATCGCCGGTCCGCCACTGTTGCCCGGATTGATAGCCGCATCAATTTGAATACGCAAGCCGGAGGTTGCAATGCTGTAAGGGACAAACTCGATGCGCGACACAATGCCCTTGGTAATAGACAGTGCGGCACCGCCGGTCGGGTATCCGTAGGCTAAGACGGCATCTTTGATTTCAGGCATTTTATTGGCGCGCAGCACAGCCGGGTGCGTATCGAAAAATGACTCATCGTCCAGTTGAAGAACCGCCAAATCGATACCTGGCGCTACTGCCAACACTTTCGCGCTGAGTTTGTCGCCGGCTTGATTGGCCTGGATTTGCACTTGGCTTGCGTAACGCACGACGTGGGCGTTAGTTAAAATGCGATGACCCTCAATGACTACGCCCGAACCGGTCGCCTCTCCCGGAGGTTGTTTAGTCCAGGGTCGGGAAGGGTCCGGATTACGAATCGTAGAGAATACTTTCACGACACTGTTTTCAATGGTGTTGCTATCTGAAGCGAGCAGCGTATGACCTGGCAGCAGCGTTAGTGCCAGCCACGAGATGCAACTGAGGCTACGGGCCACATTTTTTGCTAAGCGCAATAATTTCATGAGTCTTTAAATCCCATCGTCAAGCGTAAACATCAGGGTCGATTAAAGTCGGCAATCGTGCCGCCATAAGGCGCCAACGTTTTTTGCCGTTAACTCATGTGTAGACCACCGTTGAGCGAAAAATCTCCGCCAGTGGCATAAGCGCCTTGCTCTGAAGCCAGCCAGCTCACGATAGAGGCGATCTCTTCAGGCTCGCCTAAGCGCCGCACGGGGATTGTGGAGATGATTTTTTCAAGGACTTCCGGTTTAACCGCCCTGACCATATCGGTGCCTATATAACCGGGCGATACGGTATTTACGGTGACGCCTTTGGAAGCAACCTCTTGGGCCAAAGCCATGGTAAATCCGTGAATCCCCGCTTTAGCCGTCGAGTAATTAGTCTGCCCAAATTGGCCTTTTTGGCCATTCACCGAAGAGATATTGATGATGCGACCCCAACCTCGGTCAAGCATGCTGTCAATCACCTGCTTGGTCACATTAAATAAGCTGTTGAGGTTGGTATCAATTACCGCTTGCCAGTGATCTAAAGTCATCTTGCGAAACAAGCCGTCACGGGTAATACCGGCGTTATTCACCAGTACGTCGATGTCACCAATTTCAGCGCGAACCTTCGCGAACGCGAGTCGAGTTGATTCCCAGTCGGCAACGTTGCCTTCCGAGGCATGGATTTCATATCCTTCGGCACGCATAGCCGCAAGCCAGGTATCTTTACGTGACGAACCCGGTCCGCAGCCAGCGATCACCGTATGTCCGTCTTGGGCGAATCGGCGGCAAATTGACGTCCCGATACCACCCATGCCACCAGTCACGTAAACCACTCGTTTCGTCATGGCTTGTCTCCTCGCCTCGGTTGGACCTGCTGAGCGAATAATTTCAAATCATTGTGCCTGAGGAATAGAGCAAATTTGTGGCCAGTTAAAATAAAAATTGGTGCTATGCGACACACCACGCCTGCACACCGCTGCAGAATCCGTTACGCTTAACTACCGTGGACAACTCTAATCCCGATCCAATGCTCGCCTTTACACACGTGGCCAAGCGCTACCAGTCGCATTGGGCGCTGAATGACTTGTCGCTGAGCTGCAACCGGGCGGAAACCACGGTACTGATCGGACCGAGCGGCTGCGGCAAATCCACCTTGTTGCGATTAGCCACGGGTTTATTGCGCCCAGATCGGGGTCAAATTTTGATCGACGGCAAGGACTTAAGCACCGCCGATTTAGCCAAGATTCGCCATGGTATTGGTTATGTGACCCAGGATGGCGGGTTGTTTCCGCATCTGTCGGCCTATGAAAATGCGACGCTGGTGACCTTTGATTTAAAGCAGGATCGTGCCCAGGTCGATGCTCGATTCTCAATGCTCCTTGAGCTCGTTAAATTACCTCGCCGCGTACAGAACCAGCGGCCTGGCGAGCTGTCCGGCGGTGAGCGGCAACGCTTGAGTTTAATTCGCGCGCTAATGTTGGATCCGGATCTGGTATTGCTCGATGAGGCCTTATCGGCCCTGGATCCGATCGTGCGGCGGGAGCTGCAGCTTGACCTGCGGGATCTCTTCGCCCGGCTTAAAAAAACCGTGGTGTGGGTGACCCATGATTTGAGCGAGGCGGTATTGCTCGGGGCACAAATAGCTTTGCTAAACCAAGGTCAACTCGTGCAGTGCGGTGATCCAGAGGAATTACTGAACCGTCCGATCAACGAGTTTGCCCGGCAATTTGTCCGGGCTCAGCGCGGCCCTCGCGACATCTTAGCGGAGCTAAGCACATGACCGCGTGGCGCGTAGTCTTCACCGTCATACTCAGCAGCTGGGTGTGGACCGCACAGGGTCGGCCGGTAGAGCCCATCCTGGTGGGCTCGAAGGTATTTACCGAGTCGGTCGTATTAGGTGAAATTGCCACCGAGACCTTAGGTCAGCAAGGTATCCAAGCACGGCATGATCGAGAGCTAGGCAGCACGCGCATCCTCTGGGAGGCCTTGCTGGCCGGGCGGATTGATCTGTATGCCGAATACACCGGTACTATCACCGCTGAACTGCTCAACCAGAGCCAACTCAAGACGGTTGATGAAATCCGTGCGGCCCTCAAACAACAGGGCATCGGCATGAGTGTGCCGCTAGGGTTTGTCGACACCTATGCCATAGGGGTTCCAGAGAATGTGGCTAAGCGCTTAAATCTGGTTTCTATCAGTGACCTCATGGCACATCCGGAAACGCGCCTGGGCCTTTCTAACGAGTTCCTAGGGCGCAGCGATGGCTGGCCTGGACTGTCGCAGACGTACGGGTTACAGGCCATTACGCCTCAGGGCTTGGATCACGAGGTGGCGTATCGGGGATTGGCTGCCGGCAGTATCGACGCTACCGATTTTTACTCAACCGATCCGGAGATTGACCGTAACCACTTAAGAATCTTAGTTGATGATCGCCATTACTTTCCGGACTACCAAGGTGTTTACCTTTACAGACTGACGCTTCCTGAGCGGGTTGTAACCGCGCTCAACAGTCTAGGCGGGCGGATTGATACCGCGCGAATGCGCCAGCTCAACAGTGCCGTCACCTTCGATCATCACTCTGAAAGTGAAGTCGCCCGACAATGGCTAGGTCTTAACCAGCAGCCCGTCGATGCTCGTACACAACGTATCGAGCGCCTGCTGACGCGATTTAAAGAACATATAGCCCTGTCCGGTCTGTCGGCACTACTCGCCGCACTGATCGGCATACCCTTGGGTGTACTCAGCGCCAAGCGGCCGGGATGGGGACGCTGGATCCTGGGTACGGCGGGTGTGCTGCAGACACTACCCTCGCTGGCTCTTTTGGTCTTTATGATTCCTATTCTCGGATTAGGCTTTGTGCCCGCGTGCGTTGCCCTGTTTCTTTACAGCCTGCTGCCTATCATCCGTGGTACCACCAGCGGGTTGTTGGATATACCGGTCTCACTCCAAGAGTCAGCCACCTCTCTAGGTCTGACGCGCGCCACACGGCTGTTTCGAATTGAGCTCCCGCTGGCTCAACGTTCGATTATCAGCGGCATAAAAACGGCCACCGTCATTAACGTAGGCACGGCCACCTTAGGCGCCCTCATCGGTGCCGGCGGCTTTGGCCAGACCATCATGTCCGGCATTCGGCTCAATGACACCTCACTTATTCTGGAGGGGGCCATCCCTGCTGCACTTCTAGCCATACTCGTAGATTACGGCTTTGAGGCTGTGGAGGCTTTCAACCGTGCGCGAAGACGGGCTTTGGTGGCGCCTCAATAAACGACTCTGGCTTGCTAGTTTCACAGCGCGCAGCCACTTCGATAGACTCCAGCACCGAGTCGGCCAAATCGCCGATTGAAAAAGCCTCCACAAAGGCAAATAACTGCTCATTAACTGGAATCACGCTGCAAGACTGCAGGTTCGATTCATTGCTCCACCACGCCAGTAGGGAATGGTTTTCTTGGTCTAACGCGGCTACGGCGGCGTCGCAGTGTTCGCAATGATTAAGCCAATACGCAGGACGATTAGAATTCGAGGCATCCAGACGTAGGCCGGGTAACCATCGGGCGATAAATCGTCGTGCATCGGTATTAATCCAACGTACACGATGCAACAGACTGCACTCCGAAGAACGCTGCCAACAATCCTCATTGGGGTTGGCTCCCAACTGCAACAGCTGATGTCCGGGAGGTACCCAGAAAAAGGCAGCTTGTGTGGCACACCCGCAGCGCATGCAGGGCGTGGGCAGTAGCAAGATGGCATAGAGGCCGGCGCGGCAGTTGCCGTCAAAACCACTAGCCGGGTCGCTGGCGGGGTAAAGTTCATTGATGTGAGCGGCCATGATTGGTCAATCCTCGTAAAAGTTTCGAGCACATCATCCCCTGAGAAACCTTGAACCGTAGAGCCGGATAATTGGGCTATTTCTGGCAATTCGGTGATTACTAACGCACCCATCAGGCGTAGCCAGACTCCTTTCCGGCTTGACGCAATCGCAACAATGCGAACACACTGGAAATTGGTCGAGGGAACCAGGGCATCCCAAAAAATCACGAAATCGCGACGATCAAAGGATAAACAGCATGGTTTACTGCAGAGCTTGCGGCAAAGAAATTCACGAATCAGCGGTGAGCTGCCCGAACTGCGGCGCTCCGCAGGCTGGCACTCAAACCCTACCCAGACCCGACAAGACGATACTGCCGGCCTTTTTACTCTGTGTGTTTCTAGGGTGGGCCGGTGCGCACCGGTTCTATGTGGGCAAGATCGGCACCGGTATTCTGATGCTGTTTACCGGCGGCGTTTTTGGGCTACTCTGGCTTTACGATTTCATCATGATCGTGGTGGGTTCATTTACCGATCAAGACGGCAACAAACTCACCGAGTGGACTTAAAGCTCCGCTCGTATTGAGCTCGAGTCGCTATCAGCACCCCGCAAGTCGGGCCTGAGCCTGACTTGGGGTGCATTAGATGCGTGCGTGAGAATCGAGTTAGATCAGGTTATGAAAGACGTTTTGAACGTCGTCGTCTTGCTCGAGCTTGTCGATTAAGGTCAAAGCCTCGGTAGCCTGTTCTTCAGCGAGTTCCATCGGCGTCAAACAGACGTACTCACGCTCAGCCGAGGCTGGAGCAATGCCTTTGTCTTCCAGTGCTTTTTGCATGACCCCAAAGTCAGCAAAGGCGCAGCGCAGAACCAACTGTGGCTCACCCTTATCGTTGGTGCTCTCGCCCATCTCTTCCAACCCGTGATCGATCATGTCCAGCTCAAGCGCCTCGGCATCCAAGCCCGCCGGGGCAAGGCGAAATACGCCCATGGCCTTAAACTGAAAACTCACGCTACCCGAAGTACCTAAATTTCCGCCGTACTTTGAGAAAATATGGCGCAAATTCGCCACCGTACGCACGGTGTTGTCTGTCGCAGTATCCACAATAACCGCAACCCCATGGGGAGCGTAGCCTTCGTAGAGGACTTCCTGGTAATCCGTCGTGTCTTTACCCGAAGCTCGCTTGATTGCAGCCTCGACTTTATCTTTGGGCATATTCACGGAACGCGCGTTTTGGATCGCGCGTCGCAGCGCCGGATTACCGCCAGGGTCGGTGCCGCCGTTGCGCACAGCCATCGCAATTTCTTTGCCGACACGAGCGAACTGTTTCGCCATGCGGTCCCAGCGTGCAAACATCACGTGTTTGCGGGTCTCAAAAATACGTCCCATACAACTTTCTTCGTCTAGCGACGCCGTGCCCGACGGCTTAATAGAGGCTTTAGATTAGTTTATCACGAGCCTTCGGCAACCCCGAAGTCTGGCGGGCCCGGCAGGCCCGCCGACCAATGTTAGGCAGGTTTCCGGGAGTTGCGCACCAACTGGTACATCGTGATGGCAAACAATAGCGTGCCAATGCTGCTCCAGAACTCACGCACGTGCGAGGGGGTCAGTGCCATCGCCGCCAGTACCGCCAGCAGCGCGGCAATAGTGAAGTAGCTGAGCCAAGGAAAAAACCACATGGTGATAGACGGCTCAGGAGTGCCCAGGCGCTCCCTGGCACGACGCAGGCGGATCTGTGACAAAGCCACGGCGATATAAATAAAGACCAACAGAGCACCAGAAGCATCCACTAAGAACGAAAACACGGTCTCTGGATAAAAATATTGAGCAATCAAGCCCAGTAAACCGGCGATCGTGCCCAGCATGACCGAGCGGGTAGGTACGCCGCGGGCGTTAAGCTTAGCCAACCCGGCCGGCGCATCGCGGTGCGACGCCAACAGAAAGATCACACGTGAACAGACATAGAACGCCGAGTTCAGACATGACAGCACGGCCGTCAGAATAATGATCTTCATGCCATCTTCGACGTATGGAATGTGCATATGATTCAAGACCAGCGCGAACGGAGACTTACCCGACTGCACATCCGTCCATGGCACCGCGCTGACAATCAAAAAGATAGAAAGCACATCGAACATCATGATGCGCCCCAGCACGGTCTTGCCCAGTTGCGCAACGGCTTTAGTGGGTTCGGCCGACTCGGCCGCCGCAATCATGGTGATTTCGGCCCCGGTCAACGAGAAGAACACCGTAATTACACCGGCCAGAACCGCCTGCGGGCCAAACGGCAAAAACCCGCGATGCGCCGTCAAGTTAGACCAGGTGGAACCTGTCGGTGAGGTGAAGCCGAACACAAACGAGGCGGCCAGGCAGATAAAGACAATGATGGCCGCGACCTTGATGGACGCGAACCAGAATTCAAATTCACCGTAGGAGCGTGCCGACATCAAATTGACGCCAGTCATCACCATCATTAACGCGATGCCCATCAACAAAGGTGGGGCAATTGGAAACCAATCGTGGAGTAGATTAGCGCCCGCAATCGCTTCTACCGGCACCACAATCACCCAGAAGTACCAGTACAACCAGCCAATCACAAAACCCGCGCCATTGCCCAGGCCCGCTCGGGTAAATTCAGTAAATGAACGAACGCCAGGCAAAGCAACCGCCATTTCCGCGAGCATGCGCATCACCAATAAAATGATGCCGCCAGCCAACATAAAGCTCAGCACGATCGCCGGACCCGTTGCGGCAATCGCTGCACTACTGCTGACGAACAAGCCGGCACCGATCATGCCGCCGACAGAGATCATCGACACGTGGCGCGACTGCAGTGTTTGACTTAACTGAGGCGTTGCTACTTGGCTTTCTTGCATGACGAGGTCCTTATGAAAAACGCTGCGGGTAACTCCATTGCCCTGGGCAGAGAGTGCTCACAGCCAGCGCGCAATGTACCACGCAGCCGTTGGGGCACCGTAGCGCTTGCCTCAACGACGCCACTGACCGATTTGCCGCAGCGCAATATCTAGTTGTTCATAGGCGGTTAAGACCCTCGAATCGGGCGCGTAGGCTTGGCTGAATTCGCTTGGAAATCGCGCGGGCTTGCCCGTATCGAGATTCAGGCAAAAAAAATCTATTTCAGCTTCCAACATTCGGATCCCGCTTACGGCATGCACTACCTCAAAGCGTCGACTGCAGCGCAGGCGTCCGTCACTGGCCACAATCCACGTGGCGATCATCAAGTGATCGTTGAGCAGCGCCGCTTGAAGGTAATCGAGCCGGGTGTGCCTTACCGCCATACCACGCCGCAGCCGCAGACAATCGGTGAGGCTAATGCCTAGTGCTTTGGAGTGTTCCCACGCAACCCGATCCAGCCATCGTAAGTAGCAGGCATTGTTGACGTGTTCATACTCGTCAATTTCATCGAGCGTCACGCGATGCTGGCCCACGTAGGGCTCAGGCAAACGATAACTTAATGACATCAGGCCTGTCCTTTAGCCGAGTTGTCTGACAAATGATCTAAAAAGCCGTACAACTCCGGGGCATCGGCATGCGCCACGTTAAATCGCCAATACGGTGAGACGCGCGCATCTACCTGAAACAACTCGCCGGGCGCTAACAAAACCCCTTGGTCGGCTGCTAATCGCCAGAGCTTGCCGCTGGGTAAGCCGAACGGCAATTTGCCCCATAGGAACATACCCCCCGAGGGACGAAACCACCATTCCACCCCGCGCATTTCTAAAGCCTGCTGCACGGCCAGCTGAGCCTGAGCTAGTCGTCGTCGCACCGTCTCAATATGACGCCGATAATGTCCGCGAGTCAGTATGTGCAATACCAGTGACTCCATTACCGTACTTGAGGCGAGCGAGGCACGCGTTTTAGCCCGCGCTAAACGTTTAATGACATCCGGGTGCGCGGCGACAAAACCTACCCGTAAATCCGGAGCGATGGTTTTTGAAACACTGTGTACCAACAGCACGCGTTGGCACTGATCAAGCACGGCAAGGCTTGCCTGCGCACGCGGCGCCAGTTCGGCATAAATATCGTCTTCGACGATATTAAAGTCATAGCGCTCGGCTAATTGCAGCAGACGATGAGCAACCGGCAGGCTGGTACTGGTACCGGTGGGGTTGTGCAACACGCTGTTGGTAAAAAATAATTTCGGTCGGCGCCGCTTGAGCAACTGCTCGAGCTGCTCGGCATCCGGGCCATCGAGGCCCCGTCGCACGGCAAGAATTTTTACCTGCCGTGCGCGCAACATGTCTAACAATGGCGGATAGGTCGGATCCTCAATTACCACCGCGTCGTTAGGCTCTAAGAACTCCCGAACGATCAGATCCAGCGCCTGGCTCGCACCCTGGGTAGTCAAAATACGATCAGCGTCAATGTCCAGACCACCACTACGTAATTGCATCGCGTACTGCTCGCGTAAACCGGATGACCCGTTCGGGCTGGCATAGCCAAAGTTGAGCCCCGGCCCGCGCCCTGCGGCACGTAATGCGGAACGGATCGCCTCATGCGGTAACCAATCACTGGGCAACCAACCACACCCGGCATCAACCCGAATCAAGGAGGCTTGCGGGTCATCGCGACTTTCCCACAACGAGTCAGCCGGCACATCACGGCTACGGCGAAACACTACACGCGCAGACCCACTGGCCACAAAGTAACCACTGCCGCGCCGTGCCTCGACCACCCCTGACGCTACCAGACGCTCGAATACGGCAGCCGCGGTGAATGGACTCACGCCTCGCTCACGGGCCAGCATCCGTACGGACGGTAAACGAGTGCCCAAGGGTAAACGGCGGGCAGCGATATCAGCCTGCAACTCTTGAGCAAGGCGTTCCAGCAACGAGGGCGCGGGGGAAATGACTGGCATAATGTGTACTGAATTATAAACCAATACAGTATAGCCGGTTTTTTTAGATCCCGTGTCTGGTATCCACGGCGCAAACCGCGCAGGGTAGTGGCTGGCCTACTGGTCCTTTTTTCCTGAGGAAACGCACATGAACGCAGTGACCGAACTTCATCCGGACGTCTCGCATCCCGAACTTCGCTCGTGGTGGATGCCTTTCACGCACAACCGAATGTTTAAGGAAAACCCACGCCTGATCACAAAGGCTAAAGGTGCCTATTACGATCTGGCGGACGGCCGTCGCGTCTTTGATTGCTTATCAGGACTGTGGTGCTCCCCGCTGGGTCACTCCCATCCCAAGCTGGTGAAGGCCATCCAGGAGCAGGTAGAGACCTTGGATTTTGCGCCCTCGTTTCAGATGGGCCACCCCACCGCCTTCTCCTTGGCATCGCGTATCACGAAATTAGCCGGTCGCCCGAATGACAGCGTGTTCTTCTGCAACTCGGGCTCCGAGGCCGTGGACACGGCGCTTAAGATCGCTGTGGCCTATCATCGCCTGCGCGGTGAAGCATCGCGTACCCGCATCATTGGTCGCGAGCGCGGCTACCACGGCGTTGGTTTAGGTGGCATCTCGGTCGGCGGCATGGTCGCTAATCGCAAGATGTTCGCGCCCCTGATGATCCCGGGCGTGGATCATTTGCCGCACACGTGGAATCCCGCCGAGATGGCCTACAGCCGCGGCCAGCCTACCTGGGGTGCGCATTTAGCTGACGATTTAGAGCGCATCATCGCGCTGCACGATGCCTCCACGATCGCTGCGGTGATTTTAGAGCCCATGCAGGGCTCCACCGGCGTTATCGTTCCTCCGCAAGGTTATCTGCAAAAGATACGCGAGATCTGCACCAAGCACGGGATCTTGCTGATATTTGATGAGGTCATCACCGGATTTGGTCGTCTGGGTACACCGTTTGCGTCGGGGTTTTTTGGCGTTGATGCCGATTTAAATACCTTTGCCAAGGCGGTGAACAACGCCATGGTGCCGTTAGGCGGTGTCTTGGTTCGTGAAGACATCCAGCAAGCCTTTATGACCGGGCCTGCCCACGCGATTGAATTCTTCCACGGATATACCTACACCGGCCACCCGCTGGCCATGGCGGCAGCTCACGCAACCTTAGATGTCATGGAAGAAGAAAAGTTGATCGAGCGTTCGGCCGCACTGGCCCCCGTACTGGAAAACGCCGTGCACAGTCTGCGCGGCGAGCCACACGTCACGGATATCCGAAATATCGGTCTTGCTGCCGCGCTGGAACTGGCGCCCTACCCGGGTATGCCGGGTTTGAAAGCGATCAACGTGTTTAAAAATGCGCTGAACCAAGGGCAGATGCCGCGATTCACCGGCGACATCATCGCGCTGGCACCGCCTTTCATCAGCAGCGAGAGCGAAGTGCACGAGATGATCGAAGGTATACGTCGTGCGCTGCGTGCGACTCCGGTTACTTTGTAAGGATTATTGAAACTCATGAATGCAACGACTCATCCCACACTCGCCCCACTGGTCACCCACTGGATCGACGGTAAAGAAGTACAGGGTCATGGACCGCACGTTGCGGTGTACAACCCTTCCTTAGGCCGTGAGGCCCGCCAAGTGACGCTGGCCACCGCTGACGAGGTTCATGCTGCGATTGCCAGTGCGGCGGCGGCCTTCCCGGCATGGGCACGCACACCGGCACTACGTCGCGCCCGTGTCATGTTCAAGTTCAAAGACCTGCTAGACCAGCACGCCAAAATCATTGCCTCCATCATTTCAGCAGAGCACGGCAAAACGCTCTCCGATGCCGAAGGTGAAGTCACCCGTGGCCTGGAGGTCGTGGAGTTTGCCTGCGGCGCGCCGCACCTGCTCAAGGGCGAATTTAGCGACAACGTCGGCACCGGACTCGATAGCTTCAGCTTGCGCCAGCCCTTAGGCGTGGTGGCCGGCATCACGCCGTTTAACTTCCCGGCGATGGTGCCCATGTGGATGTTTCCAGTCGCGCTGGTAGCCGGCAACACCTTTATCCTAAAGCCTTCCGAGCGCGATCCTTCCACCGCGATCTACTTGGCGCGCTTGCTCAAAGAGGCCGGGCTGCCCGATGGCGTGTTCAACGTCGTTCAAGGGGACAAGCTCGCGGTCGACACTCTGTTGGAAAGCCCGGCGGTTAGTGCGGTGAGCTTTGTGGGCTCCACGCCGATCGCCCGTTACATACACTCACAAGGCACCGCGCACGGCAAACGCGTGCAGGCACTGGGCGGGGCAAAAAACCATGCCATCGTCATGCCGGATGCTGACATGGGTGCTGCTATGGAGGCGATCGTTGGTGCAGCCTATGGGTCGGCCGGTGAGCGATGCATGGCGATCTCAGTAGCCATTGCGGTCGGTGATGCCACCGCCGATGAACTCATCACGCGCCTGAAAGCTCGGGTACCTCAGCTTAAAATTGCCAGCTCCGAAACCCCCGGTGCGGACATGGGCCCGTTGGTCACGCAGGCTCATAAGAACAAGGTCGTCGGCTACATTGATGCGGGCGTGGCCGAAGGGGCCACGCTGGTGCTTGATGGACGTGGATTTAGCGTGGCCGGTCACGAAGAGGGTTTCTTCTTAGGCGCCACGCTGTTTGATCACGTGACGCCGCAAATGAAGATTTATAAGGAGGAGATCTTCGGACCGGTTCTGTGTGTGGTCCGCGTGCCGGACTTTGCCTCCGCGGTCAAGCTCATCAACTCTCATGAGTTTGCTAACGGCACGGCCGTGTTCACCCGCAGCGGTGAAGTGGCGCGCAAGTTCGTGCAAGACATTGAAGTGGGAATGGTGGGTGTCAACGTTCCCCTGCCTGTTCCGATGGCCTTCCACAGTTTCGGTGGCTGGCGCAATTCGTTGTTCGGCGATCACCACGCCTATGGCCAAGAAGGCATTCGCTTCTACACCCGTTTAAAAACGGTCACTCAGCGCTGGCCGGAGACCGATTCGGTCAAGGCCGAGTTTGTCATGCCAACCATGAAGTAAGTTGCTGCCTCTCAGCGGCTTGGGGTGACCCAAGCCGCTGAGAAGCCGCCAGCGGCTAAGTACTAGCCAAGGATTGCCGTTTCATTAGGGCCCGATAGGACAACCCTGTAACCGCTTGCCTTGTAGATACTCTTCCACCAATGTCAGCTTGCGCCGATCATCAAAACTAGCGCCATGCCCACCGTGGCCGATACGAATCGGTAAGTCTCGCAAACGATGCATGGTGGCTTCGTAATGGGCGACATTGCTGGTGGCTAAATCATCCAGCAACTGGCCGTCATAAAGGGCGTCTCCTGAAAACAGCATTCCGGTCTGTTCTTCAAAAAACCCCACCGATCCTGGCGAATGACCCGGCAGATGCAGAACCGTTAATTGCCGCGACCCTAAATCGATCACATCCCCATCTTGAAGGGTTTGATGAACAGGCGCAGGCTTAATTTGATATTCGGATTTCTCCCAGCCTTCAACCGGTAGCGCATCCACCGGTTGGTCCAGTCCGCGAAACCAATCGGCATAGGTCAATGCATCGGGCATGGTTGCAAAATCAGCCGCCTCCGCCACATGCGCCCGGCGATCTGAAAACTCATGTAAAGCACCGATGTGATCAAAATGACCGTGCGTCGCTACCGCAATGATCGGGCGTCCCGATAACAGGCTCAGCGCCGGGGTGAGTGGCAGCAATCCCGTACCGCTATCGATCAAGAGGTCCCGATCCTTGCCGCGCACATACCAAATATTGCACTGAGCAAAGGAGTGGACGTAGGGCTCCCAGAACAAAGTGACGTCGTCACCGACCGGCCTGGAGGAATACCAAGGACCTGTTGCTACCGTTTGCACGTTACACATCAGCTATCTGCCCTCGAGCTATGGGTGTGGTGTATCAGCCGCGATGACTGCGACTTAAGAAATGCGTCCATTCCAAGAGCAGCGCGCGCGAATCCGCGCCCAACGGCGCTAAGGCAATCTCTCCGTCTAGCTCATCAAACAAGACGCAGTCCCCAGCTTGAAGCACGGTCGGCTGTGGCGCCTGGTCGGCGCCTTCGATCACCACCTGCGACTGGCCTGACAGGCCAAAGACGGCTCGCTGCGCACCCACCGCTGCCGGTAGTCGGAACTCTTGTGTGGGATCTAAGACTTGTGCCGCCAGTACAGTGCCCGGAGCGCGGACCATGAGACTTAAATCGCGACATGGCCCATCGACTAAGGTGCACTGAACGTCAGCCTCTCCGGCAAAGATCGCAGCGCTACCCAGCTCGTCCAGAGTCTGCGCGGCGCCATCGGCAAAATGCAGAGTAAAGCCCTCACCCTGCACCAGCACCACCACCCGTTGATAGGTAGGGTAGCTAGAAAAAGGACCATCGCTATCTAAGCTCGCCAGGCTCAGGCGCCAATCAAAGATCTCCGGTGCGGCCGGGTGGCGAGCAATCTCTTGTGTCGTACCTTTACCGTTGCGCCACGGCATGGACACGTAGTGGTCCTTGGCGAGGTACTGCATGGGAATTCCTTTATCGAGTGGGTCTGAATGCCACCATGGCATTGACCAATTGGGTTAATAAGGTCTTCAGTGACGCCGCCCGTGAGGGCACGTAGACCGCAGCAGGCTCATCCAAATAGGCCAATTGGCCCAACTCAAATTGCACCCCATGCACACCGTTTTGGGGGTTGCCGTAATGACGCGTGATGTAACCGCCCTTAAATCGGCCGTTCAACACGCAGGTGAATTCACTCTGTGCATGCAGGACCTCCATAATCCGATGACTCAGGTCCAGGCTGCAGGACTGGCCACCGTAGGTGCCTACATTCACATCCGGCAACCGGGCCTCAAAAAGCCTGGGCACAAAGCTGGCGATAGAATGCGCATCCAGTAACACCACATGCCCAAAGCGATCTCGCGCCTGATCAATCAAGGCGCTCAGGCGGGCATGATAAGGCTGCCAGTATTGCTCACGCCTGCGCGCAATTTCCTGAGGGTCAGGTCCTCGTGCCGCATAAAGTGGCTCGCCCTGAAAGGTCTCCACCGGACAGAGCGAGGTGGTTGTCTGCCCCGGATAGAGCGAAGCATCATCCGGAGGCCGGTTGAGGTCAATCACGTAGCGCGACAGGGTCGCCTGCACCCAGCCCGCGCCCGCTTCACGGGCAAAGTCGTACAGTCGTTCGACGTGCCAGTCCGTATCCTCTACCAAACGGGCGACCGGAGTGAGCTGAGCCTCCACCTCCGGTACCAATCCCGTGCCGACGTGCGGCAAGCTAATCACCAACGGAATAGACGGCTCAGCGCTGATGAAGCTTTCCATCACCATCAAGAGCCTAAAGCCGCCGTACCAATCAAACTACGCAGGGCCCCACTGCGAACCAGTGCAGTCGCCAATTCAATATCCTTGGCGAAATAGCGATCCGTCTCGTAGTTAGGCACTAAGTCCCGAACCAGACGAATGACGCTCTCCAGCGCGCGCGAACTCTTTAGAGGCCGATGAAACTCCACCCCCTGAACCGCAGCCAACAGTTCAATCCCCACCACGGTCGATGCGTTCTGTGCCATCAGGGTTAAGCGCCGCGCACCGTGGGTCGCCATGGACACGTGGTCTTCCTGATTCGCTGACGTTGGGATGCTGTCCACCGAGCACGGGTGAGCAAGCATCTTATTTTCCGAGACCAATGCCGCGGATGTGCAGTGAGCCACCATAAATCCAGAATTCACACCCGACTCACGCACCAAAAAGGCAGGCAACCCGCTCATCTTTGGGTCAGTCAGCATGGCGAGTCGCCGCTCCGATAACGAACCAATTTCCGCGACCACCAGTGCCAGCTGGTCAGCCGCAAAGGCCACCGGCTCGGCATGGAAATTTCCACCCGACAAAACAGAGCCATCCTCAGGGAAAATCAGCGGGTTATCCGTCACCGCGTTAGCTTCGCGTAACAGCGTGGTGGCCGCCGTTCGCATCAGATCCAGGCACGCCCCCATCACCTGCGGCTGGCAGCGCAACGAGTAAGGGTCTTGTACCTTCTCGCAGTCTTCGTGAGAGTCACGCACCGCGCTACCCTCGAGCAGCGCTCGATAAACGGCTGCAATCTGCTGCTGGCCAGGCTGGCGTCGCAACTTGTGGATGCGTCCATCAAAAGGCGTATCACTGCCTTTCAGCGCATCCACAGCGATGGCACCGGTAACCACGGCCGCGGCAAAGACATCCTCAATTTGCAGCAAACCCGACAAGGCAAGCGCGGTGGAGACCTGAGTGCCGTTGAGCAGCGCCAGTCCCTCTTTGGGTCCTAGCTCTACCGGCTTTAAGCCAGCGCGCTCTAGCGCCACTTTCGCCGGGACTATCTTGCCGGCAACGCGCACATCACCCACACCAATCAAGGCGCAGGCCATGTGTGCTAAGGGAGCCAGATCCCCGGACGCGCCCACCGATCCTTGGCCTGGGATACACGGATAGATCTCGTGATTAATCAAATCCACCAAGGCTTGTACGGTTTGCGCACGAACACCGGAATAACCCTGAGCCAGACTGGCCGCTTTCAACACCAAAATCAGCCGCACCACGCGATCGTCGAGCAATGCCCCGGTGCCAGCGGCATGCGACAACACAATGTTCTTTTGCAACTGGCTGAGTTGCTCTCGAGCAATTCGAGTGTGGGCCAGCAAACCAAAGCCGGTGTTGATGCCATAAACGGTTTCATCGTTACGGATAACGCGAGTGACGATGGCCGCACTTTTGCGCAGACGAGCAAGGTCCGCGCGGGTTAACTCAACCCGTACGGAACCGTCATGAATCTGCCGAATCATCGGCAGCGTCAGCTCAGCGAGTTTTAACGCACCCACCTTCTTGGCACGCCGCGAAGTAACGACCCGGCTCATGGGCTCACCATCGGCAGGTCCAGGCCCTGCTCTTTGGCACACTGGATCGCGATGTCATAGCCGGCATCCGCGTGACGCATCACGCCCGTACCACAATCATTCCACAACACGCGCTCCAGACGCTTGGCAGCCTCTGGCGTACCGTCGGCAACGATAACCACACCCGAGTGCTGCGAGTAGCCCATACCCACACCACCACCGTGATGCAGGGATACCCACGTGGCACCACCAGCGGTATTCAGCAACGCGTTGAGCAACGGCCAGTCCGAAACGGCATCGGACCCATCAAGCATCGCTTCAGTCTCGCGGTTCGGGCTAGCAACAGAACCGGTGTCTAAGTGGTCACGCCCAATCACGATCGGGGCCTTGAGTTCACCGCTGGCCACCATTTCGTTGAAGGCCAATCCCAAACGATGACGCTGACCTAGGCCGACCCAGCAAATACGTGCCGGCAGACCCTGGAACTGAATCTTTTGCTGCGCCATGTCTAACCAACGGTGCAGGTGCGGATCGTCAGGAATAAGCTCTTTGACCTTCGCGTCGGTCTTGCGAATATCCTCCGGATCACCCGACAAAGCCACCCAGCGGAACGGCCCGATACCGCGGCAGAACAGCGGACGGATATAAGCCGGTACGAAGCCCGGGAAATCAAAGGCGCGCTTGATGCCGTGGTTAAACGCCATCTGCCGGATGTTGTTGCCGTAATCGAAAGTGGGAATACCCATCTTTTGGAACTCGAGCATGGCGTCCACGTGAATAGCCATGGACGCAATGGCCGCGTCGCGCACGCTATTCGGATCGCTCTCACGACGATCCCACCACTGCTGCATCGTCCATCCGGCTGGTAAATAACCGTTTACCGGATCGTGAGCCGATGTCTGATCGGTCACCGCATCAGGACGAATACCGCGCTTGAGCATCTCCGGAAGCAACTCCGCCGCGTTACCCAGCAAACCCACCGAGCGAGGCACACCATCCTTCAGCGACTGATGGATCATGGCCATCGCCTCATCTAGGGTAGTCGCCGACAAGTCCAGGTACCCCGTCTCCAGGCGCTTTTGTATACGCGTCTGATCGCATTCGATCGCCAGCATGGAAGCTCCCGCCATGGTGGCCGCCAAAGGCTGTGCACCGCCCATGCCACCTAAACCGGAGGTCAAAATCCAGCGCCCGGCGAGATTGCCATTGAAGTGCTGTCGGCCCATCTCAACGAACGTCTCGTAAGTGCCTTGAACAATCCCCTGACTGCCGATGTAAATCCACGAGCCCGCCGTCATCTGCCCGTACATCATTAAGCCCTTGCGATCGAGCTCATTAAAGTGTTCCCAGTTCGCCCAATGCGGTACGAGATTGGAGTTAGCCAGCAAGACGCGTGGCGCATCGGCGTGGGTTTTAAACACACCTACTGGCTTGCCTGACTGGATTAACAGGGTCTCGTCATCGTTTAGTCGCTTTAACGTCTCCACGATTTTATCGTAGGACGCCCAGTTACGGGCCGCACGGCCGATGCCGCCGTATACCACCAACTCGTCGGGCCGTTCGGCTACGTCGGGATCCAGGTTGTTATTGAGCATGCGCAACGCAGCTTCTGTCAGCCAGCTCTTGGTTTCCAGGGTGTTGCCATGGGACGCACGAATGTGTCGTGACGTATCTTTGCGTGATGACGTAGTCATGTAACTTTTTTCCTCTGTTCAAAAGAGATCAACACTACTAATCCAGCGTCAGTGTCACGCCCTCAGGCGTCGAAACCACCGCGCAATTCAAAACTTGAGCCGGGGTGATACAACAATGCATAGGAAGCACGGGCTCCCCGACTCCAGGTCACCCGTTCTATCAGCAACGCCGGCTCACTGGCGCTCAGCTCGAGTCTTGAAGCAATCGTTGCCGGCGGGATGACCGCCCTGACCGTATGCTCGACACGCTGCAATGGAGCAACCTCCATGAGGTATTCGTTGGGGGTCACACGGTCCAGCGGAACCTGTAAATAATCCGGTGCCACGGTGGGATTCACGTAGCGGTCCTCGACTTGCACGGGACGTCCCTGCTCAAAGTGCACCAGCAACGAGTGAAAAACCTGCACCTCATCACGTGATAGCGATAATCGTTCACTGACCTCGCGAGTCGCCACAATGGGCTGCAAGCTGATTACCTGCGCATGATGGGTGTGCCCGCGTGAGCGAATTTCCTCGGCAATATTACGAATCTGCAGCGGGTGTCCGGCTGCCTTGAAATCCGCCACGAACGTTCCTACACCAGCTACGCGCGACAGCACGCCGGTGCGCATGAGTTCTCGCAACGCGCGGTTGGCGGTCATACGTGAGACGTTGAGTTCACGTACCAGCTCATGCTCAGACGGTACCCGCGCACCCGGCAACCACTCACCCGAACGGATTCGGGTCAGAACGTGGTCTTTGACCTGCTGGTACAGCGGTAAAGGCATGGTGCTCAAATGGACTCCGGTGGAGGCGGCGGGAAGGCCCGCGGGTAACCTGTATAGACAGGTATCATCAACGGGAACGGGTTTTAGGTCAAGCCCTGTACGCCCCCCTTCCCGCCCCAGAAAGGGGACCCTCGAACCGAAGTGTGCCTTGCCCGATTCAATCAATCCCTTTCAAAGCTCTCCAGTTTTGGTACAAAGCACCAACTCACGCTAAAAGTGACCCGTGGCACTTGGGGCGGTGCCCGATTCGCGCTTTAGTCACCCAAGGGACCCTAACGATGCCCGCTGAACAGGCTCACATCACCCACTCGATGCTCGACACGGATCTTTATAAGTTCTCGATGTGGCAGGCGCTCTACCGGGCATTCCCTGATAATCAGGCCGAATACCGATTTATCTGCCGAAACCATCCGCAGTTTCCGCTGGCGCAGTTAGCTCCCTTGGTCGAGGCGGAAATCGATCATCTGTGTCGCTTGCGGTTTACCGACGACGAAATTGCCTATCTTCAAACGCTTCCGTATCTGAAGGCCGACTTCATCGACTTTCTTCGTACGTTTCAATTTCAACGTGCCTACCTGCACGTGAAAACGCTCGGCGATCAGCTGCAAATTACGGCATCCGGCCCGCAAATCCACGTGACCGGTTTTGAAATCTTCGTGCTGTCAATTGTTAACGAACTCTACTTCCGCCGTCTTCATCGGGAAGACACTCTCGCGCAGGGGGAGTACCGCCTGGCGACTAAGGTTAATCAACTCATTGCCCATCGTGACAGCCAGCAGTCTCAGGCCCGCCGTTTCACTCATCCGTTTGAGTTTTTTGATTTCGGCACCCGCAGACGTTACTCGCGCAGATGGCAAGAACAGGTAGTGGCGACTTTCACCAAGGAGGTCCCGGAGCTATTCAAGGGCACATCGAATGTATTTCTTGCCAAAAAATACGGATTAGCCCCTAAGGGCACGATGGGCCACGAATACCTGCAAACCTACCAGGCGGTAGGCATACGGCTTGCGGAATTTCAAAAAGCCGCACTTCAGGGCTGGCTGACTGAATACAACGGGCAATTAGGCATCGCACTGACCGACGTAGTGGGAATAGATGCGTTCCTTACCGACTTTGATGTCGAACTGGCCAGAGCTTTTGACGGACTGCGTCACGACTCGGGGGACCCTGTCGTTTGGGGTGAGAAGGCGCTAAACCACTATGCAAAGCTTGGCATCGATGCAAACACGAAGCGCCTGGTATTTTCAGACGGGTTGGATATTCCACGAGCCTTGGATCTCCATCACCACTTTGCCGATCGTGCCCAGTGCGGCTTCGGCATAGGCACTGACTTAACCAATGACATGGGGCATACGCCGTTGAGCATCGTGATGAAACTGGTGAGCTGCAACGGCAAACCGGTGGCCAAGCTTTCAGACTCTCCCGATAAGCTGTTGTGCGATGACGCCAGCTTCGTGATGCGTCTGCGACAGATTTTCCGACAAACCGTCTAACTCTCAAGCAGTCAACGCACAGTGAAACGGGTTGGATCGCGAGATTTTTTAAGGGGCGAATTTACCAAGCCGTAGCGATGTAAAGCGCCTACCAAGCAATTCGTGTTAAACGATCTCCGGGTAACCTAAACGGTACGCCTCCGACACCATGGCTTGAATTTCGGTGTAACTATCATCGACATTAAAATCCATCTGATCCAAAAAAAGCGCCTCGCGAATCTCGGCAAGGCCGGGCGCCGCCATGACCCTCTGCAGGACAAAACGTAGTCGCTGCATCGTTAATTCAGAAGACGTTGCGGCAGTGATGTACGGCAATCCCGGACTTGAAGGAGTCCACTCAAGTAACCGCACGCGGCGCTCCAGTGCCGGGTATTGCCGCTGTATATGCGCAAAACTGACACAGTCAATCGCAGCGACATCAATCTGACCAGCCGCCACCGCCTGCACACTCTCCAGGTGGGATCCGGTCACTCGAGTAGCGCTGAAAAATTGCCCTCGGGCACCGGCGCGTGCCAGCGCCAATCGCAGCAGGTTATATCCGCTGTTCGAGCTTTGCTCATTAAAGCCGCAACAGCGTCCCGCCAAGCTCAATAAGGTCTGCGCCTGATCGTCGGACCGAACGATAATCGCGCTGGTATAACGACTGCCCTGACAACCCGCGACGGCATAACCCGGCACAGCAACCAGTGTCGGGCGCGGGGGAAGTAGCTGCGACAGCGGATACTGACAGGCCTGTCCGAGTAGCAAGCCCGGATCCTGCCAGGTTGCCGCATAGGGCCTATCGCGCGTCAGGTGCGCTGGTACGTCAAGCTCGCCAGCCTGTTGCAATTCCTCACGCACGGCGGACCAAAACGTATCCGTTGCTGCTCTCAGGCCGACGAAGTCGTACATCGGCAACGCAGCGCTGCGCTGTACAGTCATCCCGTAGCGTGATCCATCGCAGGTCCGGGCGCCGAATCAGCTTGCCGAGTCAATGGATACTCAAGTTCGATGACGGGTCTAAACGCATAACGACGCAAGACCTCCAAATAACCACCGCTGTAGACCATCCCAACTTGACGCACCGGGGCATCCTTAGCCCGAGCCTTCATGTCTCGCCAGGCCGCCTCAATCCGGTACCACGGCAAGGACGGGTTGACATGGTGAACAACGTGATAGTTGTTATAAAGAAAAATGGTGGAGATCAGCGGATTGGCCTCTACGACCGCGGTGCGCTTGGACGGATCGGCATTGGCGCGATGTTCGGCAAAAGAGCGCAGCATCGTCAGCGCCGTGCCGGGGTACACGAAACAAAGGAGGTAAGCAGCCAAAGAAATTTTACAGATACTAACGACCCAAAAGACGACTAACGCGACGCCGACCAAGTGGCTTAACCAGGTTTGCCACGCGTCACGCGCGCCACTTAAAAGCTCACGGGCCTCGGACCACCAAAACCTTACGATGCTGATTGGCGGCCCCAGCACCAATCGTCCGACTAGCGTGGTGTTCGCTATGAGCAAAGCCTTGCTCCAGGGGGCTAGTCGAGCAAACGACTCTGATGAGACATAATACGACTCGGGGTCATATCGTGGATCGGTCAGGGCTTGTCCTTCAAATCGGTGGTGGAACAGATGTGTGCTGCGATAGAGCCGGTAAGGGATCCACAGCGACAACGGTGGGCTGCCAAGTAAGGCATTCAAGCGCCGCGAGGTAAACGGATGCCCGTGGACCGTCTCGTGCTGCAGCGACCCGTGAAACGCGATGAGCGCACCACCCAGTGGCACGCTCAGCAGCAACGGCAGGTCATTGAAGAACCAGGTAAGTCCGGCAAAACCACCATACACGACCGCCGCAACCAGCAAAGTTGCGGGTTCAACGCGCAGACGCTTCAGTCGGCTTGCCAAGTTGGTCATGCTTCCAGTTTATACACCGCCGCTCCGGACGCTGTCACGCTCGGCCCGATACCCAAGCAGGCGCGCCTGCCCAGGTTGAGCCGCAAATTCTCCGCTCGCCGTGTCCGCGCCCCCACCGGTATTCAACGGATTACCTTAGGGCTGTGCGAGCGGAGCCACCAAAATACGCGCCGCCTTGCTCTCGTTCAGGTAAGTGCGCGCCGCCTGCTTGACCTGATCAGCGGTCACCTCTTTCAGGTGAGGCAGTACCTGTCGAATGAGGTCGCCGTGTCGCGGATCGGTCTGCAGCTGACTGATCGCCGCCAGCCAGTAGCCGTTACTTTGCTGGGCTTGGATAATCTTCGCTACCGCTGGGTTTCGCGCCCGATTCATCTCATCCACGGTAGGGCCGTGCTCTTGGAGATCGGTGCTGATCGAGCGTATTGCCTCAAAAAAGACCGGCGCCTTCTCGGCCGGAATGTCGACCAAGGCCAAAAGCTCGCCATACCCGGCAAATACGGGGGACGTTTGACTCATCATTTGCGTGGAGTAACTAGCACCGGCCTGCACGCGCACGGTGTCGAACAGTCGCTGTTGAATGATGTCCGCCAATATTTGCCGCGCCCCGCTCATCGGCAGGCCAGAAAATGAATCGGTGGTGGGGAAAGCAATCGCCGCTACGCCCTGATCGGCAGCACCTCGATGATGCAGTACGGTCATAGCGGCAGCGGAACTTGGAAATTTTACCGGCGTGGTCTTCAAAGGACTGGTCACGGGTGGGCGACTTGGAAGCGCGCCTAATGTTGAGGCCACGGACTGGATCACCGTATCCACGTTCACATCACCCACAATGGATACCTCCATCGGTGCGCTAGCAAGAACCGGATTAATCAGGTTTTTAAGATCCTCCAAGCGCAACTGATTGACTTGCTCTACGTCAGGAAAGGCCCAACGAGAATCCCGATCGTGCAGAAGCCAGGGTGCCTGGGTTTGCAGCACCGCCATCGGAATACTGTCTAGCTGCGCTAAGCTTTCACGAAACCCGCTAATTTGCTGCGCAAAGGCCTCAGGCCGCCAGCCCGGATCCGTGAGGTACGCCGTCAGCACCTGTAGTTGCGTTACCAAATCGGCACGGGTGGTCTGTCCACCTAAAACCCAAGAGGCATCATCCATTTGGAATGACACTGAATAATTTTTACCGGCCAACACGCGCTGTATCGCCGGGTAATCCAGGCTGCCCGTACCGCCTTTCACCAACACGCCGGCACCCCAATTTAGACTCGGCTTATCCGCCGGCAGGACCCGGCGCCCGCCCGCCAGAGCGACATGGACCAGGACCTGATCAGCGCTAAATCGCGTCGCTTTAATGTTGAGCGCCACCCCATTGGCAAACCGCACTTGGGTAAGATCCAGATCCGCCACGTAGCGTTTCTCTAGAATCTGGCCCGGCGCGCCGAACTGCTCGTAGGGCCACTGCGCAAGTGCGCTTTCTACGGACGGCGTAAGCGGTTGGGCATCGGCCTCGTTTAGCGCCTTTAGTATTTGCGGCTCGCCACCCTCAATGCCTTGTGGTGTTGAAACAAAAATCAAAGGACCCGCGCCACTAAACAGATCGCGAAGGGCTTTATGAACCTGTTCACGAGTGACGGTTTTAAAGATCGACTCGGTTAAGGCAACGTCCTGTGCAGGACTGGTATAAACGTCATCAATCTCAACCGACTCCACCAGTGCATCGGCCAGAGACGGCGTAAGCCGCGTCGTGGCGCCGGCGGCCGCTACCTTAAAACCCGAGCGCATGGCGGTGATCTGTCGGTCCAGTTCGCTTTGCTGAACACCGGCCTCCACCATCTGTCGTTTCAAGAGTTCAGCATCGACCAGTGCCTCATGCCAGGCCGATGGCTCATGCAAAATCTCCAAAGTAACCACCTCAGCCGAATTCGCCTCTCGGTGCTCGCCTATTTCGCCACGGGTAAAATGATGCCCGCCAGCTGCCGCGGCCTCCTGCAGCCGGCGATTGAAGATACCGAGCCCGATTTGCCGAACCACATCACGGTACTCACGGGCACGCGAGTCTTTCTGGCGATCCGGTGCCTGCACCCACGAGATCAGCGTCATCGACGGAGCACCCATTTCAGTGTGAACGCGTGCCTGCGCTTGGCGCACTGACGGCACGCCCAGATCAGGCTCTACCGGCGGGGGTGACAGATTCCTCCAATCGGCGAAGCGTTGACGAATCTTCGCCTCCATAGTTTTTACATTCACATCACCGGTCACAATCAACGTTAATCGTTCTGGCCGGTACCAGTCGCAGTAATACCGTCGCACAGCCTCCACCTCGGCTGTCTCCAAAATTTTTCGCTGACCAATAGGTGGTCGACGACTGGCCAACTGTCCGGGCAGCAAAAACGCTTGATAATCTTCTTCCACTCGATTGGCCGGGCCGTCGCGCAGGCGCATCTCAGACAGAACCACGCCGCGCTCACCGGCAAACGCCTTCTCATCCAGACTCAGTCCGGAAGCGATATCGCGCAACATCGTTAAACCCGTATCAACCGATTCGTCGTCGTTACGTGCCAGATCAAATTGATACACAGTCTGGGTTTGGGCAGTAAAAGCATTGGTATCCGCGCCCATGGTAAGGCCTAATCGCTCTAAGGACTTCCAGACCTCGCCATCGGGTACGGTCTTAGATCCGCGAAACGCCATGTGCTCTAAATAATGTGCGAGTCCCTGCTGGTCATCGGCCTCCTGTAACGACCCACTGGCCACGCGCAGCCGCATGGCAACCTGAGACTTAGGCGTTGCATTTTTTTGGATGGCGTAACGCAGACCGTTGGGCAATTGGCCGAACCGCACTAAAGGGTCGGCCTTGATATCACTGCGAGTTTGGGGCCATCCAGAAAGTTCGGCTTCACGTGCAGACGATGCCGCATACGAAGACCCAGACACCGCGAGTCCAATCAACGCACCGACGCTCAATCGAATCCAGAGTTTCATCCGCCCACCCATGAAAAAATTAACCGGAAGACAAATTTTTAAACTACGCGCTTCTTCGTGCCCAGTTAACCCGCTAAGGCCAGCGAGTCACGGGTCTTTAGACACTAGCTTTGAGCGGGGTGCTCGCTATCCAAATGCAATAACTGTGCATCGGCATAGCGCCCTCCGGCTATGGCTTGCGCAGGCAGGGCCTCCTCTAGAGCCCGACATTGCTCGGAAGATAACGAGAGATCCAAAGCACCTAGCGCTTCGCTGAGTCGATCACGGCGTCGCGCACCAATGAGCGGCACAATGTCGGTGCCCTTGGACATCACCCATGCAATAGCCACCTGTGCCACGCTGGCATTGATCTTAGTTGCGACCTGACGCAGCTGTTCAACCAAAGCTAAGTTTTGATCTAAGTTCTCACCGTTAAACCGCGGACTACGTGCCCAAAACGTATTGGCCGTAGGACGGTCTTTGGACCAATGACCGCTGATTAAACCGCGTGAAAGCACGCCATAAGCTGTAATGCCAATGCCTAACTCGCGGCAGGTCGGCAAAATCGTCTGTTCGATACCCCGCGACGCCAGAGAGTATTCAATCTGCAAGTCGGCAATCGGATGCACGGCCGCTGCCCGTCTGATCGTCAATGCACTGACTTCCGACAGACCGATATGCCGCACATACCCGGCCTTAATAAGATCAGCAATAGCACCCACGGTCTCTTCGATCGGCACCTGAGGATCGAGTCGGGCTGGACGGTAAATATCGATGTAATCGGTCCCTAAACGCTTGAGCGTGTAAGCGATGAAATTCTTTACAGCCGCCGGTCTCGAGTCATAGCCCGTCCAAGCTCCTGCCGGATCACGCAAGGCACCGAATTTTACACTCAGCAGCACCCGCTCACGAGAATGACCACGCAACGCTTCCTCAATCAGTAGTTCATTATGGCCCATGCCATAGAAGTCACCGGTATCGAGTAAGGTAATCCCCTGCTCAAGTGACGCATGAATCGTCGCCAGACTTTCTGCACGATCAGCAGGACCGTAAAAATCCGACATTCCCATGCAGCCTAGGCCGATGGCGGCAGTAGTGGGTCCAGTAAAGCCTAAACGCGTTTGTTTCATAGACAGTTCTCTGCGCTACCGGTTTTTTTAAAGCGCCTGCAACCGTTGCAAGGCTTCGACGTAGTCGCGTTCAATCCGTAATTGCGCCGCGTGTTGGGATTGTTGAACGACCCACTGACCACCAACCATGACATCGCGCACCAGACCGGGACGTGGTGCGAAAATATACTGATCGACCAGTGCATCATCCTGCACACCCGCCATCGCGGCCTGCTCGGTGTCTAGCACCACCACATCGGCATCCGCGCCAACGGTAAACCCTACCGCCTCGGATCGCCCCAGCGCACGCGCACCGCCAGCCAGGGCGGTTTCATAAAGCAGGGTTCCGCAATGTTTTTGCTCATCCGAGCGGATTACCGCCCGCTGTTGCCGCCACAGGCGCAAGTTATATTCAGCCAGGCGTAGCTCTTCGCGCGGATCAATCGATACATGACTGTCCGAACCGATACCAAAAAAGCCCCTCAAGGTGAGCAACTCATCCAGCGCAAAACGACCGTCACCGAGATTGGCTTCGGTCGTAAGGCACAGGCCGACCACCGCCTGACTACGGGCGATAGCCGCCATCTCCTGAGCATCGACGTGCGTGGCGTGTACTAAGCACCAATTTCGATCCACCACATCCAAGCCCATGAGATAGGCCACGGGACGCTGACCGGTAGCCTCTAAGCAATCTACGACTTCTTGCTGCTGCTCGGCTACATGAATATGGACAGGCGCGGATCGATTCAGATGGCGAACAGCGGCTACGACCTCCTGCAGCACTTGGGCGGGCACAGCGCGAAGACTGTGCAAGGCAATTCCCGTGCTGCGTAACGAATCTGCCTGAGTATGCAGTTGTTCAAACAAACGCAGGAAGGCATCCGCACTATGGACGAAACGCCGCTGGGCCGCGCGCGGCGCAACGCCGCCAAAGCCGCCGGTTTGGTACAGGCTGGGCAGTAAGGTCTGGCGAATACCGGTGCTTGCTGCCGCCTCACGAATAGCGACCGCTAATTCGGCAGGGTTAGTGTAGGCCGTGCCGTCAGCTTGATGGTGTAGATAATGAAACTCAGCAACCGCCGTGTAGCCGGCTTTGAGCATTTCCAAATAGGCGTAGGCGCCGATCGCACGTACGTCTTGGGGACTCAAGCGATCGACAAAACGGTACATGGTGTCCCGCCATGTCCAAAATGAGTCATTGGTCGCACCCGCAGTTTCTGCCGTACCAGCCATCGCACGCTGGAAGGCATGGCTATGCAAATTCGGCATTCCCGGAAGCGCTAAACCGGCAATGACCGGGCCGGACTCCTGAGGGGTGACCCTACCTACGTGGGCAATCGTGCCGTCACAAGCCACATCGACGGTCACGCCACGCACCACCGACCCGGCCACTAGGGCACGCTCAAATACCAGTCTCACTTTTCTAGCCTCCAGAGCAAAGGAAACGCCCCGTCAGGCGCACCATCCTGCTATATAAGCAAACCCGACTGACAATGAACAGGAGTTATGCACAATGTGGGATCAGCTGTGGATCAATTTGCACGCGGCCACCTTGGATCCCCAGAGCATTGACTATGGCTGCCTAGAAAACGCGGCCATTGCCGTCAACCAGGGTCATATCGCCTGGATCGGACCCCAATCCGAACTCACCGCCGCCCCCGAGGCTCTCGCACGTGAGGTGTACTCCGGACACGGGCACTGGGTTACTCCCGGGCTGATCGACTGTCACACCCACCTAGTCTTTGGCGGCGATCGTACGCTGGATCAAGCCATGCGTGCTCAAGGCGCTACCTATGCTGCGATCTCAGCGGCCGGTGGCGGAATCCGTTCCACGGTCACCATGACGCAAAACCTGTCAGTCGATGAGTTGGTGAGCGCTGCCTTGCCACGCGGCCAAGCGCTGGTGGCCGACGGCGTGACAACGCTGGAGATTAAATCCGGGTACGGCTTAAACGTGGAGGCTGAGCTGAAACAACTGCGCGCCGCAAAAAAACTAGGCGAACAGCTGCAAGTCGCGGTGGTGCCCACGCTGCTGGCTTTGCATGCTTTACCAGCCGACTACGCCAGCAATCGTGCTGGCTACGTCGATCTGGTGTGCGAGGAGTTGATTCCACGCGCCGTCGAAGAAAAACTCGCCACTGCCGTTGACGTGTTTTGCGAGACCATCGCCTTCACACGTGACGAATGCGAACGAGCCTTGCGGGTGGCCAAAGAGGCGGGTCTAAGCGTGAAGGTACACGCCGATCAATTATCCGATATGGACTCGGCCGCACTCGCCGCGCAGTACGGCGCGTTGTCGGCCGATCATGTTGAATACACCTCAGCACACGGTGTGCGCGCCATGGCAGCCGCACAAACGACGGCCGTCCTGCTGCCGGGCGCGTTCTTGTTGCTCAACGAAACGCAGAAGCCACCGGTCGCGCAGTTCCGTGAGGCAGGCGTACCGATCGCCCTTTCCACGGACTGCAACCCCGGATCCAGCCCGGTGACCTCACTAAGCCTGATGATGCCGTTGGGCTGTGCGTTGTTCGGCTTATCGCCCTTAGAGGCCGTACACGGTGTAACGCGCAACGCGGCCAAAGCCTTGGGGCTTGCCGATCGCGGTACGCTGCAACGGGGACGACGCGCTGACTTCGCCGTCTGGGATATCACGCATCCGCGTGACTTGGCGTATTGGGTGGGTGGGCAACGCTGCATCCAGACCGTTGTCGCTGGCCAGCCGCTGGCACCGAGGCATTAGTGCGTTTTAGGGCAAGTTCAGCGATAAGGTAGAGGTCAAGCCTGAACTTAGGTCCACACCGCTAATCCAGCTGTATCTAACCGCCTGGCTGGGATTACCAGAGTTCCACACGCGCGCTTCAACATCGTAGACAGCCGAACGATACGATCCGCTTAATCCCCCAGTAGGCACACCGTATACCGTGACCGTGATTGGCGCGTCGCCGGCGCCGGCGAGTAACGCCGCCGCCAAATCCACAGCCTGTACGACTTTCCCGCCCGCACTGAACAATAAGGTACCGCGGTCATAGCGCAGCGTTGATGGCAACAGGGTAACAGCCACGTTGGTGACTATGCCGCTGGCCGAGACCGGCACGGCCGGGTAGAGCGGCGTAGGCGTCGCTGTGGTGGCGATCGGGTTTACGCGCAGAGTTAAGGCGCCATCGGTATATAGCGGTGCGCTCGCTGCAACCAAATACGCGCCGGCACCCTCTGCGGGTACGGCGTTAGTCAGCGTAATCGCACTGCCACCGTTATAGGCACCTACCCATACTGGGCTATTGGATAGCAACCAGGCCGTGTCGCTGACGATGGGGTCCGTGGAATCGGTTGCCGAAAATTGCCGCGTGAGGGGATTTAAGGAGGCGCTCTCAATCAGGTAAGGCGCGGGTGAGGCCGAACGAATCGTCTCGAAAAAACCGACATCAGCGCCGGCAGGTAAGGTGTTGGCCTGACTGTTACCAGTAAAAACCTGCCCGGCGGCATTGGTCGTCACGCGCGGCATCGTCACCGAATAAACCGAAGCCGGTTGCACGGCCAGGGATTGGCTCTGTATCGAGGTGCCCGTAGAGCCAGCACTTGCCGGGACCGATTGAATTAGTATCGGTGCGACCCCCGGCCCATGGATAACCACGTCGTAGGTTGTCGTCCCGGAACTCGATAACGGGAGTGGATAAAGGGTGAAAGTGCCGGTTGTACCACTGACCTGCACCACGGCCGAGCCAACGGCGATGTGCCGACTGCCGTCGGCAGCTAAGACTTGTGCTGTGGCAATTAAGCCCTGGCTACCCAACACCGCGGTATCAATAGAGGACAGATCCAAACTACCCGAAATAGCACCTGACTTTGTCGCCAAAAGAGCGCTCGCGGGTGCTGACAACATCGCAAACGTCTGCTTACTGCCGTTAGCAAAAGTCTGCGTGAGGTAGTTCACGTGACGAAGAGCATCTAAGCTCAAAACCAGCGTGTCCACCACTGATTGTCCGCTAGAGGCAGATCCGCTAATCACCACGTCACTGGGTATCAATAATGATTGGGCCTGCGTTGGAAACTCTAGCGGCACCGTCTGGGTTGAGTTCGCCGAGTTAAATTCCACAAGGTTGTTATAAGCCAAACCTAAACTTGACGCCGAATTAGCCAACGCCGCGGAATTACTCACTAATAACCATCGCATCTGCGCATAGGTTCCAGCCGGCAGATTGGCATTGCTGATTATCGTGCGCAGCGTGTAGTGCGTTGGATCGTACAAATCCACGGTAACTGGCTTATTGAGCGTGACTCGGGTCCAGGATCCATCGCCGGCTTGGGCGCTGGCTGAAGGGTTAAGCCATACCGCCGAGACGGTGACGTACAGATGAGTCACATCGGGGGCAGTAGTACTCGTGGCTACGATCGTGCTTTTGACGCTGCAGGCGCTAAGTAGCAGCACTAGAGTGGCCGCTAATAGCTTCTTTAGGGCTAAATCGTAAGTTTTCATCAAGATGAGGCCTCGTGCACCGGCCCGTTGCAGGGAGGGTGGGCAACCTTATCACAACGTGATGGGCGGCAAGATTCACCCTGAAAAACGAGCCAGTCATCCACCCGGCGGCTCCGCGATGGGTAGCGCTAGAGCTACGCAAGATTCGGGTTTTAAAGGAAATAAGACAGGGCCACCTCTAGACAAGCGGCCCCATAAACGACATATTGTTAAATGGCGGTGGGCTCTTTGCAGTCGTGTCTGTATGTCCCGTTGCCAACCCCTAGCTCTCCAGTTCCAAGATGGAGTGCATTCAACCCCGTGCTTGCGCGGGGTTTTTTTTGTCTGTCTGGCTTCTACCGCTTCATCATAACGCTGCCTTTATTACAGTTTGGCTATCGGGTAACCGGTCAGTCGCTGCCTCGAAGCTACTGCACAGGACAGCGATCAGTACGCCTTTGTATAAGCACCGCAAGCATCCACATTTCTGGTGAAACGATGTGACTACGCATTGCTCTTACGCGTAGCTAGCGTAGACTCCGCGGCCCCTGTAATGCCGGAGTGGCTCACCATGAAAAAGCGCGCAGCGAAAAAGATTATTTACTGGACAGATTCCGACCTGAAAGTTTTGAAAAAACTGGCAGGCAAAAAGTCGGCGCGTGAGATTGCAACGCAGTTACGTCGCACCGAAGTGGCGATTCGCCTCAAAGCCAGCCAGCTCGAAATCAGCCTTCGCGTCGGCTAATGAGTGCTTGGTAACCCAAGCCCTCTTGAATTTTATTGATCATGAGAAGGTTTCCCGGTTTACCCACTGTGTAAACCGGGCCTCGCCGACCACCCCAACGTCTACAGGCTATCCATTCCAGCGAGTCTGGGAACTGCGCTGAGCGGGTAAAGGCTCTTGGCCTGACTGGCTGATTTATTCTACATTCAAACCACTGATGCGCCTGCGGGCAGATGTTTAGCCGTCCAGCGTTGTCGGCGCGTCTCGCCACCAAAGTTCACGAATGTAGCGTCGTCCTGCAAGCCGCTCACAATGGACAACCACATCCACAACCTTTTTGAGCAAGTCGTGTATGTCCTCGCCAGGCATCTCCCGTCCAGCCTCGCTCTCCTTAACCAACAGCGCTAGTTGCTCAAAAGCCAAGCGACACGAACTCGCGTGAATACTGGTAATTGAACCGGGATGGCCGCTATTCACGGCACGCAGGTATTGGTATGCCTCACCTCCACGCAGCTCGGCCAGTAAAATTCGTTCGGGCCGCAGACGAAGGCATGCCTCCAACAAATGCTTAGGCGTTAACCGCGATAAACCCTGATCGTCCTTCGAGTAAAACAACCGTACGGCATTGAGTTCTTCCGACAGTTCTAGTTCAGGTGCATCTTCAATGGTGACCAGTCGTTCGGACGGATCAATTTCACCGATCAGCGCGCGGGTCAACGTGGTCTTGCCCGACCCGGTAGGCCCTGACACTAAAATATTCTGTCGGCTTCGCACGGCAAGGCGCAAAAATTCACCCCAGTTGCGCGTCGCATAAGCTTGCGCCAGCAGACTGTTTTTTTTAACCCCTTCCTCCGCCACTAAGCAATGGTTCGCAAAGCCCAGCTCCAATAATTGATCCAATGAGCACCTACTCTGAGAGTTCTTCCGAATAGCGACAGCCACCGAGCCGGCCGACGTCGCAGGAGGCACGACCACTTGAACGCGCTCTCCCGTAGGCAACGACGCCGACAGCAACGGATGCTGCGGCGTCAGTCGTTGTTGGCTGGCTGTGGCCAAAAGGTGGGCCAAATGCATCGCCCATTCATAGGTTGCCCAGCCAGCAGGTACACTGCGCCAGCCGCCAACTGCTTCCACCCAGATTTGTTGCGGCTGATTGATACACAGCTCGGTGACTGAATCAGCGCCTAACAAGGGCAGCAAGGGTTGTAGATAGTGATCCAGTGCAGTGCTACTGCTCATGACCTGTAATTACGCCATTTGCTGAACTAATCCCGTTAAAATCAACGTCACGGGCCACTAACACGGTCAGATGGGTACCTGGCTTGACGTTAATGGTTGGTGGTATCGCCACCGTGTTACGCAAAATCTCGGTAATGACGGCCTCGGAAGCCTGAGGCGAGATGACTACCGTGCCACCCACCCCTCGCGATGAAGCCGCTTGGATTCCGGCATCCAAGACGGAGATCAACATCGCTGCGCCAAAGCGCTCAAAAAAATGCGTGTCCACAGACCCCGGCACGCCGGCACGCCCCAAGGCATCCGTACCGGGTGAGGCAATAGGTACTAAGGCACCCTGGGGGGTTCGAGCCTCTGCCCACAGGACAAAAACTCGCGACTGCCCGGCGCGTGCCTCACTGCGTGCTTCGCCAATCAACCGTGATCCCCGACTGAGCAAAACAGCGCGCCCATCCGTTCCTAAGACATCAGTGCCTATCAAGCAAGTAACCAAGCCCGTGAGCTGAGACTCGATAGCCGTTTCCAAAGTGCATCCTAACGACGTTCCTTTAGCGAGCACGCGCGTACCGGTTGGCAACTGAGTGGCTAACAGGGGATCGTACCCAGCCGAAATCAACGAGCCGGCATGCACTGTTTCGGGCGGCGCCTTAGTCTGAGCTGTCGGCTGATCATGAGCCCTCCACAGCACTGACTGCTCAGAATCTGTGGGCGCCGCCGTCTCGGGAGCACCGGCGACACGGCTTATCGGCCCTAAGGATCGCAGGCTGGGTTCCAGGATCGGCGGTTTAGCCGCGGTGACCTCATTCACACCGGGATTGGTTTCGGGCGTCAGCACAGCTGCCACAGACTGGGGCTCGCCTGCCGGTGTGACGACATCGGTAGGCGCCACTGTGGGTGGAGAACGCTCCGGCACCCATCCCAAAGGAGGAAGTTTAAAGTCGTTCACTGCCATCGGCTTAACAGGTGACATAGCGGCCGGCTTTTTCATGGACCTCGCCACGTACCATCCAAGGGCAAGACTGACAGTAAGGGCAACGGTGATGCCAACCACGAACCTGGTCGCCATGGTCACCAGAGGCCTCCCACGTTTGATGAGTGAATGCGGTTTAGACGTAAAGACGCCATTTTCTGTCGCATTGACAGGCTGAATAGGTGTTGATGCTGTCATGGCTGATCCCCACTAACGCGCGCAATTTTGAAATTGTTTGAAAGAATTCCCGGTCGATTTTGCACGCAGCCACGCTGGGCTCCGCGTCGCAGCAGCATTCTCTGCAAGGTTTGGTGCACCACGATCCAGTCGCCAGTTACGTGCATGTTGACTAACCGCTCCTCGCCATCCTCCTCGACCGAATACGGCACTGGTAACTCAACATCCTTGGGAAACCTAAGGTAGGTACGAACGCCATCGTCAAAAGTCTCCAAAGGCTTGAGCGAGGCAGATCCGCAGTACCAATAATTGGTGTTCAATGCCGGTTCAGGGTTTGCACTTAATGGAGATTCGACCGGTATAACGGGTGATTGAAAACGAAATACCACCGAGTAAACGGGCTGCTGATCACTGATTGATTTTTCGGACTCGACCAAATATTTAAACCGATAGAGCCTCTTATCCGTCAAAATCATCAAGTTAGTCGCAACACCCGGTCGTTTAGGTTTAATAAATACATGATTGCCCTCGACTCCGAGGTTCAGCAGAGCAATATTACCGGCGGCGATATTGACGACCTGTTCCCTGTCTTGCAGTTCCAGGTCCAGTGCATAGCCCATTCGTGCTCTAAGCACCATGACGACATCCGGCTGGTATTCCATGATTTCCACCGGTGCCTGGTCGAGATCAAGTGCCGCGACGGATCGCGCGGAAAGCGAAACTGCCAGCAAAAACATGAATAGCGCGTACTTCATGATCCAACCTCTGTAGGACTTGCCATAGCTACTTCCGGTTCACGTTGGTACTCGCTCACCAATAGGCTTAAAGGGTTATTTTCAACATCCCATAGCTCCTTTGGCTTGGCTGTATACCGATATGCAAGAGTTGTTATCCATTGTGATGCACGTTCCCCGCCACTTGCCGACCGGTGGATAGTTGAAAACCGTACTTGGGCTATCGTGTTACCCGACGGATCGTGCGGCAAAAAGGTAATTGAGTGAATCTTCACCAGAACAACCGTTCCGTCGCGATAGCGATTAATCGGTGACTCAGGGTTGGACTTATCCCAGTCATGTAGCAGCTGTTGATTTAGAACTGCCGACTGCATTGAGCCAACCAAGGCATAATCGCTGGGTGCGAGATCGGGTATGTACCGCTCTTTTGCCGTCACAAAAAGGTGCAGCAAATGTCGGGTAATGACCTCGGACTGAGGGGCGCCGATTTGCATCGGACTTACCGCGTCCACAACACCGGTGCTGCTGTCGACACGTAACAAATACGGCACCACCGTTTTCATGGGCGCCAGTGCAGCAGCAGTTCCAAGACCGCATAGGCCAATGAAACAACAAGCCGCGCTAATTGCCCATGCCCGGCGTTCACTTCGCTGAGCTGAAATCCAGCGATCCTCCTCCCAGGCACGGGCAGCTTTGAAATACTGATCAAGTGACTTATCGCTGTCCATTTACCATGATCTCCGTTGGGTGAATCCCATTGATATTTACGGGTGTTGCCCGACCATCACAGGGTTTGGGATGTACAAGTCCGCAAGCACCTGCCAAGAGCGGCAACAGGCAGTAAGTCAGCCAAAGCTTTCTTATTTTCATCGCGATTCCTTCAATTATTTTTTTGTGCCCAAAAGGGCCGTATGAAGCGCCGTGTTGCGCTTAAGGCAGTTGATTCGGAAACTTCAGTTATTTCCTGGACTCCACGAGACGTTTCGGCGGGGAGCAAATTCCATGCCGCTGTCCCAATTGCTGAAGTGGATCGAGAGGCGATTCGTATCGAGGAGGAGAAGGCGCCCATCGTGGATAGCGATGCGCCGCGGGATAAGCCAGCCGCAATGGGTAAAACCTGTTTAAGTAACAAAAACGCTATTGCGGAGGCCAGCAACAGGTCCAATACATCGACTGTTGACAAAGCTGACCCTAGAGCCGCTGTTTGATCAGCGAAAGTGGCTATCAGTTGCAGTAGAAGACCGGCAACCATGGCAACGAGCAGCCCCACCAAGCTGTAGTTGATTAGTTGACTGATCCAGGAGTCAAAGAGCATGCGCGTTCTATCAAACAAGCATGCCAGGACAAACAGCGGGCCTAAGGCAAGCAAAATTGCAGTGGCGATCTGTGACAGAGACAGCAAAAATGCGCAGTACAGACAGAGCGTACCAACGATGAGCCAGACGGAAAGGCCGGCAAGATAAAATCCGACCTCCCCGGACAGAACACCTCCCCGGTTCCATAAGGTGTCGGCGCATGCACCCCCCTTCTCCCAGATGGTGTCAATTATTTTTATGGGATCAGGCGCGCCGAGAAAAGTCGCTGCTAAGTCTTTAGGTCCCTGAACAATAAGGGCGACCAGGACGTCGTTGTAGAGCCAAAGATGCAGCGAGACGCCCAGGACAATGGCCAGAATCAGTATCCGCCGGACCGCGTCGATCAGTGGTTCAGCGATTGCGCCGGTTAGAGCTAGATAGCCCCAACCCATGACATAGATACTTGCGAATATCGAAGCGGCTGGCGCAAGAGAGCGGCCGGCCGTAACGGCTTGAACGCTCACATAGGTCTGTAGCTGCACCGTTAGCCAATTGAGAAATTGTGAAAAGAACATCGTTCGTTCTCCTTCAGGGCGTCGTCGGATGAAAGCGGCCTGTGAACAGCCCATGAGCATTGCTAGCCGTTTCGCGGATTTGTGTTTGCAGTGCCGCCATCGTCGAATCGTTCCAACTCGATAGAGCAGAAAGTTTTGCCGTCTCGTTAATCGTCATTGCCACTTCCGCACTGATACGGGCCTGCAGGTCCATACTGGCTTTGGAATCTGGCGCGCGGTCGATCTGATTAATAAGCCCTTGGATTGCGGTGAAACGATCGCTCGCAGCAGCAATAGCCACTTGCATCATCGCCGCGCGTGCCGCGCTGCTAGCGCGACGGGCCTGAACCACGGCTAGGTCGCCTTTGGACAACTCACGAGTGATCGCAGGCGTGAGCACAGATTGATCACGAAGGGCTTGATCAAAGGCCGCACCGACAGGTCTTGACCCCAGAGCTTTGATGGTCGATTCGGGCGAGATTCCTGACACGGCAGTTGGTAAGTAGTTGCGTTGAGAATTTGACATATTCTGAATAAAGCCCATGTTTCGATTCCCAGTCGTTGAGGCTAGCTGTTGCTTCGCTGTAGTTACCTGGTACTGCATGGCAGCCAGCTGTTGTCGCCAATAGGCCACCTCCTCTTGAAGTTGCAGGAACGATTCAAAATCAAAAACGGCAATCTGGGCCTCCACCGGGCTCATCACGCACACACTCAAAACAAGTCCTAACAGGGCGCGGGGGAAATTCAGCATAGGGGCTCTCCAACGGTCATTAGATGGGGTAACCAGAACTCGGGTTTGGAACCAAAAAGTGATTTCAAGTGATGCATTTTCCGCACGGACTCAGCCCGGCCAGAAATCACGGCAAGTTCGAAGGTCATGCCCTTCAGATTGAGTTCACACACGACGCTGGCCGGGCCTTGCTTGAGGAGAAACTGTCGGGAGCCCGGTGCTAGCTGATGGCGAATGATCTGATACTCGCGTTCTGACAGTCCCAAGCCCGTGATGTGTTCCTCCCGATCCGCGTCAGGGTTAGGGAAAAAAACTTTTGTCGGGGTTTGTTCGATGAGTGTTCGGGCTATCGAGCTTCGCAAAACGTCAGACGGAGACTGAGTGGCGAATGCCGCAACGGCATTGAGTTTTCGCCAGGTCTTTAGTCCATCCTTTGAAAAGTTTGAGAAGCTGGGATCGTCGAGCAGGGTCGAAAACTCATCCATCCACACGACCAGGCGACGCCCATCAATCAGGGCGCGGACGATGTGAAATAAATAAGCCGCCATCGGGCCACGGATTTCCGGTGTCCGCAAAAAATCCGTGACATCAAATCCAATTAGCGAGCTCGCAGAGAGCAACGGCACCACGCGGTCCTCATCATTATCGAATACCCAGCCGTAGTTACCGTTTTCAGAACGACACCAGCGTGAAAGGCGCGCGTGTAAGCCGCCGGAATCAGTAGGATCTAGAAATTCGATTAGGCGAGAGAGTTTTCGGGCCTGTAGCGGTAGCGCCAGAGTTCCGTTCAATGCACGAACTAACGCGGCCTGCTGTTGTGCAGTCAGTGATTCATTAGGGGCGCGCACCAGCTGCTCTATCCAGCTTCGTAAAAATTGGACGTTATCGGCGTTAGGCTCCAGATGTAATGGATTAATCCCCGTGTCCTGGCAGTTCGCTAATGAACGGTATTCGCCACCTAGAGCGCCAATTAGCAGCTCAAGGCCGTGATCTTTATCAAACACCACTTGCGTGGCCATTTGGCGCGTTAAATGCGCAACGCAAAAACCCAGTAACACCGTCTTGCCTGAGCCTGTTGGTCCACACATAAAGGTATGGCCGGTGTCGCGACGGCTGCCACCCTCAGGGTCATTGGGGTCACTTGCGTGTAGTGAGTAGTAGTAAGGACCTCCGCTACTGGTTTTCAGTAGAGCCAGGGCATCGCCCCAGTGGTTACCGCGCGCTCGGCCCTCGGGGTAGTTGTGAAACGATGCCATCCCAGCGAAATTTCGACTGGTGATCGGTGATTTACGCGGTCGATCGGCAAAGTTGGCAGGCAACTGAGCGCGATAGGCACTTTCGATAGCGAGATCTTCACGAGCGGTCACAATGCCTGCATCACCGAGGATAACGCGGGCGGCGGCGACGTTCATTTCCAGTGTAGCCGACAAGTTGCTCGAGTCATCCCAGGTGCTGCGGGCTTCTGAGAGGACCTGCAAACTTAAGTGGTGGTCACCTAAAACAAACTGATTGCCGGCCAACTGATCCATTGCCGATTTCAAAGCGGCGGTTTGTGAGACGGCCAGATCTCCCGCGCTACGCATGCGATTAAATTGCTGGGATAACAGACCCTGAGCCGTAGGCTTAGGTAAGAAGGTAAAGCTTTGGGTCAAAACGAATGAAAAATTGGCTTTCAGTAGCCCGTTCAACATGCCTGCTGAGGACGGATTGGGATATTCTTTAATTGCTAAAAAGGCGCCCAGCCTGCGGGTAGTTGGCGCTCGATATTCGATAGCATCGACGCCGATCAGTGGCCGATTAATGCAAAGAACCTCAGCCGTGTGTAACGCCGGCAAGGGTGTTGGCATTTCGTCGGCGTTGATCAGTAGACCGAGGTAGTCAAGTAAGGCGGAATACGTAATTCCGTTGGAGCCGTACACACCCAGCCGTTCAATGTCATAGCGCTGCAGTGCCGAGAGAATTTGATCGCTCAGTCGTTCGCAATGCGCCAGCGTCTGAGTTGTGTTGTCTTCATCTCCCGTGGTGGTTCGCTGGATGTAGCGACGCATGGGACCGGTCGCAGATCTTGCCGGCTTATAGGCGATTGCCAGATACCACTGATTACTTCTCAGCAGTTCTTGGTCGAGCCGGTCCTGATAGTGCCTGTGCAAATCAGCCGCGAAACCGCCTAGGCCGGTTTTGTTGAAACTCGGGGCTACGCTACGCCGAATCAGATGACACCAGATCGACAAGCTAGGATCGGCGATCGTTCGCCAGAGCATGTTCAGGCGATCGTGCCAGTCGTTGATCATAGAGTCGTCACTGGTCTCAAAGCTGCATCCGCTTATGCGAAAGGCCTGCACGTAACAGTCCTTACGGGTATGGATGACGTAGGGGTTCAATAAGACCGTGTAGGGAACAAGATCAGGTAAACCGATATCGGCACGGGATCGGGATTTGCTGCTTAAAGCGGCGGATGAACGGGCCATCATGGTCGCACCACGGGGCGACGTGGGATGGGCAGAGGTGAAAATGTTCTGCCCCGCCAATAGCTCGCATTAGCCAGGGCATGTTGTATGGCATAGCGCGCCCAGGCCGACCAAAGTTCGAAGTACCTTGGCTCTGAGTAACAGGCCAGACGCGACAGCGCGTGTAGCGGTAGGCAGATCAGCAGACAGAACAAGTTCTTCCCGATCAGAAAGGCCTCGACGGTGATAACGGCGTTACTGAGCAGGACCGCATAAGGCACCCCGAGTGCCATGGCCGGTCGGGTTAGTGCCACAAACAGCGTGTCGGCGACTATGCCGGTAGCGTTGGAGTTGGCGGTGCTCATACGCCAAACAGCCCGCGGATCCATGCCACGACTTGGGAGGCGCCAAATACCATGACGATGCCGGCCACTCCACCAACCATCCAACTCCAACTGATACGGTTAAACCAGGCGGCAACGCCTAATACCATGACCGCAATAATGGCCACGGGTGCCAAGATGGTCAGTAGGTTGGTTTGTAGCGCGCTGGCGCCGGTTGCGAACGGACTCGTTTGCGCAACGGCGAGATGGGCATTGAGTAGTGCGAGGTAAGCCAAAGGCCGGACGTTTCGGGTCATGCCGTTGAGGCGCTGGGGGACTTGCATGGGGACTCTCCTTCAAACGGTACAGTGGGTACCCGGCGTAATGCCGGGTGGGTGTGTAGCGTGTACGGGGAGTCGCCGTAGTCGTGAGCGCGATAATTGACGCGTTGCTCTTGTTTTAGTGTGTTTCTGGTTCTTGGGGTCTCAAGTCTCACGCGTCAGCAATGGATTTAATTAAAGGAACTACCGGAAACTACAGGGGAAAGCCGATAAATTCATGTTTATCATGAGCTTATGAGCTAGTTTTGTAGTGTTGCTACGGCTCTAAGGGAGTAATGCCACGCTTTTGTTGAGAGTTGTGACGCTCGAGCGTGAGAGATGCAACGCTTTCGCTGAGATCTGCTGCAGGGTTATATCAAACAAATCAATGACTTACACGCAGGCGTGAGAGATGCAACAGGCATCGCTTTGGGGGTAAGGAGCATGTTCTAACCTCATGTTTTATAAAGAAAATTATTGAGTTTAGAATCGAAGATCGAGCGGATCTCGAGAGAGATGCAACGTTTTTACAGTTTTGGCAAACGGGTTCGCGGCAAAACGTGAGGTCTAGAAGGCAATAAAAGCAGCCCGTTGTCACTGACTTTTAGGTTCGCATCAGGATAAACCTTGAGCACTCGCTTCAACGAGTCGGAAAAAAACCGTTTAAAGAAGCGCAGTTCCTGATAACTGTGCCCAAATTGCTCTGACAGTTGCAGCCAGCTGATGCTGCTTGGCTTGCTTAGGTGAAACAGGCGATGGACAAGCCAAGCGTAGACGTCCAGATCCATCGGACTCTTACGCAGAGCTTTGATGGCCTGCGTGGCTAACGGGGCCGAGCGTTCTAAAATCGAATTAAACAAGACCTGGGACAGTATCAGCGAGCTACCCTCCCCTACGGCACGATCATCGTCCCACCATAGGCGAGCTTCCTCAGCGAATAACGCCTGACGAATGTGCAGTCCCGCGCGTCCACTGGTGTCTCGCAGGTTTTCATCGATGGTCAACGTGCAGTGAATCAGACGCAGGAGTTGGTTCGCGTAGGTTCGCAGACTGCCGCGCTCCCCACGGGTGACCGGGACATCAAGCCGCCTCAAGAATTCGTGCACCGTCTTGCCCAGGTAGATCTCCGGTGAGCGAGTTCGTACCGCTTCGGACGTGCAATAAATAGTAAGCAGGCGCGCCGGGACTCCGTACGGTAGTCCGCCTTCGGGACGTGTCGTACCCAGGGTGAGCTCGAGCCAGCCGTTCTTTCGCGTGAATCCCAGGGCATGGCCGGGATCGGCGTGGGGAAATGAACATTGGATCAGCGGTACGTAATGAAACGACACGCCCTCCCCTGCTTCGGCCTGCTCTTGTAGGTTGTTTACGGTCGAACGAAGAGTCTCGGTTTCAGGCTGGCCACGATAAACGGGATTGCTAAAAGTGGGCGCATGAAAGACGCGCAGTTCCGGTGGCGTGATCGCTGGCGGCAGGCTCAACTGAAAGGCGGATTCGGGTAAGTTGGGGAAATGCTTTTTAAGCAGTTCGACCGGAAAACGAGCGAGCAAGAGCTGCCCTAATGCACGCTCATGGGAGTATCCCAGGCTTAAATAGCGTGCAAGACGGGCTTGGAGCTCGGCTTCTTTTTCGTCAATGACGGCGTTAGCCATCGGCCCTCTTTATCGCCATCGTGGCGCTGCGCACGGATTTGCGCTAACTTCGGCTCAAAATCCGTGTGTTCAGATCTATCTGGAGGCCAGTGTGCCAGCCGTATTAGCCGTTGACAAGCTTGAGGATATCCTCGCGAACAGCGAGAACTTTTTACACCGTATGCATGAGCTGGGGCAAGAGCCGCATCAGCAGAAAGAGTTGAAGCGTCTTTTTAGCCCTTCCGAGGCCGCCGCCATGGTCGGTCGCGATCGCACTACTCTAGCGCGCGCGGAGAGTGAAATTGGGCTCGACGTAACTCCCCGTAACCCGAATAACAACCGCAGGGTTGGTTACACACTGGCGCAAGTGCAGGCATTTCGTCAGCACTTCGGCACGCTGCCGTGGCGCGATCCGGCGACCGACCAACCGGTGGTAATTGCCTGTCAGAACTTTAAAGGTGGCGTAGGCAAAAGCACCACGTGCGTGAACTTTGCCCATTACCTTGCATTACAGGGCTATCGCGTCCTGGTGATTGATACGGACAGTCAGGCGACCACCACGTCCATGTTTGGGTACGTACCTGATGCCGACATTGATCAGGATCAAACCGTGTTGGCGTACCTGGCAGGGCATCAGAAGACCCTCGATTACGCGGTACGTCAAACCTATTTCCCGAATATCGACCTTATCCCAGCCTGTCTGGCGCTCTATGAAGCGGAGGTCGCCATCGTGGTTCACATTGCCGAGCAGGATTCACCGGATGCACGGCGGGCTTTTTTCTCCGAGCTGCGCAACGGGATTCAGACCGTGGCTGATCGTTACGACGTGATTCTGGTCGACTCGCCACCGGCGCTCGGCATGATCTCCATTAACGTGCTGATCGCCGCCGACGCCTTATTGGTTCCCTCGGCGGCCAGGATGTACGACTTCAGTTCAACGGTGCAGTTCTTTCGCATGGTGCGCAATTACGTCGGGCAGATCGCGCCAGATAAATCCTATCGCTGGATATCGGTGCTGACCACACTGTTTGATCAGCGCTATGAAAGCCAGAAACAGTTCTTCGAGGTGATGCGCACCTGCTTTGGGGAGTCTGTCTTCCAGCGCGTCTTTTTCCACTCCTCCGAAGTGATTAATTCAGCTGCGCAGTTTCTCGGGCCCTACGAGCAACCCAAGCCGGCCCGAAAGGTGCTGGAGATGATGGATTCGGTGTTTGGTGAAATTGAGTTAGCGATGCTACGAGACTGGCCGTCGAAGCGGGCGCTGCTGAACCAGAGAGGGATTACCTGATGAGCAAAAACAAGTTATTTGGTGGCACCCGGTTGTCTGAGATTGCTAATTCGGTCAAGGAGCGCGGCGAGACCACGCCCTTTGATCGTTCGGTATCCAAGCCGGTGCTGGCTGCTGCCGAGATAGCCCTGTCGGGGCGCAAGTTACCGGGCTTGGAGCGCGAGAGCATTTTTGCCGTAGATCCTCGCCGTTGTCGCCCGTGGGTTTATCACAACCGGACCGAGGCTTGGTACACCCGGGATCGCTGCCAGGACCTGATTGATTCAATCACGAAGGATGGTCAACAGGAGCCCGCTGTTGGGCGAAAGCTGGAGGGCGATCCGAATTACGACTATGAATTGATTTACGGCATGCGTCGGCGTTTTGCGTGCGAGTACACCAACACGAAGTTAAGGCTGCGAGTGATTGATGCGGATGACGCCCGAGCGGCGGTTTTGATGCATATCGAAAACGCCGATCGTCAAGACATCACCGCCATGGAACGGGCTATCTCATTTTTGACGCAGGCCGAGGCCAAGCTGTTTCCGACCCAGGAAGCGATGGCTGAAGCTTTTGGCGTGAGCAAAGGGCAGGTCGCTAAGATGATCAAAGCGGCCCAGCTGCTCAAGCAGGCACCTATTGCTCCGCTCCTATTGGACAAGAGCTCGGTGCCGGTGGAGCAGGCCTATAAGTTGCAGTCTCTGCTGGAGCGGCCGGGTGCCAAAGAGGTTATTTTTCAGGCGGCGCAGAATCTATCCCGCCGCGGCGAGGGCCGGGATGCCAGCAGCGTCTTAAAGTATTTGATTTCGAGCCTTGATCGGTCACGCAACTTTGAGCCCTTGCGTAAGGAGTACAACGTGGGTGCTGCGGGGCGCGTGGTGGTGACTAGAAATCCGCGAGGGAAGGTCACGCTGGCTTTTCCTAAGGGTTTGCGCGGCACCGATCACGAGGGGGCTATTGCCGCTTTTACCCAGATCCTCAACGACCTCGCCTAGGGCTGTGGTTTCGAGTCGAAACATTCGCAACTTGTTGTTTAGTATATAAAAAAATCAATTTTAGGTACGGCGTGAAATGCCTCGAAACTGGATGAAGAACGCAGCGCAATTGTTCTACGTAGAACATCACATTGATGGCGGTCTCTCGTGAGCGATCATCTTCGAGGTGCTTCGGTTCAACGATTGGCTGTGAGCTCGATTGTGGCCAGTCCTTTTCAGCCGCGGCGCGAATTTGCGGCGGCGGAGTTGGAGACTTTGGCGGCCAGTTTGTCTCGCCATGGCCTGTTACAGCCTATTGTGGTTCGCCCGCTAGCCGGTGGAGGTTACGAATTGGTGGCCGGTGAGCGTCGCTGGCGGGCGGCGCAGCGCGCCGGCTGGCAGGAAATTCCGGCGGCCGTGCGTTCTTTGAGTGACGGGCAGGCAGCTGAACTGGCCATCATCGAAAACCTGCAACGGCAGAATCTGGGTCCTATTGAACTGGCTCATGCCATTGCACGCCTGATCGCCGATTTGGGTTTGACCCATGAGGAGGTGGCTGCCACCTTGGGTGCAGAGAGATCTACGGTGAGTAACTGGTTACGGTTGCTAGACCTGGATCCTGCGGTACAGGCCCAAATCGGGGAAGGGGAGGGGCAGTTGCGAGCCGGCCACGCAAAAGTATTAGTGTCTCTAAAGCCGATGGAGCAACGCCGCTGGGCGCAACGGGTGGCGCGCGATCGTTTGAGCGTACGTCAGTTGGAAACGGAACTTGCGCGCGAACAAGCCACGTCTTTAAAGCCTAAAGCGGGCGCATCGGCGGACCTGGAGCGGCTGCAGCGCACGTTAGGCGAACAGTTGGGTGCAGTGGTGAGACTGGATCACAACAAAGCCGGTAGCGGTCAATTGGTCATCAAGTACGGATCCCTAGAGGCCTTGCAGGGGCTTTTGGATCGCTTGGGCTATCGAGAGGACGCGTAGAGCTCATAAGCCCTCTGGCTGCGTTGGAGGTTGCTCAGCAGCGCGTAGAACGGCATGCTGCAAAGATGCCCACCCCGTTAAAAATCGATTTTGTTTCCGATGTGGCCTGTCCTTGGTGTGCGGTGGGCTTGGCTGAATTGGAGCTTGCTTTGGCGCGCCTTCGGGCGACGCTGCAAATAGATTTGGAGTTCCAGCCGTTTGAGCTAAATCCTAATTTAGCGCCTGAAGGCCAGGACATGGCCGAGCACTTGAGCCAGAAATACGGAGCCAGCCCAGCGCAGTTAGCACAAACCAGCGAACAAATTCGTGCGCGGGGAGAGGCCTTAGGCTTTCATTTCGATTTCGCCAAGCGCACTCGGATCTACAACACCTTTGATGCCCATCGCCTTTTGTACTGGACAAAAGAAGATAGGGAGCTACAGCGCACCTTAAAGTGGGCTCTGTTGAAGGCCTACTTTACGCAGGGTAAAGATGTGTCCCAGCAACAGATCCTGCACGAGGTCGCAGTGGACTGTGGGGTGAATCCTACGGATGTTGACGCCGTTCTTTACTCGACGCGCTATACCCACGAGGTCCAGGAACGCGAGGCGTTTTATCGGCAACGAGGCATTCAGGCAGTGCCAAGCGTCATCATCGGCGAACGCCATTTAATTCAAGGTGCGCAAAGCCATACGGTCTATGAGCAGGCTCTGCGTCGGATCGCCGAGGCTGAAGACTAACGAACATTTGCCCCGTAGGTTGCGCCGAACGGATGAGAGGTGCTCCCTAAAGAAACCAACGCGGTGTGGGCTACTGCGCGGTAGAAGGAAAGAGATCTTGACCCCAAATCATAAAAAGACCGCCGTCTTGCAGGGTGGTGGCGCCTTAGGTGCGTATCAGGCCGGTGTGCTCGAAGCACTGATTGAGCAAAATGTTTTATTGGATCGGGTCTTAGCGACTTCGATCGGCGCCATTAACGGCGCACTGTATGCCGGCAACAAGCCAGAAAACCGCGTACGCCACTTGCGCGAATTCTGGCGACGCGTCGCCATTCACAGCGTGCAATTGCCGTTTGTGGCCACCCCAACAACGAGTCGATGGCAACGATCTCAAGCTCAGCTCAGCGCTATGACTCTGGGCGTGCCTGCTTTTTACGGTCCGCGGGCTGGCAGCGCCTGGTGGGACTGGAGTCAAGAAACCACAGCCTCTCAGGCTAGTTTTTACACGCATGAGCCGCTGCGTGAGACCCTAGAAGAACTCGTGGATTTTGCCATTCTCAATAGCCAGGCGGTGCATTTTTCCGTGACGGCCGTGGATATTGAAGCGGCAACGTTAGAAGTTTTTGACAACACTCAGCAATCCATACACGTCAAACACCTGCTAGCCAGTACGGCACTGCCACCCGGATTCCCAGCCGTAGAAATTGACGGTCGCATGTTCTGGGATGGCGCACTCTACGCGGCGACTCCGTTAGACCTGCTGGTGCGTGATCTGGGTGACCAAGATACCCTGTGTTTTGTGGTAGATCTTTGGCAGGACGAGGCACCACCTCCGCACTCCATCAACGGCGTGTTTAGCCGTCAAAAAGAGATTCATTACGGGACCCGCTCCCGTGAGGCGCTAAATACATTGCGCGAAAAATACCGTCACAAAGCGGTTCTGCGAGAATTAATGGCCAAAGTGCCCGTGGACGCCCTCAACGCTGAGCAGTTAGCGGAATATCGGTCGCTGGTGGGCACGGGCGAGTTGCAGATAGTGCATTTGATGCTCGATGACGATCCGTCAATGGATCCTATCGAAGACCCCAACACGGATATCGATTTCGACGCCAGTAGCCTGCAGCAGCGGCGAGAAATGGGCATTGCCGATGCGAGCACAGCGTTGCAACTCTCACCGTGGAAGCGCGCCGATCGGGAAAGCTTTGCTATTTATACGGTACCGCCGCGCTAAAAACGGTTAGCCCGAGCTTGCTCGGGCAACGAGCCCTTGCTTCGGTGCCTGGGTTCAAGCACCGAATAGTGAGGTCCTGGCCTTAAGGGGCTACCGTGATCGTAATGACGTCGGAAGCTACCACGGGGTCGTGAGCCGTGTGCTTGGCATCGGCTAGCTGCAGCTGAAGCGTGTGTTTACCGGGTGCTAACGTGATCGTAGCCTCGGTCTGCCCTTTGCCAAAATGCACGATTTTGCCGTCCACCGCCGGAATTGGAAGGCTGGCATCAGGCGGTAGCGGAGTATCGATGAAGAGGTGATGGTGGCCGGTGTTTTCGAACACGATGCCGGCCGGTGCCACACCCATACCCGTCAAGCCGAAATGCAGCGTAAGCGGGGATTTAACTGTCGCACCATCTTTCAAATCGATGAAATAAACCTTAGCCGTGGCTGGTGCTGCCGTCCGATCAGCGGCAATCGCTCCGTAACTCACCGCGCTTAACGCGATGAAGGTGCTCAGTGCCAGGCTTACAAAACCGTTACGCGTCGAATCGAGCATGGTGTTAACTCCAAGAAATAAAGAGCTGTTTAAAAGTCTATATGCAGCCCCACCGCGGGCAGAGCAAACGTGCCACGACCGCTGCCGGAGAGCCGACTCAAAGTCACATTCGGATAGGCATGATATCCAGCAATGACTGAAAGATGGTCAGATACCATCCACTCCGCATCAAGGCCTGCATCAAAACCAAAGTTTCGAATGTGCGCCGGATTGGCTTGGCCTGCGGGTAAGCCGGAGCCTAATTGGGTTGAAAATGTGCTGTTCAACGACGTTTCGGCTGCGCCGCCGGTGAAGTCTAATCTCAGCTGTGAGGCAAGAGGTGCGCGCGCGATCAGATTTAATTCAATGGTATTAAAAGTCGTCTGCGCCTTTAACGTGTCTGCTGCCTGGTATTGCGCTTGGCTTTTGAGATAGCCCAGGCGTGCAATGGCAGTTTCCAGCGAGAAATAATCGGCGAAATGGTAACCCCCTGAAATCCGCCATCCCACACTGTGCTGTGTGATGTTGGGCAGCGCTGTTTGATTAGCCGCTTCAGCCGCGTAGTTGCCGACGGGGGCGTCAGCTTGGCCCACCAGTAACGTCATAAACGCACGTCCCTGCGAGACGACCTGCGCCTCGACCGGGTTGCTTAACAGCACCAGACCGATCAGCCACGTCGTCATGAGGCGGCCAGGCAGCCGGGCACAGGCACTAAAAAACGGGTGGTACGAGCTCATGGCATGTTCGCTCCGGCTGCAGGACAGACTCATCATGCCATAACTGGCCGGGGCCCAACCTCAGGGTCTGCGGGATTACCGGCGTAAGTATTCAATTTGGTCACCCTGTGCTGGAGGCGGCCGTAACGCGTGCTTAGTTTCTCTGCTCCTCCTCGCGACGGGCAGCTCGTGTTGTGGCCATTCTGCTGTTTCAAACCACTTCGCTTAGCCGGGCTGAAGGCCGCTCCGCGCCATCGTCTGCTGCCTATCGGGCTGGGGAACGTTTACGTGATGAGGTGCGTGGCACGGTATACGATCATTCCAGGCGCCAGGACGTACAGCACAAGGAAATTTTGTTACCGACGGCCCTGGCGGGCCTTGCACCCGATTGGGTTTCGAATCGAAACGAGCTTTGGAATGCCGCTGAACGTGCAGAGAAACGCGTTAATTCCCGTGTCGGTCGGGAGTACCTTGTGGGGTTGCCTCATGAGCTGAATGCTGCCGCCCGGCTCGATCTGGCACGGCGCTTCGCGGCAGATATTTCTGATCGTTACGGCACGGTAGTGGACCTGGCTGTGCACGCACCGCGATCCGCCGGTGATCCACGAAACTTTCACGCACACCTTCTGACTACGACACGGCAGATTACATCGGAGGGATTCGGCGCAAAGGCAGCTATCGAGCGCTCCGATAGCGTACGCCGTGAGCAGGGTCTTCTAAGCGCTAGGGAGGAACTGAAGTTCCTACGAGCGCATTGGGCTGAGCGTGCCAATGAGGCACTACTGAATGCGGGTCTGGAAATACGCCTTGATCCGCGGACCCTCAAAGAACAGGGCATTGACCGTGCGCCACAAAAGCATATCCCGATGGCTGTTATCCAGATGGAGCGGCGCGGGATCGCCACGGAATTTATGCGCGAGTTGCGGGCAGGGCAGTCTTTGGAAACCCCTTCACAGAGCCCTGCGTTAAGTCGCGGGGAGGAGCGACAGGCCTCTTTGAGTGCTATGCCTAAGCTGACTATGGAAGATGCCAAGCAATTGGCGCGGGAGCGATGGCTGGCTTATCGCGCTGAACAATCGCTGCAACTACGATCCTCCGCCGCTGAACGATTTCGTGAGCGCAACGAAGAATGGGTAAAGACACGGGATGCTGGAATGGGAATGGGGGACTAGAGGGTGGGTAGTCACATCGGTTTAACACCAGTTTTTTGATCAAGGGGCCCTATGCAGTTTGGATCTTTGCTGGCGATGGCGGTGGGATTGCTCTTTTATTGGAGCGTCGCCTTGATCGGCGTATTGGCCGGCATGATCGTCGCTTACGCGCCGCGACGGCGATACCTTTCAGCGCCGGGCTTGGCCCTCTTAAGTGTTGTCTTCGCCGTGGCTTTATTACCGAATCACCCGCTGCTCAGCCACTCGAGTACACATCTGGGCATCGTTATCGATGACTCTTGGCTGCGGCTATTGATTTTGGTGTTTGGCAGCGTGTGTGTGGGACTTATTCCTGTACCGGTTCGATCGCCCGTGAGGTTTGAACGAGGGGCTTTGTTATTGAGCGAAGAAATGGCCAAGGTCCTATGGCGTCAACGGAAACGCAAAAGTGACAGGCATGACGTCTCTCTGGCCGGGTGGCCGATTTCATGTGCCGATGAAACTAAACATTTTAAGTTACTGGGTACCACCGGTACGGGCAAGACCACGGCTATTTGTGAGTTGCTGTCTCATTTGCAGCAGCGCGGTGATAGGGCAGTTGTCGCCGATCCGGATGGGGGATACATAAGACGATTTTACGATCCCAAACGAGGCGACCTTATCCTCAATCCTTTCGATCTGCGGTCTGCAAGCTGGGATGTTTTTGGTGAGATGGACGCCGCGATATATGCCGATGAGTTGGCTCGAGCTTTGATCCCTGATGCTGAAGGTTCCGCCCAGGAATGGGCAGGCTACGCGCGAACGTTCTTAAGTTCTGTACTTAAGCAGTTATATGGGACGCGCATGGCAACCGTCAGCGAGCTGTACCGACTGCTACTCGTGGCTCCACCCGGTGAACTCAGGCTGCTACTCGAGGGGACGCCGTCCCAACCCTTTCTGGAGGTCTCGAATGAGCGCATGTTCACCTCATTACGATCGGTCACCGCGAATGCGGTAAGAGGACTGGAGTATGTGTGCGCACAGGAAAAAAATTCCCCAGTGGCCATACGTTCGTGGATCCGCGAGGGCCGTGGCGTGCTTTTCCTACCGTACCAAGCCGATCAAATTGCTGGCCTGCGTGCACTTTTGGCCGCCTGGCTACGGCTAGCCATCTTCCAGACCTTAAGCTTGCCGCCTTTAGATGATCCTGCTCAGCGCCGTCTCTGGTTTATCGTCGACGAATTGGATGCCCTAGGAAGAATCGATGGCTTAAGCGATGCGCTGGCTCGCCTTCGTAAGTTCGGTGGCCGATGCGTTCTGGGCTTTCAGTCAATCGCGCAGGTGTCGACGGTGTACGGCCAGGGCGCTGCGCAGACCTTGGTGGAAAATTGCGCCAATACGCTGATTTTACGCTGCTCTGCTTCGGATGGCGGGGGTACCGCCCGATTCGCCTCGCGTCTGATCGGTGACAGAGAGGTGTGCGTCGAGCAGGTGACTCGCTCTTCATCCGGTTCTAATCGGTCCCGTGTTTCAACGAGCCGCGTGCTCCAACGGCGGACGGAGCCAGCGCTGTTGCCTGCGCAAATTGAGCAACTGCCGGATCGTCGTGGCTACCTTAAAATCGCCTCTCAAGCACAGTGGGTACCGATAGAATTAGCATTGAGCCAATCCGTATCTGCGCCGATGTCGTTTTAGCCTGTACGACGCCACACCAGCAGTTGATTATTGGCCGGCAAAAGGATGTCGGCGCTAAGCTCGAGACTCACGTTACGTGCCAAGGACTCGAGATCGTCAATGTCCCGAAGGCCGCTCTCAGGATCGGCATATCTCAGATCACGATCAAAAGACTCGTTGCTCGGGGCTGTTAATCCGTGCCGCCGAAACGGGCCGTAGCAACAAAATACGTTGTTGACCCTGAGTAATCGCGCAACGCCCGTAAAGGTATGCGTAACGGCAGACCAGCTCATGATGTGTAGGGTATTGGCCGTGAAAACCGCATCGTAAGGACCGGCAGGCCATCGGTCATCGGTAACGTCTAAAGGGATGGCGGGTTTGAGATTTGGCGTGGCATCACGGGTAAGCCGCGCTTGCAGGCTGGGCAGCAACGCCAACCGCTCGCTGGGTTGCCACTGCAAATAGCCCAGATGGCGAGCGAAGTGCACGGCATGTTGGCCCGTGCCGGCGCCCAGTTCCAGCACCGACTCGGCCGTGGCCAGGTAAATGACTAATTGCTGCAGGATGGCATCTTGGTTACGTTCACAGGCTGCTGAGAAGTTGATCACCATAGCTCCTTCGTGCAGGCCCACAATACATACCGGCGTGGCAGTTTAATTGGGTGAGTATACTGAAGAGGCCGATTCATCTGACAGTCAGTGGGGTCATAACATGCGTCGCATCCGTTTTAACGACCGTGAGATTCTGACTACGGGCTTACACCGTCGTGTCTGGCAGGATCTTTTTCACTACTGCATGACGGTGAGTTGGCCGGTACTGTTTATTAGTTTAGCGATTGCTTTTCTGGTTTTTAATTTCATCTTTGCAACAATCTACACCGCAATTCCCGGCGGCATCGCAAATTTAAATCCGACCGGATTTGCGGGTGCATTTTTCTTTAGCGTGGAAACTTTAGCCACGGTCGGCTACGGCGACATGCACCCTGAGTCCTTGTTAGGACATACCGTCGCTTCGGTGGAGATTTTTGTAGGCATGATGAGCATGGCTCTGGTCACCGGTGTCATGTTTGCGCGATTCTCCCGACCAACAGCGCGCTTTTTATTTTCTCGTGTTGGAGTGATAAGGCCGATGCATGGTAAGCCGGTTCTGATGTTCCGCGCTGCGAATGCGCGGCAGAACATCATTATGGAGGCATCAGCCCGCTTAAGACTGATCCGTAGCACCGTTACCGTAGAGGGCTACCGGCTTCGGCAAATAGATGATTTGATTTTGATGCGCAGTGAGCATCCCTTGTTTGTTTTTGGATGGAACTTGATGCACATCATTGATGAAAAAAGCCCGCTCTTTGGCGCGACCGCAGAGTCATTGGAGTCGGCCGGAGCGATTATTAATCTGACTCTGAGTGGTACTGATGAGACGACCGGGCAGGAATTAATGGCGCGCCATGCGTATTCGGCGAAGTCTATTCACTGGAACCACACCTTTCGGGACATCATTTCAATGACTCAAGAGGGGTTGGACCAATTCGATTACAGTAAATTTCACGATGTGGAACCCTTGTAAACGCGTTAGGCCTGCTCGGGTGTGCGCGGCTGTTGACGTCGGTGTTTACCGAGGGTTGAGCGGTGACCTATAGCCCACCCTCAAATTGGCAGGGCCGTGGTGTATTTGATTTGGCTTAAGGCAAAGTGCGATGCTGCCGTGGCTACCGACGGGTGCGCAAGTATCTCGCGCATTAATAAGTGCTCGTAGGCCGGAACGCCTGAGACCACAATTCGCAACAAGTAGTCCCACTCGCCGCATAAGGAGTAACACTCCATCACGGCAGTACATCCTGCGACGAACTCCTCAAACTTCTGCCGGTCACCTGCCGCGTGCGATTTCATTCGAACGTTACAGAGCACGTTGACATCGCACTCAACGCTCTGGGGATTGACTAAGCGCACGGTTTTGCCGAGTACCCCCTGACTTTCCAGAGATTGGACTCGCCTCCAGCAGGAGGCCGTAGACAATCCGGTGCGCTCCGCTATTTCCGACTGACTCAGGCCGGCATCAGTCTGCAGTAATCGCAGTAATCGCCGGTCAATATCATCAGGTTGATTAGAATTTTTCATTTTTAAAAATCTTATGATTGAATAGATTCAATTCTTAACACAATAGCAGAGTATTGAAACGAATAAATTGTCCTATGCGGATAAACTATTTTTCATGAGTATTCCTAAATCATGGCTTGGTAGTCCGGCTCTAGATCCGTCAGGGCCATGGACGATTCCGCAGCGTTGGGCGGATTACACGGCCAGTGAGCACAGAGTTTGGGACACGCTTTTCGCACGGCAGATGGAGCTTTTACCCGGGCGGGTGGCAGGATCTTTTTTGGCGGGAGTGGCCACGTTGGGACTTGAACGGCCGGGCATTCCCGATCTTGAGCGATTATCCGAGCGCTTACATCGATTGACGGGGTGGTCGGTGGTGGCAGTGCAGGGTTTAGTGCCCGACGATGTTTTCTTCGATCATTTAGCGAATCGTCGGTTTGTTGCGGGTCGGTTTATCCGCCGCCCCGACCAGCTGGACTACCTGGAAGAGCCAGATATTTTTCACGATGTCTTCGGGCACGTGCCGCTATTAGCCAATGCCGCCTATGCCGACTACATGCAGGCTTATGGTCAGGGAGGCCAGCGGGCTGTCCGCCTCGGCGCTATAGATCAACTGGCCCGTCTTTACTGGCACACGGTTGAGTTCGGGCTTATCCGTGAGGCCAACCAGCTGCGGTTGTTTGGCGCCGGAATCGTCTCGTCCTATAGCGAGTCGCGTTACGCCTTGGATGACCCGAGTCCACCGCGCATTGCTTTTGACCTGCGGCGCGTAATGCGAACGCGCTATCGGATTGATTCGCTCCAGCCTCATTATTTTGTAATTGATAGCTTTGAGGATCTGTTACGTCAGACGGTGGACACAGATTTCGCGCCTTTATATGAGCAATTACGCGACCTTCCAGAGCTCGAGCCTACAGAAGCCTTGAGCAGCGACAGATATATCGACATCTCTTAATTCGCGGTCAACGTAGGAGACTGAGTAGCCATGGTATTGAGCACCGAACAGATCCAGCAATGGAATGCTGTACATAATCTTTGGACCGTCAATCCGGCTGGCACGACGTTATCGCATCGCTTTGAGTTTGCACACTTCACGGATGCATTTTCGTTTATGACCGCAGTCGCGTTGGCGGCTGAGCGGCTGGACCATCACCCGGAGTGGACTAACGTTTACGGACGGGTTGATATCAGGCTGACCACTCACGATGCCGGTGGAATAACCGCGCGGGATCTTCAATTGGCAGAATTTATCGAATCAAAAGCGCAGGTCCTGTTATGAATGAAATTAATCCCATGGGCACCGATGGGTTTGAGTTTATCGAGTACACCGCACCGGACCCCGAACTGCTACGGCGCTTATTTACTCAAATGGGCTTTCCGGAGGTCGCCCGGCATCGCTCAAAAAATGTCACGCTGCACCGACAGGCCGATATCAATTTTATTATTAACGCAGAACCCGATAGTTTTGCTCAGAAGTTTGCGCGTGCCCACGGGCCGTCAGCATGCGCGATGGCATTTCGCGTTCGAGATGCGGCCTTTGCTTACCAACGCGCCTTGTCATTGGGCGCGAAACCTGGACCGAGTAGCGCAGGTCCCATGGAGCTCAATATTCCGTGTATCCAGGGGATCGGCGGCAGTCTCATTTATCTGGTGGATCGATACGGTAAAAATACAATTTATGACATTGACTTTGTAGCTAGTGAGCCGACCCCAGGCATAGCCCTCACAGGCCTCGAGCTGATCGATCATCTGACGCATAACGTCCAACGTGGAAACATGGATCTTTGGGCTTCATTTTATGAAAAGTTATTTGGTTTTAGAGAAGTTCGGTATTTTGATATCGAGGGTCGAAAAACGGGATTGATTAGCCGCGCAATGACCAGCCCCTGCGGGAAAATACGAATCCCGATCAATGAGAGCCAAGACGATAAAAGCCAAATCGAAGAGTACCTGCGTGAGTACCACGGAGAAGGCATTCAGCATATCGCGCTGGCTTCGCAAGATATTTACTCATCAGTGGATGCACTGAAGGCCAATGGTGTTTCGTTCTTAACGACACCCGACACGTATTACGAAGGGATAGAGCGGCGTGTAGCGGGTCACCACGAGAAAATTGAGGATTTGCAAAAGCGGCGTATCCTCATTGATGGCGGAGCGGACAGTGGTATTTTGCTGCAAATATTCACGACAAATGTCATCGGTCCTATTTTCTTTGAGATTATTCAACGCAAAGGCAATGAGGGGTTCGGTGAGGGAAATTTTCGTGCGCTTTTCGAATCGATCGAACTTGATCAGGAGCGGCGTGGTGTTATTTGATTCGCAAGAACGATTGCATTAACTGGAGTCTCCTCATGAAGATAACGCGAATTCATCACGTGGCCTACCGATGCATGGATGCTCTGCAGACCGTCAAGTTTTACCGAGATGTACTGGGCATGGAGTTTTTGACAGCATTCTCTGAAGACCAAGTACCCTCTACCAAAGAATATGACCCTTATATGCATGTCTTTTTAGATGCAGGCATGGGTAACGTCATTGCGTTTTTTGAACTTCCCAATCGTCCGCCGATGGGGCGTGATCCGAATACACCGGCGTGGGTGCAGCATATTGCTTTTGAGATGGCATCCATGGACGAACTGTTGGCGGCGCGTGATCGGTTGGTCGCTTCGGGTTTGTCAGTGCTAGGGCCTACGGACCACGGGCTATTCCAGTCAATCTACTTCCATGATCCTAACGGCCATCGTCTGGAACTTACCGTAAACACCGGGACGCCTGACCAGCAAGCACGGGCTCGCGCAGTTGCGCCGCTCATGCTGGAGGAGTGGGCCCGGACCAAGAAGGCCCCTCGTCACGCCGCATGGCTACACGCCGCGGAGTTTGGAGAGGGTGCAGTCGATGAAGCTCGCTAGTCTTAAGGCAGGGCGTGACGGGCGTATAGCCGTCGTCAGTCGCGATCTGAGTCGCTATCTCCTGTCGGACTGCGTTTTGACAGTTCAGCAAGCACTTGATGATTGGGACGAAGTTTTGCCTGGCCTGCAAGCGCTGTCCTGCCGGCTTGAAGACCCTAGGGTCGGAGAGGGTTTCTCAGTGCAGAACTGCGTTGCCCCACTTCCGCGCGCTTTTCAGTGGGTTGATGGTTCTGCTTACGTCAATCATGTGGAGTTGGTGCGCAAGGCGCGTGGCGCGGTTTTGCCCGAATCGTATTGGAGCGATCCATTGGTCTACCAGGGCGGTTCGGATGACTTTACGGGTCCGACCGGTGACATCGGCTTTCCCAGTGAGGCTTGCGGCATCGACCTAGAGGCTGAGATTGCGGTGATTACGGGTGATGTCGGGATGGGAACTACGGCGGCACAGGTCCAAGCACAGTCAGCAATCCGTTTAGTGATGTTGGTTAATGACTGGAGCTTGCGCGAGCTGATCCCTGCCGAACTGGCGAAGGGGTTTGGCTTTTATCAATCTAAACCGGCAACGTCATTTTCTCCGGTCGCCGTGACCGTTGATGAGTTGGGAGAGGCATGGGACGGTCGTCGAGTTCAATTACCTCTAATGAATTATGTTAATAACGAACTACTGGGTAGCCCTAATGCAGGAGTCGATATGACCTTCGATTTTCCAAGCCTGCTAGAGCACTGCGTGAAAACCAGGCGATTACGGGCTGGAACTATCGTTGGCAGTGGGACGGTGTCAAATTACGACCGATCACGTGGTTCAGCGTGTTTGGCGGAGCGCCGTATGCTGGAAATCCTGGAGTTTGGGGCGCCGCGAACGGCTTATCTTAAGTTCGGTGATCGAATTCGCATTGAAATGTTAGATAGTCACGGGCAAACCATCTTTGGTGCGATTGATCAGCGCGTGGTGCGCGCGACGGATGAAATATCCATCCGGAGCTAAACGTAGTGTCGCTCTTGGCTCTACGGTTCGCACCGCGCCTGCCGTTATAAAGTGTGTTTGCTGATGGCTCCGGAACGGTTCGAGAATCGGCTGGTTGCGTCTAGTGTTTCAACCTCGATCTCTCGAGCGCGGCCACCATAGATCTCCGTTTTCAGCCAATCTGCTTCTGCCTTAGCCTCGTCGCGGCTGACGCTAATGTTCCAACAACGCCTCTCGCCATCCCACCGATACCCGCGAGCTTTAAGCTTGTCCTTCGTCTCAAACGCTGACCCTACAGCCCATAGGCGATACGACTTCTCCTGAGCTTGGTTGACCAACAGCGCAAGCGTGGACTGACTGTGACCGGGTAGCGGGTGACTGAGTAGCTCCAACAGGGCCCTGCAGTCCTCCCCGCCACGATGTGCATCATAGTAAAAGCCGCTGCTCCAGCAGAGAAACTCTAGTTTACCGCTACCAAATCCAGCCTCGGTCCAAGGCACCTGTTGATAGGAACAGGCCCAAGAAAGGTCTGCGAAGAACGGCAATCGCAGCTCCAGAAAAGTTCGATCAAAATGGGCGTTGTGAGCAATGACAAGCGGCGAGCCGACTAAAAAATCCCGGATGCGGCTCTCATCGAGTGCATGCCCGGCCACCATTTCATCGGTGATCCCATTAATCGCTGTGGCTTGCGCCGGAATGGGGCGACCGGGGTCCTCTAGGCCTGAATAACTGTCAACAACCCGTAAGACCTCCCCGGTAGCGACGTCGTATTCGACGCGCAGCATAGCAAGCTCGATAACCTGATCCTCATCTAAGCTGCGTCCCGTTGTCTCGGTGTCGAGGATCACGACGGTGCCTGCGGCTGCCGGTGTTGATTGTGAAAAAGTGTCGCGATGCTGCAATTTTCTGAGCACACGAAATTCCGGGTGCGTGCTTAATAGTGCGAGCGCGGCTTGAACATCCGGCGTGAGCATAGAGTCTGATTGCATAGCACCCTCGGGAGACCTAAATGAAGTATAGCGCGCAGGCGTTTTTGCGCTATGGGGTCGACGTTGAGATCGGCTCGTAGCACACTAAAGGCATGACGGTACGTCGCCCACAATCACCGACTCCAGCCGATGACGGTCCTTTGGCACGGCAGCATCGCGCCGGTCAATGGTTGTGGCTCGATTATTTGCGGCGAGATCTGCTTCTGCAAAACGCCCTGCGAACTCGGCTGGAGCGCGATCGGATTATTGGCGTGATAACGAACCCAAGCACGTTCTGCCAGGCTATAGCCTGGACCGGTCAGTATGATGCAGCTGTTGAAGAAGGCGTGCGTTTGGGATCTACCCGGCCTGAACCGTTGTTAGAGCAATTGGTTTCGGAGGATGTTGGATCCGCCGCTGACCAGCTGCGAGAAATCTATGAACGCAGTGATCGGCGAGAAGGGTATGTCAGTCGCCTGGTCGACGCCAGTCTGACCTTAGAGACTCCAGAAATTTGCACTCAGGCCAGCCGCTGGTGGCAAACCGTAGATAAGCCCAATTTGATGCTGGAAGTCTGGCCCTCTGCGTCAGGGTTGAAAGCGATCAGTGCATTGATTGCGGAAGGAATCAATGCCTCAGCCGGTTTAGTTTCTGATCTCGACACACACGCTGCTGTGGTGGAGGCATACTTTTTAGGGTTAGAGACCCGTCCGGGCGAACTCAGCGGGATTGGGTCGGTCGCCACGATCGGGGTGGGTCATCTCTATCATGCTGTAGTCAGATCTCTCAAAGGCACCGACGGTGCGTCAGAGGAAAACTCCCGTTTTGCCGGTTCGGTAGCCGCGTCCGTCGGCTGTTTGATGTATCGACAATGGGCCAAGTTACACTCTGGACGACGATGGAAAGCTCTAGCAGCGCGCGGCGCGCGACCTCAAAGGCTGGTGTTCGCGATGGCTGGCTGTGAGGATCTTGATTCGATCATGCCGGTCGTCGATCAGTTAGTTCTGCGTGATACGGTCTGTGCAATGCCGATAGGACTTTTGGATAGCTATCGCGCCGCACACAGCCGCCCGGTTGAGCCTGTGATGGACGCGCTGAAGGCCGATCAAGTGCTTAATACTGCCGCCGAGAAAGGATTGATCCTGCCGGTAGTGGCCAAACAGATCCTGACTGAAGTGCACGATCGTTACCTAGAGGATTTGAGTACGACGCTGAGCGCTATTTCGCGCAAGGCATCCGCGGTAACGGCTGGACTTCCGCCTTTAAATCCTAACTAGTGACGCTGTCCTGTAGGGACCTTTCCAGCCGTACGGCCTCCTCGTGGTCTTCGTAATACCGCGGCAGGATGCGGATTTGCTCGTAACCCAAGCTATCATAGAAGCGAAGCGCCGACGTGTTACTTGCACGACACTCGAGGGTCATTCGTGTGGCGCCCAGCTCAAGCGCATGAGCTTGCAGTGCGTGCATCAGCTGGCGGCCTACGCCTTTACGCTGCTGGTTGGGACTTACAGCCAGTAGGTTGAGGTGCGCGCCGAGATCTTCAAATTCCAGTAATGCGAAGCCCACCAGATCTTGATTAATTCGCGCGATCAAAACCCGGCAGTCTGGATTTCGAATCGCCCTCTCAACCCGACTGAGCGTCCAGGCCGGTGCTACCCCTGGCTCAACCAGGCGTTTGGACAATGCAGCTATGGCGGCGGCATCACGGATGCGAGCAGGCTCCAGCTTTACGGCAATCATGTTTGCGAACCTGAGTCGCTAGGTCTTTCCTAGGCTTTTATATTCAAGCACAGCGCTGACGTAAGGTGATACCTATATTGAGTCGCATATTTTCGGCTAGATAGATCTCGGGACGATGAGCTCTGTATACCCTGGGTCAGAAGCCTAAGCCCACGCCAGCAGTTGACCGTATATTACTTTGCAGACAGGCAATCCGTGAATAGTATGGGCGCGTTGGTTTTGGTGCAGCCGGTCAAATGGGATTCAATGAACGAGGGGGGCTATGGGCTACATGCTAAAGAGTTTTCCATTGAGGTTTGTTGTCGCCTGGGTTCTCAGCAGTTTCCTAGCAGCCTGTGTTGGCTTTCCCTCTATGTCTTCTGCGCGACCCGACTTTCGGCTAGCGCTCAGTGACCTCGTTCAAGCCAAAGAGGTGTTGGATGTCCTGCCGGCCTCACTGGGGTCAGTGGATGAGCAGTTAGCGCGCGAGCAACTTGATAAGGCGATTGCTCTGCTGATGAGTCAGATTGCACCGCAAACAAGGGCAGTGAATGCGAGTACTAGAGTCGCTGGCGAAGATCGACTGGAGCGCGTCCATCGTGCCATGCAGCTGGTTGACCTGGCGCGTGTTGCGCTGACACGTAACGAACGCGATGAGGTCAGGCTTCAGATACGTAATGACGCTATCCGACTAATTGCCTATGTCCAGCAGGGGCTGGGCAAAACGATGGAACAATTAGTGCGTTGAGGAGCGGTTTTGAGTAGCTTTCACATACCGCGCAAATCGGCGACCACGCTCGTGGCCTCTAACGCGTAGACAGGAAGCGTTGTGAGGTAGAGATCGTACAGCGGCTCCGGCATTTGCACCTCCGGCTGCTCGCTACGTCCTGGCACCGGGGTAGTTGGGCTGGCGTGAGCCACCGTCATGTGTTCGGCACCGGCAGGAACAGCCGTGTGTTTTGCCAGCTGCGTGGCATTACCGGTGGGCTCACGTCCTTGAGCTAGATCCAGAGTCCAATAGACGGCCGGTTCGCGCGTGAGATTTACGGCAAAGCCCGCACCGACATGTGTGAATCGGGATTCCATTAGGTTTTCACAGTGACCCGGACTTTCTAGCCACTCCTCTAGGGCCTCTTCTGCTGAGCCCATTCCGGCTGCGATATTCTCGCCCACTAGATGCGCCCGGTAGTGGGTTTCACGCACCCGGTCCGACGGAGTTTTTCCATCATCATCGATATGATCGAATGAGCCGGTACGTGCCATTGCTTTGGCGTGGCCGATCGCTGCCAGGCTAAGCTCGTCGGAAAGCGCTAAAGGTGGCGCTGCGGCGTAATGTCGGTCCCCACAGTCCCGTGGCTTGCTTCTTGCGGTGTTGATCAACGCGAGTAGTCGTTCTCGAATGTCGTCCGCCTGGGTCTCCTCGGGTAGCGGTAACGGTGTACTGATGACCACCCATAGATTCGTGCCTTGTTGTGCAACGCCAACTTGAGTGGCATCGGCGCGCGCTATCTCGTTACAGTATCGACGACCCAACACCCCCATGAGTTTTTCATCGGAATCAATGTTCCGCAGTGGGATAGCCGTAATTTCCGTCGCGCGATAGTCAACGGCCATCAGAGCACTATGAAGTGACTCCCCTTGCGCGAGGTGGTCGGCAACTGCGTCGAGAGCTGGCATTTCCACTAATGCTGGCGCGTCGAGGTCCATCGCGCATCGCTCCACTCGAGTCGTGTTGATGGTATCGATGCTGATCGAGCGGGCCTTTGCGAGGACAGGGTGGGTTAGGGTGACTAAAACAAGCAGCAACGAGCTTACCGTCATCAGGGTATTGCGCTGGGAGTTGGCTAGTCTGTAAAGATTCATGGGCGACCCATCTGGCTCTTACTGACCCTGGCAGGGCCTGAATGGAGCCAAACTGTGCCGATGCAGACTGGTGATCGACGTGCGCCGCGTCACGGTGCTAATCGAGCCGCGCCCATAATTTAACTTAATGCTAAAGCGTTTCGAGACGACGCGCAGTTGGTCACATTGTTGGTCTGCCCCGGTGGGTAGTCGATTTGGCTGATCCGATAACTAGGTCACGTACTGAACGGGACTGGTGATGGTGTTGCGCTACATAATGATTTTGCATTTGCGTTATGTTAAATAAAGAAACTGGAGTGAGGCGCGTCGCCGAGCTAGTTTTCACGGCGAGGTGACACAGGACGCTACAGCCGTCCGAGCTCACTTCTTGAGGGTGAAATCCCGGCGAAAGTCAGGCCGGACTTGCGGCTGCCCCGGGATACCCCCTGCCTTTGCGCCTATTCTTTTCGGGTCCGTAAAGACCATCGAGCAACTTGCACAGGAATACAAGGCGCCGATGCGACCATCCAGTGTAGGAGTGCCGGGGACTTGCTCGAATACGGTGGAGTTGCAGAGGGGGCAGTGGAAAGACATACTGTATAAATATACAGTATTAAATATCCATCGTCAGCAGTGTGTGTAGCCCGGCAAAGAGTCTTCAAATAAGGCACCATCGGCGCCCGGTGGGTGATTTAATTGCCCGTTCGCGTGTTGAAGGATTGAATGCATGCAGGACATTGGAATTGGCGAAATTGGCGTCGCGTTGCCTGTGCAACGGGTGCTTACGGCGGCTCTGGCGCCGGCGCTGGGGATTGAGCAGGAACGCCTGGAGCGTCGCCTGGGCTTTACGCACCTGGCGCGGATGGCCGAAGGATCCGACACCTCCGATCTGGCTGTGAGCGCTGTAGAGCAGCTGCAGGCTAACGGCTTTGACCTTGGAACCGTGCAGTGTCTGTGTGTGGTTACGCAGAACCCCGACGGTGCGGGCATCCCTCAAGTTTCGACCATTCTGCACGGCAAGCTCGGCCTGGCTACCTCGGTCGCGACGTTTGATGTTTCACACGGTTGCGCTGGATTTGTGTACGGCCTGGCGATTGCCCGAGCTTTTATGCAGTGCCATGGTTTTACGACCGGCCTACTGGTCACCACCGATCCTTACTCAAAAATCGTTGATCCGGGCGATCCGCATACCGCCTTGATATTTGGTGATGCCGCGGCGGCTACGGTTCTAACGTCGCATCCTCGTTGGACTGTAGGCAAGACCGATTTTGGAACCAGTGGTGAGATGCGTGACGCATTGCGTGTTGATGAGCGTAACTTATTGCATATGAATGGAAAGCGGATAGCCCGACTAGCCGGTACCGTAGTTCCCTCGTCGATTCTTCAGACATTGAAAATGAACGGGATGACGCTAGAGCAAATTGACGAAGTGCTGCTGCATCAAGGTAGTCGTTATATCGTCGAGACTATAGGTCAGACGCTGGGCGTTCCCGAAAAAACACACTTCTACGCTGCCGAATACGGCAACTTAGTGTCGTCATCTCTACCGGTCGCCCTAGCAATGCATGTCAAAGAAGATGTGAATCAACTGATCGCTTGCGGCTTTGGTGTGGGGCTTTCTTGGGCAACCACGTTGCTAACACGTAAATAACTAACCTACCGAGACTCTGGGCGTTTCTGCATAGGGACGGTTTTTCAGTAGCATCGCTTTGACTCGCTCACTGTTGATTGGCTTGGTAAGAAAGCCGTCCATGCCTTGATCGCCACAGCTAAGAAGCTCTTGCGCTGTCATTGACGCTGTGACTGCGACGATTGGGGTACGAGTCAGACCCAGTCCGGCTTCACGTTGACGAATAGCCGCCGTCGCCGCAAAACCATCCATTACCGGCATTTGACAGTCCATGAAGACGAAATCATAGTCTGCAGGATTAACGGCGACCGCCTGCGCACCATCGCACGCTGTTAGGGGAACGCATGAGAGCTTTTTGAGTACTCGCACGAGAACCATGCGATTTACTTCATTATCATCAACAACCAGAACTCTTAAACCATTAACGTTCCCAGCTGGCGCTTCATCGCTACTTGCCGTCATTCGCGCCCACTTGCCTAGCGGCAGTTCAAGGCTGTAGGTCACGGCTCCAGACGGTGCGGGTATCAACTTCAAGATCCCTGTCATGGCGCGTACGAGCCGTTTAGTGACCGCGAGGCCGATCGTGAAATTGGTACCTGGTTGATGCTGGCTGGGAATAATTTTGGAAGAGACTGAGGCCTGAACCTTCAGCCTGCTACCGTCCCCCCTTACTTCGACAAGCACGCCGGCTCTGGATGAGACAGCCTCAAGGTCACTAATCTTAACCTCGACCCTGTTGTGCTCGCCGCTTTTAATTGCGTGTTCGATCAGGTGCGCGAGAATCTGCCGGATTCTTAGCGGATCGCCTTGGCGACTGGTCGTTGCAGCAGGTGCCTCATTCAAAGTCAGCGATACCGAGTGAGTGCGTGCAAGAGCATCAAGAATATTAAAGACTTTACTGACCTCTGTCCTAAGGTCCAGATCCTCACGAGCGAGTGTCACCTGACCGCTCTCGAAAGCTGCCAAATCGAGCATGCCGTTGAAAAGCATCTGCAGATGCTCGCCCCCGCGCTGAATGCTCTGACACATCAGTTTTTGGTCGGCGGTCAGGCCCGATGACGAGAGTAACTCGCTTAACCCGATAACTGCATTCAACGGTGTTAGCATTTCGTGACTGGCGCTTGCCAGGAACCGACCGCGCATGTCCTCAAGTCTCCGAATGCTCTGTGATGCGCTATCTACCTGCCGCAGCGCTTCCAGCAATCGTGAAGCCGTTCGCTTTAACTCCAGCTGTGCAGAGGTCTGTCGCGCGAGGCGGTACATAGCCTCGATCTGATCATCAGTCATCGTTGATGGCTCAGGCCCGAGTACGCACAAGGTACCGAGCTCAAAACCTTCAGAATTAATCAGCGGAAAACCCGCGTAAAACCGGATCCTTGGTTCACCGACAACCAGGGGATTATTGGCAAAACGCGAATCAACGCTAGCATCATGGATGATAAAAGGCCCGGTTTCTAAAATAGCATGAGCACAGAACGAGTGGTCTCGTGAAGTTTCATGCAAGGAAATACCGAATCGCGATTTAAACCACTGCCTAGAGCTATCTACCAGGCTGATCAGGCTGATGGGCTGCTGACTGATAGATGCGGCGAGAAGCGTGAGGTCGTCAAATGCAGCCTCTGCAGGCGTATCCAAAATACCGTACGAGTGGAGTGCTCGAATTCGGTCGACTTCATGATCTGGGACTGGGGCTCGGATCATTTTAAGGGCTCACAAACCCCACGCCGAGCCCAATCCCGGGCACAGTATGACGTAGCGGCAGGCCTTAAAAACCTCGTGTTCAACGCAACCCTCCTCTAGCCACCCTAAGCAGACCCGAAGGGTGTACCGGATGGGGATTCAGTGTGTAGTCCTGAGGAGGTCCTAACCTATCTAAAAAAACCGCATTTGCTTCTGCTCAAGAACCCTAATCCATACCCTGAACAGGATAGGGATCTTCCCTAAGCCTGGGCTACTAGGGCGGCGCAGGGTGAATGTCCCTGGGCGCCCGGTACCACGGACTTAAGCTTAGCGCTCGGCTAAAAAACGATCCCGAGCTCGGGCGGCAGCTTGAATATGCTCTGGGCTAAGGCCGCAGCAACCACCGAGTAATTGCACCCCCTGTCTCAACCACGTGAGACAAAACTCCTCAAATGCCGGTAGCGATATGACGTCAATGAATTTCCAGTCGGGCATTTCGAAATACCCTGAATCCGGATAGGCCATAAGTGGCCCGGCGAATCGTGACCGCAACTTCATCAAGGCATCACCCACCAGCGGGGCAGGAGTGTGCATCACGCCGGCTACATCAACACTAAATCCCGCCATCAGGTCTAAAATGTCCTCCAGCGGAACCTCTTGAAGTGCGTCGAAAGCAATAACCGCGCCCTGGGAATCCGCGCGCGCACTAGCGCCGAACCATAGGGGCAATCCGGTGGACTGAGCGGCTGCCAGAGCGAGTGGAACCCGGTCGGGGTTGTACATCATCTCCAAGATAATAAGCTCACAGCCTGCCTCTTTGAGATGACTGGCAAGCTCCATAAAGGCATCACCGATTGCGCTTTCCGAGGGTACCTGAGAGGGGTCAACCTTCGCCGTGCCACTGGCCACAGGGACCATGTGGGACAGTGATCCCGCCACCACAACGCGCTCCGGATTGGAGGAAGTCTGGCGCGCGCGTAATGCCGCTTCCACGGCCCTTTGAACGATCTCCTGGCTGCGCTGGGCCAGCCCCGAACCGGCAAGCATTAACCTCGAGGCAGCAAACGTGTTCGCTGTAATGACTTCTGAGCCGGCGCGAATGTAGTCTGCATGAATCTCCGTAAGGATTTGGTCATTTCCAAGTGTTGCCGGTCCGCACCAGGCGGAAGGATCCATGGAAACACCCCGACGCTGTAATTCGGTTCCCGTAGGACCATCCATTAAAGCGATATGCCCAGCCGATAAGCGATCAATTAACATTGAATAGGACATCGTAGCCTCACGATTGTAATTGCCTGGATACCGTACCTTCAGCCTTTTGCTTTTCCAAGGACCTACTTTTAACGAACCACCGGCCAAAGCTCGTTAAACTACGTAAGCGTTGAAATACTAACTGTCGGTAGCAATGCCAAGGCTGTCGTAGACCATGGCCCAATGTCAATTATTTCTGCGGGATCTCTCCCAAGATGAGGCAGTTCGAGCCCGGCAGTATTTTTTCGTCCGCTGGACACTGACGGTGGTGTTTTTGCTTGTGTTGGGATCTCTCATGGTCGAGGCTACGTCTGCCTCGGCTTATAGCCCAATTGAGTTAATCGTCAGGCAATACTCCCAACTGCCTTTGATCGCGGATCCTGTCGTTTCACCGAACGGCGATCGAATCGCGTATGGCACGGCGCTAGGAGAGCAACGTTGGATTCAAATCTATGACCGAAAGGTGCAGAAACGTTTGATTAGCCTTCGTCTTACGCGCGGTTTAATTAATTCTCTGGGATGGATCGATGACCAGCATCTGTTAATAATGACCGGAACTATTGATGCTCCGCTGGGTTTGAGCGCTAAGCCTCGTGTATGGCGGCAAGCTACTGTTCTAAACGTGATATCACAAAAGCAAGTTGAATTTAGCCCAGCGAGTCATGATCAATCAATCATAAACGCGGTTACGGGTGAATATCAGATTAGGCAACGAAACGGTCGAGCGATGGTTTATTTGCCAGGGTATTACCGACAAAGCGGCGTACTTAAGCCACTATTATTTGTGATGGACCCGGATACGGGTCTGGCGATTGAACTAGCACGATCAGAAAGCTCTTATGCACAGTGGCTCATTGATGATCTCGGCAATCCCAGGGTAAGCCGCGAATACAGCGAAAATAAGCATCAGTGGAATATCAATAGTATTCGCAAGGGGAATTGGGTAACTGATCAGACCGGCACCGACTCTTTAGACTGGCCAGAACTGCTCGGTTTTACCAATGATGACGATAATGTTTTAGTACGAATAAAAACACATGATGAGCGGTTGGAGATTCAAGATCTTTCTCTGAGTGATGGGACTCTCTCACCATCACAAATAAACAAACCCTCCGGTGCGGATCTGATTTTTAATGATTATACGGGGAGAATTTTTGGTTCCCGCGTTCGTTCCACCGGGAATCTATCCCTGCCGAATCCCGATTGGCAGCGACGCTGGGAAACGGCGATAAAGCACTATCCAGCTAGCCACGTGACACTAGCGAGTTACACGCCGGACTTCACGACCTTGGTGCTACTCATTGATAACCCAGACGCCGGACTTTTTTACGATTTGTTCGATGTGGCTGCTGAGACGTTTGCCCGGATGGGGTCGGTTTTAAATGAGGTTAATCAGTTTGCCCGCGCTGAAGAAATCACTTATCCGGCCTCTGATGGAACGACAATTCCTGCGGTACTCACCCAACCCAGAGGCCTTCAAAAGTCTGGGCTTCCCCTCATTGTCTTGGCTCATGACGGGCCTTGGTCTTACGTAACAACAGATTTTAGTTGGTTGCGTGCCGCATTAGCGGCGAGCGGGTACGCCGTTCTTGAGCCGAACTTCAGAGGTTCTGCATTGAGCTCTAATCTGGAACGAGCCGGTTTTGGCCAGTGGGGACGCGCTATGCAGACCGATCTTTCTGATGGCGTGCGCTTTCTTAGCGATCAAGGTCTCATTGATCCGAAGCGAGTTTGCATCGCTGGCGCAAGCTACGGCGGATATGCAGCGCTAGCTGGAGTGACGTTGCAGACTGGAATTTATCGTTGCGCCATATCTATCGCTGGAATTTCGGATCTGAGTACTTATTTAGCGTGGAAGACCAGGGAGATTGGCACTCTGGATAGTAGCAATCAGAGATGGTGGGCCCGTTATTTAGGGCTGTCAGGGGCTTCGAGCCGGCCTTTGGATACGATCAGCCCGCTAAAGAATGCTGAGAAGATTGAAGTTCCAGTCTTACTGCTGCATGACAAGGACGATCTGTCCGTTCCGTATTCCCAAAGCCTCGCTCTGCAGAGGGTTGGAAAATCGTTAGGTAAAAATATCGAGTTGATTAATCTGCGCGAGGGCAACCACGTGCTGTCCACGGCAGCGAGTCGGAAAACCGTTCTTCAGAACGTGTTGGAATTCTTACGGAAGAATAATCCACCTTAAGGAGTCGACCGGCTCCACAGATGCAATGCCCACTGGATAAACGGACCCGGGCGAAGACCAGAGGTGCGCAGATCCTGAAAGAGCCCGGTTAGGCCAGCAGCGCCGTGCTGGTGAACCGCCAGTATTGCAGCGTACGCCAAGAGGTTTGCAGTAGGTAAAAATACGGTACTGAATATATAGCCGGCGTCGCGAAAGTCGGTTTGACGAGAATGGGTTTGACACCAAGTGGTTGTGAGGTGATAGGCGACCGAGACACCAAGTAAACTGTCCATAAGCCAGTGCCAACTTGGATTCACGATCAGTCCAAACAAAAGAACCACGATCGAGACCGTTGGGCAGAAGTAGGGAGCCAGCAGGATCAGCCAATTCGCGGTGCCCTTATAGGATATGGCGCCGCCCCGATTTAGCGTAGCGCGTATTTTTGTAATTCGATTGAAGGTCAGAAGGGCGAAAAGGCCGTGGGTTAATTCATGCTCCAGCGTACTTAGAAAGCTGAGCGGTATTTTCCGCAAGATTAAAAGCCAGAGCAGAAAGTAACCGCTTCCACTGCCAAGAAAGTTCACCTGCTGTGGCAGATGGCCTAGTAAGACCAACGCCTGCGTTAGAAGAGCCGCGGCGGCGGCCGGCAGGTAGGCCAAAAAAACCAGCGCCACCGGCCATTTAACCAGCCACAGCGCGTTAGCGGAATATCGGTGCCACATACTCAAAATCGGCGTGAGGTGAAGCCAGAGTCACCAGACGCTGGCAAGTAGCCATTATAGGTGAGTCCTTCGCACATCGTCGCCGTTGCCACGCACGGTGAGATGTCGAAATTCCCGCGTCTGGACGCCGCCTATCGATGAATGCCGTGATTTCAATGCGCTTGCCCGGCGGCCAGAAGCGCCAGTCGCCTATACCGTTTCAAGGAAGGGCTCAGCGTCAGCTTTCCCGTAATTTAGATTTTCATATTGAGGGTCAGTAGCTGATCCAGCGCTATGTCCTAATTGAGACAAGTAATGTCCTGATCGACACAAGGTAAGCACAGATTTGTCTCGCGACCACAGATACATCGTGGCCGGGAATTGCGGAGAGGTTATGGCGCGGTTTGAGCGTGTATCTGAAATCTACGAACTATTAGCGGCTTCTAGTGAGCCTTTGTCGCTAGCATCTCTATGCAGTGCGTTGGGCGCTTCACCTCCAACCATTAAGCGCCTGGTCCGTTTCCTACGCGATGAACTGGGTGTGCGGGTCGAGTACGACCGTGAGCAGAACGGTTACCGGCTTGACCGCTCGGTGGTCACCCGCCACGCGGTCGTTGGTCCTTCCTATGACTCCCGAGAGTTATCGGCGCTGCTTAGCGCCTACGAAGTCTTGCAGCAGATCCCCCCGGGCCTGTTCAGGCGCGAAACGGCCGCTTTACGAACCCGTCTGCAGCAGTTGCTCTACAAGAGGCCCACAGGCCACGGGCAGATGCGAGACAAAATACGGCTGACCATGCCGCAAAGCCGTCGTATGAATGAGGAGCATTTTCATGCCGTGCTTGCGGCTCTGTCTGCCTCTCAACGTCTGCGTATAAGCTACCGGAGCCGAAGCCGTAACGCGGAGTCGCACCGGCTGGTGTCCCCCCAGCGCTTAACCTTTTATCGCAGTAACTGGTATCTGGCGGCATGGTGCCATCAAGAAAATGATCTACGGATATTCTCGGTTGATCGCATCGCAGCGGTAGAAAACACCCCGGTGCCGGCGCGGGACGTGCCAATGGAGGTGCTGGACGCGCACCTAGACACGGCCTATGGAATTTTCCAAGGCGTGGCTGATCAAGTGGCTGAACTCAAATTTAGCCCTGAGAGTGCCCGCTGGGTGGCCGACGAGCAGTGGCATCCCAAACAACGCGTGGACCAGCTCCCCGATGGTAGCGTCGTCTTGCACGTTCCGTATCGCAGCGCAACAGAATTACTGATGGATATTCTTCGTCACGGCCCAGAAGTCGAAGTCGTAGCACCCGCGGCCTTGCGCGAAGACGTCATCGCGGCGCACGTTGCAGCAGCCAATCGATACCGCAAAGGCATGCAGAACTAAAGGACCGCCACACTAATCCCTGCCGCTCAGATGCGGTCATTTTTGGCGTTAGCCACAGCCAAAGCGCAACCCGTCGAGCGCCCCTTGAGTGTCGACGTGTCTTAATCGGCGACAGACCTGGCGCACCGCTGTACAGTAATGCCTGCGCTTAACGGCTCATTGCCCTCCGCGCGGATTCGTTGTGTTCTGCCTATGAGTCGATGGTGAGGCTACCCGTTATCATTTTCTGTTCGTTATTTTTTCTTGCCCATGCGTCTAACGTACTGGCGGCACAGGGTGTATCTGACGTCGCTGCAAGGACAAAAAAACTCAACGCACTCATCGATGAGCAGTGGCAGTACAGCATGAGGGAGTCACCGGAGGCGGCGACCTCCATCGGTGACTACCGTTATAACGATCGTTGGAGTGACCTGTCGCTAAAACATGTCGAGGAAGTCAGGAAGGCAACGAAAAATTTTCTGGCGCGTTTCCGAGCCATAGACACCCAGGGTCTGCCAGACCAAGACCAGCTCAATCACCGGTTGATGGTTCAATCGTTGGCAGATGATCTAGAGTCTATGGAGCTAAAGCTCTATGAGATGCCGGTGGATCAGTTTGCGGGCCTTCAGATCGGCTTACCGGGTCTGGTGCCCTCGATGCCTTTTGATTCGGTGAAGCACTACCAGGATTACCTTAAGCGCCTAAAGGCGCTGCCGATGGTGTTTTTACAGGCCCAGGATCTGATGAGGCAGGGCCGTCGCGATGGCATGATGCCGCCTCGCTTCATTCTAGAAAAAGTCGTGGAGCAGTGCAGATCGGTCTCTGCACCAGCTGGTCTGCAGAGCCCTTTCGGTCAGCCACTGCAGTCTTTTCCTGAAGGCATGAGTGCCTCCCAGCGCGCCCGATTAACAAAGCAGATCGTGCACGCTATCGACCATGACGTCCGACCCGCCTATGCACGATTTATTAACTACCTGCAAAAAGACTATGTCCCTTTTGGGAGAACCGAGCCGGGTCTTTGGGCTTTGCCTAATGGAGATGCGATCTATCGGTATCAAGTTCGTCATATGACGACGACGAAAATGTCGCCTCAAGCCATCCATGACCTGGGTCTGACGGAGGTAACGCGCATAGAAAATGAAATGACCACTATTGCAAAAGCGTTGGGTTTCTCGGATCTGAGCGCCTTGCGCAGCGCAGTAGCGACCGATCCGAAATTGATGGCCAAATCGCCAGAAGCCATATTGGAGGCTTATCGCAATTACATTGCCGCCATGAACCCAAAGCTACCGGAGCTGTTTGGTTTGTTACCAACGATTGGCGTCGAGGTTCGCGCTGTGCAAGCCTATCGTGAAAAAGATGCGGCGGGCGCCGAGTATTCTCCGGGTACACCTGATGGATCGCGTGCAGGAATTGTATTCGTCAACACGGGCGACTTTGCACAGCGTGAAACCGTGACGATCGAGTCGACGGCTTACCATGAGGGTGTGCCTGGACATCACATGCAGATTGCCATTGCCCAAAAACTGCAGGGTTTGCCTTTATTTCGACAAAATGCCGGCTATACGGCTTACCAGGAAGGCTGGGCCTTGTACGCGGAGCGGCTCGGAAAAGATATCGGTTTCTACCAGGATCCTTACAGTGATTACGGTCGGCTCGTCAGTGAGCTGCTGCGGGCCGATCGTTTGGTTCTGGATACTGGCGTTCATTACAAGCATTGGACTCGCGAGCAAATGGTGTCTTTCTTTAGGGAGCATGCGGCTGGTGATGAGCCAACCATTCAGGCTGAGACCGATCGGTATATATCCATACCCGGCCAGGCCTTGGCCTACAAAATCGGACAGCTGAGGTTTCTCGAGCTACGTGATCGTGCTAAGCGCACGCTAGGGGAACGTTTTGATATTCGAGCTTTCCACGATCAGATGCTTGTGGGTGGTGCACTGCCGCTGGATATCCTTGAGTCTCGTTATACCGATTGGCTTAATGGGCAGCTTCATTGATAAGTTCCAGCGAACCTCAAAATGGGTGAATGTGTCGCTTTCTAAAAAGGAAATGCTTGTTATGAAAAGTTCTTTGAAAACAGTGTCATCTTGGGTCAATCGCAGCTTAATTGTGGTGCTGATTGGCATGGGACTGAACGTAGCCGCCAGTGCCAGTGCAAGCACGGACCCGCAGCTGACAAGGGCCTTGGCAGCAACCGGGCGCAGTGAGAAATTTGTTGCGCGCGACAGCGTTCGGCACCCTGCAGAGGTGTTGAGTTTTTTTGAATTGAAGCCTAAGCAGACCGTAATTGAGTTGTGGCCAGGCGGTGGCTACTGGACGGAGATTTTAGCGCCCTACTTGCAGGCTAAGGGTCACTACATCGCCGGGCTGGTACCGATCGTGCCTAATGGTGAGGAAAATACGTCAACTGAGAAGTGGTTGAAGACAACGAATGCCCGCAAGACGTTCTTTGGTCCGACCCCGCACGTGTGGTTTGGTAAGGATGCCTACGATTTAGGTCCAGCTAATTCAGTCGATTTGATCGTTACTTTTCGTAATCTCCATAACTGGGTTGGTGACGGGTACGCTGATGCCGCATTAGCAGCCTGCTACAAAGCACTAAAGAAGGGTGGAATTCTGGGCATCGAAGATCACCGCGGTCGCTCCGATGTGGCGCAGGATCCGAAGGCTGAGAATGGCTACTTGCGTGAGGATTTTACGATTGCGCTGGTTGAGAAGGCGGGCTTCAAGTTAGTTGGAAAATCTGAAGTTAACGCCAATCCTAAAGACACCAAAGACTGGGTCGATGGTGTTTGGACGTTACCGCCTACCTTGTCTCAAGGTGATAAAGATCGAGCGAAGTACGTAGCCATCGGCGAAGCCGATAACTACGTCTTGAAGTTCAAGAAACAGTAAGGCGCTAGGCCTTAGGAGTTGTGGCCGCTAGATGGGCGGCCACAATCTCCGCTGCCTTAAAAGCCGCAGGGCTTAAACCGGCGCCACCCGCGTTCCAATGAGCAACGAGTTGGGTTCGCATGGAGCGCTCCCAAAACCGCTGCATATGGTTAGCAATTGCCGCCGGTGCTTCACTCTCGCCTTTATCCGGGACAAAAAAATCCCCGATTTGATTGGCCATTCTCACAAGGTATTCCGCGTGCACTGAATGGCGTCCTTATGAACTGGTGGCCAGATCGGTATGACGCGCAACACGCGTCGTCTCTTTAGAGAACTCTCGATATCGAGTTTGCCAGGCCGACGGATGATTCACCTTGGATACCTGCACGGCAGTTACCTTGTACTCAGGGCAATTGGTTGCCCAGTCAGAGTTATCCGTGGTGATGACGTTGGCGCCCGATTCCGGATAATGGAAGGTCGTATAGACCACCCCACATTGGACACGCTCAGTCACCTCTGCGCGCAACACCGTGTCACCGGCGCGGCTGGCTACACCGACCCAGTCACCGTGCTTGATGCCACGGGCCTCGGCATCATCAGGATGGATCTCTAGTAGATCCTCCTCATGCCAAACCACGTTATCCGTGCGTCGTGTCTGAGCTCCGACGTTATATTGCGACAAGATACGGCCAGTGGTTAGCAATAACGGGAATCTGGCGTTAACGCGCTCCGCCGTAGCAACGTACTCGGTCACAAAGAATCGACCCCGGCCGATAACAAACTCGTCGATATGCATCGTTGGCGTGCCGTTGGGTGCCTCTGCATTGCAGGGCCACTGGATGCTGCCGAGTTCGTCCAGCTTGGCGTAGGACACGTCGGTGAAAGTAGGCGTTAAGCGCGCAATCTCGTCCATGATCGCGCTCGGGCTTGAGTAGTGCATGGAATAACCCAAGGCCTCGGATAACATCGCGGTCACTTGCCAGTCAGCGTAGCCCGCCAGCGGCTCGATGGCTTGTCGAACGCGGGAAATTCGCCGCTCCGCATTAGTGAAAGTGCCGTCCTTTTCAAGGAAGGATGATCCTGGCAGAAACACATGAGCGAACTTTGCGGTCTCGCACAAGAACAGATCTTGAACCACCACACATTCCATCGCCGAAAGTGCGGCGGTCACGTGTTGGGTATTCGGGTCCGACTGCGCGATATCCTCTCCGTGCACATAGAGGCCCTTGAAGCTTCCGTCTAAGGCTGCTTCAAACATGTTTGGGATTCGCAGGCCGGGCTCTGCGGCCAGGGTTACACCCCACTCGGCTGCAAAACTAGAGCGCGCTTTATCATTTGAGACGTGCTGGTAGCCTGGGAATTCGTGCGGGAAGGAACCCATGTCGCACGAGCCCTGAACGTTATTCTGACCACGCAGTGGGTTGATGCCCACACCCTCTCGACCCACGTTTCCGGTGGCCATCGCTAGGTTGGCGATGGCAATGACGGTGGTTGTTCCTTGGCTGTGCTCAGTCACGCCCAGTCCGTAGTAGATTGCGCCATTATTTCCTGACGCGTACAGGCGCGCCGCGGCACGTAGATCCCCAGCCGGCACACCGGTGACAGCCTCCAGAGCCTCGGGCGACTGGGAAGGCTGAGCCACAAAGGCTTTCCAACGCTGATAGGAGTCAACGTCGCAACGTGATTCAACATAGAACTCACGGGTCAGACCTTCAGTGACGATGACGTGGGCCATGGAATTCAGCAAGGCGACGTTTGTGCCTGGCTTTAGCGGAAGATGATAGTCAGCCTTAACGTGCGGCGTACGGACCAAATCAATAGCCCGTGGATCAGCAACAATGAGCTTGGCACCCTGTCGAAGACGCCGCTTCATCTGCGAGCCGAACACCGGATGCCCGTCAGTGGGATTGGCGCCAATCACGAATATCACATCCGACTTTTGGACGGAGTCAAACGTTTGTGTTCCTGCCGACTCGCCGATCGTCGCCTTCAGGCCGTACCCTGTAGGCGAGTGGCAGACGCGTGCGCAGGTATCGACATTGTTGGTGCCGAATGCCGCGCGCACTAACTTCTGAACTAAGTAAACCTCTTCATTGGTACACCGACTAGAGGTGATACCGCCGACGGAGTCCCGACCGTATTGGCTCTGGATTCGCTTAAACTCCGAGGCAGCATGGTTTATGGCGATATCCCAGCTCACTTCCTGCCAAGGATCTGTAATCTTGGCGCGAATCATCGGTTTGGTTATTCGATCAGCGTGGGTGGCATAACCATAAGCGAAGCGACCTTTGACACAGGCATGCCCATGATTGGCATCGCCGTCGCGATTGGGGGCCATACGCACGACCTGCTGGCCTTTTACCTCGGCTACAAATGAGCAGCCAACACCACAATAGGCACAGGTTGTGGTGACCGCTTTCTCAGGTTTGCCTACCGTAATTAGGCCTTTTTCAGACAATGCGGCGGTCGGGCAGGATTCAACGCAGGCACCGCAGGAGACACACTCGGATGCCAGGAATGACTCTTTTTGGCTCGCCGATATGGTTGACGCAAATCCACGCGAGTCGACGGTGAGTGCGAAGGTGCCCTGTACTTCATTGCAGGCACGCACGCAGCGCGAGCAGACGATACAAAGGTCAGCATTGAAATTAAAGTACGGGTTACTGGTATCAGCAACCGCACCCTGATGCGTAGGACCTTTGACGTTGTAGGGGGATTTCGTTACGCCGACAACCTCGGCCATCGATTCGAGTTCGCAGTGCCCTTTTGCTGGGCAGGCTTCACACTCTAATGGGTGATCTGAAACGTATAACTCCATTACACCGCGGCGCAAGGCACTGAGCTTGTCGCTTTGCGTGCGCACCTTCATGCCATTGGCTACTGGCGTCGTACACGATGCCGGAAAGTCACGGCGTCCCTCGATTTCCACCAAGCACAAGCGGCAGGAACCAAAAGCCTTAAGCGTATCCGTAGCACATAGCTTCGGCACCGACGTGCCGGCAAGTGCTGCTGCACGCATCAAGGAAGTCCCACTAGGGACGGTGACGGTCTGTCCATCAATATCTAATGTGACAGCAGCGCCGTCGCTGGCCGGCGTTCCGAGATCGTGATGATTAATTGCGTACATGACTGCTCTCCGCTTCGGTCATCAATCGCGCGACGGACCGAAGTCCGCGGGAAAATGTTTAAGTGCACTGCGTACCGGGAACGGCGTCATGCCGCCCAAACCGCACAGCGAGCCATACTGCATCGTGTCCATCAATTCATGGAGCAATTTCAGATTTTCGTCAGGACGAATCCCTGCCTTGAGATCATCTAGCACCTGTTGTCCTCGCGTCGAGCCGAGGCGGCAAGGTGTGCACTTCCCGCAGGACTCAATGGCGCAGAATTCCATGGCGTAGCGGGCCATCTTGCCCATGTCTACGGTGTCATCGAACGCCACGATACCGCCGTGTCCCAGTAACGCACCGGTGGCTGATAAGGCCTCATAGTCAACTATAACGTCGAATTCCGATGCGGGGATGTAGGCACCTAAGGGCCCACCAACCTGTACCGTGCGCAAAGGCCGACCCGTTGCCGAACCACCACCGTAGTCATAGAGCAACTCGCGCAACGTACAGCCAAAGGCGAGCTCGACTAAGCCACCGTGTTTGAGGTTTCCTGCCAGCTGCAACGGAAGAGTACCGCGGGATCGACCCACGCCAAAGTCACGATAGAACTCCGCCCCGCGCGCCAGAATAACCGGCACGGTCGCCAGCGAAATCACATTATTGACAGCGGTGGGTTTGCCGAACAAACCCTCAATAGCCGGCAATGGCGGCTTTGCGCGTACTTCTCCGCGTTTTCCCTCAAGGCTTTCCAGCATTGAGGTCTCTTCGCCACACACGTAAGCACCAGCGCCGATACGCAACTCGATATCAAAGTGTTTACCACTGCCTTGGATATTCTGGCCAAGGAAATTAGCTTCCTTCGCCGCCGTAATGGCCCGCGCTAAAGCGCGGCATGCGTGAGGGTATTCGGATCGTGCGTAGATGTAGCCTTGAGTGGCCCCGACGGCAATACCGGCAATGGTCATACCTTCGATTAGCGTCAGTGGGTCGCCTTCCATGATCATTCGATCAGAAAACGTTCCTGAGTCACCCTCGTCCGCGTTACAGGCCACATACTTTTGCTCAACGGCTTGGTCTAGAACTGTTTTCCACTTGATCCCAGTGGGAAATGCCGCACCTCCGCGACCGCGCAGACCCGAGTCGGTCACGACGTTCACGATTTCTGCGCTGGACAGGCTCAGTGCGTTACGTAAGCCGATGTACCCGCCGTGTGCCAAGTAATCAGCGACACTGCCCGGGTCTACGATCCCGACGCGGGCAAAAGTAAGCCGTGTCTGCTTGGCAAGATACGGGATTTCTTCCGTGCGGCCGTGGCCCAGAGAGTGGTGTTTACCTTTAAGAAATCCGGCGTCAAAAAGACCTGCAACATCTGCTGGCGTAACGGGCCCGTAAGCGTGGCGCTCGCCAGCCACCATAACCTCCACCATCGGTTCCAGCCAGTACAGGCCACGCGATCCGTTGCGAACAATATTGATGATTTCACCGCGCGCCAAGGCTTCACGCTGGATGGCACGTGCAACGCGTTCGGCGCCCAGAGACAGTGCGCTGGAATCTTGAGGGATATAGACGGTTGTGGTCATGAGCTGGCCTTTTCCTCGTCGATTAGCTCGTCAAAGACAGCCGGGGTAACACGACCGTATATTTCGTCGCCTACCATGATTGATGGCGCGCAGGCGCAGTTGCCCAGGCAGTAAATAGGTTCCAACGAGAAATGACCGTCGGCCGTCGTCTCGTGATAATCGATTCCCAAGGTCGTTTTAACGTGGGCTTCGAGCGGCACCCCGTGCATTGACTGACACGCTTCGGCTCGACAAACCTGAATCGTTTTGCGGCCGGGTGGCGTACTGCGAAAATGGTGATAAAAGGTCACAACACCATGAATTTCGGCACGCGACAAATTCAACACTGAGGCAATAATCGCAATAGCTTCGGCCGGCACGTAGCCTAAAGCGTTCTGGACCCCGTGCAGGATCTCAATTACAGGCCCCGGCGTGCTGGCGAAGTTTTGCGCTATTTTTTCAACAGTTGACGCATCTGCGGAGCTAAGACCAGTCATGGTTGACGATATCCAGTACAGGTGAGGCTAAAAACAGGTAAATACTCGCTTAATCTTAACATGACCCACGCAATCCCGAATCAGTCGACAAGTCTTTGGTGGACCCTGGTCGTCGCGGTTTTAGGAGCCATTGATCCGTTCCGATCCGGCGTAAATGTTCATGCGCTGCGAGCTGAGAAATCCTATTAGCGTCTGTCCCGCTTGGCGGGCCAGTTCTATCGCCAGCGACGTGGGTGCGCCGACGGCAGCGACGACCGATACTCCCGCCATCACCGATTTCTGAATAAGCTCAAATCCCGCACGACCACTTAAAACCAGAATTCGATTGGTGGCTGGGAGTTCGCCGTCTTGAAACCCGCGACCCAAAAGCTTGTCAACCGCATTATGTCGCCCTACGTCCTCACGGGAGGCCAGTAAGCGTCCTTCTTGGTCGAACAGCCCACATCCGTGCAGCCCGCCGGTGGTTTCGAACACCGACTGACGGGCGCGCAGCAGGGCTGGAAGCCGGGTAAGCATGGGGGCGCTGAATAGGACATCACCGAGAACCGTTCGACCGCGCAGGGCACGCGACACGGCGTCCAGAGAGCTACGCCCGCACAAACCACAGCTTGACGTGGTGTAAAAGCGTCGGCCTTCAGCCAGGCGCGCGAGGTCTTCTATGGTATCGAGGGTGATTTCCACAACATTGGGACTATTGAGCGACATGCGCGCATCAAGCACCTGACTGGGACGCAGCAGCAGGCCTTCACCGTACAAAAACCCTAGCGCCAGCTCGATGTCATTACCCGGAGTACGCATGGTGATCGCCAGAGTGGAATACTCCGCGCCGCTATCGCCACGTACACGAATTTCTAGTGGCTCTTCGGTGACCACTTCATCAGCAACAGACTCACTTATGCCACCAACCCAGCGATCGATGGCAACGGTCAAACTGGCAGTTTCAGGCGGCCGTATTGCCACGGTGCTCCTAGGGGCGGTGGGTTAACACTCCGGGACGTTGACCGCGAGTCCACCCTCTGATGTTTCTTTGTAGATCACTGACATATCCAGGCCGGTTTGGCGCATCGTCGCGATCACGTGGTCTAGCGATACTTTGTGGGTGCCATCCCCGCGCATGGCCAGTCGCGCCGCGTTGATGGCTTTTATAGCGCCCATCGCATTACGCTCAATACAAGGTATCTGTACCAGCCCTGCGATCGGATCGCAGGTAAGCCCCAAGTTGTGCTCCATGCCGATTTCAGCGGCGTTGGTCACATGTGCATTACTGCCGTTGAGCGCAGCTACCAGAGCGCCGGCGGCCATCGAGCAGGCAACACCGACTTCACCTTGGCATCCCATCTCAGCTCCTGAAATGGAGGCATTGGTTTTATAAAGCATGCCAATCGCACCGGCCGTATACAGGAACCGCAGAACTCCCGCTTCGCAAGCACCCGGCTCAAAACGTTTATAAAACATGAGAACCGCAGGAACGATGCCGGCCGCGCCGTTGGTTGGTGCCGTCACCACTTTACCGCCGGCGGCGTTCTCTTCATTAACCGCTAGCGCAAAGGCATCAACCCAATCCATAACGTCCAAAGGACGTACTTCAAGAGACTCTGACAAGGTTCGGTATAGCTTAGGGGCACGACGACGGACCTTTAGCGACCCGGGTAACAAGCCACTGGCATTAAAGCCGCGCTGTACGCAGGCCTGCATGACGGACCAGATTTTAAGAAGAGATGCCTCAGTTTCAGCCGCCGGTCTAAACGCACGTTCGTTAGCGGCGATCAGCTCGTGAATTTCCAGTCCGTGTTCACGGCACTGGGCCAGAAGTGAGTCGCCGGAATGAAAAGGGTAGGGAATTACAACGTCCGGACCTTGGGTATCTGTTTGTCCGAGTTCACTGGCTCGCAGAACAAAACCACCGCCAATTGAATAAAACTCTTCGCTGTAGATTGGCTCGCGCCCGACGCCAAAGGCGGTAACACGCATCCCGTTTGGATGGCCTGGCAAAACTTGGTCACGCAGCCACAGAAGATCCAGTACCTCATCAAACTCAATTTCGTGCGTGCCCATCAAGTTGAGCTTTTGCGTCGTGCGGATACGATCAAGCGTTGGCTCTACCAGATCCGGGTCCAGCGTGTCGGGTGCAAAGCCTTCTAGTCCGAGTAAGACGGCACGGTCAGTGCAATGTCCGCGACCGGTAAGGGCCAACGATCCGTAGAGCTGAACACTGACCTGGCGAGTAACGTCCAGCAGACCCCGTTCCAGCAGATCTAAACCAAATTGACGCGTTGCATTCATCGGACCCATGGTGTGCGAACTGGAGGGTCCGACACCAATTTTGAAAATATCCAGCACGCTAAGTTTCATGGTCCGTCTCCAGTATGAGGCTTACAGTCAAACGCGGGGAATGCCGTGAGTCGTTGTCATTCAAGGCGTGGTGCTCTGATTAGCACCCCGCCCGCAAAAGAATTAAGACTCGTATTCGCGCGCTATAACTGACAATAACCCAGTTACGTAGTCTGTGAACGAACGCCACACTTCGATGTGAAAAACGTCATGTTGCGTACGCCAGAGGATGATATCCGCTTTATCCAGCAGTGTGCGCGTGCACATTCCTACCGGGAACGCTGCCAGTGACAGGTCTAGGGGGGAGGCACCGTTCAAAATATCCGCCGCGTTCGGGCCACTGATCTCCAACGCCGTCTGCCTGTGGCTAACGTCAACTAGCGAGTAGGCGGCTTTGCCTAACGCGGCGTGCAAATCGGCTTGAATGGACGCCGTATCGGCTTCGAGACCCAACAACAACTGTTCGTCGGGGCTTAACCACAGAGCGGCTCGAGTACCCTGCACTACCGCCCTACAGGCTTGTTCGGAAGGTGCAACACCGAAAGCTGCGCCCGCAAGAGCCAGTACCTGAGGTGCTGCGCGCAGACTAAACCGTGAACGCGGAGCCAAGGGCGCGAGCCAATGGCTGCGGGTTACCTGAGGCGCGATACGCGCAGTCGTTAGATGGTTCATGGTCGGAATTCCCGTCAGGTCAGCCATGCAGTTTTGCTCCTTCACTGTCGTAGAACACCGTGGAGGTAACGATCACAGGAATATCGCCCGTAGGCATCGGCACGTAGAGGGTCTGACCCACGCGCGCGCGACCGCCGCGAACTACCGCAAGGGCAATGGAGTGGCCTAGTACTGCACTGTGATAAGAGGATGTGACATGACCAATGAGACGCATTGGCGCCTTTTGACCCGGGCTATCGACAATTTGCGCGCCCTCCTCCAGAACCAATTTAGGGTCTTGGGTACGCAAGCCCACCAGCTGCTTGCGGTCTTTGGCGTGCATTGAGCTGCGAGCGAGCGATCGCTTGCCAACGAAATCAGGCTTGGTTTTACCAATAGCCCAACTCAAACCCACATCGTCCGGTGTCATCGTCCCGTCTGTTTCCTGACCAACGATGATGTAGCCCTTTTCGGCACGTAAGACGTGCATAGACTCGGTGCCGTAAGGGACGATGCCGTGCGGCTGGCCTGAGGCGTAGATCGCCTCCCAGACAGCCCGACCGTAATCACTAGGAACATTGATTTCAAAACCCAGTTCACCAGTAAAGCTGACACGGAATAATCGCATTGGAATGCCGCAGATAAAGCCGCTTACTACACCCATGTGCGGCAGGGCTTGCGCGGACACGTCTACACCCGTTACGAGTGGCTCGAGCACCCGGCGCGCTGCAGGCCCTTGTAGGGCAATAACGGAGTATTGCTCCGAGATAGACGTCAGCCACACGGAAAGATCACTCCATTCCGTCTGCAGATAATCTTCCATAAAGGCGTAAACGCGTGCGGCGCCACCGGTGGTCGTCGTTACGTGAAAGCGATCCTCGGCTAGCCGGGCGATAATGCCGTCGTCGTAAACGAAACCGTCTTCCCGACACAAAATACCGTAGCGCGATTGGCCCACTTTAAGATTGGCCCAACTATTAACGTATAGACGCTCCAAGAAAGTCGCGGCGTCAGGCCCGACGACTTCGATCTTACCCAGTGTCGAGGCATCAAAAATGCCGCAGTTCTGCCGAACAGCTACACACTCGCGGTCTACAGCGGCATGCATATCTTCATTACCACGCGGGAAGTAGCGCGCGCGTTTCCAGGCGCCAACGTCCTCAAATACCGCTCCTTGAGCCTGCGCCCAGTCATGAATAGCAGTGCGGCGTACCGGATCAAATAATTCGCCGCGTGAGTAGCCGGCAAAGCTACCGAAGGTGACTGGGGTGTACGGCATACGGAAGGTCGTTAAACCCACTGCTGGAATCGGCTTATCCAAGCCGGCCGCCAAAAAGGCCAGAGCGTTCATGTTCGACGTCTTACCCTGATCGGTCGCCATGCCGTTGGTGGTATAGCGCTTGACGTGCTCAACCGACTCAAAACCCTCACGCATGGCCAGCGCTAAGTCCTTTGTAGTGACATCGTTTTGCCAATCTACAAAGGCCTTGTCCCCTGGCTTACCGCCTGGCTGGGGGAGAGCACCAATAAAGCCGGTGTTCGCTAACCGAGTTTCTTCCACCTCATAGGTGATTGAGCTGGTCGTTCCGGCGGCTTCAGCACCGGTCTTCGTACCGTCAGCAAGGGAAGCGGCGATGCCGAAGATGCCACGGCAGCTACCCACAGAGCGGGTCCGCTCCGCGGTTTGGCCTGGAATATAGGCCGATAGTGATTCGTCCCAGACCAGCTTGCCGCGAGACTGCGAGTGTAGGTGCACACTGGGTGTCCAACCGCCCGACATAATGATCGTATCGCAGGCGATGCTCTCTAACGGTTGCACGTTACTGCCACTGACTTGGCCTAAATCAATACCCGTGACCCGTAGCTTGCCGCGCGTGCCAATGACGGTACTGTTGTGCTGGATACGGATTCCAGCGGCCCAAGCCTGAGCGGCCAGGTCACCGGACACTTCAGCCCGAGTATCAGCGATAACAGCAATTTTGACGCCAGCCGCGTGAAGGTCTAGCGCCGTTTGGTAGGCGCTGTCGTGTGCCGTAACTACGGCTACCACGGAACCAACTTTTACACCGTAGCGTTGCAAATAAGTGCGTGCTGCGTCTGCCAGTAAGATGCCTGGGAGGTCATTGCCTGGAAAGACTAACGGGCGCTCGATAGCGCCCATCGCAAGCACCACTTCTGCGGCGCGAACCTGCCAAAGCCGCTCGCGCGGTTGGTCAGGTTTGGGGGCGGCTACGTGCTCGGTGAGCTTCTCATTGAGCCCGAGATGGTTATGCGGGAAATAGCCAAAGGCAGTCGTGCGCGCAAGTAGCGTGACACGTGGGTTTGCTTTGAGTTCCTGGAGAACGGAGGCGACCCAGGCGCTGGCCGTGAGTCCGTTAATCCGGGTGTGGACGTCACTCAGTAGTGATCCACCCATCTCGGCTTGCTCGTCGCAAAGAATAACCCGCGCGCCAGCGGCAGCGGCGGCGCGAGCCGCGCTTAATCCGGCGGCACCGGCGCCCACAACTAACACATCGCAATGCGCATGTCGGTTGGAATAACGGTCCGGATCTGCCTGCGTAGGAGCCCGACCCAGTCCGGCTGCTTCACGGATGGTTGGCTCGTATAGCGATTTCCAGGCCGTTTTCGGCCACATGAAAGTTTTGTAGTAAAAGCCAGCGCCAATAAAGCGTGAAAACAGCCCGTTGATACCGGCTCTATCAAATTTCAGGCTGGGCGATCTGTTTTGACTCTCGGCCTTCAGCCCGGGATAGATTTCAACCGTGGTGGCTCGTAGGTTTGGTGTGTAGCGGGCCGAATCTCGCCAAACTCCCACGAGAGCATTCGGCTCTTCCGCGCCGGCAGCGAGCAAGCCGCGTGGACGATGGTATTTAAACGAACGTCCGACGAGGTGTACACCGTTAGCCAGTAATGCAGAGGCTAGGGTATCTCCGGGATGCGCCTTATAGGTTTGCCCATCGAACTCAAACTCTATGGCAGACGAGCGATCGATACGCCCGCCCTTTGCCGCACGAAACTGTGTCATGAGTGACCTCCGGCCGTATTGAGCGCGGGTCTGGCTTCGCCGGTCTTGTAGACCGCAAGAAAGTGATCCGTCGTGGTATCGCGCAGCGCGTTAAAGAAGCGATTGCAGCCTCTGGCATGGCGCCAGCGCTCGGCGTGTACGCCCTTAGTATTCACGCGCATGTACAAAAAGGCCGCCCATTCGTCATCGTTAAGATCAGCCGGCTTCAGAGGCCGAGCGATGTGCGCTTGGCCGCCATAGGCGAACTCTAATTCAGGGCGTGGACCGCAGTAAGGACATTGGATTAGTAGCATCGGTGCCTCAGTGCGCTACGGCCGCTGCTGCTGCCTCATCAATGAGGAAGCCATCACGGAAGCGCTCAATGGTGAAAGGGGCATTGATTGGGTGCGGTTCATCACGGGCGATAGTCCACGCAAAGACGTTAGCCGAGCCTGGCGTAGCCTTAAAACCACCTGTTCCCCAGCCGCAGTTCACGTATAGGCCGGGCACGGGTGTCTTGGCAATAATCGGAGAACGGTCTGGAGTAACGTCAACAATACCGCCCCAGTTACGCAGCATTTGCATGCGTCTAAACATCGGGAATAGCTCGCAGATCGCATCCAACGTGTGGGTGTTGATGTGGAGCCCACCACGCTGCGTGTAGGACGTATAAGCATCAGTGCCAGCGCCAATGACCAACTCACCTTTGTCGGATTGACTGATGTAAGCATGGATCGTGTTGGACATTACTACGCATGGAAACGCCGGTTTGATCGGCTCTGAAACCAAAGCTTGCAGCGGGAAGCTTTCTAACGGCAGCGAGACGCCGGCTAACCCTAAGACCACACTGGTATTACCAGCCGCCGACACGCCGACCTTTTTTGTACGGATAAGGCCGCGGGTAGTCTGTACGGCTTCAATCGCACCGTGGGCATCTTTCTGAAAACCGGTGACTTCGCAGTTTTCGATAATATCGACACCCAGCGCATCGGCAGCTCGTGCGTAACCCCAGGCCACGGCATCGTGTCGGGCGGTTCCACCACGTCGCTGTAATGCTGCACCTAATACGGGGTAGCGAATATCAGGGCTGATGTTCAAGGGCGGGCAGAACTCTTTAGCTTGCTCGGCGCTCAGCCATTCATTGTCTACACCGTTGCAGCGATTGGCATGCACATGGCGCTTCAAAACTTGAATGTCGTGAACATTATGGGCAAGCATCATCACGCCGCGTGGCGAAAACATGACGTTGTAATTCAGTACCTGCGATAGATCTTCCCACAGCTTCACGGAATGATCGTAAAGCGCCGCGCTTTCATCGAACAGGTAATTGGAGCGAATGATGGTGGTGTTACGACCCGTATTGCCACCACCAATCCAGCCCTTTTCAATCACGGCGATATTGGTAAGGCCATGCTCTTTGGCTAGGTAATAAGCGGCTCCCAAGCCGTGTCCGCCACCACCCACAATGATGGCGTCGTAACTGGCTTTGGGGGATGCCCGGCGCCATTGCGGACGCCAAGACTCATTGCCAGTTAAACCACGCCGGATGATCGAGAAGGCTGAAAACCGCTGCATTTGCACTAGTCCTTCGCGTAATTCTTAAAACAGACTCATCAAGCCTCTGTACCGAGCGTTCAGCACGGTACAGAGGCTGTTTTCAAGTTAGGCCTTCAGTGCCAGGTTTTCCGGATCGTACGGAGACTCGATCAAAACGGTTGCGCGTTTGCGCTCGCCTAAGATCTCAATCTCCAATTCGGTTCCGGGTGTCGTGAAGGCTGGGTTCACATAGCCGATAGCCAAGCTCTTCTTAATGAAGTGCCCGTAGTAGCCGGCGGTTGCACGACCAACCATGTTGCCCTGCAGATCAAACAGCGGCTCGTTGCCAAGTGGATCGGCATCTACCACTCCGTGCACTTCGACGGTGATGAAGCGATTCGGCACGCCATTCTTCAACTGTGCTTCTAATGCCTCGCGGCCGATGAATGGACCTTTGTTCATGCGTACGAAGCGGTCGATACTGACTTCAAACGGGGTGTAGTCACGCGTAAGGTCACTGCCCCACATGCGGTAGGATTTCTCCAGTCGCAGAGACTCCATAGCGCGCATGCCCACCATGCCAATCCCGAACTCTTTACCGGCTGCAAACAGCTGGTCGAATACGTGGTTGGCGTATTCGATTGGGAAGTGAAGCTCCCAGCCCAAAGATCCGACGAAGTTCACGCGCAGCGCGTAGACGTCTGTCGCAAGACCCACCTCAATGATCTGGCTGGTGAGCCACGGGAAGGACGCATTGTCGAGTGGCGTGTCCGTCAGCTTGGCAAGCAGTTCGCGTGAGCGAGGGCCCGCCAATACAAAACAACCGCGCGAGGTTGTGATGTTTCTCAACGTAACAGAGCCATCCTTAGGAAGGTGCTTTTGCAGGTAGTCGGTGTCGTAACGCTCTGCTGCACCGGCGCTGACGATGTAATAGTGATTTTCTGCCATCTTGGTGATGGTGAATTCCGAGCGAATTCCACCACGCTTAGTCAGCGCGTGGCACAGAGCGATACGACCGATCTTGGTCGGCACTTTGTTTGCGACCAAATAATCCAACCAAGCTTCTGCACCCGGCCCGGTGACTTCAAATTTGCTGAACGGGGTAAGGTCAATCACGCCGACCTTCTCGCGCATTAATCTGACCTCGTTGCCAACATGTTCAAAGTAGTTTGAACGGCGGAAGCTCCAACGGTCCTTGCGCTCTACGCCAGCTGGCGCAAACCAGTTGGCACGCTCCCAGCCGTAACGCTGGCCCCAAACGGCACCCATGCGATCCACCTTGTCGTAAACCGGCGAGGTCTTGGCGGGACGCGCTTCGGCACGCTCTTCATCCGGGAAGTGAATCGTGAAAACTTCACGATACGCCTCTTCGTTCTTAGCAACCGTAAAGCGTTTGCCGGTGTATGAACCGTAGCGGCGCGGATCCGTGGCCAGCATGTCGATGCCAGGCTCACCCTCAACAATCCATTCTGCCAGCTGCCAGCCCGATCCACCGGCCGCGGTGATACCGAAGGAGTGGCCTTCATTCAACCAAAGGTTGCGCTTCAGGCCCGCTGGGCCGATTAACGGAGAACCGTCTGGCGTGTAGGAAATCGGACCGTTGACGATGTCCTTGATGCCGCAGGTCTCCAGCGCCGGTACGCGACGGATTGCGGCTTCAACATGCGGCAGCAGGCGGTCCAGATCACCCTCAAACAGGCTCTTGCCGAACCAGTCCGGAACCCCGTCTGCAAAGCGCGCCGGCGCACCGTGCTCGTAGGGACCTAAGATCCATCCCATGCGCTCTTCGCGCAGGTAGTAAGACTGATCGGACTCACGCAAGACCGCCAATTCACGACCACCGGCATTGCGATAAGCCTTCAGTTCAGGCGATTCGTCATAAACGATGTACTGGTGTTCAACCGGGATAGCCGGCACGTTGATACCGAACATACGGCCGGTCTGGCGGGCATAGTTGCCCGTTGCGCAAACGACATGTTCGCAGGTGATAACACCCTTGTTAGTTGTCAGTTTCCACTCGCCGGAGGCAGTTTGCTCGACCGAGGTGACTTCCGTCTGTTCATAAATCTCAGCCCCGCCGCTGCGGGCCCCCTTGCGTAGGGCCATGGTCAGATCCGCAGGTGCGATATGGCCGTCATCCGGGTGATATAACGCGCCAATAATCGGCGCATTATTGGTTCCACCCAGATCAACGAGCGGCCAAAGCTCTTTGACTTGGCTCGGTGTGATGACCTGGAAAGGTACGCCGATGGTGTTGGCTACGCTGCAGTACTTTAAGTACTCGTCCATACGGTCTTTGTTAGTCGCTAAGCGCAGGTTGCCCGTGACATGAAAACTCACGTCCTGGCCGGTTTCTGCTGGCAGCCGCTTGTACAGGTCCACCGAGTACTTGTGCAGCTGGCCTACCGTGTAGCTCATATTAAAGAGCGGCAACAGCCCTGCGGCGTGCCAGGTGGAGCCCGCGGTGAGTTCTGATCGCTCCAGCAGGACTACGTCCGACCAGCCTTTTTTGACTAGGTGATACAGCGTGCTCACGCCGACTACACCGCCGCCGATCACGACGACTCGCGCATGACTCTTCATTAACTATTCTCCCTGCCGTTGCAGATGGGGTACCCGAGTGCATCTGACTCGTTGTATTCAGTACAGGAGTGTAACCACCGGTCGAGGCGGCACATCTCTAATTGCGACAAAGAGCTGTTTAAATACGACGGTTATAGAAAGAGTGGCGGCCGAGCTGTGTGTGGGCGCCGCCCGCGGCCAGTTCTGCGCTCAACAGACGCCAGGTCTTGGCGCCAACGTTTTCGTTAAGTGACTAATAATAATCGGTTAAGTCACCGCTTTCCTGGCCAGGTTGTCGCTGCTGCCCGGTCTGGCTTTAAAGGCCATAAAGCAACGGCAGGCCCATTATGTAGATTGGAAAGCGACACCGAGATGTCGTATTCTGGCACAGAAGGCGGCAATGCCGAGATCGGCAGACTGAATCAGAACCGAAATGGGAGCTGTCGATGGGAGAGGTTGCACCGAGTAAAGCGCCTGTGAACGTTAGGCGTTCACGCTACGCGTTTTTGACGTTGCCGAATTACTCTTTGATCGCGTTATCCAATGCGCTGGAGCCGCTGCGCATGGCCAATACGCTGACCGGCCAGGCGATCTATGAGTGGCCTATTGTCAGCCTTGATGGCCAACCGGTTTCCTCATCCAGCGGACTGTCGCTGGCGCCTACCGTGGGCTTAGATAAATTAGGGCGTGTTGATATCTTGTTCGTGTGCGGCGGCATCAACGTTCGTGATGCGGTATCGCCCGCCTTGTTCATGTTGCTGCGTCGTCTGGCCGATCAGCGCGTGCCGATGGGTGCCCTGTGCACGGGCGGTTACGCCTTGGCGCGGGCGGGTCTTTTGGATAATTACCGGGCGACGATCCATTGGGAAAACTTGTCTGCTTTGCGTGAAGAGTTTCCCCGCGTTTTAATCAGCGATCAGTTATTTACGATTGACCGTGACCGTTTTACCTGCTCGGGCGGCGTGGCACCTTTAGATTTGATGCTCACCCTAATTCAAAGCCGATTGGGTTCACGGATATCGCAGCTAGTTTCGGAGCAGTTCATTGTCGAACGCGTTCGCAATGATCAAGATCGGCAATACGTGCCCTTGCGTGCTCAGGTCGGACTGTCTCATAAGGGTCTGATCAAAGTCGCTGAGCTGATGGAAAAGAACATCGAAAGGCCTTTGTCGCTGGATGAAATTGCCCGCGCAACAGCTCTTTCGCGTCGTCAGATAGAACGGTTGTTTCGCCGGCATCTTGGCTGTGTTCCCAAGCGTTATTATTTAGAGATGCGTTTACGACGCGCCCGCGAGCTGCTGCTACAAACCTCAATGCCGATTATGGACATCACAACGGCCTGTGGATTTCAGTCGCCTCCGCATTTTTCTAAGTGCTATCGCAAGCAGTTCGGTCACCCACCGAGCGCTGAACGACAGCCACGGTCAGGGACGGCGATACCTGAGACTCGTCGCTCTTTACAGCGATTCAGTCATTAATGGATATCCTCGGCAGGATGATCCGTCTTGCCCAAAGCCGTGTTTAAAGTTGTGAGCCGCCATTGACTAAGATCACCTCGCCAGTGATGTAAGTGGCCCCAGCGCACAGATAAGCAATGACCTCCGCGTAATCGCCAGGTTGCCCTACACGTGCGAGTGGCACGTGCTGCTTGGCGTACGCTTCGGTGTCACCAAAGGAGCATTCCCAGGGCGAATTGACCAACCCGGGAGCGATGCCGTTAACCCGCACCTTGGGCGCCAGACCTCGCGCCAGCTCTCGGGTAAGGCCGGCAAGCCCGGCCTTAGCAGTCGCGTACGCCGTGCTGCTGGCGCCTCCGCCAAACGCCGCCTCTGAAACGGTGTTGACTACGCACCCTTGCGACTCCAGAAGAACGCTGGAGAGTGCCTGGGTCATCCAAAACGCGCTCAGCAGGTTGATCCTTAGAATGCGATCCCAGAAATCATCGGTGAGTCTATCCAGATCGGCCGGTGGGATCGGGGTGCGGGTGAGCGGTGCGCCCGCGTTATTGATCAGGTAGTCCAGACCGCCAAACCGTTCCGCGGCGCTTAATGCGACCTGAGTGGCCATGACCGACTGACTCAGATCCCCGGGTAGGGCAACTACCTCAAGACCCTCACTTTGCAGTAGCGCTACCTCGTGCTGTAAGCGCTCTTCGGCCAGGTCGTTCATCGCCACGCGCGCACCGCTTCTGGCTAATAAGCTTGCTGTGGCGAGCCCGATACCCGACGCGCTGCCTGTCACCAGTGCACGCTGGCCACTTAACTGAAAAGAAAGGCGGGAGGCAGTCATCGGTCTGAGCTCCTTGCTGTATCGAATTTCTATCACTCGCTCAGTAGCGCGGCGCCTTGCTTGAGCATACTGTTTAGGTTATCCGTTTCGATAGTGCTGAGCCATGGCCCGATGCGCCAGGGTTGGTTTTAGGGTTCTTCTAAGGAGGCCGAACTATGTTTAGGGCGTTAGTGGTTGAAGATCCTTCCAGTGAGCAACCGACCCAGATTCGGCAGCTCGATGACTCCAGCCTGCCGGCGGGCGATGTGACGGTCGCCGTGGAGTACACCACGATTAACTACAAAGACGGGTTGGTTATCAACGGTGGAAACGGACTGGTAAAACGCTACCCTCACGTGCCGGGCATCGACTTTGCGGGCACCGTCCTTGAAAGCGAAAACCCCGCCTGGAAGGCCGGTGATAAAGTAATTTTGACGGGCTGGCGGGTCGGCGAACTGTACTGGGGAGGCTGTGCTAGCAAGGCGCGAGTGAACGCGGATTGGCTGGTTGCCCTGCCACGCGGACTGTCGACGCGCCAGGCAATGGCTATCGGTACCGCAGGTTTCACGGCGATGCTGGCGGTCATGGCCTTAGAGCATCAGGGAATGCAGGTTTCAGCCGGAGAGGTGCTGGTGACCGGCGCCGCCGGTGGCGTCGGCTCGGTAGCTACGGCTATTTTGGCCAATCTGGGCTATCGCGTTGTGGCGTCTTCAGGCCGACAGGCCAGCTACGCTTATCTCAAATCCCTGGGTGCCGCGGAGGTCATTGATCGAAGCTGTTTTGCCGATCCGGCCAAACGGCCCATGGAAGCTGAACGCTGGGCCGCTTGCATTGACTCTGTGGGTGGTAACACGCTGGCGCGAATTCTGGCACAGACCCGATCCGGCGGTGCGGTGGCCGCCGTGGGCTTGGCTGGGGGTAGCCGTCTTGAGCATACCGTCATCCCGTTTTTGTTACGGGGCGTCAGTTTGCTGGGTATTGATTCGGTGATGTGTCCGTTGCAACGGCGCCAAATTGCGTGGGACAGGCTGGCCAAAGATCTCCCGCTGGCTCGTTTAGAGTCTATGACTCAAGAAGTCACTCTGGAGGACGTACCGCGCCTGAGTCAGGAGATTCTCAAAGGTCAGGTTCAGGGACGCTTGGTGGTCAATGTGGGTGCCTGACCTCATCAAACGGGTCCGCGATGTGGGTGCGTACTTTGGGTATCGACTGAGGTGATACTCGTAACCATTCCGAAGGACCGCCGTTGTAATCTAGTATTCAGCGTCGGCACTTAGCCACTTTCCTACCCCAACGGCGCCCTCTTTTTTAGGATATAGCCTCATGTTGAAAACCATCATTGAACCTGCCCGCACCATTGACGTCGTTGTTGAAACTGACGTGCTTGTTGTTGGTAGCGGCCCAGGCGGATTGGCCGCGGCGCTGGCGGCCGCGCGCGCCGGAGCGCGCACAGCGCTGATCGATCGCAACGGATGCTTTGGTGGCAATATCACCCAGGTCGGCGTTGAAGGCTTTGCCTGGTATCGCCATGAAAAGACCATTGATTGCGAAGGTATCGGCATCGAATTCGAAGAGCGCGCGAAGGCAATGGGTGCGGCGATGCCGGAACCCCAATCGCTCAGCCATGCTCTGGATGCCGAGATGTTTAAATGGGTTGCGGACGTGCTGGTCGAGGAAGCTGGCGTCACCCCACTGTTACATCGCTTATGCGTCGCGCCAATTATGAACGGGGCAGTCATACGCGGCGTAATCACTGAGAGCAAGGCCGGCCGTGAGGCTATTCTTGCCAAGCGAGTGATTGATGCGACAGGTGATGCCGATATTGCTTTCCGCGCCGGTGCTCCGACCCATAAATCCCCCAAAGAGGACATGATGGCCGTTTCGGTCATGTTTTCGATGAGCGGAGTGAATAAGCAAGGCTTCATTGATGCTGTGAAGGCTGACCCGCAGACCTATGCCGATTGGTCGGGCAATGGTGAATGGGACTACGAAACCACGGGTAAGGAGGACAAACTGTTCTCGCCGTTTCTTCACAAGCCGTTTAAAAAGGCCCTAGAGGCCGGGGTCATTCCGCCCAATTTAAAAACCATTGCAGGTACCTGGGGCACCGTCAGTGACCAAGGTGATTTGACCTACCTAAATCTAGTTCACGTACCGGGTCTGGATGGGACCGATCCCAACGACTTAACGATTGGTGAAATTCGTGGCCGCCGTGAAGCTATTTATGCGATGGAAGCTTTGCGCCAATTTATGCCGGGTTGCGAGAACGCCAAACTACGTAACTTTGGTATGACCCTGGGTATCCGTGATACGCGCAAAATTGATGCTGCTTATAACCTGACCGGCACCGATGTACGCGAACAGGCTCGTTTTGATGATGCCGTCGGGATTTTCCCGGAGTTCATCGATGGATTTGGCGTGCTGATTTTACCGACAACTGGACGTTACTGGCACGTGCCGTATCGCGCCTTAGTCCCTAAAGGCGTGGGCAACCTGCTGGTCGCAGGACGCACGATCGGTGGCGATCGTATGTCTCACGCGTCGTCTCGTAACATGATGTGCTGTGCAGTGAGTGGGCAGGGCGCTGGCGTAGCCGCTGCTATTTCCTTACAGCGCGATGAATCATTTGATCAGTTGAATATTGCTGCCGTTCAAAAAGAGCTCGTTCGACAGGGCGCACGTATTCGATGAGCAGCGTGATGGTCCCCAACGCACCGGGCGAAGGCCAAGGACAATCGCCGCTGCGCTGGTGGGCTCTGGTAGTTGCGGCGATTGCCGTCTCCAGCAGTTACTACGAATCCGATGTCATCGGTTCAGTCGCCGATCTATTAGAACGTCAACGAGGTTTTTCCCAAGCACAAATAGGAATGCTAAACAGCGTAATTAGCATTCCTAACGTGGCTCTGGCACTCATCAGTGGCGTCTTGATTGATCGCTTTGGCGCTGCTCGCATGGCGTTGTGGGCAGCGGCCATTGGAGTAGCCGGTGCTGCCCTGACGGCCATCGGCGAGCCCTATGAGTTGATGCTGGCCGGGCGGTTTGTATTTGGCATCAGTGAGGGCGTTATTTTTATTGCGCTTTTGGCCGGACTGGCGCAGTGGTTCTCGGCTACAGGAATTGCGCTGGCGGCGTCGCTGTATTTGAGTTTGGCGCGCGTGGGTTCATACGCCGAGAACACCTCAACCGCTTGGGCGCATCGGCTATTTGAGCAGGGCTGGCAGCCGCCACTTTGGTTGGGTACGGTAGTTACGGCTGCTGGCCTGGTGGCTGCTTTTGTCTTCTATCGCCTCGACTCTCTAAAGCCAGCTTCGAATCGGTTTGAAAAAAAATCGGCGAGCGAAGGTATCGTGTGGAGCGAACTGCTTAAGTTTGATATGTCGTACTGGTACATCCTGGCATTACACGTTTTGTACGCTGCCGTGTTTTTCCCGTTCAGACAGACTTACGCGGTGGAGTATTTTCAGCATGTCAAAGGACTGACACTGCAGCAGGCGGGTATCGCCAACAGTTGGGTATTTTTCGCCGCTATTTTTGCGACCCCGGTGTTTGGTCTTTTAGCCGATCGCTTAGGTCATCGAGCGCTGATGCTGGTTTTCGGTACGTTGTTGTTGCCGTTAACGCTGATCGTTCTGGGTGTGACCGATATGAACTTGTGGGTCTCAACGGTCATGATGGGCATCAGCTGGTCTTTGGTTCCGGCAGTTATATGGCCTTCCACAACCCTCATTGTGGCGCCGGAGCGTCTAGGCACCGCGCTGGGTTTGATTACGCTAGTACAGGCGTTAGGGCTTTCCTTGTCTAATGTGGCCGCCGGCGCCTTGGCCGATCGCGCTGGCGCTAGTGCCGCTCATCCGCAAGGCTATTCCGTCATGTTGGGGTTTTTCTTCCTGTTGAGTTTGACCGCGCTTACCGCTGCCGTTTTACTCTGGTGGCGTGAATCCGGTCCGCGGGGCCACGGTTTGGAGGATGCAAACAAATTAACGCAGGATCGAGTTAGCGCGTCGGTTTGAGGTAGATCATGAAAATAAAAAAACTAGAAACCTTCACAAACGAGTTCGTGTGCTTTGTGCGTTTGACAACGGATTCCGGCGATATCGGTTGGGGGCAGACTTCGACCTACAACGCGGATATTACTGCGACCATTTTTCATCGCCAGGTCGCACCTTGGGCCTTAGGCGCGGATGTAGCCGATATTGATGGGCTCATACAGCGCATTCAAGAAAAAGAGCACAAATTCCCCGGTAGTTATCGATGCCGCGCGCTCGCCGGTCTAGATACCGCTTTATGGGACTTGCACGGACGTTTGCAGTCAAAGCCTGTTGTTGAGCTCTTGGGGGGTGCACCAGGCCGTCTGCGTGCCTATGCGTCGTCGATGAAACGCGACATCACCCCGGCGGATGAAGCCGCTCGCCTGGTGCGTCTTCGCGATGAAAAAGGCTTCGATGCTTTTAAATGGCGAGTGGGTGCTGAGTGCGGTCGCGATATTGACGAGTGGCCCGGGCGTACTGAGGAAGTCATACCGGTGGTGTCACGCGCTTTAGGTAACGTTGCCAAGTTAGTTGATGCGAATAGTGGGTTCTCGGTGAAGCGAGCGATTGAAGTGGGGTACTTTCTGCAAAGTGAAGGGATTTCGCATTATGAAGAGCCCTGCCCGTACTGGGATTTCGAGCAGACGCGGCAAGTGACGCAGGCGCTGGAGCTGGACGTTACAGGGGGAGAGCAGGATTGGGATCTGCCGACCTGGGAGCGGATGATCCACGATCACGTAGTGGATATCGTCCAGCCTGATGTGATGTACATGGGTGGAATGGGACGAACTTTAAAAGTTGCCTCTATGGCTGCGGCCGCAGGCTTGCCCTGCACCCCGCATAGCGCCAACTTATCGCTTGTCACGATCTGCACCATGCACCTGCTAGGTGCCATCCCTAATGCCGGCAAATACCTTGAGTTGTCTATTGAAGGGCCAGATTATTACCCTTGGCAGGAAGGACTGTTCCTGGGCGATCCATTTCGCGTGGATTCTGGTCACGTCACCATTCCGGCGGGACCTGGCTGGGGTGTAGAGATTAATCCGGAATGGTTATCTCGTGCGATACACCAAGTCAGTATCGCTACGGCAACGTAACCCGTAAGGCGGCAAAGATCCGGGCTAGAGGCCACGACTCCAATAGTTTGGATCTGCGTAGATTGTTTTCAGATAATCAATAAAAGCGAGAACTTTAGCCGGAACGTATCGTTGTTGCGGATAGACAGCTTGAATATCGTAATGAGGGACCGCGTATTCATCCAAGACACTGATGAGTTCGCCGCGATCAATGGCAGGCTGCACCTCCCAGGTCGAGCGCCAGCCCAGACCCAGTCCCTCTAGCATCCATTGGAAGAGTAGTTCGCCGTCGTTACAAGACAACGCCCCGCCCACTCGCACGTTAGTAACCCGGTTATTGTGGTTAAACGACCAACCGCGTAACTGGTTAATGCTGGAACTCAAGGTCAAGCAGTTATGGTTCAGCAATTCCTCCGGTGTCCTGGGGACGCCGTGCTTTTCAAAATAACGTGGCGAGCCGCACACGACTCTACGATTTGGATGCAGTTTGATAGCCACATAATTAGGGTCACTTACCGGACCAATCCGCACCGATAAATCGGCTCTTTCTCGAACCAGGTCAACTAGGCCATCGGTAAGATTAAAAGCAAGAGCTACTCCGGGATGTGCGCGCAAAAACCCAGGTGCGTGGCAGGCCACGTGATGACGCCCAAAGCCGGCCGGTGCCGTGACCAGCAGGTCACCGCTGACCGATCTTCGGCTGGTCGTGATACTAAGCTCGAGCTCATCAAAGTCTTTGAGGGTGACCCGGCAGCGCGCGAGAAACTGCTCTCCGAGTTCAGTGAGTTTGAGGCCACGCGTCGAACGGTGCATCAGCTTGACCCCGAGGCGCTCCTCGAGGGCGCTGAGTCGGCGCCCCATGACCACCGGGGTCACCCCTTCCGCCAAGGCGGCAGCCGCGAACCCGCCCTTTTCGGCGATAAGAACAAAACTGCTCAATTGCGCGTGACGGTCCATATTCCAAGCAGTCTAGTCCGCGCAGCGTGTCTAAACAAATGGGCGGGCGTGTTGACAGCGCTACCGGTCGATACCACTAGTATAGAAAGAGCTGCTGTGCCTAGGCATTCTGATTCGCTCCTCGAATGCATAGAATGGCGGCCCGAGGACTGACTTTATTACGACTGAATTAAAAAGGGTTAAATGATGGCGCAGGTATTACCCGCGGGTGTGGAGCTTCTGGCTCCGATATCCAGTGAATTCTCGACCATCCTGACGCCGGCAGCGCTGGGATTTGTGGCCACACTTCATCGTGCATTTAATGGGCGCCGCCAGGAGCTTCTAAGCGCACGTGCCCAGCGTCAGGAGCGATTGGATGCTGGTGAAGAGCCGGTATTCTTGGACGCCACTCAGGCCATTCGCACTAGTGACTGGACGATCTCGCCACTTCCTCCCGCTCTGAAATGCCGCCGCGTTGAAATTACCGGCCCCGTAGAGCGCAAGATGATCATCAATGCACTTAACTCAGGCGCTGATTCCTACATGGCTGATTTTGAGGATTCTAATACGCCTACTTGGCAGAATCAGATTCAGGGTCAGATCAATATTTTCGATGCCGTCCGCCGGCAGTTGGATTTTACTAACGAGTCCGGCAAGCGCTACACGCTCAATGAAAAAGTCGCAACCTTGCTGCTACGGCCGCGGGGTTGGCATTTGGATGAAAAGCACATCCACGTTGACGGAGAGCGGGTATCGGCCGGCCTATTTGACTTTGGGTTAAGCTTTTTTCATAACGCTCGTGAACAGTTAGCGCGTGGATTCGGCCCGTACTACTACCTGCCTAAGCTTGAGAGTCATCACGAGGCCCGGTTGTGGAATGACGTGTTTCTCCTCGCCCAAAAGGAGCTAGGGCTGCCCGTCGGGACCATTAAGGCAACCGTGCTACTGGAGACCATACTGGCTGCTTTTGAGATGGATGAGATTTTGTATGAACTGCGCGAACACTCAGCCGGGCTAAATGCTGGTCGCTGGGATTACATCTTCAGTGCGATCAAAAAATTCCGGAAGCGCCCCGGTTTCTGCCTGGCTAATCGAGCAGCAATTACCATGGAAGTTCCTTTCATGCGCAGCTATGCCTTGCTGCTGGTCAAGACCTGCCATCGCCGTGGTGCACCGGCCATCGGTGGAATGAGTGCCTTAATTCCGATTAAAGGTGACCAGGCTGCCAATGAGCGGGCGATGAACGGGGTACGACACGATAAAGCTCGCGATGCCAGGGACGGCTTTGATGGTGGTTGGGTCGCTCACCCCGGTTTAGTAGACATTGCCATGCACGAGTTTAAGCAGGTGCTGGGCGATCGCCCAAATCAGTGGGATCGACAGCGTGATGATCAGATTCAGGCTAGTGATTTGCTTGCCTTTCAGCCTGAGCAGCCCATTACTGAAGCGGGTGTGCGTAATAATGTTAACGTCGGCATTCATTATCTGGGTAGTTGGTTGTCTGGAAACGGCTGCGTGCCCATCCACAATTTAATGGAAGATGCGGCAACCGCGGAGATATCGCGAAGCCAGGTCTGGCAGTGGATATCCAGTTCAAAGGGTGTTTTAGACGATGGCAGAAAGGTGGATGTGAGCCTGGTAAGGACACTGATTTCTGAAGAGCTGCCCAAGGTCAAACAAGCAGCTGGCGTCACGGGTGACCTGGCGCAGACTTATGATCAAGCCGCCGTGATCTTCGAGCAAATGTCGCGTGCTCAGCAGTTACCCGACTTTCTTACCACGGCGCTCTATGAAACACTCCCTTAGGGACTATAAAGCCAGCATCGTCTAGACGTTGGAGAGAGCAACTTGCAGTGTGATTTATTAGTGGTCGGCGGTGGTATTAACGGCGCAGGTATAGCCCGCGAGGCCGCCTTACGTGGATTAAAGGTCGTTCTGTGCGAGCAAAACGACCTGGCGTCACATACCTCATCGGCAAGCACCAAGCTGATTCATGGTGGTCTGCGTTATTTAGAGCACGGGGAGTTCTCTCTGGTACGCAAGGCCTTGGCCGAGCGTGAAGTGCTGTTGAACATCGCGCAGCATATTATCTGGCCTATGCGTTTTGTCTTGCCACACGAGCCCCACTTGCGGCCGGCTTGGATGATTCGATTAGGGTTATTTTTTTACGATTATCTGGCGCGCCGACGCCGCCTGCCGGGTTCAAATGCGGTCTCTTTAGCCAATCACGTGACTGGCGAGCCGTTGAAAGAGCGACGTCGTAAAGCCTTTTTGTATTCGGATGCCTGGGTTGATGATGCTCGCTTGGTGGTTTTGAATGCACTGGACGCGGCGGAGCATCAGGCGCAGATATTGCCTCGGACTCGTTGCACAGGGATTCGGCGTGAGGGAGCTTATTGGCTAGCTGATCTGGTGGGCGTTGACGGTGTTCAGCGGTCGGTGCAGGCGCGCGCTGTGGTTAACGCAACGGGCCCGTGGGCTGCGTCGTTCATTCAAAGCCAGACGCCTGTTCTGCCTCAGCATGCCATTCGTCTGGTCAAAGGCAGTCATATTGTTGTGCCTCGCCTGTTTACTCATCCGTACTCCTACATTTTCCAGAATGCGGATCGTCGAGTGATCTTCGTTATTCCCTATGAGGACGAATTCACTCTGGTGGGTACAACGGATATCGAGCATCGAGGTGCGCCCGAGGACGTTCGCATTGGCGAAGAGGAAGTGGTGTATCTGTGCGAAGTAGTGAACCGAAACTTCGTCAGGCAGATCACTCCGGCTGACGTAGTACACAGCTACGCCGGGTTAAGGCCGCTACTTGAGGATGAATCGGATGATCCATCGAGCGTAACGCGCGATTACACGTTTGAGCTCTCAAGCGAAGGTGCGCCACTATTAAGTGTGATCGGCGGAAAAATCACGACCTACCGCCGGTTGGCGCAAGAGGCTATGGATCGCTTAGCGCCCCTGTTAGCATCTCCCGTGGGTGGTGATCGCTCGCAGTCAGCACTTCCTGGCGGCGACATCCCGCAAGCCGACTTCGACGCGTTTGTAACTAACCTGAAAAGTGACTATCCAAAACTTTGCCCTCAATTACTCAAGCGCTGGGCTCATGCTTACGGGACACGCATACAAACCTTATTAGCCGGCGTGCGATGTACTGAGGATCTCGGTGAGCCGGTACTACCTGGGCTGTATCGTGTGGAGCTGGATTACCTGCGAACCGTGGAGTGGGCAACCTGTGCCGAGGACGTGTTGTGGAGGCGCTCAAAATTGGGTTTGCATCTGCCGCCGGATGCCACAGCTGTCCTCGACGCCTGGTTGGTGGCTCATCCTTTGAAGTCCTAGCGCTGGCTTAAGGAGACTTTTGTGGATTCATTAATACTGGCTTTAGACCAAGGCACAACGAGTTCACGTTCCATACTTTTTGATCGGTCCGGAAATATTGTGGCGCAAGCGCAGCGTGAGTTTACGCAGCGATTTCCGAATCCGGGTTGGGTTGAACATGATGCTCAAGAGATTTGGGATACTCAGTGGGCGACCATTCTGGAGGTGGTGTCTAAAGCAAATGTGCCGCATCGCCGCATCGCCGCGATCGGAATTACTAATCAGCGTGAAACAACAGTACTGTGGGATCGCGCGACCGGTGTTCCTGTCGCGCCGGCCATTGTTTGGCAGGATCGACGTACCGCACCGTTTTGCCAGAGGTTGATCGAGCAGGGCCATGAGTCACGCGTCGCGGCTGTTACCGGATTGCGTCTGGACCCGTATTTTTCAGGCACAAAACTGCGATGGCTTTTGGACCATACGCCGGATGGGCATGAACGTGCTTCCCGTGGCGAATTAGCCTTTGGCACCATCGACAGTTGGTTGATCTTTAAGCTTACCGGTGGGGCGGTGCATAGGACAGATGCATCGAATGCCAGTCGTACGTTGCTTTTGGATTTAAAAACCGCCACGTGGTCGCAGGAAATGCTGGATTTATTTCACATACCGCAGGCTTGTCTGCCTGAGGTTGTGCCGTCTTCGATGGGCGTTTCGCAGGCGCCGCTGGCTGACATCAGTGGGCATCAGATTCCGATTACCGGTATCGCCGGTGATCAGCAAGCGGCACTTTTTGGGCAAGGCTGCTTTCAGGCTGGCATGGCGAAGAACACCTACGGTACCGGGTGTTTTTTGTTGATGAACACCGGGACGGCGCCACAGATCTCGAAAAATCAGTTGTTATCGACGATCGCCTGGGATTGCGGCGGCCGTCATTACGCGCTGGAAGGCAGCGTCTTTACGGGTGGGGCGGTGGTGCAGTGGCTGCGCGATGGTCTAGGGCTGATTGCTAATGCACCGGAGATCGAGTCGCTGGCGGCGCAGGTACCGGATACCGCAGGCGTGTATCTAGTTCCAGCCTTCACGGGCCTGGGTGCGCCGTATTGGGATCCGCAGGCCCGAGGCACGATCGTGGGCATTACCCGGGGCACCACGCGGGCACATCTGGCGCGAGCAGCGCTCGAGGCCATCGCCTTACAAAGTGCCGAAGTTTTAAAAGCTATGCAGGCTGATGCTGCTCAACCCATAACCGAGTTACGCGTTGATGGTGGCGCAAGCGCGAATAATGCATTGATGCAATTTCAGGCAGATATTCTGCAAGTGCCCGTCGTGCGACCCGCCGTGACTGAAACAACCGCGCTAGGCGCCGCGTTTCTGGCCGGTCTTGGAATCGGGCTTTGGTCCGACACCGACGAGGTGGCTCGCGCCTGGCAAGTGAACAGACGTTTTGAGCCATCACAGACGATGCAATGGGCTGAGGAGCGTCTCAATGGCTGGGTGCGTGCAGTTGAACGCTCGCGCCATTGGGCAGTGTAACGAGCTCGTTGTTTTATCGAATAAGATGCCACTGCGTCTGCCGGCCGGCTAAGTACTGCACACGGGTGCCATCAAACAATGCACCTTGTTCCAGCATGATCTGCACCCGCTGCTGGTTCCATTCCGGCAAGGAGACCGTTACGTTACCTTCAATGGCGTAAACGGTATTGGGATGTAAAGGCCAGTCGCCGGTGTCAGGAGACGGCCCCTGGTTGTCCCACATACCGATAGTCGGCCCTAAAGAGTGCCCAAAGAAACCCAGTGGGTGGCTGTACGTGCTGCACGTGAGATGAGATGCCACGCAACCGGAGATGGTCTCGGCGAGGATTTGATTGCCGGTGCGGCCTTCTTTGAAGGAGCCAGTCAAAATATCCTGCCAGTGATTGCCATCGGCCAGAGCAGATTTGAGCCCTTGAGGGACATCGACTTCATTCGGTTTCAGGACGTAAGCCATTTCCTGTGTGTCGGTGCAGAGCTTCAAGTAACAGAACCCGACATCCGTGTGAAGTACGTCTCCGGTATGGATGTCTCCTTCGTCACCACAATGCGCGCCTCCCGGGCCACAGGGCACACCGGCGCGTTGGCGGTCCACGGTAGGCATAAACCAAAGACGCAGCCCGAGTGCCTCGAAACGTTCGCGTATATACCAGGCGACGTCATCAGTCGTGCTGACCCCGGGGGTGATGACCCGGCTGCTGAACGCGTCCGCGATGACGCCGCGGGCGATACTGTTGATGTGCGGATAGACTGACTGTTCAGCATCTGTGCGCGTTTCTATCCACCGGACCACTAAGGCTTCAGCCGAGACCAGTTTTGCCGCGTAGCCAGTCGGCAACACGCTGATTAGTCTCTGGTGTAATGATTGAGTGAGTCCGTCCGCCGCCGGCCAGGTCTTAGAGACGTTAATACCGACACGTTGAGGATTAAGACTGACAATCAGTTCGCCTAAGGCTTTCCACTGAGCGTCGAGATCGCCACCCGACCATGCCGATTGGTAGGGATTACCCAAGGGATAGCGATTAACGGCAAGGCGGCGAACAGATCCATCCGATGCCCGACTGAAAACGAGCATGGTGGTGCGTCGTGCGGCATAACTTGGCTGTGGCACCAACGTAAAATACACCGGGTCTTCAGCGTACTCACGGTTAATGACCACCCACATATCTAGCCCAGCTTCTGCCATTAATCGGGGAAGCAGGTGTTCCAGGCGATCAGTCAATATGCGATTTTCAAAGTCCACGCGTTCACGCGAAGCCAGTACGGTGTAGTCCGATGCCGTGTTGATTCGACGTCCCTGGCCAGGCTCCGAGGGACTCGCCGGGGAAGCCGTCACTATCGTGGTGAACCACAGGCCTGCGATAAGCATAGTTAACGCGACAGTGGTAAGGCCTGAACGGTGGATGTGCCAATGAGTCATGATGTTTAAACCTTAATGCTAGTCGCTGGGTCGATTGATAGGTAACACGCGCATCAAATGTAGCAAAGTTCAGGCGAGCATCGATTAGCTGCGCGCAATAGTCTGCAGTCGAGAGTTTTCGGGAGATCTGAAAATTAGGGGCTTACTTTGGACTTCGCTTGCCGCTTTAACCACCGATACTACTCGGTGGTGGTCAGGCGATTTATTGCATGCCGGATCGGTCGCGCTGCTATCTCCTGTCAGAAGGAAAGCCTGGCAACGACATCCCCCGAGGTCTACGGATTTCTCCGGGCAACTACGACACGGTTCGGGCATCCAGCTATCACCACGGTAGCGGTTCATGGCCGGGTTCCGGTACCAGATATCCTGAATCGACGTATCTCGCACGTTGGGAAAGTCGAACCCAGGGAGCATTTTTGCTGCCTGACAGGGTAAGGCTGTCCCGTCCGGACTAATGGAAAGAAAAGTGCTTGCCCACCCATTCATGCAGCGCTTGGGTCGTCCTTCAAAATAGTCGGGTATGACAAAAATAATTTTAATCCGATCGCCGTGCTGTTCACGTCGTTGCCTAACAACATCGTCAGCGTGACGGAGTTGCTCCCGGGTTGGAATCAAAGCCGTCCGGTTGAGATAGGCCCAGCCATAGTACTGGGTATTAGCCAGTTCCAAAAACTCCGCGCCGATTTCAACCGCCATATCGATGATCGTACCGATATGATCAATATTCAAACGATGGATGACGCAATTAAGGACCATCGGAAACTCGTTGGCCTTGATTAAATCCGCGACACGGCGTTTAAGATCAAAGGTTTTAGTGCTGGACAGGAAGTCATTGATTTCTCGAGTTGAGTCCTGAAATGAAAGCTGAATATGATCAAGACCCTGATCTTTAAGGGTCTTTATGCGCTGTTCATTTAGCCCGATACCCGAAGTAATTAGATTCGTGTAATAGCCTAAGCGATGGCCTTCACCCACCAACTCATCGAGGTCTTTTCGCATAAGTGGTTCGCCACCGGAAAATCCAAGTTGTACAGAACCTAAGGCACGGGCTTGTTCAAATACTCCAACCCATTGTTGAGTGGACAGCTCGTTGCTTAGCTGTGCAAAATCCACGGGATTAGAGCAGAACGCGCAGTGTAAGGGACAGGCGTAGGTCAGCTCCGCTAGTAGCCAAAACGGAGGGGTAATGCTCTGAACCGTTGTCATTGTTCGGGCCAGTGTAGCCAGCCACTCTGAGTGGCATAGGCCAGGAAGCCTTCGACGTCATCCGCCAGATTAGACACGGCAAATGTGGATTCAAGATCAGCGATGATTTCAATAACCGATAACTTACCAGTGCATCGCTTGAGAATTTCACCAGCACTCTGATTGAGTTTTACCATGCCTTCTGGGAACAAAAGCACATAGGATTGCTGAACGTCTTCCCATTGCAGACGATACATCTTTTGAATGTTGGGATAGCCGATCATGGGCGCGCGGTCGCTCATACAACCAGTCCATAACGCAATTGTATGGCATCAAGCATCGACCACAGGATATCGATCTTAAATTGCAAAATCTCCAATGCCCGAGCCTGAGACGATGCGCTCGTAAAATGACTGAGCGTAATTTTTAAGCCGTGTTCGACATCACGAGCAGCAAGGGGTACCCGCGTGCGAAAATAGTGGAGACCTTCGCTTTCAATCCACGGGTAATACGTAGGCCAAGTGGCTAAACGCTCTTTGTGTATCTGTGGGGCAAATAACTCAGTCAGCGAGGCACATACTGATTCCTGCCACGGTTGTTGGCGGGCAAAATTAACGTACGCATCTACTGCAAAACGCACCCCGGGAACCACATGGTGCATGGACCAGAGATCGGCAGCCTTAAGGCCAACGGCTTCACCCAAGCGTACCCAGGAGTCAATGCCACCAGGATGATCCTCGTCGCCGTCATGGTCTAGAATCCGCCGAACCCATTCGCGACGCACCTCGCGGTCGGTGCACTGCGCTAAAATGGCGGCATCTTTCAGTGGAATATGCACCTGATAGTAGAAGCGATTGGCGACCCATCCGCGTATTTGGTCCGGTGTCGCCTTGCCCGTATTGAGCATCACGTTGAAGGGATGGTGGATGTGATATCCGGCGCCCTTGGCTCTCAGGGCAGCCTCGAAGTCTTGCGAATTCATGGGCTGCATTAGCTTGCCGAGCTCAGGGCTCATACCTGTATCTCCATGCCATCATAGGCGACTTCGATTGACTCGCGATTGAGTTGAGCGCGCTCAAGGCTCGCCTCATTCAGTATCGGATTGGTATTGTTTATATGTATGAGTATACGCCGTGTTGCTTTTGGCAATTCGCTTAACACTTCTATCATTCCGCCTTCCCCACTTTGCGGGAGATGGCCGATTTCTCGAGCGCGTTTGGTAGAAACCTTTTGTGTGATCATTTCGTCGTTGGTCCAAAACGTCCCATCGACCATGACACAGTCCGCAGTCCTCAGTGCTTGGCGCATAGCCGGCGTGATGGCGCCTAAACCCGGTGCATACAGCACTGACCTGTTCGATTGTTCGTCCGTGAAAGACAAAGCGATGTTGTCACCGAGGATCGGATTTTGCCTGTGAGGCGAATACGGGCCGGGTTTCCCATCAACGGGAATAGCGGTGATTCGGATCCCGGGTAAGGCCGGTACGGTTAAAGGCACACCATCGGTGTTTATTCTCTGCCACTGCACACCGCAGTAGTGAGTCAGCACATTCAGGAATGGCAAACCCGTTGTTAAGTCCTCGCGCACCGCATCCGTGGTCCAGACTTCAAGCGGCAAAGGGTTCTCTCTAAGGAGCAACAGCCCAGTGGCGTGGTCTATTTGGCCGTCCACCAGAATGACGCCCACAATAGGCGTCTGTCTGATGTCGTGGTGGGGTTGTAGCGCCGGATGCGCGTCAATCTGCCGATGCAAGTCCGGTGAGGCGTTGCAGAGAATCCACCGTAGACCATCTGCTGAGACGGCAATCGATGATTGAGTTCGCGGCTTGAAATGCGGTGAGCCATGGCGAACCGCATGGCAATTGGCGCAATTGCAGTTCCATTGAGGAAAGCCGCCACCGGCAGCGGCACCGAGTACGCGAATTAACACGGTGGCGCGTCCTTAGCGATCAAACCCCGGAGTGAGCCGGGGCATTACCGATTAACGGTGCGAGACGTACGAGGTAATTTCGAAGCCGAAACGAAAAACGGTTGCCGAAGGTGCTTCCCACTTCATAACTTTCTCCACGGACGGATTAGACGATGCCCTAGTATGTCGCGCCGCGACCCCATAGACAACAGTTCAGGGTATTTTCGTGTTCAGGGTACGCTGCTCTTGCGGATACGCTAACCCGTTGTTTGTCATAATTATTATTAAGGCGCGATTGGCTGGTTACTGATCTTTTAGGTGCCCGATGTTCATTCAGGCCCCGTGCCGTAATCAATTTTAAATTTTTTGATTAATCAATTGAGTTCGTAGGTAAAGTCATAGGCACTGCTGTTTACGCCGCGTGAATGTAGCTTGAGCTGCCCTTTTGCCCCGGAGTACTTCCCGGTACCACCGGTCACTGCCAGAACTGACTCCCCTGCGTCTTGGTAGATCCCGAATACTGTGATTTGTCCATCCTTGATCATTAAAGTCCAAGCACACGACCAACTTTTGCCGACAACGACACGCACGCAATACCCCTCGGTTGAGCCGACTTGCGTCTTGTTGGATGCATCAAATACGGGGTTGGCAAAGGCCAAAACGTCGCCGGTCGAATCGCCTTTGGCGCCCAGATCCAGCAGGGTCTCGTTGGACGCGTGCTCCACCAATTTGAGTTGTTCGGCAGCTAAGGTCACTGGAATGCAACCCAGATAAAGTACGCAGGCGCCCACGATTAAAAGATTTTTCATCAGATTTCCTTGTCAGCAGTCGGTCATTCCAATCTAGCATCGAATGGCGCCCCGCTCGATAGGCGCATCGGTGCGTTGATTGCGCAAGAGTATTCTTATACTCGGGCAATGCGCACGCGATTGGCACCTGGCACAGGAACCACTCCTAGTTGTCGATCGCAAGATACAGTCCAAAACGCCGCTCCTGCTCAGGCAGGAGCTGGCCTACAGAACTCAGGCGCAGTCCACGCGAATTGGTCGCATTCTGTAGATCGAGGCGCACGCTGATGGCGCGTTCGTGCCATTTGACTTCATAACGCAGGCCCGCATTGAGGGTCGTCACCGGGTCTAAATGCCAGCGATTGTCCGTCGTTGCCACACCACCGCTGTGACGATTAACTTGCAGCTCGGCGGCCCATGGCGACCATGTTGGTGGGGCGAGATCCAGATTCAGCGTCAGGGTGAGCGGGGTGGGGCCGAGAGGCACGGTCCCGGTTGCGCCGGCCTCCGGAATTTCCCGCATCACACTCGGCCGAAGCCAGACGGCCCCGGCAACGGCGGTGTACCCCGAATGAGACCAAGTGGTTGAGGACTCTAGCCCCTGGTGTTTAATGGTGCCCAGCTGGGTATAGCGGGTGGCGTCATTCAGGTTGAAGTAGGCCTTGTCGATGGCAAACCCACCCAAGATGAACGTAAGGTTTTGATCCGGAGCGTAGCGTAACCCGCCATCCACCTGATGCGTGCGGGTTGCCGGTGGCGGCTGGCCGCGATTGGAGGCGATGGTCGGCGCGAGTTGCGCATCTTCCAGCCCTTGAAGAAAACTGCTGTACAGGGTGACTTGCGGCCCGGCGTTGAGCGTCAATCGAGCACTGCCCAGAATTGGCGTCGTGCGATCTGACACGGGCAGCGTGCCCGGATCCTGAATCGTGCGTTGGTAATGGCTTTGCAGTAAGCCGAGTGCCAATGAGCCGCGGCCCGCGAAACGCTCCTCGTAGGATATGGCGGTATCCCATTGCTGCGTAGTGTCCTCGCTCGTAGGCGAGGTGGAGTAAGGCCCAATGTCTCTGGCGGCTGGTGAGTTTAAGGTAACCGGACCCAGATTAATAAGTGCATCTCCGCCGTATTCGCGGCGCGAGTTACGACCGCGGAGTGATAGCTCGATCTTACGCGAATGATCACCGTCGACGGTTCGACGAGCGAGTCGCAACTCGCCGGACAGTACGTTAGAGGTCAACGCAGGGACGATATCTACCGTGTGGCTCGCGCTGCGGTCCGGCAGCACCGACAAGTATTCTTCAATGTAGGTCAGCCCATCCTGCTCATGCGATTCGAAGGCGCCGAGCGAGAGCATCCAGCGGTCGTTAATCGCCTGCCGCACGATGAGTCCAGCGGTTGCAAAGTGCCAGTTTTGCTTTGAGTAGTCTCCAGTGGCCAACTCCTGCGGCACATATACTGGCGGGGGTTGGTAGCCGTCGCTGTACACCTGCGGCACAACATGGCTGTCGTTACCCGCGGACACCGAAATAAAGGGAGTCACTTCAGTTGTAGACGATGGTCGCCAGCGCATGACGCTACCGGCTGTCAGGTTCTGTGACTTACGCGCCTCATCGTTAAAGAAGTTACGTTCGTAGGCGACGCAGCCCAGGACACTGAGGTCGTGTCCGAGAGCACTCTGGCCTTCAATGAGGGCTCCCCTTTCGCCGAACGAACCGAAGTTGGCAACCAGACTGCTGCGGGTTTCCCCATCGGGGGCGTGGAGGTGCAGATCAGCTACGCCGCTTGGCGCTGGAAAGCTGACTGACTGCGCTGCAATACCCACGCGGATCGACGTGTCGCGCACCAGGCATTGATTGAGATAGGGCGAGGTTTGATTGTAATAAAGTCCCTCAAGACGCAGATTTCCCGCCTGCTGCGGATTAAAACCACGCGCATCGTTCAGGGAGTAGAGTCCAATACTTTGGTGGCCGGTCGTGGTGCCGAAAGCGTCTTCGGCCGCTGTCACCGCATTTAGGTCAGCCCGTTGCGCATTGGCCTGCCACCCGAAACCCAACGTAGTTGCGATGAACAACAGGACCTGACCGGCACGGCAACCCGATGAGAGGGAAATACGGAGCATGAGACCTCTCAAAAGAGTCATTTGACATTACCGGATGGCCATTAACCCTGGGTTAATGGCCATCGGTTACTACGTCTATAAAGGTGAAGTTTATCCAGCGCGCAGGTCGATCAGGAAGTGCGAAAGTCTCTTGGTTTCCTATCTGGATTGTCAAGTCAATCGCCCAGGATTCCTATGCCGATAATCGCGAGCCTAGGGACTTGGCGGTGGGGCATAAGTAAACCGTAAAGACGGTGTGCTTTAGTATTTTCTGACATCACGAAAACTAGCAAGGTCTCGATAAAATCGGCACGAACTTGCAATCTTGTGGACGCTGCTGCGAATAAGGTATCTCTCAAGTTAATATAGGTTTTCGCCGATTCGAGTCGAGCGATGAGCAGTGATCTAAGCTAGGAAAGAGGTGGTTTATGAGCGCACTTGCAGCATTCAAAATTTTGAGTCACCAGCACCGAATAGGCGGCGGTCTAGTGCGTGGTACGGGTACTCAGGTGCTGCCTGTTATCGATCCGGCAACGGAGGACCAGGTAGGCGAGATCGTTCAGGCACAAGCCGCCGAAGTGGCAACTGCCATCGCCAGTGCGAACCTGGCACAACGCACCTGGGCTAAGGTAAATCATCACCGTCGTGCAGAGCTCCTGCATGACGTAGCCCGCCGAATGATTGCAGACCGACCGTTGGTTGCCGAGATGCTAACCCGCGAAATGGGGAAAACTTATAAGGAGTCGTTCGACGAGGTGACCTGGTCAGCGAGTTCTATCAATTATTATGCCGAAGCCGCGCGTCATGAAAATGGACGAGTATTAGGCCCCGCGGTGGACGGGCAGTTTCATTTCACCACCAAAGATCCTGTGGGCGTGGTCGTAATTATTTTGCCGTTTAATTACCCGCTGTGCCTGTTGTGTTGGCAGGCTGCCGCAGCGATTGCCAGTGGTAATGCGGTAATTATCAAGCCATCGGAAATGACTACCCTCACCACGCTGCAGTTCACGGCTGCTTTTGACGGCCTGCCTGCTGGCCTCGTTCAGGTATTGGCAGGCACTGGTGTGGTGGGCAAGCAGCTCATTGAGGACCCGGACACCCACATGGTGGCTTTTACCGGGGGCATTGAGACTGGGCGAATTATTGGCGAGACCTGTGGTCGGTTGTACAAGCGGGCGCTTATCGAGACGTCAGGAAATGATCCTTTCATTGTAATGCCATCGGCTCCTATCGAGGTGGCGGCTCGTGGCGCTGCCTTCGGTGCTTTTCTAAATTGCGGCCAAGTGTGCGCTGCAGCAGAACGTTTTTACGTGCATGAAAGTGTCTACGACACATTCGTAGAGAAACTTGTCCATTACGCCCGCCAAGTGCGTATTGGTAACGGTCTGGAGCGCGTTGATATGGGTCCTTTAGGGTCTCGCCGTGAGCTCGAACGCTATCTGGGTGTAATCGAACAGGCGAAGCGTGAGGGTAGCCGTGTGTTGAGCGGTGGGGGGCGACCGGCTCACTTAACGAAAGGGTGGTTCGTAGATGCAACCGTACTGGGTGACGTCTCGATTGATGCAGCAATCATGAACAATGAGTCGTTTGGGCCGGTTGCTCCGGTGACTCGAGTAAGTAGCTTTGATGAAGCCATCATGCTGGCGAATCGTTCACGATACGGTTTGGGCGCGACGATCTACACCCGCGATCTGAATGAGTCAATGCGTGCAGTCGAAGAACTAGAGGCTGGCATGGTTTGGGTGAATGCTCCTTTGCTTGATAATGATGCCGGTCCTTTCGGTGGTCGCAAGCAGTCAGGGTTGGGGCGTCAATTAGGTGCTGAAGGGTTAGACACCTTCCGAAATACAAAGTTGTCTATGATCGATCCAGCCGCAAAAGCGCACGATTTTTGGTGGTTCCCTTACTCTGATGCTGAATCCTTTCCGGGTAAATCGAATGCCTAACGCCAGCACGAGACCTGATCAGGTGCTTCTTGATTCCGAGCTGGAGAGGCGAATTGCCGAACTAGAGGCTAGCGGTACTTCAGAGTTTGACGGATGGAGTTGGATTTGGATGCTGCTCTTAGGTGTTGTGTTGCCGATAGGTCTATACGCGCTGGGTTGGTACTGGGGACCGACGAAAAGCTAGGCCTGCCAAGGGCTTTGTGGGGAGTACATTTTTGGATAAAACAAACGCAGCGCCGGCTGACGAAAGCGCTTGGCCCTTGCTGCCGAGTGAGAGGACGTGGGGCCCACTGCGCTTGGCAGTCACTCTAGCTACCGCGGCGGCGGCTACATGGTGCTATTTAATCGGTGAGTCTGTAGGCGGGTACCTGGGTTTTGTGCAGGGTGCTCTAGCCCTGACGGCCGGTTGCATGATTGGGATGCTGTTAGTCTTGCTGGCTGCCGGCCCCGCATGCATACGCTTTGGTATTGATTCCGTTGCGTCCACGAAGCCTCAATTCGGCTCTAGTGGATGGGTAGTGCCGGCCTCCTTACAGGCAGTTTCTATTATCGGCTGGAACTCCCTGTTGATTATATTTTTCGCCAAATCAGCTACTCAATTGGCCGTGGCGCTCGGTCTGCTGCAAGCCGGAAGCGTACCCGTCGTTTTGGTGCCCCTTCTCACGCTATCGGCCTGCGCACTGATTTATCTAGCGCTACGTCGGGGGTCAACGGGAGTGTCCACGGTATCGAACATATTGGTTGCGCATGTATTTGTCGGATTGTGGATGCTCTATCTGCTGGTCTCGCGTCGTTGGCCAGAGTTGCTTGCTGCTCAACCCGCCGCAGCGAGCACTGATCCGATTTGGAACTACACGACTGGTTTGGAGCTAGGTATTGCTACGACACTTTCCTGGTGGCCTTACATTGGCGCCATGATTAGGATGGCCCCCGATGCGCGCTCAGTCGTATTGCCCGTCATGCTTGGCATGGGAATACCAGTACCACTGTTAAGCTTCATTGGCCTGGCGGGAGTGCTGGTACTGAAATCCTCTGACCCATCTGAATGGCTGCGTACGGTGGGTGGCCCTACCTATGCGATTGTGGCCCTTGGTTTCGTGACAGCAGCCAATTTTGGCACGGCCATTGCCGGGATCTACGCATCAACCATTGGTCTGCGTAACTTCACAGCATTGGAGAATAAATCCTGGGGTGCTCTTTTAACGATCACTTTAGCGCCCGTGGCTTTTGTTGGTGTTTGCATACCTGAGTTATTCTTTTCAAAATTCGGCAGCTTTTTAGCTCTCATCGGTGTCGGTTTTGCTCCGCTGTGTGGAATTCAAATTGTCGATTATTTTGTGCTTCGCAAGCGACAATTGGATGTTCGCGCGCTATATCTCACACATTCAGGATCACCCTATTATTATTGGCATGGTGTAAATCCTGCCGCGTTAATCGCACTGCTAAGTGGATGCATCTGCTACGTTTCATTACTCAACCCGCTCTCCTACGCCTCAATTGGTGCCTACAGGTTTTTGACGGCTTCGCTGCCTGCAACGCTGATGGCAGCAATGGTCTATTGGGCAATCACCCACTTGGTGATACGGCGTGCCGGGGTCGGAGGATATGGGCCATAGCCACCGCTTCGTGAGACCGTTATAGTCAGCACGGTAGAAAATCCGCCGGAGTTGCCATGGCAGAGTACATTCAAAGCATAGAAAGCGACTCGCCGGAGTTGCCATGGCTGGATCGTTTTCCGCACTCTCCTACCTCGTCAAGCGCGTCCTTAGGCTGGCGTCATTTACAGGCGCATCGATTTGACGGATTGAAATGCTGGGAATTGGATCTACCTCCCGCGCACTGGCATTTTATCTCTGCGCACTTGCTCAAGCCCTGTGACGTTGCCACGCGTTGGAGTGGTAGGGCGCATCGGGGTCATTCTGTGCCAGGTAATGTCATGCTGATGACCGCCGGGCAAGACAGTAGCTGGCATTGTGCAACTGCGATGGATGAATTGCTTGTGTTCCTGGATCCAGCCATCATCGATGAAGTTGCGACGGAAATAGGAACAAAATCTTACGCGTTAATCGATGGTGTCGGGCTGGTCGATCCTGCGGTACGGGAGATATCCCGGCAATTATTAGCCGAAATCGAGAACCCAGGAATGGGCACACGGTTATTCGCCGACACGATGGCACGATCACTAGCGTTACATTTGCTTCGCCATCACTCGACGGCAGGGACTATTGAGGGTTCACGGAGGTCAGAAATGACTACGCGCCAGCTGCGCGCTGCCACTGAGTATATTGATACCCACTTAGGTGAAGACTTAGCGCTTGAAAATATTGCTGCCGCCTCAGCGATGAGCCCTTTTCGGTTCGCGCGTGCATTCCGAATAGCCACAGGACAATCACCTCGCCAGTATGTCATTACGCGACGTGTGGATCGGGCCAAGGAAATGCTGCGTCGCACTAATCGTGATTTGGCCGATATCGCTAATTTCGTTGGGTTCTCAACGCAAAGCCACTTCACGGTGATGTTCAGGCGTCATTGTGGTGTGACACCAAAGCGCTACCGCGATCTCGGCTTCGCGTAAATTTCGGCTGGGCCGAGGGGGTAAATTAGCAAGCTTCCGATACAGACTCTATGAACTCGAAAGACCTGAATGAGGCAGTCAAGCAAGCTATCCGGTGATTTTGTTAGGGAGTCGAACGTGGGTGTTGCAAAGCAATATCGATCGATGGGCAGCACTCTTAGGGATACTTGGAAAAGGATTTCCAGTGGTTGCTAGGCAAGTATGTCGCACGGGACTCTTCAGACGTGTTAGATCCCGTAGATCTACACCGTCCATTAATTCGCACGCGTTTCAGGATCGGGCCTACTCGACTTGGCTGACCATGAAAACGGTCGATGCAGTGGTGATATCACTTACGCTGAGTGACCAAAATGTGCCCTAAGAAGCGAAAATCTGCGGTTCCAAGGAGCATGCTGTTTGGTCTGCCTGCGTTGACTCTCGTCAGAACTGACGAATGGCCCCGATCCTAAGCAAGTGCTCAAGTACGTGGACGTTAAGAATTGAACGGATACCAAAAATTTCATACGCTCTTTTGATGCCTGGAGATTAGCAATGTCAAATACCATTCTGGCTCGCGCCATGAACGCCACTCTTACTTCTGCTCTCGTGTGGTCTACGCTAGCTCCACTACAGAGTCACGCTCAGGTAGCCGCAACCGCTGATGTAACAGCAACACTTGAAGAAGTGGTCGTCACAGCCCAGCGACGCTCGGAAAAGGTCCAGGACGTTCCCATTGCGATCACAGCACTGTCCTCTGCTGATCTTTCGGCACGAGGTGTTCGACAGGCTGGAGATATTGCTTCAGCTGTGCCCAACCTCATGCTGAGTCTGCCCTACGGCGAGGAAGCACAGCCGACATTTGCTCTTCGCGGCGTGACTACCAATGACTTTAGCCAGAACCAAAGTAGTCCTATCGCTATGTATGTAGATGATGTGTACAAGAGCGTAGGCGCGGTGCAGGCCTTGCAGACCTACGATTTAGATCGCGTAGAGGTCCTGCGAGGCCCGCAGGGAACACTCTACGGTAAGAATGCAACAGGTGGTGCAATAAGCTTCTACTCCAAAGGGCCGAGTCTTTCGGAATATGACGGCTACGTCACTGCTGGCCTGAGTAATTATAATGGCCGATCAGTAAATGCCGCTTTCGGTGGGCCGATCGTTGATGAAGTGCTTGGCTGGCGCGCTGCTGTTTACGCGAATCAGCGTGATGGATGGGTGCAGAGTGTTGTTCCAGGAGTAGAGCCGCTCAATAGCGTGGATGCGTTGGCGGGGCGCTTCTCGTTGCTCTATAAACCGTCTGCTGATCTCACTGCGCTTTTAAAAGTCTCTGCAACTAAATCCGGTGGAACCCCATACGGTGCACGCCCCTTAAATAACGACCCATCTGTCACTGGATTTAGCGGCCAGTACGGATGGTTTAACAGCGGCGCAAAATACTCAATTCACAAGCAGCTCAAAAATGACAGTGTGTCGCTGAAAATCGACTGGCAGCTCGCAGATCATTACACCGTGACGTCAGTAACTGGCTTTGACTACGGTCAGTGGTACGAAAAGAGTGACGACGGCGCTTTGGCCACTACGGACTCCGGAGCAGCAATACACATTGATGACCCCAATACGTACGCCTCAAGTGTCAATTCCTTTTCACAGGAGTTACGTATTGCATCACACGATACTGGTAAGTTTGGTTGGCTCGGTGGTCTTTATTACGGACATGACACGACACATGCAAATCTGACCTACCACTTTTTCGATAGTTATTCGGGGTTCTATACGCTCCCTAGCGGCACTGCACTATGGGGCTCTGACCAGTACAATAATTTTGATCAGGTGCGAGTCAGTAAGGCGCTTTTTTTAAACGCTACGTACGAGATAGCACCTACGGTCACTTTTCGTGCTGGTGTGCGCTACACCAAGGACGATATAACGATCAACAATTTTTACGCACTCGAAGGCGGTCTCACAAACCAGCCAACCAGTCTAGGTCCAGACTCGTATCCAACGCTTTGGACGCCTACAATCTCAAATAACCCCAGTCTTTCAGGGGTCTATTACTCGCCTAGCTTCTCGGCGGTCGGTGGCGTGATTCCTAGTTTTGGGCGTAATGACAGCAATGTCAGTGTTAAGGCCGGACTGGACTGGAAGATATCTACAGATATGCTTGCCTATCTGAGCTTTAGTCAGGGATATCGTGGTGCTGCCTTTAACGGTCAGGCTTTCAATGGTCCCGCAGAGCTCACCTTTGCAAACCCAGAGAAGCTCGATGCCTATGAGGTTGGGCTGAAATCTGAATTACTTCAGCACCGATTAGAGGTTAATGCAGCGGCATTCTACTATGCCTATCACGATCAGCAATTTCTCGACACGTACTGCGCATTGCAAACCACCAATGGTTGTGGCGGTACCGGATTTAAAACGTCGAATGCGCCGAAATCCAGAGTCGAGGGTGGAGAGGTAGAGGTGCATGCAAGACCGCTCTCAAGTCTTGACGTTCGAGCAAGCCTTGGGCTTCTAAGCACAAAATATCAGGAGTTGTATCTGCACTTTGCAGATCGATCGGGGAACAAATTGATCATGGCACCCGCCGTATCAGCCGGCGGTGCTGTGGATTGGCGTGCTGTTAGGCTAGCGAGCGGTGATTTGCATTTGTCTGCGGATGCAAACTACTACGCCAAACAGTACTTTGACGCGCTCAATAGCGATCGAATCTCGCAGGGCGGCTATGGCGTCGCTAATGCAAGGATGTCGTTCACCGCAAACGGCGCACATCATTACGCGGTCGCCGTTTGGGCGAAGAACTTGTTCAATCGTGAGTACCTCGCTTACGGATTGGCACAACGTAATCCTGCAGACGGTGGCTTAGGTTTCGACTACACGTTGGTCGGCGAACCCCGGACCTTCGGTGTTGAGTTCACCGCGCGGTATTGAGGGGTCTTATTAGGGTACGAATAATCATAGACGGTCTCGCGTGTGGCGGCGCGAGACCGTTTGACGAGTCTGCGGCACGCTATATTGAAGGCTACCTGTGGCATCAACCGTAAGAGTATTTAATCAACCTTGAGCTCTTTTTTTTCTTAGGCGGTAACGCATTTTCCAACAAAAAAACCCGCTCATGACCATGGCCACTCGAGAGCATGGCATGGTTGCATGCCGTTGGTGAGCGGCACGATCAAGTGAGCAAGCCGCTGGCTAGTCTGGAGGGCAGGCTCTTATCGCAAAGTTTGCCTCACTACCAGATCCTAACTCGCTGCTCCGGCGTGAGGTACATCTTATCGCCAGGCTTTAGGTTGAAGGCGTCATAAAATCCCTGTGCGTTTAAGACAGGAACCAGTGCTCGAAACTTATCAGGTGAGTGGGGGTCTGACTTGATGGAAAGAATGGCTGCGCTGTCCCGAGCCAGTCCCCGAGACGTTTGCGTAAAGGCGATGAAATAGCGCTGTGCGCCTGTGTAGCCGTCAATGATTGGTGCCTCCTGTCCAGCTAAGGAAAGCATATAGGCCTGAAAGGCAATGGCAATTCCAGCATTGTCCGCGATGTTCTCGCCTAGCGTTAATTCACCGTTGATAGGATATCCCGGCACTGGCGCGTAGCCCGCATATTGACTGACTAACGCTCTAGTTTTGGCTTTAAATTTCTCTAGATCTTCTCGATCAAACCAGCCTGGCGACTTGAGCAAATTTCCGTTGCCATCGTATTGGCTTCCATAGTCGTCAAATCCGTGACTAATCTCGTGGCCTATAACGCTGACGATACCTGCGTAATTGGCTGCATCGTCGGCTCTTAGATCGAAAAAGGGCGGCTGAAGAATGCCGGCTGGAAAGACAATCTCATTTTTTTCGGCGTTGTAATAGGCATTAACGGTCGGTGGCGTCATATCCCATTCGTTTCGATCAACCGCTTTACCGAGTTTATGAAGGTTTCTTTCGAACTCAAAGGTCCGGGCCCGCATGATATTGCCCACCAAATCACCCGGTTTGATGACGAGGGACGTGTAGTCGCGCCATTGATCGGGATAACCAATTTTTGCCGTGAATTTGTCTAGCTTGGCGAGGGCGTTGCGCTGAGTTTCTGGACCCATCCAGTCAAGACTATTGATATCCAGGCGATAAGCCTCGATGAGGTTCCTTACCAAGGCTTGCATGCGTTCCTTGGCCGCTGGTGGGAAATGCTCAGTCACATAGAGTTTCCCGAGAGCCTCTCCGATCGACACGTCGACGAGATCTACCCCGCGCTTCCAGCGAGCCTTATCGTGTTCAATTCCCCGCAGAGCGGTGCCGTAAAATGAAAAGTCTTCAGCGGCATAGTTCTGCGCTAAGTAGGGCGCGTATGCACTGAGCGTCCGCCACCGAAAGTAGGCCTTCCAGGTCGGCAAAGGTGTGTGGTGTAGGAGACGGCTAAAGCCTTGCAGGTATGAGGGCTGGCTCACGATGATCGTGGGTATCTTGTCGTCGAGTCCTAACGCCGTCAGGTAGACGCGCCAGTTGTAGGAGGGCACCAGCTTTTGTAGCTGGCCTAGCGTGTAACGGTTATAGGCTTTTACGGGGTCGCGGCTTTCTACCTTGGTCCATTGCAGCTTGGCTAACTGGGTTTCCAGATTCACAATCTGACGCGCATCCTGTGCTGCATGCGGCTCGCCCGCCATTTGCAGCATTGTTTGGATATGTTTGACGTAAGCGGTGCGTGATTGGGTGAGATCGGAGTCCGGCAGTAGATAGTAGTCGCGATCAGGCATGCCGAGTCCGTCCTGCACGAGATCAACGATATAGACGGTCGCATCCTTCGCGTCTTGATGGACGCTAAGAGCATAAGGCACGGTTACCCCAATGCGACTTAACTGCGCCATCAGTGCGGGCACCTGCGTTACAGATCGCAGGGCAGTGATACGTGAAAACTCACTGGCTAGTGGCTTTACACCCAATAACTCGATCTGTGCCTCGTCCATGAAGCTGGAATAAAGGTCAACAATCTTGCGTTGCTCACCGACCGTGTCTGAAGAGTGGCTCACTAACCGTTCGATAATTTCACGAAGCTGGCTCTGATTACGATCCTCAAGATCCGTGGTTGGGCTAACACTATCTTTGTCGCTGGCTATTTGGGCAGAGTCGAGCCAATGCCCGTTGCAATATCGATAGAAGTCGTCTTGCGGGCGCACATGCGTGTCGATCGACGTTAAATCCAGCCCGCTAAAGGTTGCGGTGGGTGGAGCTTCGGCAAAGCAAACGGGTAAGGCCAAGACCAGGCAGGTAGCCAGTACACGCTTTAAAACCATTATTTGGACTCCGTTAGACGTCAGATCCGGGAGTTTGAACTGTTGACTTGATCTGTAAACTCAAGTCGCAGACCAGATCAGGTGTTTTTTTATTCACTAGAGCATTATGAAAATCCAGTGAGCGGTTCCTACGGCCGGTTGTAGGCCTGCTACCAGCCCAGACTATCCAATGCGCGATAGACCAAGATTGAGGGCGCCAAAAACCACGGCTTACCGTGGTACAAGGGCCGAGTCTGAAAGCGAAGGCCATCGAGAGCGGTCTTCCCTTCTTTGAGCCCGGCTATTTGTTGGCCAATGCGCATACCGTAGTACGTCGCTAAGGGGACACCTTGGCCACAATAACCTAAGCAATGATACAGACCGTCCTGCTCGCCTAAATGCGGCAGGGTATCAAAGGTATAGGCGATAAAGCCTACCCAGGCATGGCTGGCCTGAACGCCTTTTAACGACGGAAATACGCTCTCAAGCATATTGATTAGGCGAGATGTGCAGCGAGACGGGTCGCGTTCGGATAAGGCTGCGCGACCACCAAAAATGATGCGCTTCCCATCCGGAGATGGGCGTAGGTAGATCACCACCCGCCGGGTATCGCAGACGTTTCGCGCATGAGGGATCAGTTGCTTAACGCGCTCTGTGCCCAATTCTTCGGTCGCTATCTGGTAGCTGCCTATAGGAATAACTCGGCGCTGGTGCCAGGGTGACAAAGGGCCGGTATAGCCGTTGGTCGCGATGAGCACTTTTCGTGCAGCGATAGTGCCTTTCGTGGTTCTTACGAGAAATCCTGTCGCTGTGCGCTCAATTGCCGTGGCCCCACAGTTTGCCGAAACAACGACGCCTGCCTTTAGTGCCCTTTCATAAAGCGCGCACACCAGACGTGCCGGATGGATTGAGGCATCGTCGTGATAGACCATCCCGCCGTAGTAGCGATCAGCCATTACCTCGCGGTGCACATCCTGGCGCTGAATCAGCGTGATACGCGAATTACCAGCTTTGTGCGCGGCATCTGCCTCACGTCGCATATCATCAAAGTGTTTTGCCGTGTACGCACCCAGGAAGCCGCCATTGGGCCGCCAGTCACAGTCAAGCCCTTCGACTGTTGCCAAGCGCCGCAGGTTTTCGACAGCGTCCGTGGCTTCCGCGTGAATTCGTTGCGCGATGCTCGCCCCGTGTTTTCCAGAGAGTTCTGCGATGGAGGGCTTGATGCTGTGCGCGACCTGTCCCCCATTAAGGCTCGAGCAGCCCTGACCCACGCTACCTTGATCAATGACCAGCGTGCTTAAACCTTTTTTGGCGGTTTCATAGGCGGCACAAAGTCCCGTATAGCCGGCACCAACGATTATCACGTCCACTTGAGTGGGCAAGGGATTAACCGTGGGGGTAGGAAGTTGAATCCCGTCCAGCCAGTAGGAGCCCTTTGTCACGATCAACCTGCCTTAGGATCTGATGAGGGAATTTAACCCATGCCTGAAGGATATCGGTTTAGCTGGGCCCGGTGAATAGGCAAAACGGCTTGCCAATGGCACCAACGGCTTTGTGCGATAGTAGGTTTCTGAGGCCTGACTGATAGGATTAGGGCGAGTCTTGATGGTTAACGTGTCGATGTGGTGGCTGCTATTGCTGGGGTCGTTGTGGGCGGGCGTGCAGAACGCCCTGGCTGGCGGCGGTTCATTCATTACCCTTCCCGTGTTGATGGCCAGCGGACTGGACCCTAGGCTCGCCAATCTTTCGTCTACGATTGCCATGTTTCCAGGGCAGGTCATGACAGGCTGGATAGGGCGGAGCAGCGCCAGTCGAGAGGGGGCCGGCGGCTTAAGCCTGCCCCTTTTACTTCTGGTGAGCTTCTTCGGAGGTGCCGTGGGCGCCTGCTTGTTACTGCTGACGCCCGAGAAGTTTTTTGAGCGGTTATTACCTTGGCTAGTGCTGCTGGCTACCGTGATTTTCGCCTGGGGCAGCTTGCGCCGCCCCTCGCCTCAAGGTCATTTCAAGAATCCATGGGCCATGGTGATCGCGCAAAGCCTGATCTCGATTTATGGGGGTTATTTCGGCGGCGGGATCGGCTTTGTGATGTTGGCGGCACTGTCGCTGGCCGGCCTTTCCGTTCGTAGTGCTGGCGCCACCAAAAATGTTCTGGCGGCAGTTATGAATGCCTCAGCGGTGGGGATTTTCATATTTACGCCGGGCATTTCATGGATGCGTGTGGCGGTTGTTTGTTGCGGGGCACTGATCGGCGGCTATATTGGTGTGCGCCTGTTGACCCGGGTCAACGAGAAGTGGATTCGCCTGTTTATTGTTGTAGTGGGTGCATGCCTGACCATCGGGTTGTTTCTCCGCGATACCTAACACCGACAGTGTTAGGTATGAAAGCTCAATACAATGGTGCTGTTTTATGCGTGATTATTTTTTACAAACGAAGCGTTTAGGTTTTGGCCAGTGGACCACCGACGATGTACATCTGACTCACCAATTATGGGGTGATGCCGATGTTACGCGCTTAATCGGTGGTCCATTCTCGCTAGAGCAAATTCAAAATCGACTTGATCAAGAAATCAATCACCAACAGATTCATGGATTTCAATACTGGCCGTTGTTTGAGCTCAATACGCAGCAATTTGTGGGTAGTTGCGGTTTGAAGCCTCGCGCCCTTGGTCAGGGCATTGTTGAGATGGGATATCAGCTACGTGTGAACAGCTGGGGGAAAGGGTACGCAACTGAGGCGGCCGGTTTGGTCTTGGAATACGCGTTTTCACGACTTAATTTGAGTGCTGTGTATGCCGGTCATCATCCTGATAACCACGGCTCGCGAAAAATCCTTCTGGCACTGGGCTTTGAATATACCCATGAAGAGTTTTATGTCCCCACCCAACAGATGGAGCCCAGTTATCTCTTAACGCGCGAACGTTACCTTCAGTCTAATTAGTCAGACTGCGGATTACTCAGCGCATTTTTTCCAAGAGGTTGTAGTACCACATGCCGGCGCTGAGCAACGGGTTTCCCAACAGCTTACCGAGCGGAACCTTAACACTCTTGCAGCTGGCCATAACGTCGAAACGGCCCAAGTGACCCGTCAGCGCTTCGGCCATGATTTCACCCATGATGTGACTAGTAGCCACACCGTGCCCTGAGTAGCCTTGGCAGCTCCACACGTGGTCCGATAATCGGCGTAACTGCGGCACGCGGTTGATCATAATTCCCATGGCACAAGTCCATGCGTAGTCAATTTTTACACCCTTGAGTAATGGGAAGGTGCTTTCGATGGCAGGTCGCAGTTCGGCGGCAACGTCGCGCGATTCGCGACCTGAATAGTTAGCGCCACCGCCAAACAGGAGGCGGCCGTCTGCGGTAAGGCGGTAATAATCGAGTACGAAGCGGCAGTCATAAACCGCTAAATCATGCGGGTTGATAGCCTTGGCTCGGTCACCCAGTGGTTCAGTTGTAACGATGCCACCCATGGCGGGGAAAATGGTGCCGGCCAATTTATCCTGCTCAAGCTGGTGATACACATCTCCCGCTAGCAGAACGTGGGTAGCATTGACGCGCCCTTGAGCCGTGATTACGGCAGGCTGTGATCCGTGCACGATCTCCAGAACTTTAGATTGCTCGAAAATCAGCGCGCCCAATGAGGCTGCTGCATGTGCCTCGCCGATACACAGGTTGAGAGGGTGGATATGCAGATTACGTTGGTTACGCAGGCCACCGATGTACAGATCGCTCGCTAGATGCTCGCGGATCTCCGTCGGCCCCAGCAACGTTACCTGGTCACCCATACCGCGGACTTGGGCTTCGTCATAAAGTGCCTGCAAATCAGGCAGGTGTGAGGGCTTCATCGCGGCATGGATATGGCCGCGTTTCAGGTCGCACTTAATTGCGTAGCGCTTTACGCGTTCCTCGATGATTTGTTGCCCTCGCCAGCGCAGGCTCCAAATAAAATCATCGACTTCGTTGCCCAGCTTTTCGCGCAATTGGCTTCGCATGGCCGTGTCACCCGACAAGCTACCGGTCACTTGTCCGCCGTTGCGGCCGCTGGCACCCCAGCCTATACGGTGTGTTTCCAACACCGCGACTTTAAGGCCCCGCTCCGCGAGCTCCACCGCGGTACTGATGCCGGTGAACCCACCGCCAATAATGGCGACATCCACGGTGATGGTGCCGGCCAGCGATGGAAAGTTCGTGTCTTTATGCAGCGTGGCGGCATAGTACGAATGGGGTCTGGGTGCAGGGGCTTGCGATACGGTCATGAACTAAGGCCTTGAGGGTCGGATAGGCGATTGAGCGCTATTATACCGGTGCAAATTCACCACTCGGTTGTAGCTTTTTCAGGATCCCAGAACGTATGTCAAAAATCGTTCCGCTTAACATCAGTGAGCCCGCAGCCACACGCTCTGAAATCCAGGGAAACGTCATCAAGTTGTTCATGGATAGCCGCACGGATTCTTCTTCGCAATCGGCTTGGGGATCTGCAGAGCCCCGTTCTAAAACGATTTGTCGAGCGGGTTCTGCAATGCTCATCCAGAGCTTCAGAAAGTCACGCCCAGCCGCGGGCTCCCCGTTGATTAGCACGCCAATGCCACCGCACATGGCGTGGCCCATGATGATGACTTCTTCGACCTGCAATACCCGGACTGCAAACTCTAAAGCCGCACTGGTGGAGTGATACGTGGAGTCTGGCGCGTAGGGCGGGACCAGATTGGCTACGTTGCGCACCACAAACAGCTCACCGGGTTCGGCGTTAAAAATCATGGTGGGATCGACACGACTGTCGCAGCAGGCAATAACCATCGTGCGTGGTGCCTGCCCACGGTGAGCGAGTTGCTCAAATACATCGCGGCGTTCGGGCCAGTGGTCTTCGCGAAAGCGGCGGTAGCCGTCGATTAGCTTATTCATCGGGGAGCTCGGCTCTCAGTCGTTATGGTTAGCGCCCGATACTGTAATGCCTCGGCGGTTCAATGCCACTGTTTTAGAGTTTGCCGTAGCTTTTGAGCAGGCACGCTCGATGTTTTGTAGAGCTTCCCAAAAATAACAATAAATATCCTATAATTATCAATAGGTTATAAAATTAGCAATTCTAGCCTTCTATTTGGCGAAGGATTTTATTGATCATTGTTCGGTGTTGTAGTTAACTACATCACCAGTTAGATACATCTCTGAGTCGCTTGGCCAGAGAGGGAGATCGCAGGATGGTCCTTCGATCCACTAACGGTTAAGGAGAATGGTCATGAATATTCACAAAGCATCGGCACTCGTGGGAATCTCGTTGGTTTTGGCTGGTGGATGCGTTCACGCCTCCAGCCGTCCTGAAGTCTCAGCCGTGACGGGCACCGGGCAAATTAACACCGTGCATGTCAATTATGCAGACTTGGATTTGAACAAGGCGGCAGGTCAGGAAAGTTTGCGCCGTCGGGTAGAGCTTGCCGCCGAACGTGTCTGCGGAGTCCGTCCAGATCTGCGTGGACTTGCTGATATGTCGACCTGGAATCATTGCCGTGACACGGCCGTGGAAGAAGCCATCGAGACGGTTAACAGCCGGGTCGCGGCTTTAACGGTCTCCTCTCGCTAAGGTTGAGGTTTAACTGTCTTCAATCTCAACCGCGGTCTGGGTTGAATTTTAAGACCCACCACCTAGGCCCCGTAATACCTGTATTGCGGGGCTGTTTTTGTGCACGGCTGTAGGGATTCTTTGTGGTGTGAGCCCGCTAACTGCGCACGCTAATGCTGATACAAAGCGGGGAATAACCACACCCAATATCCATGGGGCCTTTCTTAATTGCTGCAGCGCAGTCGCCGTTTGGATGCCGTGAGTGGACCTATCGCCTACTTGTTTGTTCCATTATTCTGGGTCCTTTGGTGTAACCCTTAAGAAGCTCAGGAGTTTACTATGCTGCGAATGAACCACGCCGGCGCCAAGCGGGTGCTCGATGGCTTGTGGGGCGCAGCCCTTCTCTTGATTTTTATTCGTCCGACGCTGGCCGATGAGTGGCCGTTGCCGCGTTCGCTTCCCGATGCGATTCGCATGGAAAAAGCCAATGCGCTGCCTATCACGGATTTCTACTCCACACCGTCTCTAGCCGGTACCAAGCCCGGTGCGTTGTTGCGCCAGGAGGATGCAACGGGCTACTCCACGCCCAAGGGCGCGCGAGCCGTACGAATTCTGTACCACTCCTTGGATGCCGACAGTAAAAGCGTAGTGACCTCTGCCCTTGTTTTGATTCCCGCCGGAACGGCGCCGGTCGGCGGCTGGCCAATTATCGCTTGGGCGCACGGCACCACCGGTGTAGCACGCATGTGCGCCCCATCCCTGCAAAAAGACGTTGCCTACGGTGAAGAAGGACTGATGCCGATGGTACGTGCCGGTTTTGCCGTAGTTGCCACCGACTATCACGGTCAGGGGACCGAGGGTGCACACCAGTACCTCAACAAGGTTGCGCATGCGCACGACGTCATCTACTCAGTGCCAGCCGCCCGCGCTGCCGTGCCCTCCTTAGGCCAGCGCTGGGTCGTCGATGGCCACTCGCAGGGTGGCGAGACCGCCTGGAGTGTCGCGGAAATGCAGGCGACGCTAAAGGACCCGAACTACCTAGGTGCTGTCTCGGTGTCGGGTGCCGCTGACACTGCCATCACGTTAGGAAAAATGGGTGATCCGGCCAGCACCGCCGCCTATTACCTGTTGTACGTGGCTTTTGCAGTTAACGAGCGATCGACGGAATTTAAGCCTGCCGACATGCTGGTAGGTGCGGGGCTTAAACACTATAAGGACGCCACGACCAAGGGATGCTGGAATTATTTGTACGCCAGCTTTCTTGATGTGAAGAACACCAAAGTGGTTAAGGATGGCTGGATGGAGTTACCAGCTGTTAAGCGCTACATGAAAGGCGGAGAGCTAGGCGCTAAGCCGGTCGGCGGCCCGCTGCTGGTCATTACCGGAGAAGCCGATCAGACGGTGCCGATCGAGGGTGTGCGCGCCACCGTGCTTAAAGCCTGCCGCAACGGCATCAATCTGAATTTCCGCCCGTATCCCGGACTTGACCACGATCCAACCATGGACCACAGCACACCGGATCAATTAGCTTGGATTAGCGATCGCTTCGCTGAAAAGCCTTTCCAGGGTAACTGTCAAAGCCTGTAATCGATTCAGAAGGGGCTACGCATGAGCCCCTGCAAGGTTAAGGGCGAGGCGAGATGGGGTGATCAGCGTAACGCTGCAGTATCTAAACTGCACACCCCTACGGCTGGCGGCTGGCGGCTGGAGCCGTTGTAGGTTATCGAGTGTGTTGCCTGAGGTTCGCGCGTAACGCCATGACGTTACGCGCGGATTTAAGATCTTTCAGGCTCAGGTCAGCGGGTGGGCGCCACCTTCAGCCTTGCGCCGTTCCACGTAGTCGTTAAGCGCATCTACAATCGCTACATCGCGCGTGGGTGGCACGTAGTCACGCACCGCGTCTTTCCAGATCGTATTCGCGCGCTGGGTCGCTGTTTTACTGCCGTCCTCTGTCCACTGACCAAAGTTACGCCAGTCAGAGACCAAGGGCGGATAAAATGCCGAGCGATAACGCTCCATCGTGTGGGCACAACCAAAGAAGTGTCCACCGGGACCCACTTCAGCCACCGCACTCATGCCAATGTCATCAGCGGTCGCGGTCACCGGCTGGAAGGTTTCAGCAAACATCTGCAGCATCTCAATGTCGAGGATGAACTTCTCATAGGATGTTGACAGACCACTCTCTACCCACCCGGCTGCATGCAGGATGAAGTTGCAACCGCCGAGTAGGGCACCCCACAGGCTCATTTGTGATTCGTAGGCTGCCTGCGCATCGGGCGTATTGGATGCCGTTGCATTCGATGAACGCCACGGCATTTTCAAGAAGCGTGCTAACTGGCCTGCACCAAAAGCCGCTTTCGTATATTCCGGTGTACCGAAGGCCGGCGAGCCTGATTTCATATCCACGTTTGACGTAAAGCTACCGTACATCATCGGTGCGCCAGGATTGGTCATTTGTCCCAGCGTGATGCCGGCTAAGGCCTCGGCGTGCGCTAGAGTCAACGCACCGGCGATCGTGACTGGAGCCATGGCGCCGGCCAGGGTAAAGGGCGTTATCACCGTTGGTTGCCCGTGCAGCGCGAAGTCCATAATGCCTTCGGCCATCGGCGTATCAAGCTGTAATGGGGAGTTCGTGTTGATAATGGAGTAGACGTAGACCTTCTCTTTGAACTGTTCTGGGGTAATACCGTGGGCAAGTCGGATCAGTTCAAAGTTGTCGTGAATCTGCTCGGCGCCGCGTGAGAACATGAACGGCACTTTGTCTGTCAGTAATAGCTGTGCGCGCGTCACTTCCAAATGGCGGAAATTATTGGGAATATCTTGCGGCTCGCAAGCACCGCCCAGGACGTGAATAACGTCATAGGTTTGGCAGAGCTTCAAAATGTTACAGAAATCCTCAAAGTTACCCGCGCGTCGGCCACGCTCAATATCCATGATATTCGGGGGACCCGAGGTAGGCGCCATAGCCACATGATTGCTGGACATGTGTACGACCCGCTCTGGCGCTAAGGCCTGAATGTCGAAGCCGTGCGGCACAGTCGCCAACGCTTTAGCGACCAGTCCCCGGTCAATGCGGACCATCTGCGTAGAACGATCTACGTCCGCACGATGCTCTGCGTACTTGTCGAGAGCTCGGTCCGAAAGTACTTTCCAGCCCGTGTTCTCTAACAGACCCAGGGCGGCTTCGTGTATCGCCTGGATGTGGTCGTCAGAAAATATCTTTAACGGCGTAAACGGATTAACCATCTGTCGATACGCGTGTGAACGTACCGGAGCGGCTTCCGTTTTCTCGGCCGTGGGTCGGCGACGAGCGCGTCGTGGTGAATCATCGGCGTTTTCTGTCATAACAAAATTCCAAGCAGATCAAGTAACGGATTTGTAAATTGAGTGGCTGGCAACTCAGCTGGCCCGGTGTGTCATCCATTGGAGACCGCAAGTCGCACTGCCGTGCTGGTCTGTGCTGCCGGCGGCCCAAAGCGATCGATTAACCAAGAGCGAAAGAGCGAGACGGCAGTATCGGCTAAAGCCTCGGGATGAATCGTGAGGTAATACCCATAACCTCCGTCGAGTACCGCCTCAAACGGCTGAACAAGCCGGCCACTGCGAATCTCTTCACTAAAAAGATTCAGATCCACGAGCGCCAAGCCTTCGCCGCTGCAGGCATATTGAACTGCCAGCAGCGCCGTATCAAATACTAAACCACGTTCCACATGGGCAAGCCCCAAATTGGCCTGCAACGCAAATTGCGACCACAAGTGGTGCCGGGGTAAGTCAGCGAGTCGTACGTGAATGAGCTCGTTGGAGGCAATAAAATCGGCAAGAGTTTGGCGGGATGAAGCGGCTGCGATCTCTGGATGACACAAGATGCCTAAACGCTCCGGCCATAACAGGTCTGTAACCAGATTAGTTACCACGGGTTTGGAGTAGACAACAGCGACATCCACATCAGATTGTGCCGGACCGACGTCGTAGGGACTCACCAGATCGATTTCAACCTCGGCGTCGGCATGGCTTTTTCGAAAGTCCCGCAAAATTGGTACGGCGACATGAATCGCAAAGCTCGGTGGCATCTGCACGCGCAACGTTCGGCGGCTGACTGTGTTCTCCTGACGGATATCGTCTAAAGCGTACTCGAGCCGATCAAAAGATTTGGTGATAGCGGGTAATAGATGCTCGCCGGATTTGGTTAAAACCAGACTGTGCGGGCGGCGCTCAAAAAGCGGTGTTGCCAGCCACTTTTCCAGTGAGATGACGTGCCGGGATAGGGCGCTTTGCGAGATCAGAAGGGATTGGGCTGCTGCGGTGAAGCTACCGTGTTTAGCCACCGCCTCGAACGCCCGTAGGGCATTAAGCGGGAGCCAGCGGCGATCATTGCGCGAGTTGTTCAAGCCCGTCCTCCATTGATCTGACACCGGTGTTGTCGGGTGGGATCAGCACCAGTGTAGTCGCTACCGCCATGCTTCGCGACATGCAGGAGATTGACCTTAACCGGGACGCACGGCCAATGCCATTTTTCGATAGCACTATCGAATTTAAAGCACGGGCAACTTAAGCTTCTGACGCGATCTTGGGTTCAGGCGAAGCGGCGCGCGACCTCGATGAGTTGAGAGGTTTGCGCATCGCTCACGTCTAAATGAAATACGAAGCGCACGGTTTGTTTGCCCATGCTGCCAGCCCTAACACCGTTGTCGCTTAGGTAGCGTAAGTAGCCATCTACCGGCACCGTGTCGATCAGGTTGAAAATGACGATATTGGTTTCAACCGGTAGTACGGACGCCACGTAGGGCAGACTCGCTATCTCTGAAGCGACGTGGCGTGCTTTGGCGTGATCATCCGCTAAGCGTGTCACATGATGCTGAAGGCCGTAGAGTCCAGCGGCAGCCAAATACCCCGCCTGACGCATTCCTCCGCCCATTAGCTTACGCAATCGATGTGCGCGAGCGATGTGCTCGCGGCTGCCGAGCAGCAATGAGCCCACAGGGGCGCCCAGGCCTTTGGATAAGCACAGCGATATTGTATGAAACAAGGTGCCGAATTCGCTGGGTTTGTGATTCTTGGCCACAATGGCGTTGTAAAGGCGCGCGCCATCCAAATGCAGCCCGAGTGAGTGCTCGTCACAGGTCTGTCGAATAGCTTTTAGCTCGGATAACTCCCAACAGCAGCCACCGGCTTTATTGACGGTATTTTCCACGGTCACCAGGCGTGTCCACGGCAGGTGCGCATCGTTACGGTTATTGACATTATCTTTAACGTGCTTAGCCGTGAATCGACCGTGGGTGTCCGGCAGTGTCCGGACCGAAGCGCCAGAATGGAAGGCGATTCCACCGCCTTCGTACAGGTAAGTGTGCGACAACGCATCGCAAATAACTTCGTCACCTGGTTGGGTATGCAGCTTGATGGCGATCTGATTGGTCATCGTGCCGCTGGGGCAGAATAGCGCCGCGTCCATGCCGAAGGTCTCGGCGGCAAGAGTTTGCAGGGCGTTAACGGTCTCGTCCTCACCGTAGACATCATCACCCACCGGGGCTGCCATCATTGCCTCTAACATGGCAGGCGTAGGGCGCGTGACGGTATCCGAGCGTACGTCGATAGTCATGGTTGCAATCTCCTGGTGAGCCTCACCTTCACGATTACTTCAAGCGCAATTTTGCGTTACGCATGCCGCCGGCACGGAGCCGGCGGCGTGCTTCAATCTCTTATTTGAATACGACCGTTCGTTCGCCATTCAAGAACACCCGATGCTCTAAGACGTATTTGACCGCCGCAGACAGCGCACGTCGCTCGGTATCGCGACCCTTGGCGGCGAGCATCGCTGGGGTATAGACGTGGTCAACTCGCTCAACCATCTGCTCAATGATTGGACCTTCGTCTAAATCAGCTGTGACGTAGTGTGCCGTGGCGCCAATGAGTTTAACGCCGCGCGTGTGCGCCTGATGGTAAGGCTTCGCACCTTTAAATCCGGGTAGAAAGGAGTGATGAATGTTGATGGCGCGCCCAGACAGGGAACGACACAGATCATCCGAAAGAATCTGCATGTAGCGAGCTAGCAGGACCAAATCGGTCTTGGTCTCAGCGACGAGCTTGAGTATTTGTGCTTCTTGTTGTGGCTTGGTGTCTGCGGTGATCGGCAAATGGGTGAACGGTATATCGTAATGATCCGCAATGCGCTTCAGCACGGTGTGGTTTGAGGCGATGCCGGTGATGTCCATCGGCAGTTCGCCCATGCGATGCCGGTATAGCAGGTCTTCTAAGCAGTGGTCGTACTGCGACACCAGAATCAGCACGCGGGTGCGTTCTGCGGTGTCGTGAATCGCCCAGTCCATTTGCTCAATGGAAGCGATCGCCTGGAAGTCGTTACGCAGCTTGGTTAGATCAAATGCTTCGCCCTGCACGCCACAGAAAGTAACGCGGACAAAAAAACGACCCGAAATCGTGTCATCAAACTGTTGCATTTCTGTAATGTACAGGCGGCGCTCGGCAAGAAAACCGGTAACTCTCGCCGTGGTACCCATGCGACTAACGCAGCTGGCGGTGAGCACGTAGGGGTGGGCTGTATCAAACGTCATGCGCGGGGTCTCCATCACTTCGGTGTCAGTGCGATTCGTTAAAAACAAGACGGTAGATCGGCGTACTGGGCACGGCCGACTCCGAGTCTAGTGTAGAAACCAGTTAAGTTGCCGATGGTCTCAATGCGTCATTACCTGTCGCCTTTACGACAACCTTCGCTCGTTGCGCTGCAGCAAGTCCGGCGCGATGAGTTGTCGCTTATGGGCACGGATCTGTCGCTCAAAGGCCAGTCTCACGAATCTGTGACCCTTACCATTGCAAGCCTGTTAGCTGCGCCTAAGCTGCGGGCCTGACTCGCAAAATACCCCGGAGAGATCGTAAATGTCCGACGACACACAAGCCGACTTTGATCTGAACGATTTGAGCACTGAGGAGCTGGTTGAGCAGGTGCACGATGACCTCTACAACGGCTTAAAGGCAGAAGTCGAGCAGGCCACCCACATTTTCCTGAAGCGCGGCTGGTCCGCTGAGAAGACCTTGAACGACGCTTTGGTTGAAGGCATGCGCATCGTGGGTATCGATTTCCGCGACGGCATTTTATTCGTGCCAGAAGTGTTGCTAGCTGCCAACGCCATGAAGGGTGGAATGGAAATTCTGCGCCCATTGTTGGCAGAGACCGGCGTGGAGCCGATCGGCAAGGTCGTGATTGGCACCGTCAAGGGCGACATTCATGACATCGGCAAGAACCTGGTGGGCATGATGCTCGAGGGTGCTGGCTTTGAGGTTGTTGATATTGGTATCAATAACTCGGTTGAAAAATACTTCGCTGCTCTGGAAGAGCATAAGCCTGACATCTTAGGTATGTCGGCGCTGCTGACCACCACGATGCCGTACATGAAGGTTGTTGTGGATACCCTCAAAGAGAAGGGTATGCGCGACGATTACATCGTGCTGGTGGGTGGTGCTCCATTGAATGAAGAATTCGGTAAGGCCGTCGGTGCTGACGCTTATTGCCGTGACGCGGCTATTGCCGTGGAAACGGCGAAGAGCCTGATTGCGGCACGGCGCGCTGCACGCGTTCATTGATTAGGCCACGAAGGGCAGCCGTTGGTTTTCCGTGATAAGCACGGAGGTTAACGGGCCACCGGTTACGGATCAGCGTGACGGCACGCTGATCCTCGCTTGCGGTGCCCTTGCGCGTGAAATTGGTGCTTTAAAAAAGGCCAATGCCTGGACCAAAGTGAAGGTGCGCTATCTGGCACCGGAGTTGCACAACCGGCCGGAGCGCATTCCTGGGGCTGTTGCGGATTTCGTGAAATCCGTTGGCGGCCGTTTTGAGAGGATTTTCATCGGCTATGCCGATTGCGGTACCGGTGGACGGCTGGATACGGTGATTGAAGCACTGCGTCGTGACAGCGGCGCAGTCGTCGAGCGTATTCCCGGCGTGCATTGTTATGAGTTTTATGCGGGCGAGAAGATTTTCGCCGCGTTAGCAGAAGCAGAGCTCGGGACGTTTTATCTGACCGATTTTCTGCTCAAGCATTTTGATCGGCTGGTCATCCGTGGACTGGGTTTGGACCGCCATCCTGAGTTGATGGACAGTTATTTTGGGCACTATCGGCGATTGGTGTACTTGGCGCAAAAACCGGGCCCAACGGATGATGCGGCGGCAGCGGCGATCGCAGCGCGCATGGGCTGGAGTTATGAATTTCAATTAACCGGTTACGGTGGCCTGGCGCACAGTCTGGCCGGCGTGATTCCGGTGGCACTAACGGAACAGTAATCTATGGCTTCCCTGACCATTATCTCCTGGCGTGATATCCCAGCCCAAGTTGTCGTCAAACAGGGGCGGGCAACGGCCAAAATCCAACTTTCGCACCGTTTCCAGGAGGCGGTAGATCGTGCAGCCATGCGCGCCGGTCGAGGCAGTTCAGATGCCTACCTTGCGGACTGGAAACGCAGCGAAGCCCGCAATGTCGGCGAGGATCTGAATGCCGAAGCCCAGGCAGAAGCTGATCGCATTGAGGCAGCTTACAGTGATGAGGACTTAGACCGACTGATTCGCGCTAAAGGTTTACTGGTCCCGGAAGGCACTGAGGCTGCCACGGACACAGATTCGCAGGAAAGTTCGGAGGGCATTTAATGTATTCGGTTCGTCTCTGGTCGGTACGGCACTCCAAAGGACTCAATGCCTTTTATAAAGGCTTTGAGTCAGTTTTAGTGCGATTACATCCGCTGTTTAAGGCCATCGGCTACGAGCGATTGGAAAAGCCCGTTGCCGCCTTCGAGCGGACGGTTAAGGGTGTGTTGTTTGACTGCCAGATGTGTGGCCAGTGCGCCCTAAGTTCTACGGGAATGTCCTGCCCCATGAACTGCCCGAAAACGTTGCGCAACGGACCTTGCGGTGGCGTGCGCGATAACGGCATGTGCGAGGTTAAACCCGAAATGCGCTGCGTATGGGTCGAAGGATTTAAGGGTGCCGAGCAAATGCCAGGCGGTGTGCCCGCCATGCAAGTCGTGCAATTTGCTGTGGATCAACGACTCAAGGGCAAATCCTCGTGGCTGAAGGTCGTGCGTGAAAAGGTGGGCGAGTCATGATGCCTGCAGGTAACGCCATGACTGGCGAGTCGCTGGAGATTTTACCGGGACACAGCTCGCCGGGTCGGCTGGAGCGTGTGCTGCGCGCAGGTGCATTTGCCATCACGGCAGAGCTGGCCCCGCCGGATTCGGCGAATCCGGCCGATGTGTACGAGCGTGCCAAATTGTTTGACGGGTATGTTGATGGCATCAATGCTACAGACGGTAGTGGTGCAAACTGTCACATGTCGTCGGTAGCCGTATCGGCGCTGCTAGCCAACGCAGGCTATTCACCGGTGATGCAGATTTCCTGCCGAGATAAGAACCGCATTGCTATTCAGGGCGATATTTTAGGTGCGGCCGCTCTAGGCGTCGCTAACATGCTCTGCTTAAGCGGCGATGGTGTGCAGGCAGGGGATCATCCTCAGGCTAAGCCAGTCTTTGATCTGGATTGCATGTCCTTGCTGGGTATTGCTCGTGGGTTACGCGAGGATATGAAGTTTCAGTCAGGACGTAAGATCACCTCGGCCCCCCGAGTGTTTTTAGGTGCAGCTGAGAATCCTTCCGGTTTGCCGTTCGAATGGCGTGCGCGTCGTTTAGCGAAGAAGGTTGAAGCAGGCGCTCAGTTTATTCAGACACAGTACTGCTATGACATGCCACTGTTGCGCAGCTTCATGCAGGAAGTAGAAGCACTGGGGTTGCGCGATAAAGTCTTCATTTTGGCTGGTGTGGGACCTTTGCGTTCTGCAAAAGCCGCAGACTGGATGCGCACTAATGTTCCTGGCATCCACATTCCGGATGCTCTGATTAAGCGTATGGCGGGTGCTCAGGACCAAGCCGCCGAGGGCCGACAACTCTGCGTCGATCTCATTCAGGAAATGCACGAGATTCCCGGCATCAGCGGCGTTCACATTATGGCCTACCGCCAGGAAGATTCGGTTCCCGAAATCGTTGAGCGTTCAGGAGTGCTTAAGGGCCGTAAGCCTTGGTATCCCGGATCCAATTAATAGCTTGAATTAAATAGGACATACCCATGACTGACACGATTATCAGTTCGGCGACCAAAGAGGTTGTCATTGGCTTTGATCGCCCCTTCGTCATTATCGGCGAACGTATTAATCCGACAGGCCGAAAAATTTTAGCGGCCGAAATGAAAGAAGGCGACTTTTCACGCGTAGAGGCTGATGCCCTGGCGCAGGTAGAGGCCGGTGCGCACATGTTGGATGTGAATGCAGGCATCCCGTTGGCCGATGAGCCAGCTATCCTTGCTAAGGCGATTCAGCTGGTGCAATCCATAACAGACGTGCCGTTGGCTATCGACTCGTCGATTGTTGCCGCCCTCGAAGCCGGTTTGGCTGTGTACAAGGGCAAGGCACTGGTTAACTCGGTGACCGGCGAAGAGGATCGTCTGGAAGACGTGTTACCTCTCATTAAGAAGTATGGTGCGGCCGTAGTGGCTATTTCCAACGATGAGACCGGTATCTCGGAAGATCCGGACGTACGTTTCTTGGTCGCAAAGAAGATCGTGGAACGCGCACGTGACCACGGCATTCCCTATTGCGACATTTTAGTTGATCCGTTGGTGATGCCCATTGGTGCGATTAACAAGGCGGGCGTGCAGGTTATGCGCCTGGTGCACCGTCTGCGTACCGAGCTTAAGGTCAACACCACTTGCGGCGCTTCGAACGTCAGCTTCGGCCTGCCGAATCGTCACGGTGTCAATGCGGCATTCCTTACGATGGCCATTGGTTCAGGGATGACCTCAGCTATTACCAATCCTTTGCACGTCGAAACGATGGCAGCGGTACTGGGTGCTGACGTGATGATGGGCCATGATCCGGACTGTGCGCGTTGGATCAAACGCTTCCGTGAGGCTCCTCCGGCGGGCAGCACGCCGGGTGGAGAGGGACCACGAGGTCGTCGAGAAGGCGGTGCTCGTCGTCGACAGGCTACTTGAATTTAATCATGCAGTGACCTTTAGGCCACTGAATTGAGGCACGTCATCCATGTCCGCAGTACTTGATCTCGCAGATGCTCTGATCGTTTTTACGCCCTCCGGCAAAAGAGGTCGTTTTCCACTGGGTACGCCGGTCCTTCAGGCTGCTCGCAGCCTCGGTGTCGACATCGATTCGGTCTGCGGTGGCCGCGGGCTTTGTGGGCGTTGTCAGGTGGTGGTCTCGGAGGGCGAGTTCGCTAAACACGGTGTGACATCCAGTAGCGAGAGTCTCACGCCGATCAGTGAGCCGGAGCAACGCTTTGCACGGCGTATGAAGTTGGAACCGGGCCGTCGCCTGTCGTGTTCCACCAAGCTGTTAGGTGACGTCGTGATTGACGTCCCGCAAAGCAGTCAGGTGCATAGGCAGGTTGTACGCAAGGCGGCCGAAGCTCGAGAAATTGATCTAAATCCACTGGTACGCCTTTATTACGTGGAGGTTCGTGAGCCGGATATGCACGAACCTTCCGGCGATTTGCGTCGCCTGGAGGAAGCGTTAGAGCGCGAATGGCAACTGACCGGCTTAAGCTGCGAGTTGCAGGTTTTACAAACCCTTCAGCCAGTCCTTCGCAAGGGCGAGTGGAAGGTGACGGTAGCGGTTCACGATGAGAAGACGATCCTGGGTGTTTGGCCTGGACTTAAAGACGCCGTCTATGGATTAGCCGTAGACGTAGGGTCCACCACGATTGCGGCTCACCTGTGTGAAATTCTGACCGGTGAAGTCGTCGCTTCTGCCGGCCTGATGAACCCACAGATTCGCTTTGGCGAAGATCTGATGAGTCGCGTCTCTTATTCAATGATGAATCCGGGTGGCGCGGCTCAAATGACTATTGCGGTTCGCGAGGCCTTGAATGAGTTGGCAATAGAGGTCGCTCGAGAAGCGAATATCGCCGTTGAAGATCTTCTGGAGATTACGCTGGTCGGGAACCCGATCATGCATCACTTGATTTTAGACATCGATCCTGTGGAACTTGGCGGTGCTCCGTTTGCACTGTCCACCGACATGGCCGTGAACCTACCCGCTCGTGAATTAGGTTTAAAGCTGCATCCGAATGCGCGTGCCTATGTTTTGCCCTGTATTGCTGGTCACGTGGGTGCCGATGCGGCCGCGGTGATGCTGGCTGAGCGACCCGACTTAGCCGATAAACTGACTCTGATTGTCGATGTGGGAACGAATGCTGAGATTATCTTAGGCAACAAAGACCGATTGGTCGCTTGCTCAAGCCCCACCGGCCCTGCCTTTGAAGGCGCGCAGATCAGTTGTGGCCAGCGAGCGGCACCAGGCGCTATAGAGCGCGTACGCATTGATCCTGTGACTTTGGAACCGCGCTTCCGAGTTATCGGCTGCGAGTTATGGTCGGATGAACCCGGCTTTGCTGAGGCTACCAAAAAGACCGGCGTCACTGGCGTTTGCGGCTCGGGAATCATTGAGATCATTGCCGAGATGTATTTGTCGGGTGTGATCAATCAAGACGGTGTCATTGATGGCGATTTGTCCGCCCGGAGCTCCCGAATTGTGCCTAACGGCCGTACTTTTGCGTACGTGATTGCGGATAACGGCACCGTCGATCTGAAAATTACACAAAATGACGTGCGTGCCATTCAGCTAGGCAAAGCAGCGCTGTACGCTGGAATTAAGCTTCTGATGGAACGACTAGGGGTGGACCACGTCGAGAGAATCCGTCTTGCCGGCGCCTTTGGCAGTCACATTGATGTGAAGTATGCGGTCGTCCTAGGCATGATCCCGGATTGTGACCTGGAGTTTGTCGATTCGGCTGGCAACGCGGCTGGTACGGGGGCCCGCATTGCGCTGTTGGATGCAACTTCGCGTGCGACCGTTGAGAACCTGGTTCGGATTGTTGAGAAAGTAGAAACAGCAATCGAGCCGCGTTTTCAGGAGCACTTTGTGGATGCCATGGCGATTCCGCACAAAACCGCCAGCTACCCCCACCTATCCAAAGTCGTGACGCTGCCGGCTTCAAAGCCCTCGGCTAGCCAGAACGAGACCCGCGGCCGTCGCCCTCGCCGCGCCTAGGCATTGAGGGCGGGCCTCGATGGCCCGCCCGTTATTGATGCGGTCACGACGGATTTTCGCTCGTTGAGCCAAGCTTTGGCTGGTCGCGGCGAAGCGATTTCCGAGCACCGGCGTTGCACCTTAACTCCCGCTACGCCGCCATTCGTTTTGATGAAATTATCTGCGCTTGCAGCTGCGCAGTCCGGGGAGCAGGTTGCGCGCCGCACTTTTAAAAGGCGATGGAGCCTGCCTAAAATGCAAAGTGCACACCGGTGAGTTCTTCACTGACGGTCCATAGACGCTGTGCCAAAGCCGTATCGTAGGAGTCTTGGCTCGAGGTATGGATGACCGGTGCTCCACGTAGTTCAAACAGGCCGGTGGGACCGATGTACTCGCCACCTTTGACGGGCATGGCTGCCGCATACAGCGTACCAAGGGCACCCCGCGCAGCCGATTGCGCGACCAGGAAAGTGAATAGGCGCATGAGTGTAGGCGCGACCCAGTCCTTGCGCAGGGCAAAACCTGACGGTTGCAATGGGGTGTCACAAAAACCCGGCTGGCAGGCCACCGAAATTGCTGAAGAACTTGAACGTTTTAAGCGGCGATCTAACTCATAGGCAAACAACAGATTAGCTAATTTGCTCATGGCGTATTGCTGCCGGTCCTTATAAACGGCTGGCCGTCGGATCGCCTCAAAATCTATCGTCGCTCCGCGATGTACCAGACTGCTGACGGTAACGATTCGTCCCATGGGGGCGGCCTGAAGCAGCGGTAGCAAGTGACCTGTCAGCGCGAAGTGGCCCAAATGGTTGGTGCCAAAATGGCGTTCGAAGCCATCTTCAGTGCTCGATTCCGGTAGTGCCATCACGCCGGCGTTATTAATGAGCACATCAATATGCGTTAAGCGCTTCTTTAACTCGCTGCTGGCGCTAGCGACCGACGTGAGGCTAGCCAGGTCCAGCAGCAGGGGCTCGGCAGTACCACGTAACGCTAAGGCTTCCAGTTGGTGCAACACCGGGTGTAATTTTGCTTCGTTACGACACGCAAGAATGACGCGCGCTCCCCGTGCTAGCAGGACTTTAGTAGCCTCCAGCCCAATGCCGCTATTGGCGCCGGTGATAACCACGATTTTTCCGTCCAAGCTGGGTATATCGGCCTGACTAAACATGCTGTCTATTTCCGCAGGGAGAGTGGGTGTTCGCTGGCGCGGGGAATTTCTACGATGCCAAATCTTACCGCGTTAAGCTTTGCTATGCTTTAAAGGATATTTCTCCTTGTTGGGTATTTCCCCATGGCACTAAGTCCTTTTCATTTGGCAATACCGGTTCATGATTTGGCTGCGGCACGGCAATTTTATGGCAGCCTGTTCGGTTGTCCTGAAGGCCGTAGCGACGCTCGTTGGGTAGACTTTGATTTTTTCGGCCACCAGTTGGTAGCGCATCTGGATAACCGCATCAGTGCTCATGTGCTGGCAAGTAATGCGGTAGATGGCCATGAGGTGCCAGTTCCGCACTTTGGTGTTGTCCTGCCGTGGGCTGAATGGGAGTTGCTGGCGCAACGGTTGCAAGGCGCCGGAGTGTCCTTTGTTATTGAGCCGGGGATTCGTTTTAAGGGCCTTGTCGGTGAACAGGCTACCTTTTTTTTATACGACCCATCCGGTAACGCGCTGGAGTTCAAGGCTTTTAAAGATACCAGCCAGTTGTTTGCACGCTAAAGGGTGGTAGCGCTTCGACGCTAACACGTGAACGGCGCTCTACGGATTACAGTGAGTGACGAGTGGTTGTGATAGCTGGCTAGCCCACAACGCGGCATCCGCTGGGATGTTGGGCGTCGCCGGAAAATCAATGACCGTTTTAACTTCGCGGCCCTGTTCATCTTGTACGGGTGAAAGGCCCTGAAATCGCCGTAGAACGTGATCCGCTGAGGAATAACTCACTACAATATTTGGGGCGATAAGCCCTAACAGCCCGGTCAGTTCAACATTGAAGACTTCAACCTGCTCACCGTGGAGTTCCTCGTGGCGCAATCGAGAACCTTTTAAGGTCAACACCGAGCCGTCCGTGAGCAGAAGCAGATTAAAGTTTATCGGTCTGTTGGTCATGAGCGACGCCCATGATTGATGAATAAATTCATCAAAGCCTGCATCGGCTACTAGACCCGGTGTTGATACCACCGGCACAACCAGAGTTTTGCTATTGAGATTCTTGCGGCTCGTTAATCGCCTGCCTGTAGGCAGCGTTTCGAGTTGTCTGAAGCTACCGGCGCGGTGATCCTCAAAGCGAAGGTCTGGCGCCGTCAGTGAGCCCGAATAGTCTAATACCTTGCGGGCGAAAGCGGGCCCTTCGGGGCAGGCGTAAAGAACGATACGACCGTTCAGCACGCCATCCTTTATCCGTAGCAGATGATGTTCACGGTATATCAGGGTGCGTCCGTCAGCACTACGTGCCTCGCCGTCATATCGACTGTAGGTTTCAGTGCCCGTTGCTGCGGGCGTGCTGCTGTTTAAAAGCAGCCCGAGGATTCCAATAAACACGGCTAGAAGGGTTAATCGGCTTAGGTGCATGACAACGGTCTCAAGATTGGCTCGCTAACTCAGGGCATCGTAAGCTTTGCCATAAGATAGCGGAGTTTTATGAACGTTAAGGGTGTAGCACCGACGTTTGGCGCCGTCCACAGGGTCCGGACTCTAGGGTGCCGTAGGTTTATTTTCGACCGGTTGGTTGATCGCCCAGAGGTAACTGGCTACGGCAGATACCTGATCCGCGGTCAGTTGTGCGCCCCCCATGGCAGGCATGGCTGCACGGTAGTGTTTAGGGTGTGCCACACCCATTCGTATCGTCGCGGCGATACCGGCAAAGGTATCGTCACTCCATAGCCAATTGCCGGTGATCAAACTCGGCCCCAGGTTCGAGCCGGCTGCGTCGGCTCCGTGACAACCGGTACAGGCCGCGCCGCCTACTTGCCCGTGGTAGACCTGCTCGCCTAAGACCACCATCGCCTGAGTAGCACCCTCCGGGACCGGAAGGTGCGCTGGGTCCAGATCCTGAGTGTTCAGCTCATGATGGAGGCTGTGCGCCCTCATGGGAACGATGGGGCCTGCGGGCGCATCAGCCGGTGGGCAAGCCACGGTTTTGCTTTCGTCAAATGGGGCGTTGCCATGGCCCTGATAGACAATGCGGTAAATGCGTCCAGCTACGTCATCTGATACAAACAGCGATCCGTCCGGCCCGACGGCAATGCCTGACGGGCGATGGGCGGCTTTATCCGGGGAAGCCACGGCACCGGCAAAGCCGTCGGCGAAGATCTCGCAACGTGCCGGGGCCTTTTTGGAGCTCAGCTGCTGAAATACCACGTTATAGCCGCGTTGGCTGTAGGGTGCTCGATTCCAGGAACCGTGGAAGGCGATAAAGACCCCACGGTGATAGTGCTTAGGAAACTGAGCCTTATCGTAGAAAGCGGCTCCGTTAGGTCCCCAGTGAGCGGGAAACGCGGCAACAGGCGGAGTTTTGTCGCGGCACTCGCCGATGATTTTACCGTTGCCACCATACTCCGGAGCTAAGACCAGCGAGTGTCGATGGGGGTCGTAGTAGCACACTGGCCAACCGTAATCATGTCCGGCTTTAAGTAACAACAGTTCCTCCGCCGGTAGGGTCGCTTCTTGCTCGAGGCTGTAATGTGTCGGCCAGTTGGAGTGCAGTTGATCACGTCCGTGCTGGGTTACGTAGAGATTCTGGGTCGCTGAATCCAGTGCGAAGCCTTCGCCATTACGAATGCCAGTGGCGTAGCGCGCGCTCGGTGAGAAGACTTGGTCGAATCGGTTAGCGTTATAAAGCCAAATGCCTCCGCGAGTCTCAAGTTCGGTGCATGGCTTGATGCCCGGTGACTCCAACAGCCGGCTTTGCTGCTGGCAGGAATTGGACTCTGTTGCCACATCCACAAAAAGCTGACCGGCAGCATTAATCGCAAACGGATGCATGGGATGATCGCCGGTTAATGGCAGACCACTGACCACCGTCTGAGGCGGATCGACGGGTAGGAGTGCGCCAGCTTTCAACGGATAACGCACGATCTTGTCATTAGCCTCGACAAACAGACCATCCTGATAAAGGCCAATTCCCGTTCCGCCAGCACCACCCGTGGCTATGGAGTCACCAAAGCGCTGAATAATGTCCGCAACGCCGGTGCCTCGAGTATCTTTGAGAGCGACAATAAAACCACCGGAATGGACTTCATCATTCAACGGATAGTAACCACCGGACCAGGTGTTGATGTACACCACACCTTCAGCGCTCACGACCAGGTGGCGGGCGTGGCCAATGTAATCGGCAAAAACCGTCGCACAAAAGCCCGGCGGCAGGGTTAAGCCACTGGTATCCGAGGCGCAGGCGGTTGTCGATGGTTTGGTCGTCGATGATTTAATCGTGTCTGTCAGACCTGTGGATGCAAACCCCATCAGGCAAAGTGCAATGAGTCTTACTCTTAAGCTGCTCTGAGAGGCAGTCTGGGTGTTGAGAAAATGCATCGTATTGTCGCTGGTATCCTGGAGGTGTGAAAAATCGTTGTAGCGCTCTTTACGGCCTTAGACGGTCAACAATTCTTCAACAAAGCCGCCGAAGTTATTAACGCGATCGACAAAGTGAACTTCTAATATCCAGTGCCGTGTCGCGCCTTGGGCATCAGGCTCACGCAGACTAATGGTGTTGCCATGATTAATCTGCAGTCGGCTGGGAGTTTCCCGGTCGGGTTCGTGGGGGAAATGACCGACCAGGTGGCCTGCACTATCCGCACCGAATTGCCAGCCTGCCTGAAGACCTAGGTTGAACACATAATCATAGAGTTCACCTGATGTAAGAGTAGGGGTGTCGCGAAACAGTTGCTTGCCTTTCATGAACGTTGATTTCAGGTCGGCTACCAGTTGATGTTTGCGCGGGTCATTACCGACCACGTATGTACGCGCGTAATCAGCCTCCCAGCCATCAAAGACCGGACCAAAGTCGAGGAAAACTGTGTCGTCGGCCATGATCTGCCGATCCGGCGATTTCATCGAGTAATCCAATAGGGTGTTGGGCCCGGCTCGGACGATACGCTCATGCCAATGGCGCTTTACGCCGTAGTTCGATTTCGCTAACGCATGAATCTGTTGGCTCAGCTCGCTTTCATAGACACCGGGCTTGATCAGACCGCGAGCGACTACTTCGTCGAATAAAGCCGCGGCTTTGTTTTGCGCGGCCAATAATTCTTGCTCCACTGTACCCATGAACACCCTCCAAACGCACCGATGGGGCAGCAACCGTATGCCACCGGTCTCTAATGCAGAAAAATACTCGACCAAGTTGAGCTAAGCCGACTCTTAAGGATGGCGCCCGTGCATCGTCACTAATACGGCTTTACCAAGCAGATGATCGTGTGCGGTTGACGTCACCTGAGCCGCCGGCGCGCCATCATCAACGTCAAGTTTTTCTACATCCAGTGCGTAGACCGTCATGATGTAGTGATGCGGTGGATCGGCTTTATCCGGGCACGGTCCGTGGTAGGCCAACTGATTTAAATCGGTGCGTCCTTCGATCGCGCCCGCCGGTAACAGTTTGCTATTGGCGGCGCCGGCCTGCGCTGGCAAATCGGTGGTGGTTGCTGGAATGTTGTAAAGAGCCCAGTGCCACCAACCCGAGGGAGTTGTGCGCTCGTCGCGATCAAACAGCGTGACCACAAAGCTTTTGGTACCCGCGGGAGCACCACTCCAATGCAGAGCGGGTGACTGGTTGCCGCCCGTACAGCCGAAGGCTTGCGCTGCATAAACGTCAGATATGCCGTGCGCCCAATCGGGGACAGACAGTTTAAAGTGCTTTACGGGTGTCGCCGCGATGCTTGCGGCCATAGGGTTTAAGAGCCCGGTGGCGATAACAAGCATTGGCAGACAGATCGACAGGTAATGACCGGTACGCTTAGACATAGGCATGCTCCAACGGTTTATGTATCAGTCCACGGGATCTTGCTACTGCCAACGGATCAGTGCCGCCCGGCGCAGGTGTTGTCGTCCAGGCCCAGATTGCGGCACTGTCCGTCTATTTCCGTTGTGGCGACGGGCAGGCCGAGTATCCCTGCCAGAGTCGGCAGGATATCCACGGTTTCGATGGGCAGAGGTTCTTCAAAACCGATCATCCCGGGATGATAGAAAAGTATAGGCACGCGTCGGTCGTACTGCCAGGGCGAGCCGTGCGAAGCAATATAGGCGCCGTCGCCTAGCGCAGGCGATACGCGAGGTTTAAGAGCCACGAGCAGATCGCCCGATCGGGCTGGGTCAAAGCTCGCACGAAAGCGCTCCGCTAAAGTCCATTCATCCACGGTAGTGGTGGGTGCAGGCACACGACGTAACTGAGCGTTTGTGAACACGGCAGCAACGTCGGCATAAGCCAGATAGCGCTGGCGGGCGGAATTGATAACGGCTGTTCTCAGCTTGGCCGGTACATTTTTGTTAAGATAAATATCACCGGCTGAATCTTCACTCAGGAGGACCGGCCGTGGCAGTTTGAACTGCTGCGCTAATGCATCACTGATGTCGCTGGTTTTTAGTGTTGCATCCAGGCGTTTGGCATCATTGATGGCGTGTAAATTATGGCGCTCTGGCATGTCATGACCCCCATGATCAGCCGTCAGGACGACCCAGTAAGACACCTTCAGCCGGTCGAGTGCGGCCAGTATGCGCCCCACGTTGCGATCCACGCTCATGATCTGCGCACACATTTCCGGGCCCTGCGTACCGTAGCTATGCCCGACGTAGTCGGTGGCCGATAGACCGATGGTGAGTAGATCGGGGGCCTCGCCATGACCTAAATTCATCTCTTCAATAAGACCGACGGCTAAGTCGGTTGTGGCTTTATCGGATTCCAGTGATACCCGAAAGTGAGCCCAGTCATCCGGCGTAGGTGCGTTTACAGTTCCCAGCGATCGCTGGCCGACGTGGATGGCGCGACTGTGGGCCAGGCAATTGGGCGGCAACGGTGTGGACTCGGGGTGGGCCATGGCGGCGGCCACGGCCTTGTTGGTATTGACCACCGTCACAGGCATCGGCCCGTGTTGTGATACCAGCGTCGTATAGGCCTTGCCGCTCCAAAACCAACTCTCATCCACGTTGTGGCCACCCATCATGACCGCTGCGCGATCCTTGCCGGCAACCGCCACAACCCGACTGCGAGGGTCCAGCGCTTTCATGCGATCACCAAGGGTTGGAACCTTGAGGTAGTGCGGTGAGACGGTGTAATGGGTTGAGGATGAGCCTGGCACGCCGGGATCCTCGGCGCAGTAAACCGTTTTGTCGGACCGTTCTACGGTTTGATCAACCCAATTATTGGCAACGATGCCGGCCCGTCCCGGGTGTACACCGGTCAGGATGGTGGCATGTCCCGGGCAGGTTTCGGTGGCCGCATGGCTCTGGTAGCCGGAGGGAAAGACCGCGCCTTCCGATAGTCGCTTCAGGCCGTCGGCGTACCAAGGGCGGTACTCGGAGAACAGATCCGCTGAGAACTGATCCACGGAGATGGCCACGATCAAGCGGGGTGGGGGGATTGGCTGCGCTACGCTGACTACAGGGCCTGCCATTAATAGGGCGCTTAGCAGAACACGAAAATTCACGGGCACATCTCCCAGATGGGGCAAGATCGGATAGGTCGCTAGGCGCGCAATACGGGGCGCCAGCACGGTTTGACTGCGCAAGGGTGCAGGACGATTGCAGCCCGGTCAATGGAGCGACAGGCCGCCCAACCGAAGTGCTTTCTCAGCTGCCCAGGCCCCTAAAGTTACACTCGCTAACCCCAGCAGCAGGTACAAGGCCGCATAGATTTTTTCGCGCCGCAGCAATTGTGTCTCGCTGAGCGGAGCGATGACAAACGGTTCGCCGCTGGACGATGCCCCAATCACCGTTTCACGTTGAATGACCTGGTTCACGCGATTGCCATGCGCCTGCAAGAGGGCTGCCCGCCGAGCGGCCTCCCATTCCTCGGCATCAATACGACCATCGTGATTGCTGTCAAAGCGTTGCAATAAGCGAGCTTGATCTTGTTTCCAGCTGCGTAAAATCTCCGCGGCCGTGTTTTCGGATGGATCCGTAGGCGTGGAATCCGACCGTAACTCCCCTACCACGGCCAGCCTATCGCCGATCAACAACAGACGCTCGGTGTAGCGGAATTTCTCCTGAGTAAGCCAGGATTTTTGCCGCGGTGGGGGGCTCCGGGGCCATACGAGGTCGCCGTACCAAACGTCGTGTTGGCTGGCGGTAATCTCAGCACCCACCGGGCCTACCAGGCAGGTGGTATCGGCATCGCGCAACGCGAAGGGCGTTATGCTCGAGCCTGTTTCTACCACGGTCCAGTGGGCGGATCCCCGCTCAGACCGGCTCTGCAGTTCGGCAATTTCATACTGCCACCAAACGCACGGTCGCGAACTTAACGGTGCCGCCAGCGCCGCTTCTCCAGCCGGCTGCGCTTGTCCAAAGACCTTGACGTAGCCTTGTGCTGCCGAACGCAGTCGAATATGGGGTGTATCACCAATTAGCCGATCGCGCGTCAGGCGACGAAAAAATTGACCCAGCGACCAGAGACCGGCTACGCCGGCAACGATGGCAAGCTCGGTGAACCCACCAGCGGCGGTATGGGCGATGAGCATAGAGTTTAAGCGGAGTGGAAAAGAGCGCTTAAATCCGGATTGGCACGGTCCTGAGTCTGAAAATGCAGCAAAGTCGCGGATGGAAAGTCGCCGAAACTGACGACCAGTATCTCGGGAAATGACTGAATACGAACGTTATTGGTAGTAGCTGCCGCGTTATAAACTTCGCGCCGGTCGGCAATGGCCGTCTCCAATCCGGAGATACGCTGCTGTAAGTGCTGAAACGCATCGCTAGCTTTAAGGTCCGGATAGTTTTCGGCTACCGCGTAGAGTCCGCTGAGCCCCTGACGCAGCACACCTTCTGCATTGCCGATGGAATAGACGTCACCGCTGCCGCGTGCCGTGTCCAGGCTCGCGCGAGCCTGCATAACTTTTTGGAGGGTGCTCTGCTCGTAGCCCATGTATTGCTTACAGGTTTCGACCAGTTTAGGAATTTCGTCGTGTCGTTGCGCCAAGATGACATCGATATTCGACCATGCCAGAGCGACACCCGCTTTGACCCGCACCAAACCGTTGTAGACCGTCAACAGATATCCGACTAAGGCAATACCGACGAAGACCAAAATACAAAGTGCGATCATAGTGAGTCCTTCAACGCGGGAGGTCGATATCCCCCCAAAGAAGACAGTACAGCTGGTGATTGTGAGCCAATGAACAAGAGCTTAACTGTGCCGCGGGTACCAGTTTAGCCCGTATTCGACCGGGCGGAATGAGGGTATCCAGGGTCGTTAAGGTGCGCAGCGGGTTAGTCATCGGGTGGAGTCTCGATCGCCTATTTTCCATCGCTGACGCCCGTTGACGGGCTGGATTGTCAGCCTGTCGTCCTATACTTTATGAACACGCGCCGTGTTGGCAGGCGGCGCCGTTAAGCCTAGGAATCGTCTACTGCCTGGTACGCCTACCTTTTATTCCGCCTCTTTTAAAGCCAATCCCTATGACAGTACCGATTAAAAAAATTCTTGGCTTTGGTGCTGTGCTGACGGTACTTGGTTTACTGGTGGCCTTTGTCACTCCCTCTGCATCCCTAAATTCGGCCACGGTCGGTCCGTCTTCGGAGACTCTGCGCACCTTGTCTGATGGCCAGGTGGAGGGCTTTGTGAATGCCGCAGGCGGACACAGCTTTCTGGGCCTGCGCTACGCGCAGGCCCCGGTGGGACCTTTACGCTGGCATTCGCCTAAGCCGACGGCCACCTGGTCAGGTGTCCAGCAAGCCCTTGCCGCAGGTCCGGCGTGCTTGCAGTACGGCTGGCCGTTTGGGGGAATCGGACCAACGGGTTCAAGGCAAGGTCAGGAAGACTGCCTGTTTTTAAATGTTTACGCGCCGCAAATGACGCCAGCTTCCGCTGCCAGCGCTAAGTTGCCGGTCATGGTTTGGGTTCACGGGGGTAGTAATACGATTGGTCATGCCGCCGCGTATGACGGTAGTCGTCTAGCGCAAACGCAAAACGTCATTGTGGTCATGATTAATTATCGAATCGGCCCGATGGGATGGTTCGTTATGCCGCGCGGAAACAATTCCGCTGCCGTGGCTGGGCACGCGGTGGAGGATTCTGGCAACTGGGGCACCTTGGATATTTTAGAAAGCCTGCACTGGGTGCAGCGAAATATCGGTGGCTTTGGTGGTGATCCTGGGAACGTGACTGTGTTTGGGGAATCGGCCGGTGCAACGAACGCGCTGTCTTTATTAGTGTCGCCACTGGCCCAGGGGTTAATGCAGCGGATGATCGTGCAGAGCCTGGGCTTTGGCTTCGCGCCTATAGACCGGGTCACGCATTATGTGGACGATCCATCTCCGGGTGTCGAGTACAGCAGCGGCGAGATTCTGTTGAAACTGCTCGTGCAACAGCATAAAGCGCTCGATCGACAGCAAGCCAAGCGCCTGGTTGAAACGATGTCTGCCGACGACATCGCGGAGTTTTTGCGCTCCTTAGATCCGTGGGTTTTTTACAGCGTTTATCATCCGAGCAGCATTGAGACCGCAAAATTCCCCACCGTCTTCCAGGATGGAGCGGTCATTCGACAGGGTGATCTGGCGACGCTGCTTAAGGATCCCGCGCTTCACTGGAACATCCCAGTGATGATGGGAACCAATCGGGATGAACCTAAGATGTTCATGGCTTTTGATCGTCGCCTGGTCTTTACTTTGGGCGGTATCCCCCTCTGGTCTTGGCATGCGGACGCGTATGACAGAGAGGCTCAGTATCGTTCACTATTGTGGAAGGCCAACGGCGTTGATTCGCCACTGACGGCGCTGGTTTCCACTAAGGCTCCGGTATTTGCCTATCGTTTTGACTGGCGCAACGAGGGAACTCGTTATGGTTTTGTGAATTTAAGCCATTTAATCGGTGCTGCCCACGGGCTGGAAATCCCTTTTGTCTTTGGCGACTTTAACTTCAACGCTACCAAGGTGTTATTTAGCGAGCATACCGATCGTGAACGTCGGTCACTCAGTGACGACATGATGTCGTATTGGGCGTCTTTTGCGGCTACGGGTAGCCCGGGTACAGGAAGACGCGGTGAATTGCCCGAATGGCCGCAGTGGCCGACGCAGGACGGCTCCATTCATCTGCAAATTTTTGATCGGAGTGCGTCAAGCGACATTCACGCGAGCGCGGAGTTGTCATCGCGAGAACAGGTAATGGCACTCATGGAGGCTACCGAACCCACCCAGCCTGCGGCATGTGACATGTTCCGAGCCACATTTCGTGATCGGTTTGATGATTGGGCCGACCAAGCCTGGCATCGCTATAAAGGCGGATATTGCGAGAGTCGATCCCCGCGCCGGTACAACGTCACCGGTTAAGACCACACCGGTTTTCCGGCGTGATGGCTTAGGAACTGCAAGACAGCATCGAACAGCCGGCTTTGTTTCGTGCCCAGTCCGGTCTGCGCTGCGCATAGGCTTCGTACTGCGGATTGTGCGTGTAAGGGGTGCGTAAGACCTCTAACAAGTTGCTGATAGGGCGTACATCGCCTTGGTGGGCTTGGTCTATGGCTTCTTGAGCCAGATAGTTACGGCAAACATACAACGGGTTCGCCCGATTCATGATTCGGATGCGATCTTCGTTATGCAGTCCCAGTTCCTTGATGCGGTTGCTGTAGCGTAACAACCAGTCTTGCCGTTGGGCTTCCGTAGCCTCCCGCTTAGCCTGATCATAGTAAACAGCATCCCATCGGGCGCTGGGCGCCTGGCTTAGATCCCAATCCGCCAGCGCGCGATAGAACAGCGTCATGTCCATTTCGCCGGCTTGCAGCAACTCCTGTAAGGATTGATGCAAGTGCTCATCAGCGTCGGTAAAGGCCGTCAGACCGAGTTTCGCGGCTGAGTTGTTCTTGTCGGTGCTTTGGAAGACGCGGACGTAGCGATCCATCCCGGCGTGCAGGGGTTCCTGAGTCTCGAATAGCGAGAGTAAGGCGCCCGCCAGGCGTCCGAGATTCCAATAGCCTATCTGCGGTTGGTTGCCAAAGCGATAGCGGCGTTGACCGGCATCGGTAGTGTTGGGCGTCCAACTCAAGTCAAAGTTATCGATCCATCCGTAGGGGCCGTAATCCAGCGTGAGCCCTAGAATGGACATGTTGTCTGTGTTCATCACGCCGTGAACGAAGCCTACTCGTTGCCAGTGGGCGATCATCACAGCGGTACGTTCACAGACCTGTGCAAACCACTCGGCATACAGGGACTGATCCAAGGGACCCGTCGCAGGCGCCTTAAGTTCGGGAAAATCTCGCCTAATCGTAAAATCGGCCAGCTGCTTCACCAACTGGGTTTCGCCGCGGGAAGCGGGTAGTTCGAAATTGCCAAAGCGAATAAACGAGGGTGCGACTCGACAAACGATCGCACCGGGTTCACGGGCTGGATTACCGTCGTAAAACATATCTCTGACCACCGACTCACCGGTGCCGATCAGGCAAAGCGCACGCGTGGTAGGTATGCCCAGATGGTGCATCGCCTCGCTACACAAAAATTCCCGGATTGAGGATCGCAACACCGCGCGACCGTCGGCCGTTCGTGAGTACGGTGTAGGCCCGGCGCCTTTGAGTTGTAATTCGAGCCGTTGGTGATCTGTGAGAACCTCACCCAGAGTAATCGCCCGGCCATCGCCTAATTGGCCGGCCCAGTTACCAAATTGGTGGCCACCGTAGTTCGCGCTGTAGGGCGACATGCCGTCTAATGAGCGGTTGCCCGAGAATACTTGGGCGAACTCAGGATCGTCGATTACAGTTTCGTCCCAACCTAATTGCCCGAGCATTTCACGCGACCAAGCCATTACGACCGGATTAGTCACGGGCGTGGGATGGATTCGAGAGTAGAAGGCACCATGGACTTGGCGCCGGTCGGGACCCTCGCGGGGATCACCCGGAAGGTCACGAACGAAGGCGTTATCGAAGATTAGAGATTTCATGAAGCGCCAGTGAAGGGTTGGGGCAGCCCTTATAAGCACTGCCCCCCGATCTTACATGCGCATGCGTGCACCGGTCGGATCAAACAATGGGTCGAGAATGATCGTGGCTGGCCGACGCTCGCCTAAGATCTCCACCTCAAAGCGGCCGGTTCCGGTGTCATTGGCCAGTTCCTTAGGTACGTAGCCTTGGGCCAGTGACTGCCCCACGAAGTGCCCGTAGCCACCCGAAGTCACCCAGCCGATGACTTTGCCATCATGCCAAATTGGCTCATCGCCCAGTACGTCAGCATCCAGGGCATCCACAGTGAAGCAGACGCGACGCAGGGTGCCGCCGCTGGCTTTTTCCTGCAGAGCGGCTTCACGACCGATGAAATCAGGCTTGGTCAGATCGATGAAGCGATCCATACCGGCCTCGAAAACCCCGTAAATAGGACGCAGTTCGCGGTACCAAGTCGGGAAGTTCTTTTCCAGTCGCATGCACAACAGTGCGCGCATACCAAAGTGAATAATTCCTGACTCCCGTCCGGCTTCCATGATGGCGTGATACAGGCGACGCTGGTACTCAGGAGCGACCCAGATTTCGTAACCCAGATCACCGGTGTAGGAGATGCGGTTAATCATGGCTGGCACGTTGCCAATATCCATGGTTTTGAAATCCATGAACTTGAACGCTGTGCCGGATACATCCTCATCGGTGAGGCGCGCCAGCACTTCGCGGGACTTAGGTCCGGCAATCGACAGACCCACCAGACCCATGTCGTAGCGATGAATTTTCACCGAGCCGTCGGCAGGTAGCTGAGATTCAAACCAACGCAGGTGATAGATCTGCGCCTGCGAGGAACCCCACATCATGAAACGCTCTTCAGAGGCGCGAGCGATCGTGAAATCTCCAATTAATTTGCCGCCATGGTTGAGCATGGGGGTGAGCACCAGACGCCCTACGCGCGGCATCTTGTTGGTCATTAACTTCGACAGATAGGCCTCAGCACCTGGGCCCGTAAACTCGTACTTGGCGAAGTTGGCAATTTCAGTCACACCGACGCCATTACGTACGCCTTCGCACTCGGCCTTGATGTGCGGGAAATCATTCGAACGGTGGAATGACACAATGTCCTTGGGTTCAACACCCTTAGGCGCGTACCACAGCGGAGTCTCTAGGCCCCAGCTGTCACCCATCACCGCACCTTGCGCCAGTAACACGTCGTACAGAGCGGTGGTCTGGTGCGGACGCGCGGCCGGCAATTCCTCGTTCGGGAAGCGGATCGAGAAGCGCTTCGAGTAATTTTCGCGCACTTTCTCATTGGTATAACTGCGAGTCGCCCATTGCCCGTACCGAGCAACGTCCATGCCCCAGACATCGAAGCCTGGATCGCCATTGACCATCCATTGCGAGAGAGCAAGACCCACGCCGCCGCCTTGGCTAAAGCCGGCCATCACCGCGCAAGCACACCAGAAACCCGGCAACCCCTGAACGGGACCAACCAACGGATTACCATCGGGTGAGAAAGTGAAGGGGCCGTTGATAACGCGCTTAATGCCTGCATTTTCCATCGCCGGAAAATGCTTGTATCCGATTTCCAACGACGGCGCGATACGATCCAGATCCGGTGGTAAAAGTTGGGCACCAAAATCCCACGGCGTTGAACGCGGTTGCCAAGGTACGCACGCACGCTCATAGGTTCCCAGCACCATTCCGCTGCGCTCCTGGCGCATGTAGATCTCGGCCTTGAAGTCGATAGCATGGGGCAGCTCATGGCCACGTTCTTTATTGAATGCCACTACCTCGGGCATTTCGTCGGTGACCAAGTACATGTGCTCCATCGCCAGTACCGGCAGCTCCAGACCTACCATACGGCCGACTTCACGAGCCCACAGGCCACCTGCGTTAACCACGTGCTCTGCGTTAATGGTGCCTTTGTCAGTGATCACATCCCAGGTGCCGTTGGCGCACTTCGTGAGCGCGGTGACTCGCGTCTGCAGATAGATTTCTGCTCCACCAATACGGGCAGACTTGGCATAGGCATGCGTGGTTCCATAGGGATCCAAGTTGCCGTCGGCCTTGTCTAGCATGGCGCCAACAAAGTACTTTTCTTCAAGCAATGGCAGCAGATGCTTGGCTTCTTTGGCCGTCAGCAGTTCTGTCTCAAGACCCAAGTAGCGTGCGCGCGCATGCGCCATCTTTAGCCATTCCATGCGCTCTGGCGTATCGGCCAGCATGAGGCCGCCGGAGCGGTGCAGTCCGCAAGATTCACCGGAGATCTTTTCCAGTTCGTCGTATAGCCCGATGGTATAGCCTTGCAGCTTGGCGACGTTAGGATCACCGTTTAGCGTGTGAAAACCGCCAGCGGCATGCCACGTCGAGCCGGAGGTTAACTGCTCGCGCTCCAACAACACGACGTCTTTCCAGCCTGCTTTGGTCAGGTGGTACAAAACGCTGCAGCCTACGACGCCGCCACCGATAACAACGACTCGAGTATGTGATTTCACTTTTTGTCCATCTCCTGAGATGCAATGGGTTGAGACGGCATCGATCAGCCGTCATTCGTTGATCGAAAAAGGTTACGACGGCGAATTGCCGACCGCGCCTAACGCTTCTATTGCCGTGTCATAGCCTAAGGGCCAAGCCGCATCCACCAGCCACTCCCAGAGCGACACTGCATAGGTTCGCGGCAGATAGAGTTCATAGCGGTGTTCGCCGGTGCGATGCAAAACGATACCGCAGTGGTGCAGCGCAGTTTGTGCGAAGTGCCCTACACCAAACGCCTCGGGATGAAGGTCCAGCGAAATTCCACGGTCCAACACACGTGTGGCTTGGGGTCCGATAATCGCTACACGAACTCGGCTATGGCTGAGTGACGTGTATGTTCCGCCAGTCGATCCCAGCCCTTGAGCTGTTTTTTCCAGCAGGTCCGCTGTCTGACTGATAACCCAATGCTGTCCGGGGGCGACGCATAACATCGTGCCAGTGGTAAGTTCCTGGCTGATGTGCGGCGAGCGGGTAGGTTCCACGCCGAAGCCTTGCGTCAACGCCGCTTCGTAGTCGAGACCACCGCCTGGGTATGCCGCAAACAGTCCCAGATGCCAATTCTGAACCTGGGTAATCTGCACCGCCCGTGCGCCGGTTGCCGAGTCACGCCCACCGTGGCTGATCAGCGATTCCAGACTAGAGTGTCTTTTAAGCATGTAGGCGGGCTCCACTCGCATCAATAAAGATTGGTGAGACGATTCGCGCACGCACAGTTTCCTGTTTCAGCGGAAAAGCGCAGATAATTTCCTCACCCACGTGTCGAAGGCCGCCGTGGTAAAGGCCTAGGGCAATGTACTTGTTGAGCTCCACGGACCAGGTGACCGAGGTGATATACCCGCGCCCATGGCCTTTCAGTTCATCACTAGCTGCAAAGAGAATCGCACCGCCGCGCAGGCGGGCATTGGGTTCTAAGCACTCAATGCCCACTAAGCTCCAACGGTTGCTGTCTTGCAGGCCGTCACGCAGACGCAGCTCACGGCCGACAAAGTCTTTTTCCTTACTGGCCATTTTGCCCAGACCCAGGTCATCCAACGTCGTTCGATGATCCAGTTCTAAACCCGCGGCATGGCCTTTTTCGATACGCAGCGAGGCGAGGGCCTCCAAGCCGTAGGGACGAATCCCAAAGGATTGCCCGGCACGCAGTAAATGCTCCCAAAGAGCGATGCCACAGTCCGCCGGGACGTAAAGCTCATAAGCCAATTCGCCGGAGAAACTCAGGCGCAGGATTCGTAGCGCGACGCCGTTGAAAGAAACTTCCCGTACACCCATATGAGGCAGCGCGGCGTCACTGACATCCGTCACGGGCAAGGCGGCTTCTAAAACGGCTCTGGCTTTAGGTCCGGCTACACACATTCCAGCCCACTGATCCGTCAGGGAAGTGATGTTGACCTTTAGGTCCGGCCAAGCCGTTTGCAGCAGGAACTCCAGACGCGACATGACCTCAGCCGCTTGGGCGGTGGTGGTTGTCATAAAGAATTGGGTGTCGGAAAAACGCGCTGTCGTACCGTCATCCAGAACGGTTGCGTCATCGTTGAGCATCACGCCATAGCGTGCTTTGCCGACCGGAAGTTTCGCAAAACCGTTGACGTAGACTCGATTGAGGAACTCGGCCGCGTCGGGCCCTTGCACATCAATCTTGCCCAGCGTTGACACGTCAGACAGCCCCACCGCAGAGCGGACTAACTTCATTTCTTCAAGGTAGGCAGCTTCAGCCGAGTTACCGGCCCACTGGTAGTACCAGGCGCGCAGCCAAGGTCCGGCTTCAATGAAGGCACCGCCATTGGCTGCATGCCAGTCATGCAAAGGCGAGCGGCGAATCGGACGGAAATGGTGTTTTACATGACGGCCTACTAGAGCACCTAAGGACACGGGCGTGTAGGGGGGGCGAAACGTGGTCGTTCCCGCCACAGGAATCTCTAAGTCGCGCAGGTGGGCCATGCGCGAAATTGCGTTGATGTTGCTCGTTTTACCCTGATCGGTGCCCATGCCCAGTGTGGTGTAGCGTTTCAGATGCTCAACCGACACGTAGCCTTCATCGTGTGCCTGATCGACATCTTTAGTCGTCACGTCATTTTGGAAATCCAAAAACGCTTTACCGTGTTTGCCGGCAACCGCTTGGGGTAAGGCTTCAAAACTGTACGAGTGATCGGTGCCTTCCAGCGTAGGCACAGCGCCGTTGGATGCCGAATGACCCGTGGCCATCGCCGCTTTACGACCGATACCCGCGGCTTCGCTGATGGCGGCGCGCAGCCCAAAAGTTCCGTTAATCAAACCCACTCCAAAGTGGCCTGACGCGTATCCGCCTGGAACAAAGGCATCCAGTTCAGGTGAGTAGTTGGGTTTGATGCCGGTGTGCGAGGTTAGGTGTACTACCGGATTCCATCCACCGGACATGCCTAAGACATCGCACTCGACCGTCAGCTCGGTATTGTCTGTGATGCGACGTAGCCGGGCTGACGTTAACGATTTTTGTCCTAAGACGTAGGCGACTTGTGTGCCTGTTAACACCGCCACGCCGGCTTTTTTGAGCAGCTCCGTGCTTTTTGGATTCAGTTCCAAGCGCTGTTCGGCCAGCGTGACCTTCAGTCCGGTCGCTGCCAGATCCAGGGCAACACGATGCGCGCTGTCGTTGTTACAGGCAATCAGCGCGCGCTCACCAAAACTGACGGCATACCGATTCACGTAGGTGCCGATCGCTGAGGCAAGCATAACGCCAGGTCGATCATTGTTGGCAAATACCAGTGGCCGCTCGATCGCGCCGGTCGCAAAGATAATGCTTTTGGCGTGCAGTGTGATCACGACCTCACGCGCTTGGCCACGCTGTGGATCGGGCCGTTCGTGATCGTGCTTTTCTACGAGCGCTAACGTGTTGCCGTCGTACAGGCCTAGCGCTGTCGTGTTAGTTAAAAGCTCGACATTCGGTAGCGTTTGCAGTTGCCCAATCACCTGTCGGCGCCACTGTTCTTCGCCGGAGTCGCTGCTAGACAGCAATCCGCCACCCAATAACCAGTCTTGCTCGATGAGCATGACACGAGCGCCGGCTTGTGCAGCACTTAACGCGGCAGCCAGGCCTGCCGCACCCGAGCCAATTACGGCCACATCTGTATACGCATGGCGCCTCTCGTAGCGATCCGGGTCGGCTTGATTCGCGGCCTGACCAAGTCCCGCTGCACGGCGAATAAATGGCTCATAAAACATCCAGGAGCCTCGCAGCGGGCCCATGAAGGTCTTGTAGTAAAAGCCCGCTGTTAATAGCGGAGCGGCCCAGGAGTTGATCGCCATGAGATCAAAATCAACGGACGGCCACGCATTTTGGCAGCGCGCCTCCAGTCCTGGATACAGAGCTGTAGAGGTCCCGGCAAGATTAGGTGTGACGCGCCCACCCTGACCGACGGTGAACAGTCCGTTGGGTTCTTCAACGCCAGCAGCTAAAAAGCCTCGCGGTCGATGGTACTTAAAGCTTCGTCCAACCAGTTGCACGCCCTGGCCCAAAAGAGCTGAAGCTAAACTGTCCCCGGCAAAGCCGCTGTAGGTTCGGCCATCAAGGCTAAAGCTGACGGGCTGGCTACGATCGATGTGGCCGCCAACGGGCAGGCGATGGGATTTACGGGTCATGATGCGCGGCTCGTGTCAGTGAGTTGCGACGCGCCGGTGATATTGGTTGCCGTGTTGCGCTCCAAAATCAACCATTGCCGGCAGCCAAAGACATGCTGCCAGTACTCGCGATGCGGTCCTTTGGGGTTATCAAAAATAAAGACGTAGTCATGCCACGTCTTTAGATCACCCGTACCGTGTGCAGGGCGCGCTTTATTGGCATCGCCGGCATAACGAAATTCGGTGTAGTCACGCTCGCCACAATGGGGGCAATTAATCCTAAGCATGCTGTTACTGCCTATAGGTCCAAAGGCCAAGACCGTATTCATCAAAGCCATTTCCGTGCATATGTCGGTCAAGGCTGAAGTGACGTGCTAGCGGGTGCTCATCATCGTGAGCAATGGTGTGCGCAAAGCACCAGCCCGAGGCTGGCGTGGCCTTAAAGCCCTGATAGCACCAACCCCCGTTGAAATACAGATTTTTGACCGGCGTACGGCCTATGAAGGGACTGCCGTCCGGAGTCATGTCTTGGATACCGCCCCAATGCCGCAACAGGCGCAGTCGGGATACGCCCGGAATCAGAGCCACCGCACATTCGGCTACGTCTTGGACCTTAGGGAACTGACCGCGTTGAGTGTAGGTGTTGAAGCCGTCGATATGCCCACCAAACACCAAACCACCCTTGTCCGATTGCGATATGTAGAACAGATCCGCACCGAAAGTCACTACGTGGTGAATTAAGGGCTTAATGGATTCCGTTACGAAGGCTTGCAAGATATGACTTTCAACCGGCAAACGCAGTCCTGCCATCGCCGCTAAGCGTGAAGAGTGTCCGGCGACACAGATGGCGGTGCGGCCTGCCATGATCCGCCCGCGGGTGGTCTCCACGCCGCTGATAGTCCCCTCATTCTCCAGAAACCCGGTGACTTCACAGTTTTCAATAATGTCCACGCCCAATTCACTCGCGGCTCGGGCATAACCCCAGGCCACGGCATCGTGACGCACGGTGCCGGCGCGCTGTTGTAGCAGACCGCCGTAAATAGGAAAGCGGCACTCGTTGCTGAAGTCCAAATACGGAAGGATGCGCATCACGTCGCCACGATCTAAAAGCTGGGCATCAATGCCATTGAGCTTCATCGTGTTGCCTTTGCGGCCCAGCACATCGAGTTGCGAGGGGTTGTGGGCAAGCACAATCTGGCCGCGTTGCGAGACCATGACGTTGTAGTTCAGGGCGTGTGATAAACCTTCCCAGAGCTTCATTGAATGCTCGAAGAAGTGCGTGTTACCGCCGAGTATGTAATTCGAGCGAATCAGCGTGGTGTTGCGTCCCACGTTGCCGGAGCCGATGTAAGATTTTTCCAGCACGGCGATGTTACGGATGCCGTGATTGGCGGCCAGATAGTAAGCCGTTGCTAGCCCGTGTCCGCCGCCACCGACGATGATCACGTCATAACTGGATTTTGGTTGTGGCGAGCGCCAGGCGCGTTGCCACGGTGCACCTGTCAGCGCGTGCTTTAGTAACGAAAAAGCCGAATAACGGTTTGCCATGGATGGAGATGCCTTCAGGAGTCGCGCGTCATTCTGAAATCGAAGTTGATAGGCGGCCCCAAAGCTCGGTGACGCACAGCGCGTGGAGTCGGCGTCTGGCGTGAAGCCACCTGCTCCGAACTGGACCTACTCGCTTTAGAGTTGCCTTGCGTTCGGATATTACCACTGGGTACGGCGGTTTTCTTGTCGGTATCAGGGGCCGATCGTGCCTGCCCGGGCGGGCAGGCACGATGCAACAGGTCTACCCGTCAATCAGACGTTGGAGTCGGGCTCCGAGTCTTTGCGCTTCTGAATGTAGGCGAGCAGCGCCTCATCAACAGCCGGGTCGATTTCCGGAGCTTCGTACTCGGCCAGCTGTTTTTTCCAGCTGGCGTTCGCGCGCTGCGCCATGTCCAGGCGGCCTTCGGCATCCCACTGCTCAAAGCTGTTGTTGTCAGCCAGAGGCGAGCGGTAAAAGGCGTTCTCAAAGTTCGCCTGGGTGTGGTCGCAGCCCAAAAAGTGCTTGCCAGGACCCACGTCGCGGATGGCTGAAAGCGCCTGTCCGTTTTCTGTCAGATCCACGCCAGCCAGTAAGGTGTGCATCATGCCGGCTTGGTCGCAGTCCATCACAAACTTCTCGTAGCCCATGGACAATCCGCCTTCCAGCCAACCCGCCGTGTGCAGGACGAAGTTGACACCCGCCAAACAGGTGGGGATCAAGGTGTTGGCTGATTCAAAGGCGGCCTGTGCGTCAGCAATCTTCGACGCACACAAGCTGCCACCTGAACGGAAAGGAACCCCTAACCGGCGGGCCAGGGCTGCCATCGTATACAGCACGAGAGCAGGCTCCGGCGTACCGAAGGTTGGCGCTCCAGACTGCATTGAGATACTGGAGGCAAAGCTGCCCATCACGACCGGTGCGCCTGGATTAACTAACTGCACAAACGCCATACCGGCTAATGCCTCGGCGAGGGTCTGTGCCACGGTACCGCCGACGGTGACCGGCGACATGGCACCAGCCAGGATGAACGGTGTGATGATCGTCGCCTGGTTGGCGCGCGCATAGACCTTGGCTGCTCCCAACATCGTGGAATCATAGGTCATGGGCGAGTTGACGTTGATCAGATTAATGATCGCAGTCTTCGGACGGCCGGTTAGCGGATCCATGAAGCCATCGCCGAAGACGATTTTGGCCATTTCTACCGAATCCGCAGCGCGCTCAGGAGCGGTAACCGAGCCCATGAAAGGCTTGTCACTGTACTTTAAATGCGCGTAAACCATGTCCAAGTGACGCTTGTTGACCGGCAAATCCACGGGCTCGCAAATGGTGCCACCGGAGTGGTGCAGTGAAGGCGCCAGATAAGCGAGTTTTACGAAGTTTTGGAAATCTTCAATGCGCGCATAGCGTCGGCCTTCATCAATATTGCGGATGAAGGGTGAGCCATAGGCCGGGGCGAACACCGTGTTCTTGCCACCGATGACCACATTTCGGGCCGGGTTGCGGGCATGCTGAGTGAACTCGCGTGGGGCACTTTTCTGGATGATGCTGCGCGCTAAGCCACGCGGAAAATGAACCCGCTCGCCTTTAACCTGCGCACCACCGGCTTTGAGGATCTCCAAAGCTTCAGGATCGTCGCGAAAATCAATACCGACCTCTTCAAGGATCGTGTCGGCATTGTGCTCGAGCAGGCTTAGGCCTTCCTCGCTGACGACTTCGTAATAAGGAACCTTGCGGGTGATATAGGGAATAATTGTGCCAGCGCGGGCCGCTCGGGCCGCACGCTTGGCATCACGGCCGCTAGGGCGACGCCCACTCTGGGTTGATGCTAATTGCTCGTCACTCATGACTGTCTCCGTTACTGGCGGCAATGCGCTGGCGCAGATGTCGATCCATTAAAACCGATGACTGATCTGCTCGACGTTTGGCGCCTTGATCGCACAAGGACCTCCCCTGCGCGCATTTAGGCGCAGTATGGTCACGGCCGCGATTCGCGGCGTATCAGTTTGCGTCAAAAAAGTGTCTGTATACGTCACTTCGTGGGGCGATTGCGGTGGCTGGCAGACAAGGCGCTCAGAATCTCTTCCTCAGAGCACACGCCAACCCAGCGGGCAGCCTCGGTTAGCAACACGGGATGCCCGGTGATTTGCCGCAACTCAATGATTTCTTTCAGGCTCGCTTCCGCCGATGTGATCGCCAGACAAGCATTAGGACGCTCACCGTGACCGACCTGCCAGAGCGCAAGGGGCTGAGCGTCAAACTGCGCGCTGAGTGCGCGGCCGTCGGTGCCTACCTGAATCTGGTACCTGCCCTGGTGACCCACGCTTATCGACTCGCCGGATCCTATGCATTCTTTCACTGATTGCATGATCATGCCGCCGGTGAGCACGGTCAGAGGGTTCATGTGGCGGACAAATTCGGCCACATAGTCATCCGTCGGGCTTAGAACAATGTCTTGCGCCGTGCCGGTCTGAACGATACGTCCGCTTTCCATGATAGAGATGCGATCGCCCAGTTTTAAGGCCTCGTCCAGATCGTGACTGACAAAAACGATGGTCTTTTTTACGCGTTCCTGAAGTGCCAATAACTCGTCTTGGAGCTTGCCGCGAATCAGTGGGTCCAATGCGGAGAACGGTTCGTCCATCAACAATATCTCTGCATCCGTCGCGAAGGCCCGTGCTAGCCCCACACGTTGCTGCATGCCGCCGGATAACTCGCGTACTTGGCGATTGGCCCAGGCGCTTAGTCCAACTAACTCGAGTTTTTCAGCAACAATTCGCTGTCGTTGCGTCAGCGTCTCACCACGCAGTTCCAATCCTAGGCCGACGTTTTCAGCCACGCTGCGCCACGGCAGCAGGCCAAATTGTTGAAAGACCATGGCAATGCGATGACGCCGAATTTCACGGAGCTTTTGCGCATTGCAGCTGGCCACATCCACGACCTCGGCGCCGTGTTGCACTAGCACTTGGCCACGGCTTACCGGCGTGAGGCCGTTCGCGGCTCGTAACAGCGTTGATTTTCCGGATCCCGACAGGCCCATCAGCACGGCAATTTCACCGCGTTGAATGCACAGATTAGCACCCGCAACACCCACCACGACGCCGCTTTCAGAGGCGATTTGAGCGCGTGTTGCTCCTTTGTCCAGGGATTGAAGGGCATTTTGTAGGCGCGCGCTGGCGCTCCGCCCTGCCGTTCCTGCGAAGAGGATGTCGATCTGTCGAAACTCAAGGATGCCGTTCATAGCGAATCCGATGGGTCAGATGGACGGGTCATGCGATCCAGGATGATGGCCAAAAGCACGATCGCAAAGCCTGCTTCGAAGCCCATGCCAATTTGCACGCTGTTAAGTGCCCGTATCACTGGTACACCCAGGCCGCCAGCACCGACCAGTGCTGCAATCACCACCATTGATAGGCTTAGCATGATGCACTGAGTTATACCGGCGATGATCGTGGGTGCAGCGCTAGGGAGTTCAACTTTTAATAGCATCTGCAGGCGCGTCGCGCCGAACGACTCGCCAGCCTCCAATAGCGCGGTAGGGACTGATGAAATTCCAAGTTGGGTTAGTCGTATCGGTGCGGGCAGCGCGAAGATGACGGTCGAAATCACTCCCGGCACCACACCCAGACCGAAGAGTACTAACGTTGGTATCAGATAAACGAACGTAGGCAGCGTCTGCATCAGATCCAACACCGGACGCATCGCCGCGTTCAGTCGTGGGCGATGAGCGGCGGCAATTCCCAGGGGTACGCCGATGATAGTGGCTACTAGAGCGGAAACCGTGACTAAGGACAGGGTCTCCAGCGTAGGTTGCCAGTAGCCTTGATTAAGAATAAACAAGAGCGCCAAGCCGACAAAAACAGCGAGCTTGATAGAGCGACGTAAAGCGTAGGCAAGTAACGTGACTGAGCCGATCAAAAGGAGCGTGGGGATGGCGCGTAGCAGTGCCGTAAACCCGTTCACGAGGCCGCCAATCACAAACGAAACTCCATCGAAGAATCCCCGGCCATGAGATTTGACGTAGGCGATAACGCCAGTCATTGCCTCGCCTAGGGGAATCTTATGGTCGGTTATCCAGCTCTCCATAGTGCTATTCGCCTGCCGTTGTGAGCCAGCATTCAAGGCGGTCAGTGCCGGTTTTCCGTCAAAAGTGGTGACATCGTGCGTCCATTCAGCAACGATTTTAGGATTCGCTTTCAACCAACGTGACGCCGCGATATCCGGTGCTAGGTGATGATCCAGTACATCGGACATGACCCTGCTCAGTCCCTCGGGTGTGAAAGCGACGTTGTGCAATAAACGACTGACGTTGGGACACTCAGTGTCGTAATGCGCGCGACTCAGCGAATAAATGGTCGCGCCACCGTAATTTGGACCGAAGGTCTGATCACCGCCGGTTAAATAACGCAGATGAAAACGTACGTTCATCGGGTGGGGGTCCCAGCCCAGAAAGACCACCGGCTTGTGTGCCTGGACCGCACGCTCGACTTGGGCGAGCATGCCCTGCTCACTGGATTCAACTAACTGAAATTCTTTTAACCCAAACTCATTTTTCTTGATCAAATCCAGAATCATTCGATTGCCATCATTGCCTGACTCAATTCCAAATATGCGATGGTCGAGTTCACCGCCAAACTTTTGAATATCGGCAAAGTCATGCAATCCGGCGTCATACGTGTAGTCGGTGGTTGCCAAAGTGTATTTGGCACCCAGCAACATAGGTCGGATCACGGTGATTGATCCATCGTCGTCGTAGGGTTTGCGCTCGGCTCGTTGTGCTGGCATCCAGTTGCCCATAAATGCATCGATATCGCGATTTTTCATCGATGCGAACGTCACAGGCACAGACAGTACCGTGATGCTGGGTTGGTACCCTAAGTCACGCAGAAGGTGGCTCACCACCGCCGTGCTGGCAGTCACGTCCGCCCAACCCACATCGGCGAAGCGAACGGCTTTACAACTTGATTCCTGTGCACCGGCGGATTGGGTGAAGATCAGGATCCCGGCAGCCAGCGCGATGCATAGACTTCGCAGCGTCATAGTGGAGTCCCTTGAACGTTATCGGATCGTTGCTAGTTTCTGGAGCATGGCACGGATAGTCGAGCGTACATTCTGCCATGGCCAAACAGTCCATATGCGGAGTACTTTCAGCACGCCTAAGCCGCTGGCACGGGCATGATTTTATCAATCATCCCTGCTTTAATAGAGGTGCCGGGCGCGCCCATAAGCGGTAGGATGCGGCAGTGCAAACACGCACACCAGATTTCAGATTGTGGGAACTTTTGAAGAGACAGGGTAGGGAAGGCGCATCATGGCAACAGAGATTTTTGATTATGTCATCGTAGGCGCCGGCTCTGCCGGCTGCGTGCTGGCGAATCGCCTGACCGAGGACGGTAAAAACACCGTACTACTTTTAGAGTACGGCGGATCCGATCGATCCATCTTCATACAGATGCCCACCGCGCTGTCCATTCCGATGAATAGCCCCAAGTACGACTGGCGCTATTACACCGAGCCACAGGTACACCTGGGAGGTCGAAAGCTACACACCCCGCGAGGCAAGGTGTTGGGCGGTTCTTCGTCGATTAACGGCATGGTGTACGTGCGTGGCAATCCTATGGATTTCCAACGCTGGGCCGCTGAAGGTGCCGAGGGCTGGGACTATCAGCACGTATTGCCGTACTTCAAACGTGCCGAATCGCGCGAAGAGGGCGGCAATCACTACCGCGGCGGCGACGGTCCGCTCAGTACTTGCTACGGCAAGGTCACTAACCCATTGCACGCCGCATGGTTAGCCGCTGCGCAGCAGGCTGGCTATCCTGCTACCGAAGACTACAACGGTTACCAGCAGGAAGGGTTCGGGCGGATGGACATGACGGTCGGGCACGGGCGGCGAGCTAGCGCCTCTAATGTGTACCTGCGCCCCGCCATGAATCGTAAGAACTTAGAGGTCCGGACCCACGCACTGACCAGTAAAATTCTTTTCGAAAAGGGCCGTGCAACCGGCGTGTCCTATTTACAAGGCGACACCGCCAAAAACGCCTTGGCACGCCGCGAAGTCATTGTCGCAACTGGCTCCATTAACTCGCCTCAATTGTTGAAGCTCTCGGGTATTGGGCCAGCCGCGGAACTGCGCGAGCACGGTATTGAGGTGGTTGCCGATCGCCCGGGTGTTGGCGAAAACCTTCAGGATCACCTGGAATTTTATTTCCAAGTGGCGTGTAACGAACCTATCAGTTTGTACACTGCTGTAAAGCCTTGGAACAAGTTGATGATTGGTGCGCAATGGCTGTTATTTAAAAATGGCCTGGGCGCCAGTAATCACTTCGAAACCTGTGGCTTTATACGTAGTCGTCCGGGCATTGAGTACGCGGATATCCAGTACCACTTTCTGCCGATGGCTGTCGCGTACGACGGTAGCTCGCTGGCCAGTGAACACGGATTCCAGGCCCATGTTGGGCCGATGCGATCCAAGAGCCGAGGCTGGGTCCGGCTTCAGTCCGCTGACGTACGACAGGCGCCTAAGATTAACTTCAATTACATGAGCCATCCGGATGACTGGACCGAGATGAGGGCGTGTGTACGTTTAACCCGGGAAATTTTTGCGCAGCCGGCTTTTGACCGCTACCGCGGGCGTGAAATTCAACCGGGTGACTCGGTGCAAACCGATGAGCAGATTGATGAGTTTGTGAAGCAAAAACTCGAGAGTGCCTACCATCCGTCATGCTCCTGCAAGATGGGATCACCCACGGATCCTATGGCAGTTGTAGACCCGCAGACTCGAGTGATTGGGGTCGACGGACTTCGAGTCGTGGACTCGTCCATCATGCCATCGGTGACCACAGGCAACCTTAACGCGCCAACGATTATGCTGGCGGAAAAGGCTTCAGACATTATTCTGGGTAAACCCGCGTTGGTTGCCGAAGGGGCTCGGTACTACGAAGCGCCTAACTGGCTCAACGCTCAACGCTAGGCTCAATCACGGTCTACTATCGAAAAAACACCGATAGTAGACCGCAGAGGGTTATGCAGGGTCTTGTTCCAGACCCACGTCGGCAAGGCGAGCCAGCTCGCGATCGGCATCTAAGTCCATCGAACGACACATTAAGACATAAAGACCTGCAGAAACAGGTAGTCCTATCAGCATGGCGACGTCAGCGCCACCCAGCCAATGGGCTATGGGTCCGGTGTACATTTCGGTGGAGAAAAATGGAATCATCGCCACGAAGCCGACGATGTAGGCCGTCAGGCCGCGCCAGTTCCAGCGTCCATACATGCCATTGGGATTAAAGATCTCGCGAACTGAGTAGTGGCCTTTGCGAACCACGTAAAAATCGACCAGATTGATCGCGGTCCATGGGGTAAATAGATACAGCAAGACCGCTAAAAATTCGCCAAACCTATCGATGAGATTTTTTGACATCACCAACGAAAGAATCAACGTGCAGATCAAGCAAAAAACCAATGACGCCAGTCGTTTGGCAGGTGTTGGCTTAATCTGTTTGATGGAATCGATAACGCTAAGGAGCGTTAGCGAGGCGCCATAAAAGTTCAACGAGGTGATGGTCAGCAGTCCTGCTAGAGAAGCCAGCAGTAAGAAGTTACCAAAGCCAGGGAAAATAGCCTCACCGGCAGCACGTATCGCTTGCGATAAATCCAGCGTCGGAAATAAAGCGGCGGCCAGAGTGCCTAGCAGCATGGTCCACACCCCACCGATGAAGGCGCCAAGCGCCGTCCACCAGAAAGACTCCTTAACGCTTACCGTCTTGGGTAAATAGCGTGAGTAGTCGGAGACATAGATAGACCACGACAACTGGTAAGTAGCGGCGGCAAATAATTGCGCCAGGAAGGGAAGGCCGCTAAACGGACCAAAGGTCGTTTCGCTCGCTGGCAGTCGCAGGACGAATATGGCAGCGACCGTAAAGACCAGTAACGCTGCAATCATTAAATAAGCAACCCATCGCTGCGTGATGTGTATTACGTCGTGTCCGGCGATAGCGACCGCAACGGATGCTACCGCAAAGATCGCCATTGTGAGGTGTTCTTCTGTGCCAAATAACGTGTGCACAGTTTGTGCAGCCATCGCCTGATTGAATGCGTTATAGCCAATGTAGGCGATCAGAGCGACAGCCCATACCAGCAGAGCGCCAACAAAGCCAAATTGGGGCCTCGATTGAATCATCTGCGGCAGGCCTAGTTGCGGGCCTTGTGTCGAGTGAAAAGCCATGAAAAAGGTGCCGAGTGCACACCCTAAAACGACCGCCAGCATCATCCACAGAAAGTGCCCACCCAAAGCCATGCCAACAACGCCCGTTGCAACGGTGGCCAGATGGGCCTCTCCGGAGAACCATACGGGCCAAAGATGCCACACCTTTCCATGGCGTTCCGCTAATGGAACGTAGTCAATGCTGCGATGCTCGAATATTTTCAGATTAGCCACATTGAACCCCTAAGCGAGTCTGTACGCGTTAGCGACTAAAGCAATAACGTTCCATCAGGACTATGAAGGCCGCAGGTCGACCTCATGAAAGTTCCCAAGGGGATAGGTGGTTGCGCGGTGATGGCAGACACGAAGAGGTGTCTAGGAAACACCGCAGACTGGTACCACCAGCCTGCGGTGTTTTTGGCGACTTAGAACTTATAACCCATCGTTAGACCAATTATGCGTGGACGCAGAGGAGTCTGCGCGACGATAAACTGATCGGTACTCACGAAGGTGCTTGCATTGGAATTGGTCAGGTTTTCACCGTAGATACTGACGTTCCATGCATCCTTGCTCACGCCAATTGCGCCACTAACCGTCGTGTAAGCAGGGTTCTCAAAGCGCGTGCGCGAAGTGGTGAGCGGGCCACCCGATATGGTTGGGTTCGAACCGGCCTGGGTGAAGGAGTGCCCATTATGCGTGCCACCTAACTGAGCAAATGCATTGTAGGTATCCATGGTCCACTCATAACGCGCCCGCAAGTTGTACTGCAAAGGTGGAGAATTGGCAGTTGGCGCCCCGGTGGGGCCGAACGGATTAACGACCGGTACGCAGGTTCCCGTATTGCAATTCTGCGTAATTGGCTTGCCGTACGTGTTGCTTGCCGGGTTGTTATTGATTAGCGCAGGTGAATTGGTTTGCGTGCTCTGATTCCAGGAGCCTGCGCCCTGGACCGTTAAGCCCGGAGCGACTCGCATGACCAGCGATGTTTCAAATCCCTTGATTACAAAGTTCTGACCGTTGGTGTTGTAGAACAGATTGCCAACTAGGCCTGGATTGAAGAACGAGATCTGCACGTTATCCCAGTTCTCGCGATAAATGGCGCCGTTCCACTGCAGCCGACGGTTTAAGAACTCCGTCTTCCAACCGAACTCATTGTTAGTGAGCGAGTCTGAAACGTAGGAGCGTGGTAATGCGTACTGCCACTGTCCGTCGGTTCCGGTGACATGCTGTGTACCACCGTTCTGGTTAAAGGCGCCCGGACGGAAGCCTTGCGACCAGGTGTAGTACACCATCGCATCGGGCGTGACGTGCCAAGTGAGGTTGGCACGACTCTTGTTACCAGATTCGCTATCAGTCAACCCACTGGCATCCAAGTTGTAACTGTAGGCTGGGTTATGGCAACCACCAGGTTGTACCCCAGCTTGGAAACAGCCGAAGGACGAAATCACGCTACCGACATACGAGTTGTCAAATTTAAAGTGACGTGTGCCAACGGTCGCCGTCAGCACCTTTGGAATGATGTCCAAATCCACCGAAGCAAAGAGTGCGGTTTGCTTGGTTTCACGTCTCGTATCCTGGTAGAACGACGTGCTTGAGTTCTGAACGCCAGGATGCTGAACCGTCGTTCCGGGGAAAGTCCCAACATCCGAGAAGCAATTGGTGTTGCCTGGGTCCACGCCGGCTGTTCCGTTGGACGTACAAGACGGCACCGTCCTGTACTGCCACGCGGTCTCATCATAGAGCTTGTTATCTTCATAGAAGAAGCCAGCGATACCCCGCAGACGCCAGTCATCCGGCGTACTCAGGCGGAATTCGTGCTGCATGTGCTCGTTCTTCTCTTGAGCGCGCCATGCCGAGCTGGGCGAATAGCACTTAGCAGGGCCTGCATCACTGGCGCCATAGCACTGGTAATAGTCGGCATAAACGCCGCGAACGTAGTTCGTGTAGTCGCCGTACTGATCCACATGGCGTGACAGATAGCCACCGGTGTAGACAGCCTTGATGTCACTGAATTTGCCGTTAATGGTCAGTGCGGTGCTTTCGAATTGGTCTTTATTCGATGACGGGTTAAATAGCGTCACCTCTAACGGATTCAGGGGAGCGCCGTCGGAGGCATTGGGTTGTTGATAGAACACGCCTTGCGAGGTGATTTGTTGGTACGACTGAGTGATCAGGGCGTCCCAGTTGTCATTAAACTTGTACAGCAGCTCTACACGCATTCCCTGGTAGTTCACCGGGTTGATGCCACGGCCAGTCAGCGAGTAGTTGTTCAGCACTTGGCTGCCTGGAGGTACGCTGCCACCGGCATACACGATACCCACGTCGGTGTTAGACCGGGTGAAGGTGCCGGGTACGTTGTCGATGTAACCGCCACGTGAATCGGTATAAACCACGCCACGAATAGCCATCGTATCTTCGATCAACGGCAGGTTGAGTACAGCCTGGGCATCGGAATTGCTGTTGCCGTGAGCCGTGGTGCCGAAGCCAGCTTTCGCGCTGCCTTCTGTTACGTTCAGTTTTGGCTCGTTAGTGATGTAACGAATTACACCAGCCTCTGCGCCAGCACCAAACAAGGTGCCCTGCGGCCCTTCCAGAACTTCGATACGGTTCAAGTCGGCGGCGTAGACGTCTAAATTACGGTTAGGCATCTGGCCTGACTGGTTGTCCAAATACACGGCCACGTTTGGCGACAACCCAGTTGCCGCGCTACCTTGACTGGCCTGCGAGCCGGCACTGAGGCCGCGCATGAAGACTTCGTTTTGGCCCGGGCCGTTGCTGGCCGAAGTGATGTTCGGCAAGTACTTGATGTAATCATCAAACGTCGTGATGTTCAGTTGCTGCAGGGCTGCGGAGGTGATGGCCTGCATCGCAATAGGCACATCCTGCATGTTCTGTGAGCGTCGTTGGGCGGTCACGGTAATTTCGTCGAGGCCGCCGCTCACGTTGTCGGGTACCGGTGGAGCAGGCTCTGCGGCATTGGTTGCAAAAGCGGCAGCGCTGAGGATCGCCGCAATGGCGAATGAGATCTTCGAATTCATTAATCTAGCCTCTTTAAAAAATGATGTAGGTCGCGAGTCTGCATTAAGGCTCTTTTGAAGAGCCTACAGACCTACGACGCGCCGTACCTTATTGCCTGAGCTGTCATGCGCGAGGATCGCACCGGATGGATCGTCTTGCGTGAATACAACAAAAGGAGAGATACGCCAGCCGGGCGTTATATTCCCTTAAGGAAGTACTGTACGCAACCTTAAGAGTCAGGCGCATCCTTGGGACTGCGTGACATTTACGCCTTCAACCGCTTGAGAGCGATGGACTGCGATAAAATGGTGCATCGCGCAACGATAAGCAGCGCCATTGAGAGCCTGTGGCTGTTGCTTGCGCGTACTACGCAGTCGCGATTGTTGCGACGCGCCATTGGCGAACTGTTGCGCGAGCGCTACGTGTTAGACAACAGACCTCGCGCTGCCTCGGATCAGCGCTTGCTGGCTGCCAGAGTCCGCTCAGCGGAAACGATGGTGTTGTGTAGCAACATGGTTACCGTCATGGGTCCGACCCCGCCTGGTACTGGCGTGATGTAAGAGGCTTTTTGACGGACTCCTTCAAAATCGACATCACCGATCAATGTGCCGTCCGGCAACCGATTAATGCCGACGTCAATTACCACGGCGCCAGTTTTAACCATCTGCGGCACGATCAGGCCAGGCACACCGGCCGCCACCACCAGGATATCGGCCAACAAGGTAAATTGCGCCAGGTCTCGGGTCTTTTTGTGGCAGATACAAACGGTGGCGTCCTGACTCATCAACATTAAAGCGGTAGGTTTTCCTACGATATTGCTGGCACCCACAACAACAACGTTCGCGCCTTCGACTGGGATTTTCTCGTGCTCAAGGAGTTTTTGCACGCCATACGGCGTGCACGGTGAAAAAACCGTGCTTCCGGTCACCAAGCCGCCGACGTTGTACAGGTGAAACCCGTCAACGTCTTTTTCGACGGAAATGCGTTCCAGAACGTCACGAATATCAATGTGGGGTGGCAGCGGCAGCTGAATTAAGATGCCATCAATAGTCATATCGCCGTTAAGGTCATCAACTTGCTGTAGCAAGGCGGCTTGCGTTGTGTTGGCCGGAAGCGCAATGAACTTAGAGTCAATCCCGACGTCACTGCATGCGCGTACCTTGTTACGGACGTAGACTTGGGAGGCGGGGTTATCTCCGACCAAAATGACCGCGAGACCGGGAGCCCGACCGTTTTGCGCCTTAAGTTCTGAAACTCGTACGGCGTATTCACCACGCAGTTTTCGCGCAACTTCGCGACCGTCAATGATTTTTGCAACCACAATACAAGACCCCAACTGATAAAAAAGCGACCAAAAAGCGGACTGCCACCAACGGCGAGGCGCGTAGCATCGCGGTATGCGCCGGCGGTGTAAAGTTTAGCTTTGAAATTATGACGACCGCTGCTCGATATCACGGGCACGAAACGGCACAATTCACCTGCCTTGCGCTTGCCGCAGGCAAAGTTATAACGACCGGAGTCGCGAGCCTTTATGTCAGCTGTGGTTACCCGAAGACTTTTTTTGCGCGCCAAGCCCGACTTAGCGGCGTGGGTTGATGCCTATCCGGATCGTTATCCAGCCGTATTTGAAAGTGCGGCCGTCGGTGAGCCTTTGGGGCGCTTTGACATTTTGTTGCGATCAGCCGGTGCTGCAGTAACTTTAACTGGGGATGGCCGGTTAATCGGAGAGTATGAAGACCGGTCGGGGTTTTTAAAGGCACTGGATGCTTGGTGGCAGGCGCAACGGGTCGATATCCAGAGTTGTTCGCTGCCGTTTCATGGTGGGTGGGGTCTTTACTTAGGCTACGAGCTGGCGGCCGAAGTGGAGCCGAAGTTGACCTTGGCGCAGTCCAGTCAGGTTGTTGCGCACGCCATTCGCGCCCCGGCGGCCGTAATTTGGGATCATCTGAATCAAGCCGCCACATTGGTGGCTGAGCGGGGCTATGAAGAACTGCTGGATGCTATGGAGGCTGACTTGCAAGCCGTCCCCGTACCCAGCGAGCCGCGCGTTCAGGCCGTGAGTGTTTTTGAAGATGAGCCCGAGGAATACCTACACGCGGTTGAAAAAGCGCTTGCCTACATTGCCAGTGGCGATGTGTATCAGGCCAATTTATCGCGAAAATGGCGCACAGCGCTGAGCTTTGATGCGTGCGGCAGCGAGTTTTACAACCAGCTGCGGCGCGCAAACCCAGGCCCCTTTTCCGGGCGCATGCATGTGCCGGGGATGGAGATATTGAGCACGTCGCCGGAGAGACTCGTTGAGGTTCGTCACGGGTACGTCCAGACCCGGCCAATAGCCGGAACCCGATCTCGGGCGGTCGATGATCAGGCAGCAATTCACGATTTATTGGCAAGCGCTAAGGAAAAGGCCGAGCACGTGATGCTCATTGACTTGGCGCGTAACGACCTTGGACGGTTGTGTGAACCTGGCACGGTGAAAGTCGATGAGTTTGGTGTTGTGGAGTCCTACGCCCATGTTCACCATTTGGTCTCTAACGTGAAAGGCCGGCTACTGGCAAATCTCACCCCCGGTGATGTCATTCGCGGAGTTTTCCCCGGCGGTACTATTACGGGCTGCCCTAAAGTGCGCTGCATGCAAATCATTAGCGAGATTGAAGGCGTTGCCAGGGGCGCCTACACCGGTTCGTTTGGGTATCTGAACCGCGACGGCACGCTGGACCTAAATATCCTGATTCGCACGGCGACCATCGCTAACGGTTTCCTGGAGGTCCGGGCCGGTGCCGGGGTCGTCGCAGATTCACAACCGCAAAAAGAGCTGGACGAAACACGTGCTAAGGCGCGGGGGTTGCTGCGCGGGCTCGGAGTACGGACCTAAGCGATGCTTCAATGCTGGATTAACGGTACGCCGAGCGCTCAAGTCAGCAGCACCGATCGCGGCTTTCAGTACGGTGACGGACTCTTTGAGACCTGTAGGGTCGTCCGAGGTCAAATTCGCTCGCTGGATTTGCACTTAGCTCGCTTGACGCGCGGTTGCGCCCAGTTGGCCATACCACTCCCGGATCTTGAGGTTCTTCGTCACGAACTGGCAATGGCCAGCCGTGATTCTGCGGTAGGAGTACTCAAATTGATTGTCACTCGTGGCGAGGGGGGGCGTGGTTACCGCCCGAATCCTGGGGCGGTCCCTACTCGGTGGATAGCGACCTATGCAGCCCCGGAATACCCCAGCGACTGGGCGGAGCATGGCGTTGAGATTCGTACCTGCCAAACTCGCTTAGCGATTCAGCCGCGCTTGGCGGGTCTTAAGCATTTGAATCGCCTCGAACAGGTTTGCGCGCGCTCAGAATGGGCGGAGGCCTCACCGCAAGAGGGCTTAATGCTAGACATGGGAGGGCGCATCGTGTGCGGGACGATGAGTAATGTTTTTGCCGTAGTTAATCAGATCTGGATGACGCCTCGAGTGGACCGCTGTGGGGTGGCTGGCACTTTGCGTGCCGGTTTAATGCATTGGATGGCGGCCGCGGGGAATCCGGTTCGAGAGGTTGATTTATACCCCGAGACGCTGGCAACAGCGGATGAGGTCTTTTTGACAAACGCCGTATTTGGGGTCTGGCCCGTGCGATGCTGGGACGGTAACCCGTTTACGGTGGGTGCCGCAGTGCGGCAAGCTCAAGATTACTTAAAACACCTGACTTAGGCGCGGGCGAGGCGTACACGCAGACGGGCCGGTTTGGATTGTATTATTATGGCTATGACATTACCGACGGACCGATTTCAGGGACCGCGCAGTGTCAGGGTTTTTTGTGAGCGCATCTAAGCGCTTCACCCGTCGCGCTTTGCCGCGCGCAACGCCAATCGTTTGTTAACTTTTTTAAGGATGACTAATGCGCACCGTAAAGACACTAGGATTGATGGGAACTGGCGTGATCGGTGGTGGTTGGGCAGCCCGTGCGCTGCACTATGGCATCGACGTGATCGCAGCTGATGTGAAGCCGGAAATGGAAGAGTGGATCCGAGGAGCGGTCGCCAACGCAGAACCCGCTTTGGCGCGGCTGACCTTTGCTCCCTTGCCGCCTAAAGGCAAGCTGATGTTCACTACCGACTTACATGAGATGGCGGCAAAGGCTGACTTCATTCAGGAAAACATTCCGGAGAACGTCGAACTCAAGCAGCGAGTCTTGGCTGAAGTCAGTCGCACCGCTCCAGCAGACGTCATCATTGCCTCGAGCACTTCGGGCATCATGCCCAGTGATCTGCAGCGTGACATGATTGCACCGGAGCGCCTGATGGTCGGGCACCCGTTCAATCCTGTTTACCTGTTGCCGTTGGTGGAGTTAGTCGGTGGTGCAAAAACCTCGGCAGAGACCATTGAAGCCGCCCGTAAGTTTTATACCTACATCGGCATGCATGCTCTGCATGTGCGCCGTGAGGTGCCAGGGCATCTGACGGATCGACTGCAGGAAGCCCTGTGGCGTGAAATTCTGCACATGGTCAATGATGGCGTGGCGACCACTGGCGAACTGGATGAGTCGATCATCTACGGCCCTGGTTTACGTTGGGCAGCGATGGGCACCAACATGATTTATCACCTGGCGGGTGGTCAGCCCGGCATGCGCCACATGCTCGCTCAGTTCGGCCCGTGCTTGAAGTGGCCGTGGACCAAGCTGGAGGCCCCGGAGCTCACCGAGCAGTTGATTGATCGGATGGTAGAAGGCACTCAGGCACAGGCCGGTGATCGGTCTATTCGTGAACTTGAGCGACTGCGTGATGACTATTTGGTAGCGATTCAGCAGGTGCTGCGTCAATACAACATTGGCGCCGGTGCAACCTTAAAAGCGATTGAAACGCGCCTGTATGAGGAAGCCGCTGCGAACGCTCCAGCAGCAGTCGCCGGTCAGCCTCTGCGCATGGATACGGTGGTGCGCGCTGACTGGGTAGATTACAACGGCCACATGTCAGACTTCCGTTATCCGCAGGTGTTTGGTGACGCGATGGACCTGCTTTATCGTTCGGTGGGTATCGATGATGCCTATCGTAACGCCGGCCATATGTACTACACCGTCGAGTCGCACCTGACATACGCCGCTGAAGTCAAAGCTGGTGAGCCGATCTATGTATTGAGCCGGGTGGTGAGCGTTGATGACAAGCGCTTGCATGTCATCCACACGTTGCATCGTCGTGGCGATAACGCCTTAGTCGCTACCGGCGAGCAGATGCATGTGCATGTTTCAACAGCTGAAGCTAAGGCCTCGGCAGCTGAGCCTGCAGTTTTGGAGAAGCTTAAAGCCCTGCAGTCGGCACACGCGAGTTTGGCAATGCCTACTCAAAAAGGCCGTAGTGTGGGTATGGCCAAGGGCTGATGCGCGAGTGCCTAAGTTCGTAGATCATGCCAAGCGGCGCGATGAGATCGCGCTGGTAGCCTGCCGGGTCGTGGCCATTTACGGCTTCGAGCAGGCTACCGTGGCACGTATTGCTAAGGAGACCGGTTACACGACCGGCATGATTGCGCATTACTACGAATCTAAGCAGGAAATCGTTCTGGCCTCATTGCGATTGATCTTACGGCGTATTGAAGAACGATTGGGTAATCACTCGGACGAACCTGAGGGTTTATTGGCCGTTTTGGCCGAAGCCCTGCCGCTGGATGCCCAGCGCCGTACCGAGTGTGCATTCTGGACGGCGTTTTGGGGCCAAGTTTCCACAGACCGTCGATTGAAGCGCATTAATGCATGGGTACACCGGGAGTATCTGCGACTTTTTGAGCGGTGTCTTGCCACTCATTGGCCGCAGTGGGCAACTTGGCCTGAAAACTTGCGCCATACCACCCTGCGATCGGTCGTTACCTTCATTAACGGAATTACGGCTAGCGCTGTTGCCAGTCAGTCAGAATGGCCGGCAGAACGTCAGATGGAGCAGCTTAAGCTGCAATTGGATTTGCTTCACCGTCATGCAAGTGAAGTGGTGGGTTCGGATTTGGAACATTTAAGGCGTAATTCGTCAGGTCGAGTGACCCGGCGTGTTGCCGCAATCTAGTGGAGTAAAAAATGAATTTTGGTCTAACTGATGAACAGTCGATGATTGTGAAGGCAACAAAGGACTTCGTTGAAAACGAACTCTATCCATACGAAAAAGAAGTGGAAGAAACTGCCTTTTTGCGCCCTGAGCTTCACCGTGAGTTGAAACAGAAAGCAATTGATGCCGGCTTGTATGCCGCCAATATGCCGGTTGAAGTCGGTGGTGCAGGCCTAGATCCGGTCGCCTGGATTCTTTACGAGAAGGAATTAGGCAAGGCGCACTATGCGCTGCATTACAACTGTGTAGGCAGGCCCTCCAATATCCTGCTCGCTTGCGAGGGCGAGCAGCGGGAGAAGTACTTATTTCCCTCGATCCGTGGCGAGCGGGTTGACTGTCTGGCTTTGACTGAACCGTCGGCCGGATCGGACGTGCGCGGCATGAAGACCACAGCCATCCTGCAGGGCGATGAGTTTGTCATTAACGGCACCAAGCATTTTATCAGCCATGCTGACCATGCCGACTTTGTGATTTTATTTGCCGCCTCCGGCGAAGAGGAATCACCACGCGGCAAGAAGAAACTGATTACCGCCTTGTTAGTGGATATGGGAACCCCTGGTTTCGAAGTGCGACCTGGTTATAAGAACGTTTCGCACCGCGGTTATAACAACTGCATCTTAGAATTCAACGATTGCCGAGTGCCCAAGTCGCAGATGCTTGGTGAGTTGCATAAGGGCTTTGAAGTCGCCAACACGTGGTTAAGTGCTACTCGGCTGCAGGTGGCAGCAACCTGCTTAGGCCGTGCTGAACGTGCGTTGGATCTGGCCAAGCAGTGGTCTGTGGATCGTGTTCAGTTTGGGCAACAGATTGGCAAGTTTCAGGGCGTGTCCTTCAAATTAGCCGATATGGCTCTGGAGTTACGTGCAGCCGAATTGCTCACGTTGGAGGCTGCTTGGAAGTTAGGCCAAGGCACTGCCACTGACTCGGATATGGCCATGGCTAAGCTCAAGGCTACCGAAATGCTCGCCATGGTGGCCGACGAAGCATTGCAGATCCATGGTGGCATGGGACTGATGTCGGACCTGCCGCTGGAGCGTATTTGGCGTGACGCCCGCATCGAGCGCATCTGGGACGGCACTAGTGAAGTGCAACGTCATATTATCTCGCGTTCGCTGCTGCGTCCGTTGGGTGGCTAATAGGGCTCAGCGCGTTGTGCTCTAGCGTTTTCTCAAGGAGATGTCATGGACTTAGGGATTCGAGGCCGTAAGGCAATAATTTGCGCTTCCAGTGACGGGCTGGGCAAGGGTTGTGCGCTTGCACTGGCAATGGCTGGCGTCTCTGTGGTCATTAATGGACGTGACGCGGAAAAGTTAGAGCGAACGGCGGCTGAAATACGTCTGGCAGCTGGGGTCGATGTGACGGTGGTATGTGCAGACGTGAGTACGGCGCAGGGACAAGCCGCTTTGTTGGCGGCTTGTCCGGAACCGGATATTTTGATTAACAACAACGGCGGCCCGCCATTCAGAGATTTCCGTGAGTTAGATCGTGCTGCCATGCTGGATGGTGTGACCATGAATATGGTGACGCCTATTGAACTGATTCAAAAAGTCTTAGACGGTATGGTCGCGCGTGGATTTGGACGAATCGTGAATATCACCTCGATTTCCGTCAAAATGCCGGTCGCGGGATTGGATCTATCGAGCGGGGCACGTGCTGGTCTAACCGCGTTCCTGGGTGGAATTGCACGTAGTGTCATTGCAAACAACGTCACCATCAATAATCTACTGCCTGGGTCTTTTGATACCAAAAGACTAAAGCAAGGGCGCGATCGGCGGGCCCTTCAGGCAGGCGTCTCCGAAGCTTCTATCGCCGAAGCGGACCGTTTGGACATTCCTGCTAAGCGCTTTGGCACGAGCGAGGAATTCGGAAACACCTGCGCGTTTTTATGCAGCACGCATGCAAGCTACATTACCGGGCAGAACTTACTTATCGACGGAGGAGTCTTTCCTGGCGCATTTTAGGCGCGAATTGGGTGACTCGGGAGGCTGATCGCCTTTTTCGTCAGCTTAGGCTCGATGGGCTCTGATTTGATCGAGCGTCATACTGGTACTTATGATCTGGGGCGAGAGCTTTATTTCGATAAGCGTACCGTTCTGACGGATTAAACTCTGTCGTAGAGTTGGCTCAAACTCTTCGGTGCGCGTTACTTCCACGGCGTCATAACCATAGGCACGTGCTAGCGCGCAAAAATCCGGATTACGTAAATCCGTGCCACTTACTCTGTCTGGGTAGTGACGTTCCTGATGCATTCGAATGGTTCCAAGCATTCCGTTATTCAAAAGCAGAATTATAGACTTGCCGCCGTATTGAGCGGCCGTGGCGAGCTCTTGGCCATTCATTAGAAAATCACCGTCGCCAGCGATCGTAAAAACCGTCTGTCGTGTGACCAAGCTAGCGGCTATCCCAGCCGGAACGCCGTATCCCATTGCTCCTGCAGCGGGTGCAAGTTGCGTCTTAAAACCGGCCGCGAGCCCGTGAAACCGAAAGTACCGACTGATCCAGCCAGCGAAGTTGCCTGCCCCGTTGGTGATGATGGCGTCTGCGGGGAGGTTGCGCCGTAGCACATCGATAATTAAGCGCATGTCGATAGGCTGGATAATCGGAGTCCCCGTGAGAGTCGTCGTTACGGCTGCAGCAGAACTGGCATCTACTGGCACGTGGGTGAAAGACAGATAATCCGCGTTTGCCGCCTGTGACCAGTCTTCCCAGCGAATCGGATGCTGGCAGGGCGTGCCGGCCAGTGCCTTGGCGGTTGAGTCATTGGAGGCATTGATGCCAAGATCAGCACCAAAAACGCGGTTAATTTCATCCGCATTGACATGTACGTGCACTAGTTTTTGGTATGGACGCGGTGCCTGCAGCAGGCTATAGCCGCTCGTGGTCATTTCGTCTAGCCGTGCACCGAAGGCAATGATCAGATCACTATCCTTAATGCGCTGCGCAAGCTTCGGATTCAGACCGATACCGATATCACCGGCGTAGAATCGGTGACGGTTGTTGAAGACGTCTTGGGATCGAAATGCAGTTCCGACAGGCATGCGCCAGCTCTCGGAAAAATTCTCCAGTGCACTTGCACCAGCCGGTGACCAGAGCCCTCCGACGATAAGTAACGGTCGCTCGGCCTTACTAAGCAGCGCTGTCAGCGCGTGCAAGTCTGCATCTGAGATAGCCGGTAGTGCAGGCTCTATTCTTGCTAACGGACTCGCTGGGGTCGGTTTTGTGAGCATGTCTTCCGGGAGAACCAGCACAACAGGACCGGGTCTGCCATTCATTGCCGTTGCAAAGGCTCGTTGCACGTACTCAGCTAGCCGATCGGGATCGTCGACCCGCTCTACACGCTTGGCCATTCCTTTGCTGTTGGGCCCAAACATCGCCGAGAAGTCGATCTCCTGGAACGCCTCACGGTCTCTGAAGTCTCCACCCACATCTCCAATCAAAAGAACCATGGGTGTGGAGGCCTGGAAGGCCGCGTGGACGCCAATAGCCGCATTAGTGGCACCTGGGCCACGAGTCACAATACAAACGCCGGGTCGTCCGGAGATCTTCCCATGCGCTTCTGCCATAAAGGCTGCGCCACCTTCATGGCGGCAGGCAATGAACCTAATCTTGCCTTGATGTACGTAGAAGCCATCCAGCACGGCGAGAAAGCTCTCACCGGGAACGCCAAAGACCGTCTCGACACCTTGTTCAATTAGGCAGCGCACGAGCAAGTGGCCTGCCAATTCCTTACTCATTGTGAAATTACCTTAACCAGGGCTGCTGCATGTAGCATATGTCTGCACGAATCCTAAAGCGGGTAAGCTTACCTAAGTCCAGTTTGGCGGGCGTTCCCTCGCGCATAATGCTGGAGAGCAGCGCTGCGGTCATTCGCTAACGTCAAACTTTACACCCTGAGCCAGAGGCATCGAGCGTCCATAGTTGATCGCGTTGGTTTGCCGTCGCATGTAAGCCTTCCAACTATCAGAACCACTTTCCCGGCCTCCGCCGGTTTCCTTCTCACCGCCGAAAGCTCCCCCAATTTCCGCTCCCGACGTGCCCATATTCACATTGGCGATACCACAATCTGAGCCAGACGATGAAAGGAATTGCTCTACGTCTCGAATGTCCGTTGCAAAGATAGAAGATGAGAGACCCTGGGGGACGCTATTTTGCAGCGCTATAGCCTGTTCAAGCGTTTGATATCGGAGCACGTACAGTATCGGGGCAAACGTTTCCTGCTGCATGCACTCCGCTTGACTATCCATCTCAACGATCGCCGGGCGTACATAAAATGAGGCATTGCCGTTGACGTCAACGCGCTCGCCGCCATACACACGCCCACCGGCACTGCGGGCTGCCACAAGCGCACTCTGCATCGCTTCAAAGGCAGCCCTATCAATCAGCGGCCCAACCAGCGATTCGCCAAGCAGGGGATTGCCTACGCTGATTCGTGCAAAGACCCCGCGCAATCGCGGGATCAACTGGTCGTAAATGCTTTCATGAACAATCAGGCGCCGCATGGTCGTACAGCGCTGACCGGCGGTTCCCATGGCACTGAAGGCAACTGCGCGTAGCGTCAGCTCGATATCAGCCGATGGAGTAACGATAGAGGCGTTGTTGCCACCGAGCTCTAAAATTGTGCGGCCAAAGCGGCGCGCCACACGCTCTCCTACAATTCGGCCCATCCGGGTTGAGCCTGTGGCAGATATAACCGGCACACGGGTATCCTCCACTAATAGCTCGCCCAAGCTGCGTGCGCCAAACAACACAGTGAGCAGTCCCTTAGGAGCCTCGGCGCCGAACTTCTCGGTTACCCGGTTAAACAGTGCTTCCACGGAGAGCGCCGTGAGGGGTGCCTTTTCGGAAGGCTTCCAAATAACACTGTCTCCGCATATCAGCGCTAGTGCCGCGTTCCAGCTCCACACCGCCACGGGGAAATTAAATGCCGTAATCACGCCTACCGGCCCGATGGAATGCCATTGCTCGGTAATCCGGTGATCGGGTCGCTCTGATGGCATGCAAAGACCATACAGCTGGCGCGATAGCCCAACCGCGAAGTCGCAGATGTCTATCATCTCTTGCACCTCTCCGAGTCCTTCAGAGGGTACCTTCCCGACCTCAATGGACACGAGTCGCCCGAGCGATTCCTTTACTTGACGTAACTCTTCGCCAATTAAGCGCACCAAATCCCCGCGTCGCGGGGCAGGAATTTGGCGCCATTGAAGAAAGGCCGCCTTTGCATCGGCGATCAGCGAATCAGCCTCAGCCGCGCTGGTTTCATGGACTCGCCCGACCAGTTCGCCTGTCAGCGGGGAGCAGACCTCCATGGTCCCATCCGAGAATTTGGCTGTCTCGACACCCAAATTTCTAAGTAACTGTTGGGTTTCGTCGCTAAGCGATAAATTCATGGTGAAAGGTTCCTGACGTCTGTGTCTCAGTAAATAGTTTATCTAGCCGGATCAGTGCGTCGCGAAATATTTTCGCATCGATACTGAAATTCCCACTTCATGCACGATGTGGGTCCACTAGCCGTCAAGCACCATGGGCTGTGAGGGGAATGTACTGCTTTGGAATCAAATCCAACGTGACTACTCCTAAGTTATCACAGTGTCCGGTACACGGATCGCGCGGGGTAAACAGACGAGACCTAATGAAATACCGAGGGACTTTTAGAACGTAGGATGAAATTCACTTATCTGGATAGCTATGACGGGGCTTGATGCTTAACAGAACAGGGTGCCCATTAAGTACTGATTTCACCAAGTACGGTATCCAGGCAATCCACTAAGACCGTCGCATCATCAAAGCCGAACGGCATCGGTGGCCGAATCTTGAGTACATTGTGGAATTCACCGTCGGTGCCAATCAACACGCCGGCCGAGCGCATTCGATTAATAACCTCGGTGGCTGCCTCGGTTGCCGGCGTCAGGGTTTCACGATCTGTAACCAGTTCAATTCCAATAAATAATCCGGACCCACGGATGTCACCGATCAACGAGTGGCGGTCGGCCAACGGGCGCAGACGCGTGAGCAGGGCGGCACCGACTTGCTGGGCATGGGCTTGCAGCCCAGTGTTTTTTACGGTTTCTAACACAGCAAGCCCCACAGCGCATGACACGGTACTTCCGCCAAAAGTGCTGAAGTATTCCATGCCATTATTAAATGACGCTGCTATCGCAGGCGTGGTTATCACAGCACCCAAAGGGTAGCCATTGCCGATCGGCTTACCTAAAACCACAATATCAGGCGTAACTTCCTGTTGCTCAAATCCATAAAAATGAGAGCCAATGCGCCCGTAGCCTGTCTGTACATCGTCGGCGATACAGACGCCACCCGCCTTGCGCACGTGGCCGTAGACGGCTGAAAGGTATCCCGCCGGGAAGATTATTTGCCCACCGACGCTCGGGCAGCTCTCCGCGATATAGGCACACAAACGGGCGTCACGGGCGTGAATCGTCTCGATACGTTCGGCTACGGCTTCGGCATATTTGATTCCAGCTGCGGGATCATTTGCCTTATAAGGACCACGATACACGTCGGCATTCGGCACGACATGAACCCACGGTGGGTGACCTGCTCCACCCGGTCCGTCTGCTTTGTAGGGGCTGATATCAATGAGCGTCGTGGTGTGACCGTGATAAGCCGCCTCCAGAACGATCATATCTTTTGCGTTTGTATGCGTGCGTGCAAGCCGTAGCGCGAGCTCGTTAGCCTCACTGCCTGAGTTAACGAAGTAACACACGCTAAGCGAAGGCGGCAACGTGGCCGTAAGCGCCTCGGCATAGCGTTGTAAGTTTTCGTGAAGATAACGGGTATTGGTATTGATCTTGCTGAGCTGTTCAGCCGCCGCTTCGCGTACGGCCGGATGGCAGTGACCGATATGAGGTACGTTGTTGTACCCGTCCAGATATCGGCGTCCAGTATCATCAAAAAGATACTGCATATCCCCACGCACAATTTGAAGTGGGTCCTTGTAACTTATGCTCAAGTTACCGCCTATGAGGCGACGGCGTGCACTGATTAACGCTTTGGTGGATTCACCAATCGTGTTCATGGGTTCCGACAAGCTTCAATAAACGCTTCTTGAGCGCTTTTCTCGGGCATTAAATGTAAATGGCGTAGTAAACGCCAAGCAGGTCGTGCCGACACTTGTTGGTACGGATCGTCACTTTTTTCTCGGGCGTTGAAGGCCGAATAGCAGACACTGAGACATAACCTGGCCGTTGTAAGCGCGTAAAGTGAACGTGCCTCCTCTGCGTTTAAAGGCAGAGCTTTGTTGAAGGCGCGAATGATGGTGCTGGCGGTCTTAAGTGGATCATCCTTGTCCATCATGGCATAAGCTAATGTGACGGCAAGATCACACGCTGTCGCGGAGTAAACCATATCACCAAAGTCCAGAAGGCCAGCGACCCGCCCATTACGTACCAGGATGTTGTAGTCGTTACCATCGCCATGAATCAATTGATGGCGGAGGGTCTGCCAGGGTACATCGGCATGGCTTTTCATAAAATGGAGGACAAGTTGCTGTTGCTCAACGTTGAGTAGATCTAGGTGCTGCAGGGCCTGATCAGCATGGCGTACATCCCAACGCAGTTCCCGGTGCATGCTGGGATCTTCGAAGTCAGCAAGTGCGAGATCAAGCTCAGCTAAACTTGAGCCCAACGAGCCTAACAGAGCATCATCATGAGGGACGACGCTGGCAAGGGGTTCACCCTCAAGCCAGGTCATGAGCCTTACCCAATGCGAAGCGCCTGTTACGCCCTCAATGGTTGCGATGTCTTGTCCGTCGATCGTCGTAATCAATTTCGGAAGCTCAAGGCTGCGTACTCGTGCGCCGGCGTATCTGAGCACTGCGTTCTGTAGCTGTAAGGTCTCGATTGTCTCGTCTGTATTGGCGATCTTGAGCACGAACTTCTCACCTTTGAGTGTCGTCAGTGCGAAATTTTGGTCGCGCTCGCTGGGCAATGGGGTTGCTGTGCCCCGCACGCCGAACAAAGAGACGGAATGGGCCTCTGCCTGGCTTTCTGTTAGGTAAGGTGTCGTCATAGACGCTCTGGGTTCCTAGATATTTCCGACAACCGTGTCGACCAGTGCCAGAATTTTACGGTTTTAAGAGTTTAGTGCCGCTCATCCATAACGCACCTCTTTGGCTTTGGCGCCATCGTAATGAGCTCCTCAGTATGGCATTTCGTCTGCCGGGCGTGCTTCTTTGCGTCAAATATTGAGCCATGTTAGCTCTAGTATCTGCATGCTGAGTGATTTCTCAAACGACATGAAGTGCCTCTTAACCATTTGCCGCACAGTGAAGCTGCGAAAGGCCATGTTGGCCGCTAGGGCACAGCCATTGCCTGTTTATCGGCTGCAGTTGAAAAGTCAGTCGTTGTATATATGCAATGGTTGCACGTATACAACGACGGCACTTAAGCGCCACGCCGGTGGCTTTTAAGGCCGTCGCTGATTCTAACGTCCGGAGGTTATTTACCCCGGTTTAGCGGCCCTTCCAAACTGGCTTACGTTTTTCAGCAAAGGCGGTGGCGCCCTCAATTAAATCTTCCGAGCGAAGCACCTTTTGTACGGCACCTAAGGAGTCATGGACTAAAAAGGCCTGAGCTTCCGGAACCATCTCTGTGTGCTGCATCAGCTGTTTGATAGCCGGGAATAACAGGGGCGGGCCTTCGGCTAACTGCATGGCGATTTCTCGGGCTTTGGCCAAACCCTCTCCCTTGGGGACCACGTGATTCGCAAGGCCCCAGTGCTTGGCTTCGGCAGCATCCATCCAACGACCGGTCATCAAGAATTCAACGGCGACGTGGTATGGAATACGGCGACGCAGTTTAATAGTGCCAGCATCGGCAAGCACACCGACGTTGATTTCCGGAAGGGCAAAGCGAGCATGCTCTTCCATCACAATGATGTCGGTTCCCAATACCACTTCAAACCCGCCGCCACAGCAGATGCCATTGACCGCAGCAATAACGGGCTTGTCTAAATTGCGCGGGTAATTTAAGCCTGCAAAGCCGCCCACACCCCAATCCGAGTCTGAGGCCTCACCGTCAGCCGCACCTTTCAGGTCCCAGCCTGGACTAAAGAATCGATCACCAGCGCCTGTGACGATGGCGATCCTGAGCTGTTCATCGTTCTTGAACTCGGTGACCACGTCGTTCAAGCGACGACTGGCTTTCAGGTCAATTGCGTTGGCCTTGGGGCGATCGAGGGTTATCGTGAGGATCTTTCCATCGATCTCTGCACGAATACCGTCTTTGAATGAATTTTCCATCTCAGTATTTCTCCGATAAGCGTATCAGGGTATCGACAGCTACCGCGCCTCGCCCGACGGGGCGAACGATGACGGGGTTAACATCCAGTTCACTCAAACTGTTCACATGCTCTGCTGCATAGCGTGTGATCGCGAGGGTTGTCTGCACAAGTGCCTCTGTATCACCGGCAGGCTTACCGCGAAAACCCTGCAGCAAGCGATATACCGTCAAGCGGCTTAAGCCAGCCTCAATATTTTTTGCCGTAAAGGGAGGAAGCAGGGTGACGGTGTCATGCCACAGTTCGGTCATCACGCCGCCTGCGCCCAATACCAGAACCTGACCAAATTGCGGGTCTACGGTAATGCCAACCAGAATTTCCACGACCGAATCGGTGATCATCTCTTCAACCAGAACCTGATTGGAGAGGCTCGACAGGTGGTCTACGGCGCGTTGTGCATCTTCAGTGCTACGCACGTTAACGAAGACACCGCCCACTTCGGATTTATGTTGCAGTGTCTCGCCAACGGCTTTGAGTACCACCGGAAAACCAATGTCCTGTGCGGCCCGCACCGCCTCAAGGGGTTTAACAACCACTGACTTTGGAACCACCACGCCATAGGCGGCAAGCGCTTTTTTGCCTTGTGCTTCGGTGAGTGCATACGTTTCTGTTAAGGGGGCCTGTGGGCGCCGTAGCTCTACACGATGGTCTGAGTTCCAAACCTCACCAATCGCACCGGCGGCATCAAGTGCTTCCAGGCCCTCGCGCTGGCCTTGTAGAGGCACGACGCCACCGGCAAGGCATTGGGCGCGTGTGACGGAAGCCATGGACTCGGGAAGCGAGCTGATGACTGCTGCCCGCGAGGGAGCGTCCTGAGCTGCGGCGATATATTGAGTAACAGCATCGTAATAGCTTTTCGGATCGGTCTCGCCGGGCGGCGGGCAGTCCAGCATAAAACCGACGGCGTCGTAGCCTGATCGGGTGACTTCCGTAAATAAGGCTTTGAGTTTAGGCAGGTCGAACCAAATGTAGGTGTGAAAATCAAACGGGTTCGCAATCGTCACGCGTTCTGAGAGGATCTCCTCCAGCCTAGACACACGATCCGCCGGAATCGGCGGAAACGACAGGCCCAAGTTCCGGGCGGCATCAGCCGTCATCGCCATGTCCCCGCCCGAGGCACCCAAGATCAGAACATTGCGACCCTTGAGGGGCCCACCCGCATGCAGCACTTTGAGTGTTTCACACAGTGTGCCCAGCGAGTCGGCGCGGGCGATGCCAGCCTCCTTGCAGTACGCGTCAAAAACGACATCCACGCCGGCGAGCGCTCCGGTATGGCTTTGGGTCGTTCGCGCGGCCGCCTCAGTGCGGCCAGTTTTTACCAGAGCAATGGCTTTGCCGGCCTGTCGGGCCTTATCTACCGCCCGTGCAAAACGTTCGGCATCCTGAATACCTTCTACATAAAGGCCGAAAGCCGTGACCCGGTCGTCATCGCACATCATCTCTATGAGATCTTCCAGTGCCACACGCGTCTGATTGCCTACCGTAATGAGATAACCAATCGGTAGGGAGCGCTGACTGAAAAGGAGATTAAGCGCGATCGTGCCGCTCTGGCAGATGATCGCTACGCCACGGTCGACCTGTTCACCCATGACCTGATCGGGCCATAACGCAACGCGGTCGAAAAAATTAATGAATCCGTAGCAGTTGGGGCCGAAGAAAGGCAGATCCCCAGCGGCTGCCAGAAGTTCCTCGGTAAGCCGCTCGCCGTCCGCTGTGCCTGTTTCTGAGAAGCCGGCCGCGAAACAAACAAAGCCACCTGCCTTGCGGCGGCGTAGGGCCTCGGCCACTGCCGGAACATCACGATTAGGTGCCGCTAAGAACGTCGCATCGGGAGCGCCAGGGAGTTCATCGATGGAGCGGTAGTAATGAGTCTGCTCGGTAGAAGCTCGCGTGGGGTGTATGCGCCAGACTGGACCCGAAAACCCGATCTTCTTACATGACTGAGCGACCGCATCCGTCCACGTTCCACCCACTAATGCGATGCTTCTGGGTACTAACAGGCGATTGATATTTGGACTGGTCATGGTTCCTCTACGGATGCTGAATCATCTTGCTCAGCCTACCCACTGGCGGGTGCGGCAACGCGTACCCGCCAGTGACTGGACTGTCTCTCAACGGCTTTTGAGACCCATGGCACGCGACGGCGGTTCGGTTGGAGCCATCGCGTCAGACTCTTCCTGCCAATTCGCCAGCACTTGCATGACCTCACTTGGAAATGGCGCGGAACCCACGGTCTCTCCCTGATGGACATGCAGCAGCATCGCCTCAGCCGTGCAGACAGGGCTGGTATGACGCGGGACGTACATTTCAAAGCTCGCATGAATGCGTTTTTTGTCATGGGCGATCAGACGCAGCTGCACAGAGACTTCGTCGCTTTGCTTAACCTCCAGAAGATAATGCAGATGCATTTCTAGCGTGTAGAGCGTGCAATGCGTCTTTTCCCTGTAGGCCGAATCCAAGCCAATCTGATCCATAAATGAATCAGTGACATCGCTGAGTATGACCGCGTAATACGCGTCTCGCAGATGACCGTTGTAGTCGATCCATTCCGGAGCGATCGCTGTTCGTCCAATTTCACGTCCAGCCATGATGATTACCGCAGCTTCAGACGTTCACGAGCATCGGCCGCCGACATCACCTTGGCGCCCATGGCTTCAATGATGGTGCGAGCTTTCTCAACCAGCTGGGCGTTGCTGGCATACACGCCCTTGCTCAAGTACAAGTTGTCCTCTAGGCCCACGCGCACATGGCCACCTAATAAAATGGACTGCGCGACCCACGGCATCTGCATACGGCTGATGGCGAAAGAACTCCAGACCGCGTTGGCCGGCAGGCTATTAACCATAGCCAGTAAATGGCCGGTGTCCGCCGGTACGCCGTAGGGAATACCCATGCAAAGTTGGATCATGGTCGGGTCATTAAGCAGACCTTCTTTCATTGTCTGCTTCACAAACCAGAGATTGCCCGTATCGAAGACCTCAAGTTCAGGCTTTACGCCTAGGTCCCGGGCGATCTCCATGCCGCGGCGAAGATAGTTGGGAGTCGATACGTAAGCACGGTTGCCGTCACCGAAATTCAGGCTACCGCAATCAAGCGTGGCAATATCGGGCCGGTACAGACCTTCCTCACACAGTTCAATGACGTGCTTCATACGATCTTCCTGACTGCAGAAGTCAGAGCCTGGTGCTGGCGTATCCTTCAGGCCATGGTCGCCAACGACGATGTAGCCGCCCATGCCGCAAGTCAGGTTGATAATGACGTCGACACCGCTCTCGCGAATCAGCTTAACGACCTCGCGGTAGTGTTTGGTCTGCATGCTGAACTCGCCTGTCTCCGGATCGCGCACGTGGATGTGCACAATGGCAGCTCCGGCCCTCGCAGCCGCTATCGCGGTATCAGCAATTTCGCGGGGTGTAATTGCGCAATGCGGGCTTTTGGTGACCTTGGAGTCGTCGCCGGTCACGGCACAGGTGATAATGACGTCAGGATTCATGTGGGGTCCTCTGGTTCAACACATTAGTCAAAGAAATTCTGAGCAGTTGTCGGCTTCTGATCCGTTCGAACGGACCAGCTCCGTCGGGTTGGTGCATCGCACAATGACTGCACTATTGGTTTATATATTATAGCGTGAATAATACAGTCAGCACATGTTCCTAAGTACGCCTCTGACCGTTTCATTTAACCAAATACTCACTGCACTTGAATAACCAGATGTTCCGGAGTCGCCCTTGAAGCGTATGAGTCAATTGCTGGTAGCAGTTCTCCTAGTGGCAGGCCTGTGCCTGGCGGCCTGCACAAAGAAGCCTTCTGAAAATGCCGCGCCGGGGTCTGAAGAAAAAGTTCTGCTCATCTACAACTGGGTTGATTTCATCGGCAAGAGCACCGTCGCTGATTTTGAGCGAGAGACAGGAATACGGGTGGTCTACGACACCTTCGATGCCGACGTCACATTAGAAGCTAAACTGATGGCCGGCGACTCAGGCTATGACGTGGTAGCCACGGCGCAAGATTTTTTCAGTCGCCAGATTAAAGCGGGGGCTTACGAGCGGCTGGATCATAGACTTCTTACCAATTGGAGCAACCTAGACCCGAAAGCACTGCAGGCCTTGACGCAAGCGGATCCCGGCAACGCCTATGCCGTGCCCTATTTAAATTCGCTGAACGGTTTTGCGTACAACGCTGATTTGATACGAGCACGAATGCCTGACGCCCCTGTCGATAGTTTACGGATGCTGTTTGATCCTGTAGTTGTTTCTAAATTTGCCGACTGCGGCGTGAGCTTTTTGGATTCTGCCGAGGATGTGGTTCAACTAGCGCTGGTCTATCTTGGACGCGATCCCAATTCGCGCGACCCTAAAGACCTCAAAGATGTCGAGAAACTGATCGCTAAGGTTCGGCCCTACATCAGAAATTTTGATTCCAGTGAGTTTCTTGTTGCCATGGCCAACAAGGAGCTGTGCATCGCGATGTCTTGGGCAAGCGATTATGCAACCATTAAGGCGCGCGCGAGGGCAGCCGGCATTGCCATTAACCTGGCATTTACTGTGCCTAAAGAGGGCTCAAATGCTGCCTTCACCTGCTTCCTAATTCCGGCCGGGGCACCCCATCCGGAAAACGCGCATCGGTTTTTGAATTTTATTTTGCGCCCGCGGGTCATCGCTAAAATTACTAACGAAATTCATTACCCCAATCCGAATCTGGCCTCGGCGCCGTTTATTGATGCCGCTATCGTCAACGATCCGGCGTTGTATCCGCCACCTAGTATTCTGTCCCATACCTTTCTGGCGACTGAGGTTAGCGTTGAAGATGAGCGACGCCGTACTCGTACCTGGACGCGAATCAAGACCAATCATTAGGGGTTACGCGTCGCTAAGCGCCAATTAGATTGACTTTTACTTTAAGGCAAAGGATTGGTTATGACTCCGACTGTAAGTTTTACAAAGATGGAAAACGGCACGCGCGACGACTACTTGCTCTTAGAGCGCTCGGAGCTACGTGATGCACAGTTGTTGCCCAGTCGTATCATCAAAGCACTGGAACGATTGGATCACTCCCTGGAGGGCTATCCCATTTCGCGCCTGCAGCATTCGCTACAGTCGGCGACTCGTGCGATGCGGGATGGAGCGGACGACGAGTTGATTGTCGCAGCGCTTATTCATGACGTGGGTGATGACTTAGCTCCCTATAACCACGCGGCTATTGCGGCTGAGTTAATTCGCCCTTACGTGCGCGCCGAGGTGACCTGGATTGTAGAGCAGCATGGTTTATTTCAATGCTACTACTACGTTCATCACTTGGGTGGTGATCGCAACATGCGCGATCGTTATCGCGATCACCCTTGGTATGAAGCTTGTGCCGCATTCTGCGAGAAGTGGGATCAATGCTCTTTCGATCCAGCCTATGACACGTTGCCGCTAGAAGCGTTTGTGCCGCTAGTTGAAAAAATATTTTCCCGTAAGCCCCACGACGCTCGCTACGTAGGGGAGCCAGGCTAGCCTTGCTTTAATTTGATTATTGTTCGGCCATTTGGATGTCGATTAGCCGCTGCCGCTCGTTTTTCTTCATCCAGATGCCCGCCAATACGATCCCAGTACCCATAGTTAGGATAATCAGTGTTCCAAGAGCATTGATTTCAGGGCTTACCCCGAGTTTTACCTTGGAGTAGATCACCATTGGAAGGGTGCTAGCGCTGGGCCCAGAGACAAAGCTCGAAATCACAATATCGTCGAGAGAGAGCATAAAACTCAACAGCCAGCTCGACGCTAATGCCGGCATGATAAGAGGCAGTGTGACCTCAATAAAAGCACGCACTGGGGTCGCTCCCAAATCTCGGGCGGCTTCCTCTAATGAGCGATCAGCCCCTATCAGGCGCGATTGAATGGTGACGGTTGCATAGGCAGAGCAAAACACGATGTGAGAGATGACGATCGTGGTGAAGCCTCTGTGTGGCCAGCCGAATAGCTGCACCATCGATACGAACAGTAGCAACTGGGTAATGCCGGTTATGATCTCAGGCATGACCAAGGGAGCATTGACCATACCTGTTAAGAGTAAGCGCCCCGGAAAGCGGCGAAAGCGCACTAGCGATACGGCAGCTAGTAGCCCAAGCAGTATGGCGCCAGTAGAGGCAACCAGCGCAATCTGAAGCGATAACAGGCCAGCCTCTAGAATTTGTCTGTTATGGAAGAGGGTTCCATACCACTGAGTCGAGAAGCCGCCCCACACACTGGCTAAAGGCGAGCCATTAAATGAGTAACCGATTAACACCAGCATTGGGATATACAGAAAGGCTATTCCCAGCAACAAAATCGTGAATGACAAGTTGAAGCGGCCCTGGGTCACCCTTACTGCTCCATGTCTTTGACGTTGTAATACTGATAAAGAGCGATGGGCCCGGCCAGGAGGATGAGAATCATGGTGGCCACCGCCGAGGCTACTGGCCAATCGTGGTTGCTGAAGAACTCATCCCAGAGTACCCGACCAATCATTAGGTTGTCTGGTCCGCCGAGTAAGGATGGGATAACAAACTCTCCGATGGCTGGAATAAAAACCAACATGGATCCGGCGATGATGCCGGGTATTGATAAAGGCAAAGTGATCGCCAGAAACGACTTCCACGGTGGCATTCCTAGATCTGCCGATGCTTCCAAAAGCGTGTGATCGAGTTTTTCTAGAGTGGCAAACAAGGGGAGAATCATAAAGGGAAGGTACGAATAAATGATCCCAAGGTATACCGCAAAACTGGTTCGCATGATTTGTAGGGGCTGTTTAATAACGCCTAGCCACAGCAGAACATTGTTCAGCAGGCCGCCTTCTCGAATGATACTTTCCAGAGCGTAAACTCGTAATAAAAATGACGTCCAAAATGGCAGGACGATGATTAACAGAAGAATATTCTGTGTGGCCTTGCTTGATCGGGCGATGGCATAAGCCATTGGGTAGCCCAGTAATAGGCATCCAATCGTGGCAAAGAACGCCGTCTTAATAGAATAAAGATACGAGATAAAATAGACGTTATCAGTGAAAAGATACGCGTAGTTACCAAAATTCAGTGATATTCCCAGCTCACCATCACTGTAATGGGTGACCAAATCCGTGAAGGGCGGTATGTGTACAGCCGTTTGTGCAAAACTGATTTTGAACGCAAATGCAAATGGCACTAAAAAGAACACGACTAAAAATGCGAGCGGCGGGAAGATGATCAGCCATCGATTGAGTCGATGTAGCGAGTGGCGACCGTCGTTGCTTTGGGCGCGCAGAGATTCGTGTTCGGGATACAGGGCCATGCTCCTAATCTACCGTGAGTCGCCGTCGCGCGTCGATACCAGAATTAGCGGCATTGCGGCTCATAGGCGGATATGCTTGAGGGTCATCGAAGCTAGTGTTGCTGGCGACGCGAATCGGCGCTTTTTTTACGTCGTTTGATGCTCGTTGGGGAGTGCGTTTGTGACTGAAGAGGAATCCCAGAATAGCGCGCCTGTACGGCTTGCCCGAGGTACACGAAATCGGCAGCGACAGCGATTGATCGATGCCTGTATTTCGGCATTGCACATTCACGGGCCATCACGAACGACAGTTGAAAAGGTTGTTGCGATAGCCAATTTGTCCCCCGGAATCGTTCGTTTCTATTTTCGCTCCAAAGCCGCGATGCTGGTCGCCTCGCTACAGTATCTGGCCACTGAGTTTGACGAAGCCGTGCTCGGCCCTGTGTCAGCCCTGCGCGAGACGCCGGTTCTGGCCATGCGTCGTTTGGTGGAGCTCTATCTAGATCCCAATTTAGCCAGCCCACGAAAGATTTCTGTCTGGTATGCCTTTTGGGGTGAGGCCACTGCTCGACAGGAATACTACGAGATTTGTGGGCACAAAGACGATAGTTTTGTAGCCCTGGTACGCGAGTTGATCGGGCGGTTGGTGCTGCAGTGCGGCGAGACGCACTTGGATGTCGATGCGTTGTCTATCGGTTTTATCGGCTTGTTGGAAGTGTTGTGGCAAGGCTTCGCCTTTCAGGTCGAGTCCGACATAGACCGTCGAGCCGCCAGAGCGCGTTGCATGGCGTACCTGCACTCGATTTTTCCGCGTCAGTTTGGAACCGATGAAAACTATACCGTGCCTACCGGTGCGATTCGTCGCTTCGGTGTCGGGTCAGACTTTGCGATGGAGTGTTCTCGGGGCCTCGTAGAGGCTGGTCAGTTTTTGGGGCACGTGTCTGACGTTTCTTCGCAAAGTCCCGTGCAAGCGGGCGGCACAGCCTTGTTGCCTACATTACTTTGTTATTCCCCTAGCGGTACCGTGCAGGCTTTTGTGAACCGTTGTACTCAGTCTCCGCACCAGTTGTTGAGTGTCGGGCGACACGGCTCTCAAGCTCTTCACTGTTCAGTTCACAAGCTGTCTTGGGACCTGAACGGTCGTCCGGTAAGGGAGGGCCAGGTGCCATTGGAGCCTTTAGGGGTGGTTGTCCGTCGCGGACTAATCTTTTTAGCGCCCGCCCGACATCGGGCGGTCAGCTCACTGCCTGATCCCTTAGGTGATAGTCCAATAGCGCAGGTTGTACCGCAGTTGAGTGCCTGGCAATGGAGTGTGGAGGCTGATTGGAAAACGGTGGTGGAACATTGGCTCGAGGCAGATTTTGAGTCTCCGGTGTCTCTCGATGCGCTGGAGGGTAGGTCCTCGGACTTGCTGGTGGATTCTGCCGCGGGGCGAGTTCGCCTTGTTGCACAGGGTGATTCATCCCATGCGAGGCGAGAATATTGGGCCCCGAACACAGTGGTTGATCATTACCAAGATGGCGTTTCGGTGACCACGGTGTTGCCGATCAGGGCGGGTGCAAGTCAGGTCACAACGCGAGCGTTTAGGGACGTTACGGCTGATGATCGGCAAGGATTGCTTGCCTATGTGGCAGCGCGCCGCGTTAGGGCACGGCTGCGTAGGGGAATAACACTCGCTGAGTCCTTAGAGTGCGTATTGGCTTACCCGACGCACTCTTACCAGCCGCCCAAGGTCTTATCGAGCATCACGTTGTTTCGCGAGTACCTAAGCAGCTTGCGATAGCTTTCCGTCCCCGAGACCGCTAAGCAAAACTCTTGGGTGCATGAGCCAGCCGGGTCTCTGGGATTTTTTCTCGTAACAAGTCGTGGAATTGGGTCATCCAGTGCTCCAGACCCGAGAGGGGACCTGGCACGTAGGTGGGAGACTGCAGGCCTTGAGCGACTCGTTCGCACAGCCAGCGGTCTTCTGCATTCACTTGACTGTTTAGGCGTGACCCCAGGTATCGCATCAGGCGCATTTCCCGGCGGTCATCGGGTAGGGCAAACGTGGCGCCGCGAATAATTGTCTTTCCAGGTCCACCCGGCAAGACCTGGAAAAAGTCCACCTGATCCGGAAATAAGTCGATGCCGAGGTTTGGCAGCATGCTGTAAAAGCGCCAGCAACGGCGGTTTTCTTCCGGTAGATGCGTCGCGATTTTGCTGATGTGACGCGTATACATGCGCTCAGCCCAGCGCGACGAGTGTTGCTCCTTAAGCCAGGATACGCCGCGAGCTACACCGGGTGTTCCGCGCTGGTCCTCGTAGTCTGGGGTGAACATGCGATTGAGCCCTGGGTGACCGATCGGTACGTGATAGGACTCCAAATAGTTGTCCATCGCTAACTTCCAGTCGACGTTCCAGATCTCCTGGCTGATCGGGGCGAGCGGAATCATTTTTTCAATTTGATACGGCGCAAACTCGTCTGCCATGGCGCCCAGTAGCTGTGACGGGGGCGGCGGATCTCCGTCCAAACAGATAAACACAAATCCTAAAAATATTTCGAGCTTGACCGGAATCAGGCCGTATTGGTCACGATCAAACTGGGCAAAGGTTTCTTTAGAAGGTACTCCCATCAGTCCACCGTCGTAACGGTACGTCCACCCGTGATACGGGCAGGTGATCGATCCCAGGCATTTACCCGTTCCGTCCAGCATCCGGGCACCCCGGTGTCGGCAAACGTTGTGAAAGGCTCGTACCTGCCCTTCTTTGTCTCGCAAGGCGACCACGCTATCGGGGCCGATTTCCAAGGTGACAAAGTCGCCGGCCTTGGGAATCGAGCTGACATGGCAAACAATTTGCCAACTCGGTCTGAGGATGCGGTCGTGTTCCAGCCGAGCCATCTCCGGGTGGCTGTAGATCCATGCGGGCATCGCGTGACCTTGCGGGGATTCAAGAGCCGAGGATTCAGTGGGCACGGAGGCGGTCTGCATGGGGGCATCCATTAAGTTATACAGTCATATAATTTTCACGTCAGTTTACGCTTTCTAGTCGTTTGAGACAAGGCCAAGCAGCGCACCAACCGTGGGGCAGGTAGAGTTTTTATCTTAATGATTTATTTGGTTTAAATGGATTTTTTGTGAAATTGTAAATCGAGCTAATTCTGATGCTGCGTCACAGCATCTATATGGCTATATAAATTACATGGACTCGGCGTATGGGTGCTGGTACGGTTCGTATCACAATTCGTCAACCGTTGAGAGTTCGTCATGCCAAGAAATCTAACCAAGAACAATGCACAGTTTCAGCGCGCCCTGAAGCGCCTGCCATTGGGAGTCGCTTCTAACTTCCGCTACTGGGGTGATGACCGCACGATCTATGTGAAGCATGGGCGAGGCGCGCGAGTGACGGACATCGACGACAACGAATACGTCGACTACCGCCTGGGCTATGGTCCGGCGATCCTGGGCTACGCTCATCCTGAAGTTGATGCTGCAGCCCGAGCAGGTATGGAAGTGGGTGGTGTATTTGCCCTGGCCACTGAGCGCGAGCTGGTAGTGGCCGATCGTATCGCCAAAATGGTGCCGGCTGCAGAGCTGGTGCGCTTTTCAAATTCCGGCACGGAAGCCGTGATGGCCGGCCTGCGCTTAGCACGTGCTTATACCGGCAAAGATGATTACGTCATTCTCGAGGGCGGTTATCACGGATTGTTTGATGCGGCCATGTGGTACACCCCCATGGAAGAGTGGGGTCAGGTCGGCGAGCCAGAAATTCGCCCATACAGTCAGGGCATTCCGGTTGGCACACGCGGTTACGCACATTTTGTTCAGGCGAACGATGCGAATCAGCTGGAGGAGGTATTCAAGCGCCACGCTGGCAAGATCGCTTGCATGTTGATTGAGCCGATTATGGGTAACTGCCTTGGTATCTCCGCCGAGCCTGAGTATCTGCGTGCAGCGCGTGAATTGTGCGACAAGTACGGCGTCGTCATGTTCATTGATGAAGTGAAAACCGGCTTTCGTGTGGCTAAGGGTGGCGTGCAAGAGCTCTACGGCATCAAGGCTGATTTGTGTACGTTTGCCAAAGCAGTGGGTAATGGCTATCCCATTTCAGTGCTCGCTGGCCGCGAAGAGATCATGCGTAAGATCGGAAAAGGCGTGGCGCACGGTGGTACATACACCGCGCACTCGGTGTCGTTGGCTGCGGCAGAATGCTGTTTGCGCATCCTGGATGAAACAACAGCGCTTGCAGATATCGCTACCTATGGCACCCGCCTGCGTGAGGGTATGCACAAGATCCTAGAGGCTAGGGGCATTGCCCATAGTTTTGTTGGCCACCCGTCGATGAGTGGATTGTATTTTTCCGCAACCCCGCCTCGTAACTACCGAGATTGGAAGGGCAGCGACTACTCGTTTTATGATGCGATGGCTCAAGTCCTGCATGACGAGGGCGTGCTATGTGAACCGGACTCAAGAGAGCCTTGGTTTATTTCTGCTGCCCACGATGAATCGTGCTTGGTCGATACGCTGCGCGGCTTCGAATTTGCAGTGGATGAAACGATCAAAGCTGGCGTTGAGTCACATAAGGTCCCGGCATAGCCGCGGACCAAGGAGTTTTAAAGCGTGGCTACAGTCAACGGAAAATCGGACAAATACGACGCTATTGTCGTAGGCGCCGGTCACAACGGGTTGGTCGCTGCCTGCTATATGCAGCGCGCCGGACTCAATGTCTTGGTGTTAGAGCGTAATGACTACATCGGTGGTGCGGCAGTAAGTCGCTCGCTGTACCCTGAATTTACGTACTCCAACTGCTCCTATGTTTGCAGTCTGCTGCGCCCTGAAATCATGCGGGAGCTGGAGCTGCCGAAATTCGGGTTGCAAATCATCCCATACGAGGGTGGTTGCACAATGATGCAGGATGGCAATCATCTGGCGTTGTACGACAATCACGATGCCTTGCGCCGAGAGATCTCGCGTCACTCTAAGCGTGACGCGGAAGCCTACGATCGCTATGCGCGCGATGTGATGCGCCAGTGTAAGTTCATAAAGCCTCTGCTGCTTCGCGAGCCACCAGATCCTACCTCGTTCAAGCCACGTGATATCCAAGAGTTGTTGTATATCGGAAAGCGCTTCCATGGAATGGGGGAGGCGCGCATGTATGACACGATTCGCTTCTGGACAATGAGCGCCGCGGATTTCTTAGACGAATACTTTGAGAGTGAAATCGTCAAGGCGCATTTCGCGGGTAGCTCCATTATTGGTACTGCTCTGGGCCCGCGCTCGCCGGGGACGGCTTATGTGTTGCTCCATCACTACATGGGGGACATTGATGACACCGTCGGCGCCTGGGGCTTTGCTCGCGGTGGCATGGGTGCGGTCTCCAATTCCTTAGGCGCTTCGTTTCAGGCCAGTGGTGGAACCATTCGTAGCGCCGCACCCGTTAAGCAAGTGCTGGTTCGTAATGAACGTGCTGTTGGCGTCATGTTGGATAACGGTGAAGAAATTTACGGATCCACGGTGATGTCAAATCTCGATGTGAAACGTACCTTTTTAGAAACTATGCAGGCGAAGGATCTCCCGGCTGAGTTTGTCACTCAGGTGCAGAAGTTCAAAATTCGCGGCTCTTCAGGAAAATTAAATATCGCTCTCGATGGCTTGCCTACCTTTACGGCGATTCCCAAGGATTCGCCGTGTATTCGCGGAGATCTGCACATCACAGATTCCTTAGACATGATGGAGCGCGCTTACGACGACTGGAAAGCCGGTCGCTGGTCTCAAGCTCCTTATGTGGATATGTTGTTGCCATCGCAAATTGATCCAACGATGGCCCCAAACGGCAAGCATTACATGTCGGTGTTTGTCCAATATTGCCCGTATAAGCTGGCCGACGGCCCTTGGACTCCGGAAAAACGCAAGGCATTCGGAGATACGGTGATTGATGCGATCGCCCGTCAAAGCCCAGATTTTAAGAGCCTGATCTTGCATGCTGAAATCCGCACCCCTTGGGATATCGAGCGTGAGGTTGGCTTGTCAGAGGGTAATATTTTCCAGGGCGAGCTGACTATGGATCAGCTGCTGTTTAACCGCCCAATTCCAGGCTACGCCCAGTATCGTGCGCCGGTAAAGGGTATGTACATGTGTGGGTCCAGCACTCACCCCGGCGGTGGCGTTATGGGTGCTCCTGGGCACAACGCAGCGAGGGCCTTGCTGCGTGATTTGAAAAAGGTGGCCTGAGCATGGCAGCGAACTCGAACCTGAAAACAAACTATGACTGCATCATTATTGGTGCTGGTCACAACGGATTAATTTGCGCGGCGTATCTGGCAAAAGCCGGAAAGCAGGTGTTAGTGGTTGAGGCGGCCGCCGACATCGGCGGTGCAGCGGCAACTCATGAATTTGTGCCGAACTTTAAAGTCTCATCGGCCCACCTGTTGCACCTCATGCCGCAGTCGCTGATCAGTGAGTTGGGTCTTGAAAAACACGGACTGCGGTTAGCGGCGCAAGAGTTGGCCTCAACCGCTTTATCGGCTGATGGTAAGCACCTTAATCTTTCTGCCAGTGGAGTGGCGGCGCAGTCGCCGGCCGATGCCGCAAGCTATCCCGTGTTTATGGCACGTATGCGCCGGCTGGCGGGGTCATTATCCACGTTGTTCGGTGCGACGGCACCTCGTTTGGGCACGACGGCCTGGTCGGACCGATTCGCGTTTTTAAAGCTCGGCTGGCAAATTCGGCGCTTGGGCAAAAAAGACATGCGCGAGCTGTTGCGTATCATTGGAATGAACGTCTATGACCTTTTAGAAGATGAGATTCATTCCCCCGCACTTAAAGGCGCGCTGGCTTTTGACGCAACCTTGGGAGCTAACTTAGGTCCTCGTGCACCGGGTACGGTGTTGACCTGGCTTTATCGCTTAACTCATGAGTCTGCTAACGGTGGCAAAGGGCTATCGCAGGTTGTCGGAGGTATGGGTGGACTAACGGCGGCGTTGGCCAACGCGGCGCGTGGGTTCGGTGCTCAGATTGAGACCCATTCTCCAGTAGCTCGCGTGTTAGTGGCCAATGATCGTGTCAGTGGTATCGCCCTGCAGTCCGGACACACGGTTGTGGCTCCGATTGTCATTTCCAGTGCAGATCCTAAGACGACTTTCTTAAAGCTGCTAGGGCCCGAGCATCTCGATACAGGGTTTGTCCGCAAGGTTCATCACTCACGAGCACGCGGGGTAGTCGCCAAGTTGCATTTGGCTTTAAACAAACTGCCTAGCTTTACCGGCCTTGCGCCGGACGCCCTGTCCGGTCGCCTGGTGATTTCCCCTACTCTTGATTATCTAGAAAGGGCATTCGATCAGCCCAAGTACGGTGCGTATTCGCCGGCTCCGGCTATGGAAATCACGATCCCTACCGTCAACGATCCGTCTCTTGCTCCTGCTGGTCAGCACGTTCTGTCCGCGATTATTGAGTGTGCGCCGCGCGATTTGCGACAGGGTTGGGAGAATGCGCGTGAGGCTTATCTCACCGAGCTTTTGGCACAGCTGGAGACCTATGCTCCGGGTCTTAAAGACTCCATTGTGGGCAGTGAATTAATGACACCCGTGGACATTGAAACGCGCTACGGAAATCAGGGCGGGCACTGGCACCACACGGAGCTCGCGTTTGATCAGTTCTACTTTGTGCGCCCCGTCCCGGGGGCTGCCCAGTATTCCACGCCCGTTTCTGGCCTTTATCTTTGCGGCGCAGGAGCACACCCGGGTGGCGGCGTGGCCGGTGTGGTCGGTCGTCTGGCGGCGCAAGCTGTGCTTGCTAAGGCAGGTTAATTATGAATTCCAATCCTACTTCGATGGCGTCTTCGGCGATGCCCAATCATTATCGTCAGCCCCTGCTGCAAACACCGTTTCATAATCGAGCACGTGCATTAAGTCAGCACGATAGCTTCGTTGCATGGGCCGGATATACCACCGTTGATGTCTTCACTACGCCCGAACAGGAATATTTCTCCGTTCGAAATGCGACCGGTGTTTTTGACCTGACGCCCATGGTCAAGTACCGCGTTGTGGGCGCTGGCGCTGCGGCCTACTTGAATCATCTGGTCACGCGTGATGTCAGCAAGTTAAAACTGCATCGGGTGATGTATGTCGTTTGGTGCAATGACGACGGCCATATCATCGACGACGGAACCATCTTTAGATTAGGCGAAGATGAGTACTGGCTTTGCACCGCTGAGCGGCAGATTGACTGGTTGCTGGACGCCGCTATTGGCTATGACGTGGAGATCGCTGAAGTCACGGCGGAAGTTGCCGCGTTGGCTGTCCAGGGTCCGACGTCGTGCTGGGTTCTTAAGCAGTTTGGCCTTGTGGGCGTGGAATTGTTGAAACCGTTTGAGTTGGGCTATTTCAACGCCAATGGCATCGAGATTATGGCCTCACGAACTGGATTTACCGGTGATCTGGGTTATGAGATCTGGATGGCGCCGGAAGATGCGGAAACCGTCTGGGATCGCTTGATGGAGGTTGGTCGGACACGCGGTATACGCGCTATCGGTTCCCAGGCGTTAAACGCATTGCGTATTGAGGCTGGATTTTTGATGCCCCACTACGATTTTATCTCTTCAGAATCTACCATTCGCCTGGGTCGTGATCGCTCACCTCTTGAACTCGGTTTTGACTGGCTTATTGATTTTAAGAAGGGTCACTTCAACGGTCGCCGTGCCTTGATGGCCGAACAGGCGAGCGGCGTGAAGCGCCGCTTGGTTGGCTTAGATATTGCTGGAAACAAAGCAGCGCACAGTGCGTTGTTGTACTCGGACAAGGCTGGCCAGAACGAAGTGGGTAATGTGACTTCCGCGATGTGGTCGCCGACCTGTAAGCGCAATATCGCCTTAGCGATAGTGAATGCGCCGCATTTCGCGATGGGAGCTACCGTATGGGCGGAAATTTACCTGAACCGCGAGTTAGTCTGGGAGCGTCGTATGGTCCAGGCTAAGGTTGTGGAGAAGCCGTTTTTTGCCCCGGAGCGTCGTCGAGTGACGCCGCCTGCCGATCGCTAGTCTGACATTTTGAAACGAATGCCGGCGAGCAAGGGCGTCGAGGCTGTAGAGGTAGTGACCGGTGACAAACTCCGCGCCAAAGTTAGTTGAGAAAAAACCCTGGCTGGATACGCAGGCGCAGCCGCAGATCATCATTGATGGTATCTCGAAGTCATTCGGTGCTTTCAGTGCGGTTGACAATGTGGCATTGAAAATTTTCAAGGGCGAAATATTTGCGTTGGTAGGCTCATCCGGCTGCGGCAAGACCACGTTATTGCGAATGCTGGCCGGCTTTGAGACACCAACTAGCGGCCGCATACTGATCGATGGTGTCGACATGGTGGGCGTGCCTGCGCACGAGCGGCCGGTCAATATGATGTTCCAGTCTTACGCACTGTTCCCGCACATGAGCGTTCAGGCGAATGTCGGTTATGGTCTCAGAACTTTGAAGATTTCAGAGGCCGAAAAGAAAGAACGCGTCAGTGATGCGCTAGATATGGTGCAGCTGGGTAAGTTTGGCGGCCGAAAACCGCATCAACTTTCGGGTGGGCAGCGACAGCGTGTAGCGCTGGCCAGGGCGCTCATCCGCCGACCCAAGGTCCTGTTGCTCGATGAGCCGCTGTCTGCACTTGATAAAAAGTTGCGCGAGCAAACTCAATTTGAGTTGATGGACATTCAGGATCGAATTGGCACGACGTTTGTGATTGTTACCCACGATCAGGACGAGGCGATGGCACTGTCCAGCCGTATTGCCGTGATGAATCAGGGCAAAGTCTTGCAGGTTGGAACTCCGTCAGAAATTTACGAATTTCCTCGGTCACGCTTTGTAGCTGATTTCATCGGTACCACCAATTTCTTTGAAGGCACCGTGGTTAGTTGTGCGCCTTCCCTGATCACTGTTCGTTGTGATGAGCTGGGTTGTGAGGTGCGGGTGGACGATGTGCGTCGGGTGGCCGTAGGGCAGCGCGTGTGGATTGCTGTTCGACCCGAGAAGATATGGCTCAGCAAAGATCCCATAGGCGAAGAAAGTGCCGACAATCGGGTGCAGGGCGTGGTGTGGGAGCTAGGCTATCTTGGCAACCGCTCGACATACCAGATCAAGGTTTCCAGTGGGAAGATCATCACCGCCTTTTTGCAGAATGATCGCCGGACAGCCGAGCGGGCGATCGATTGGGGTGATTCGGTCACCGTTAGCTGGGAAGTCAACGCAGCGATCGTTTTAGATCACTAAATATTGAGCCAGCGGAGTGGTCCTAGGCAGAGCGGGGCATGAGGCCCGCGTAGCAATCCGGCTTGCTGTGATCACGTCATTGTGTCAGTTTTTCTGTCGATACTTGATCTAAGACGGGCTCTAATAACAATCGTTCAAATTACTGATTTATATAATTTAAATTTATTTATACTCGGTTATCCTCGTAAATTATGATGATCGATTACGCTCATCTGCGATCACAGTTTATTGACCGTGACGGCGCCTACAGGTAACGTCAACTTTCGTTAGCTGCCTGCTCTGGATGGTCCGGGGAGAGGCCCGAGGTCTATAGGACTGGGAGCCCACGATGACTGAGAATCGCAAACTTCGCTCTGCCACGGATCGTGCCTTGGGCATGGATCAACCGATTAGTCGACGTGACTTTGTGCAGGGTGCTGCCGTCGCCGTTGGCGCCATCTCCGCACCCTTACTCAGTGGCTGCGATACCTGGCTGCGAGAGCCACCCAGCGGGCAGGACGCGCCAGGCTATTACCCACCGTCATTGACTGGCATGCGCGGTAGTCACCCGGGGTCTTTTGAGGCGGCCCATGCGCTTCGAGACGGGCAAGCTCCTGCGCAATTACCGCAGGCTACTGGCGAGTTCTACGACCTGGTCGTCGTCGGTGGCGGCCTCAGCGGTTTGTCGGCCGCCCAGTTCTTTCGCCAGTCCGCGGGGCCTGCTGCCAAAATCTTGATTCTCGATAACCACGATGATTTTGGCGGGCACGCTAAGCGCAATGAGTTCGAACTCAACGGCCGAATGCACCTGATGAACGGTGGCACTTTGCTGATTGACAGCCCCAAGCCTTATGGCACGGTAGCCGCCGGCCTCATGAAGACGTTAGGTATTGATGTCGAGGGCTTGGCGAAAACGGCGTGGAACCAGAGTTTTTATAAAGATCGCGGGTTAGGCGACGGTGCGTTTTTTGACCGCGAGACTTTCGGCGCTGACTTTTTAATGGTCAGAGACGGCAAAGGCCCCTCCAAACTGTCGCTGGCCGGAGCACCGCTGTCTGAGAAGGCGATTGCCGATATGGCGCGGATTGAGACCGGTACGGTCGATTATTTGCCGGGTCTGTCCTCCGCTCAGAAAAAAGATCGCTTATCCCGAATCAGTTATCGGGCCTTTTTGACGGACTTAGTCAAGGCCGACCCAGCAGTAGTTGAGTTTTATCAGGCACGCCCGCACGGTGAGTGGGGAGTCGGCGCTGATGCGATCTCGGCCTTGGATTGTTGGGGAATTGGTCTTCCCGGCTTTCAAGGATTGAACTTAGAACCGGGTTCCACCGCGCGCATGGGCTTTACTCCGGCGGGGTACGCCGACACTGGAGGTTCGACGCGCTTTCATTTCCCCGACGGCAATGCGTCCATTGCCCGCTTACTGGTGCGTGCGTTGATTCCGCAAGCCGTGCCAGGTAACAGCGCAGCTGACGTGGTAACCGCACGAATCGATTACGCACAACTGGACCGACCACAGTCCCCGTCACGTATTCGCCTCAACAGCATGGTCACGCGCGTACGCCACGTGGGTGATCCGCGCCAATCACGTGACGTAGAAGTTACTTATCAACGAGCGGGTAAGGCGCATACGGTACGAGCCAAGGCCTGTGTTTTAGCTTCCTACAACATGATGATCCCGTATCTGTGTCCCGAGTTGCCCGAGCCACAAAAGGCGGCATTGCATAGTTTGGTCAAGACACCCCTGGTTTACACGAGCGTGGCAATCAAAGACTGGAAGGCCTTTGAAAAACTCGGCGTTAATCAAATATACGCACCGGGTTGCTACCATTCGTACCTGCACCTGAATTCGCACTCCATGATTGGTGGATATGAAGGGCCTCTGAACTCGTCTGAGCCTAACTTAGTGCATATGGTGCGAACCCCATGCAAGCCCGGCCTAAGTGAGGCGGATCAGCACCGCGCCGGACGTGCCGAATTGCTGGCCACCTCGTTTGAAACTTTTGAACGCGAAATTCGCTCCCAGTTGGGACGCATTTTGGGTAATGGGGGATTTGACCCGGCTCGCGACATTACCGCGATCACGGTCAATCGTTGGCCACACGGCTACGCCCCGGAATACAACCCACTTTGGGATCCAGAACTTAGCGATGACCAGCGGCCGTGGGTCGTGGGTCGCCAACGTTTCGGCCGAATTGCTATAGCTAACTCTGATTCGGGTGGAGGCGCCTATACGGATGTTGCTATCGAGCAAGCCTATCGCGCGGTCGGTGAGATCCTGAACTCCTAAGGGGTAGGACACTGGGAGTGTCACTGACTGCTTTGTCTTTTTGGTACTGATGTGATTTTTCATAAATGATGATGAGGAGTATGAAAATGGCGACCGCAATGACGGCTGAGAACTTAGCCGACCTACGCAGGCTCGATATGGCACACCACCTGCCGCCGCAGAGTGATTATCGGCTGCAGCAAGATATTGGTGGCGCGCGAATTATTTCCCACGCCCAGGGTTGTACGATCACCGACGCTGAAGGCGTGTCCATTCTGGATGGAATGGCTGGTCTGTGGTGTGTAACCGTAGGTTATGGGCGTAAGGAGCTGGCTGACGCAGCCCAAGCGCAGATGCTAGAGCTGCCGTTTTATAACACGTTCTTCAAGACGGCTACGGAGCCGCCAGTGCGTTTGGCCGCTAAATTGGCCTCTAAATTGGGCGGTAAGCTCTCGCACGTGTTCTTCAATTGTTCCGGTTCCGAAGCCAATGACACTGCCTTTCGTTTGGCGCGCTACTACTGGGCGCTGAAAGGTCAGCCACAGCGTCAGGTGTTTATCAGTCGCTGGAATGCATATCACGGCTCAACCGTCGCTGGCGCGAGTCTTGGTGGCATGAAAGGTATGCATGAGCAGGGCAATCTCCCGATCCCCGGGGTTGAGCATGTCATGCAGCCCTACCAGTTTAATGAGGGCTTCGGTGAGGACCCGGCAGCGTTCGCCGAGCGGGCGGCCAATGAAATTGAAGCTAAGATTTTGGAGATTGGGCCAGAGCGTGTAGCTGCCTTTATTGCTGAGCCTGTGCAAGGCGCCGGTGGCGTCATCATCCCTCCAGAGGGTTACTGGCCACGTGTTGATGCCATTTTGAAGAAGTACGGCGTCTTATTGATTCAGGATGAAGTGATTTGCGGATTTGGTCGACTGGGTAGCTGGTTCGGTTTTCAGCACTACGGAGTTAAGCCTGACATTGTCTCAATGGCCAAGGGTTTATCCTCGGGCTACATTCCTATTTCGGCTACCGCTGTCTCCTCGGACATCATTGATGTGCTGCGCGAGCATGGTGGGGAGTTTCTGCATGGATTTACCTACTCAGGCCATCCGACCTCGGCCGCGGTTGCGTTAAAGAACCTAGAAATTATCGAGCGTGAGCAGTTGGTTGAACGCTGCCGCGACGAAATGGGCCCTTACCTTGCCGCAGCCTTACGTCGCTTGGATAAACATCCTTTAGTCGGTGAAGCACGTTCCTTAGGACTGATTGGTGCTGTGGAAATTGTTTCGGAAAAAGGCACCAACAAGCGCTTTACCGGAAAGGAGGGCACAGCAGGTCCTATCGTTCGTGACTTCTGTATCCGTAACGGGCTGATGGTGCGTGCGGTGCGAGACTCGCTGGTGATGTGCCCACCTTTAATCGTGACCCGTGAAGAGATCGACCGTATTGTCGACACTATTGAGCGGTCACTCAACGAAGCGGAAGCTGAGTTACGCGCATTACCTGCTGCGTAACTTGGCACGCCCGGCCGGAGCCTGTGCTCCGGTTGGGGTGTTTCCGTCGTCATGTGAGCTGGGCCGTTCGTGTGGCTGCTCTGTCAAACGAGCCTTAATTTGGTTTGAGAGCCTGTAGTGAATAATTGCTTAGTACCGACCGGTCTTTTGCACGCCAACGTACACAGTGAGTTGCGTCAGCGGTTCGTTACGGGCAAATTCATGCCCGGCAGTACCTTATCCACCCGTGGCTTGGCGCTGGAACTGGGCGTCAGCCAAACCCCGGTTCGCGAGGCGCTCAGTCGTTTAGCGGCGGAGGGTGCCGTCGATATTCGATCTAAACGTCGAATTGTCGTACCCGCCATGACCCAAAGTCGCTTTGACGATTTGCTCCGTTGCCGCGAGCTTTTGGAGCCGGAAGCGGCGGTCGCCGCGTTGCCGTATGTGACCACGAGTCTTCGTAAGCAGTTGGTTCAGCACGACGAATCTATGGCGATTGCCTTGGAAGGTGGCGATGTGAACCGTTACATGGAAGGTAATTTTCACTTTCACTTCACGCTATATCGCGCGCAACCCCGACGTACTCTGACGGCATTGATTGAAACTCTTTGGTTGCAGTTTGGTCCGTTCATGCGGGTCGTCTACGGGCGCTACGGTACTGCCAATCTTGTCGATCAGCACGAGCGAGCATTGACGGCAATGGCGGATGGAAATGCGGAAGAGTTGGGCCGGGCTATTCGCGCCGATATTCGCGACGGGATGAGTTTGATTGGTGAAAGTGATTTCGGCGCTTAGATGTTCATGGGCGCTTTGGTGTCTCACGGCCTGGCAGCGCGTGCTTGTTATCCCTAGGGTGGTTTCATGTTGAGTTCTGCTAATGGCGATGCACTGGCTCCTACGGTAACCCATGCGCCTTCTTACTACGCTGCCACTACCAACCTCACCGTAGTCGGCGAGCGTTTGCAAGGCGACTTGGAGGCTGATGTTTGCGTCATTGGTGGCGGATTTACCGGTTTGTGTTCGGCATTGCATCTCGCTCGCCAGGGACGCCGTGTGATTCTTTTGGAACAGTCTTTGTTGGGTTGGGGAGCGTCCGGACGTAACGGGGGTCAGATTCATGTCGGACTTCGTCAGGACCAAGACTGGCTAGAAAACAAATTGGGCGTGCCGGCGGCGAAAAAGCTGTGGAATTATGCTTTAGACGCCCGTGATCATTTGGACTGGCTGATCTCTAACCACGGGATCGACTGTGACTATCGTTTAGGCTACATCCACGCCGATCATAAGGCTCGATACAGCGCCGGAACGGCCGCCTACGTTAAAAAATTGCGCAATGAGTATGGCTATGAGGCCCTGCAATATCTTGAGCGAAATGAAATTCGTGAGCGTATTGGAACGGACACTTACTTTGGCGGATCACTGGATGCTAGGGGCGGCCACCTGCACCCCTTGAACCTGGCTTTGGGCATCGCCAAGGCGGCGCAGAATCAGGGGGCGCGATTATTTGAGCATGCGATGGTGACCGCCTTGGACCGTGACGGCACTGGCTGGCGGGTGGGTCTAGCGAGCGGGTCGGTCCGTGCTGCCAAGGTAATTATGGCGTGCAACGGCTATTTACGCGGGTTGTCACGCGATGTTGAAACGCATGTCATGCCTATAAATAACTTCATTGCGGTTACCGAGCCGTTGGGTAAAGAACGTGCTGCATCCCTGATCCGGCAGGGCGAGTCGGTGTCAGACTCTCGATTCGTGGTTCATTACTATCGCCTGACTCCGGATCATCGGCTGCTTTTTGGGGGCGGCGAGAACTACCGTTATCGATTTCCCAAAGATATTGGCGCGGTTGTCAGGCCGCGCGTGCTGGGGGTGTTCCCGCAACTGGCTGATGTACGTTTCGAGTACGCATGGGGCGGTACGCTGTCGATTACGCCTAGCCGCATGCCTTACATCCGGGAGATTGCCACCGGTTTCTACAACGCCAGCGGTTTTTCCGGACTAGGTGTGGTCTTGGCTCCCTATGCAGGAAAGATCTTGGCGGATGCAATTGGTGGTGATGACGAGGCTTTGAACGCTTTTGCTGCCGTGCCGGTGCCAGCCTTTCCGGGAGGCCCGCGTTTGCGTTGGCCGACCCTGGTGGCTGCCATGTCGTTTTATGCAATCCGTGATCGATTCTGAGCGTTGACCCGTATACGCTAGCGGTCTTGGCGAATGCCGGGATAACTAGGGAGCGTGAGGCGTGACAACAAGTTCTGGCGACGGTTCTTCTAAGGCAGGAATAACGCCCACTTTACGCCGCTCGCTGGGTTATTGGGACCTTGTGGTCTACGGGCTAGCCTATATCGCACCCATCGCTCCGTTGAGCACTTTAGGTTTTGTCTGGAGTGAATCAAACGGCATGGTCGCTTTGGCCTATCTGTTGGGTTCGGTCTGCATGTACTTCACGGCCAAGAGTTACGCGATGCTCACGGAGACGGTACCGTCCGCTGGCTCCGTGTATGGCTTTGCACGCTATTCTCTTGGAAATTTTCCCGGATTTATTGCAGGGTGGATGATTCTTCTCGACTACCTACTGATTCCTGCGTTTGTGTATGTGCTTATTGCTGTGGCCATGGAGACACTCGTACCAGGAATTGATCGCTCGGTTTGGATCGTCGCCTTAGTCTCTATCACTCTGTCCGTAAACTGGTTTGGTGTGACAGTCACGTCCAAAGCTAACGCGATCGCCGTGGTGGCGCAGATCGTAGTGGTGGTGGCCTTGCTAGGTTTTTTGCTGGTGGCGCTCCATAACGGCAAGGGCAATGGAGCCCTGACTCTAAAGCCGTTTTTTGATGCGCCCAAATTTCATTTCAGCGGAATACTGAGTGCAACCTCGATCTGCGTTTTGTCGTTTTTAGGCTTCGATGCTATTTCGACCTTGGCGGAAGAGGTGCGAGATGGCAGTCGGTCAATCATGGGTAGGGCTATTATCTCGGTGCTGGTGATTAGTGCCACCTTCTTTGTGGTCGTAGCCTGGGTATGCGGCAATGTGCTGCCTGGGTTTACTTTTAAAGACCCTGCAACGGCGTCTTATGAAATGGCTGCCTATGCTATTGGTAGCTGGGCCGGGCTATCGCTAGCTTGGGCATATGCCATCGTGGTTGGTGTATCCAATGCCTTACCTATGCAGGTGGGTGTTGCGAGGGTGTTGTTTGCCATGGGTCGGGATCGGCAGTTACCGCATGTTCTTGCTCGAGTGCATCCGCGATACGGTACACCTTATGTGGCTATGCTGGTCACAACGGCCTTATCGCTGAGCATCGGCCTGGCTATGAAAAATCGCCTGGACGATTTAGCCTACATCGTAAATTTTGGCGCGTTGAGCGGGTTTCTACTGCTTCATGTTTCGGTAATTAACCTGTACGCTATCCGTCAGCGATCGAAAGCGTGGTTTGTACACTGGTGCGTGCCCGTTCTTGGCATGATGGTTGTTTTGATGGTTTTCAAAGGCATGAGTGCTCTTACCTGGAAAGTCGGTCTTTCCTGGTTAGCCATCGGTTTATGCTACGGCTGGGTATTAAAACGCTTACAGCGCGACGAGTTAACAGTTGCGCTGTAAGCTGAGCGTTGGCCCGTATTTGCTGGCGGTTAATCAGGGATGTTAGCGACTAATTGTCTGGCCTGTTCGATGATGGCTTCTTGATGCGGCAGCAGCACGTGGCCGGACATCATCACAAATTCTGCCAAGTACGGGTCAATGACCGGTGTGCGGATCCCACTGAGCTCCTCAATCACCGCGAGTCCGCAAAACGGTACGTATGCGTTGGAGTACCCGCCTTCGTGGGTAGCTACGATTCTTCCCTGGCATAACTGATCGGCGACGGCCATGAGTTGGCGCGTCATGAGCCGATAGGTTTCGCTTGTGCACATCATTCGGCCAATGGGGTCGATCATAGAAGCATCTAAACCGGACGCGATCACGATCAGTTCGGGGCGAAATTTTTCCAGTGCGGGAATAACGACCCGTTCCACAGCGGCGAGGTAGGCTCCTTCGCCACATCCGGGCGGTAAGGGAATATTGATGTTGGTACCACGACCCAACCCCTCACCGTTCACGTCAATAGAGCCTGCATCAATTGGATAGTTATGATCCTGATGTATCGAGATCGTAAGCACTGATGGGTCGGCAATGAAAGCCGATTCGGTACCATTGCCATGATGCACATCCCAGTCAACTACCGCGATACGGTTTAAGTGATGTTTTTTTTGTAGATGCTTAACAAGCAGTACCGCATTGCCGAACAGGCAGTAGCCGCGACCGCTATCCGCCTCAGCATGGTGGCCGGGTGGACGTACTAAGGCATAGGCATTACGTACTTGACCAGACATCACCGCATCGCCAGCTGCCAGACAACCACCGGCCGATAGGGCAGCAATTTCGAAACTACCCTGGCCGACCATTGCACTGTCACCTGCCTCACCACCGACGCCGTCAGACAATACCCGCACGTGGTCTATGTAGCGCTGCGTATGAAAGTATTGGAGTTCATCATTGCTGGCAGGCCGCGGCGCAATACGATGCAATTGATCAAGCAGACCCGACACCTCCAACAGCGACAACAAACGGCGTTTGGTATCAGGATCCTCTGGATGACGATCCGGCTGCAAGTAGATGCTAGCGGTCGAAAACCCGGAACCACGGCCGGGGTCATGCCAAAAGTAGCGTTCGTGTGCGACGAGACCGGTAGGTAGCATCAGAAGTCTCCAAAAAAGGGGTTAGGGCTAGTAGCCTGCGGTCAGGCCAAAGTCTATGGGAAGTGCGGCTCCGGTGATGGGCGCGGCTTTGTCAGAGGCAAGATAGTGCACCAGCTCGGCCACCTCATCACTCGTCGCAAATCGAGCGCGATGTTTTTGTGGGTAGTGTGCCAGCAGGTTTCGCTTGTACTGCTCGGGGTCGCCGTTGCCGTAGGTAGCCGCCTGATAGTCGATCATTGGTGTGGCTACGTCACACGGACAAACAGCGTTAACTCGGATGCCCTTAGGCGCCAGTTCAAGCGCTAAGGAGCGTGACAATAAGACCAGGCCGCCTTTGGATGCCGAATAGATACTGGCACCTGCGTTGCCTACCAAGCCTGCATCGGAGGCGATATTAATGATGCAGCCGTTGGTTTTTTCTAGGTGGGGGATGGCATGACGACAAACGAAGAAAGGACCTTTGAGATTAACACTCAAGGTACGGTCCCATTCTTCTTCGCTAGCCTGTTCGGACGGGCCTTCCACCCAAATTCCTGCGCTGTTGATGACCACGTCCAGACGACCAGAAAACGACAGGGCGGCCTGAACCAGTCGAGCACAGTCAGTAGGTTGGGAGACGTCAGCGACAACTTCAGACAACTGACCAGTTGGTGCCTGCAGTTCCTGCGCAGCCTGCGCAAGCTTCTGGGCGTTGATATCCACCAACACAAGATTGTCAGAACCGCTCAAAAATCTCTTTGCAATTGCTAAGCCCATGCCACTGGCGGCACCCGTGATTAAGACTGTTCGCATGGATTTTCGCCTTTGAGGTTGGGGATGATTTTCAGGCCGCGATACTTAGTAGTAATCCGCGGCCGGCCCTTTGTACTCTTGAAGGATATTCGCCCCGTCAATGACTAAGGTTTCACCGTTAATATAGCTTGCCCCTTTAGACGCTAAAAAGGCTACTGCATGCGCTACTTCATCGGGCGTACCTGCGCGGCCGGTCGGTGTGTTGAGACCCCCCGCCAACTCCCCGTCGGTTGAGGCTGCGGTAGCAATCCAGCCTGGAGCCACCGCCGTGACCGTTACACCGCGCGAGGCTACTTCAACAGCCAGAGCTTTTGTAAGTCCCACCATGCCCGCTTTAGCTGCCGCATAGGCAACTTCATTGGGATTGGCCACATAGGCTCCGGAGGTGGATGCGACATTGATGACCCGGCCATAGCCGGCATCTAACATCGCTGGCAGAAAAGCCCGAGTTGCACAGAATGCGGTTTTTAAGCTCAAAGCCACCATGCGGTCCCAGTCCGTTTCCAAATAATCGGCGAAGGGTTTCAAAATGGCGGGTTCGCGACTGGAGCCCATTCCGGCGTTGTTCACTAAAACTGAGACTGGACCTACGTTGTGTGCGAGAGCTTGTGTGGCATCAAAGTCGGTCAGATCGCAGATGAATCCGTGTGCGGTATAACCGAGGATCGTTAACTCAGAGGCTCGGTCGTAGATGCGATCCGTCGTGCTGACTAAGGCCACGGATAAGCCGCCCTCAGCTAAACGCTTGGCGATAGCAAAGCCAATGCCGTGGGGGGAGCCCGCGCCGGTTACTAGAGCATCGTATTGGACAGGCTGACTCATGCGCACGGTTCCTTTGTAGGGGGCTTGGCGCGGCATAGTAACGGCTATCCCGCATCCATGCAGCCGGCGTAGATGACTGCGTGCAGTAGCCCATCGTTTAACTACTCAACAATTCAGGGACTTGCGTTAAATGCTGCTGTGCAACCTCGCATATTGTCACTGTATTTGACCTAACCTTCTGAAAAATAGAAAAATATCGGCGATTCTGAGATACTGTCAGTCCGCGCAAATAAGTAGACCCCAAGAGATTGGGGTGCCACTTTGAGCGTGAAAAGCGAGTTTTGATCATGACGAACGATGCGCAGATTGGTGGTGTGGCATTAAGCCGCATCCGGTCCCTATATGAGACTGAAGTAGAGCGCTACACCGCGGCCCGGCCGCGAGCTCAGGCGAGTGCTGCGGAGGGAAGCCACGGCTATTATGGTGGCGTCCCTATGCATTGGATGCTCGACTGGCCCATGCCCTTTCCGATGATCGTTCAGCGGGCTCACGGGGCAACGCTTGAAGATATCGACGGCAACGAACTAGCGGATTTCTGCCTCGGTGATACGGGCTCCATGTTTGGGCATTCACCGGCACCGGTAGCTCGCGCGATTACCGACCAGGCTGCGCGTGGCTTAACTTACATGTTACCTACGCAAGCCACTCATGCTGTGGGCAAGCTGTTGCAGGAGCGATTCGGACTGCCGCATTGGCAAATCGCGACCACGGCGACGGATGCGAATCGTTTTGCTTTACGGCTAGCCCGAGCGGTGACGGGGCGCAGCAAAATTTTGGTGATGAACGGCTGCTACCATGGGTCAGTGGACGAAACCTTCGTTCAATTGCATCACGGTCAGTCGATCAACCGCCTGGGTTTGATGGGCCAGTTTGTTGATTTGACCGCACAGAGCAAAGTTGTCGAGTTCAATGACCTGGCGGGTTTAGAGCAGGCACTAGAGGCTCGCGATGTTGCTTGTGTAATCACAGAGCCTGCACTGACCAATTGCTGCATGGTGCTCCCGGACCCGGGGTATCACGAGCAGTTGCGCCAATTGACGCGCAATACCGGCACCCTTCTTTTAATAGACGAGACGCACACGATTTCTACCGGGCCTGGCGGTTATACCCGGGCGCATGGTCTGCAGCCAGATATCTTCGTGTTGGGTAAGCCCGTAGCCGGTGGTTTACCCGCCAGCGTCTGGGGTTTTACTGATGCTATCGCCGCCGGCTGGGACGAGTTGCGCCATGCCAAAGACGCGGGTTACTCGGGTATAGGAACCACGTTATCGGCCAATGCTCTGACCTTAGCAGCCATGCAAGCGACCCTGAGTGAGGTCATGACTGATGAGGCCTACGCGCATATGGAGAGCCTTGCGGGACAGCTTTGCGATGGCCTTGCGCGAGTCATTGCCCGAACAGGCCTGCCTTGGCATGCCGTGCGCTGTGGGGCGCGCGTGGAGTTCATCTGTGCGCCTGGACCGCTGCGTAATGGTACTGAGGCCCAAAACGCCCATGGCACAGACTTAGAGCGAGCCTTGCACTTGGGATTGGTAAATCGCGGCTGCATGATTGCGCCATTTCACAACATGATGTTGGTCTGCCCAGCCACCAGTAAAGCACAGGTCGATCGACTGATCGCTGCGTTCTCTGAGTTGGCTCAGTGGCTGGTCACACACTAAAAACGAATTCGCCGCATTCTACAGAGCACCAAGAGGTGCTCGTGGTGGTCGGCTCCTTTGGAGATTGAATCTTGACTGACTATACACCCAGCGGTGCGCAACCCGCAGAAGCTGAAGAGTTCTTAGCGCGTTATCCCGAAATCGAAGTTATCGACATTGTTTTGGTTGACCCCAACGGCATCGGTCGCGGCAAAATGATTCGCCGTCATGAATTACTCTCTCTGTATCGAGTGGGCAGAAACTTGCCGACTTCAATTCTGGGCCTCGATGTAACTGGCGAGGACGTTGAGGAAACCGGACTGATCTGGCAAAACGGCGACGGTGATCAGGTAGTCTGGCCTATTCCCGGTACGTTGAAGCCATTGACATGGACATCACCGCCGCGAGCACAGGTGTTGGTTTCCATGTACGACTTAGACGGCGTGGAAGCAGGCTCGGATCCACGTCATGCGATGGTTAGGCAATTGTCGGCCTTGGCCAAGAAGGGATTGCGGCCAGCCGGTGCTTTCGAGCTAGAGTTCTTTCTGTTTTCCAGTGAGCGAGACGCCGACGGTACATTTCGTGCGGCACCGGCAACACTGGACGGGCGACCTGGCAACGGCACGCAAGTCTACGGTTTAGAGGAGCTGGACGGCATGCAGGGGCTGTTTAGCGATATTTATGCAGCCGCCGCTGCACAAGATCTACCGTTGGAATCATTAATCTCTGAGTATGCGCCAGGACAGTATGAGCTTACGCTGCACTACCGAGAGGATTTTGCCCGTGCGGCTGATGACTTGGTCGTTTTAAAACGACTCGTACGCGGTGTCGCGCGTCGTCACGGAATCACTGCGTGCTTTATGGCGAAGCCCCTGCCAAGTTACGCCGGCTCTGGTATGCATTTGCATATGTCGATGCTGGATGAAAAAGATCAGAACGTTTTTTCAGAAACGACCCCCGGGCAGCTCATGCCAATCCTGCACCATGCGGTGGGTGGCATGCTGGCAACCATGGCAGACTCCATGATCATCTTCGCGCCTCACGCTAATTCGTGGCGTCGTTTTGCGGCAAAAAGTTACGCGCCGGTTGCCCCGAACTGGGGCGTTAATAATCGCAGTGTGGCTATCCGCATCCCAGCCGGTGCTGTTCGTGCGCGTCGCTTTGAGCATCGCGTAGCGGGGGTTGATGCCAATCCCTATCTGGTTGGTGCCACTATCCTGGCAGGTATGCTGGCAGGCATTGAGAGGGAGTTGGATCCTGGCCATCCGGTGACGGGAAACGGTTACGACACCATTGACCGCTCCAAGATCACGATCCCACGCGACTGGCGCTCTGCAATTGATTTGGCGAAGAGTTCGGACTTTCTGCGCCATGCGCTGGGAGAGACCCTACACCGCTCGTATATCGCGATTAAGGAAGCCGAGTTTTTCCGTGTCGCTAGCGAAGTGTCCGAATTGGATTATCGCCTGTATTTGGATTGTATTTAATCCACGCGGCCGCCTTGAAGACGCCTCCCCCGAGTACTCGGTGGGAGGCGTTTTTGTTTGGTCGCTGTACAGATCAACTTATCGGGTGCGCCTGCCTTTGTGGAGCACAAATAAGTTGCCTACCAAGCAAAGGACAACGCCGGCGATCATAATCGGTTGCCAGACTAAGTGCTCGAATAGCGTCGATAGCCCTAAGGCCACAATGGGTGTTGCTACGTTTGCATAGCCTGCTTTGCCCGGGCCTATGCGTTTCATCAAGGTCAAATACGACATGAACGCGATGACCGAACCGAAGAGCATCAGGTAAATAAATGAAATGACATAGCTCGCCGAGGTCTCAAAGCGAAAATGTCCGCCTGAGATGGCTACCCAAAAGGCTGCCGTGACCGATCCGTAGAGCATCGACCAGGCGGTGGTTTGTAGGACGGGCATCCCGGTACGGTAATTGCGCGCCGCCACCATACTGCCCACGGCAGCTAGCAGCGCAGATCCAATTGCAAATAAAGCACCGCGTAACACCCCGCCTGATGCGTTTAACTGCAGTAGTTGAGGAGAAAACACCAGAGCGACACCGGTGCACCCAATAATCGCACCGATCAGTGTCATGGGTTCAATCCGTGTTTTGAAGAACAGGCGAGCACCAATCAGATTAAAAAAGACAGCTAAGGAAAATAGAACCGCGACAATACCCGAGGGTAAAGTTTGCTCGGATTCGTAGGCGGCTACGTAATTGATGCCGAATAGGAAGGCACCCTGAACTATTAACCAGCCGTGGTCTTTACCCGGACGCTTGATGGGCAGATGCCGGAAATTCGCGTAAGCGAACAGGACAATGCTTCCCAGACCAAACCGCCAGACGACCGAAACGGCGGGTTCAACGACTCCAAGTTGAAACTTAATCGCCAGCCACGTGGAGCCCCAGATGGCGATCGAAAGCAGATACAGTGTGACGTTGCTCATGGGCAGGGCTCAAAATTTGGGCGGGGTACATATCGCAATACCTTGCGAGTGCGCCGGCAGTGTAGGCACAGTTGGACCGGTTGTCTTGTTCTTCTGTTCGATAGGCCCCCAATTCGTCAGGATTCTGCGTAGAGCGCTATACCCTTGGCTCAGCGAGTACGGTCGTTTGGTACCATGGCGGTGGGATAAGTAGGGAGTGACGTGTTATGAAAGCTGCGTTTTATCGGACTCGCGGGCCGGCCAGTGAGGTTTTTGAGATTGCCGATTTGCCCACGCCTGAGCCTTCCTCGGGCGAGGTTTTGGTTCGGGTCGCAACATCCGGTGTCAATCCTTCCGATTGGAAGTCACGCAGTGGTTTAACCACGTCCGTCCCCTTAACCGCTCCGGTGATTCCCCACAGTGACGGCGCCGGCGTAATCACTCAGGTGGGTGCCGGCGTGGACGCTGCGCGCGTTGGGCAACGGGTTTGGTTGTGGAATGGGCAGTGGCAACGCTCGCACGGCACTGCGGCTGAGTTTATTGCGCTGCCTGCAAACCAGGCGGTGCCTCTACCCGATAATACGGATTTCGCCGAAGGAGCTTGCTTAGGTATCCCGGCTATGACCGCCGCCCAGGCGGTAAAATTGAGTAATTTGCATCGGGGTGATACTGCACTCGTGCACGGCGGAGCCGGTGCGGTCAGTCAATACGTCATCCAGTTTTGTAAACATCGCGGAATTCGTGTCATTACAACGATTAGTAACAGCCGAAAGGCTGAGACCGCCTTAGCGGTAGGTGCGGATGTTGCCATTAACTATGTAGAAGAGGCCGTTAGCGAGCGCGTACAGCACTTGACTCAGGGCCGCGGGGTTGATGCCATCATTGATCTGAATTACAGCGCCAACGCATCGTTAGTTCCCCTTGTACTCAAGCCTCATGGAACTGTGGTCGTTTACGGTACAAACGATGCGCAATGCAGCGTGCCAGCGCTTTGGATGATGCGCAGTAGCATTACCGTTAAATCGTTTTTAGTGTACGAGCTAAGCGCAACAGACAGAACACAGATCATTGAGGAGCTGTCTTTGGCGTTACAAAGCGGAATGCTCAAGCATCACGTGGCCGCGGAGTTGCCACTGGCTTCTATTGCGCAGGCCCACGATCTTGTGCAGCAGGGTGCCTTGATTGGTAATCTCGTATTGCGAGTTGATTCAGCAAGCAGGTAATGGCGTTCGCATTTAAGTCCGGTAGCGCTTGATAAGGCGCCACCGGACTTAGTCAGCCGTTTACGAAAATTGGCAAGCTTCGGCGAATGGTAAGCGAGGATGGCGGGCAAAAAGAGCTTCCTGCGAGCCATAACCCAAGCAGCATAGAAAATTGCTTTCGATTGTGGTCCCGGCAAAAAATTGCTCATTGACTTTGATGGGATCGAAGCCGGATAAAGGTCCGCAGTCCAGGCCTAAAGCCCGCGCAGCCATCATCATGTACGCACCTTGCAGCGTCGAGTTGCGCATGGCCGTGGCTCTAGCGCTATCGGGATTGGTAAACCAATTCTTCACGGATGGGTCATGAGGCCACAGGTAATCCATCTTTTCATAAAATGCTAAGTCCATTCCGACGATGACAACCACTGGCGCCTGCTCAACCTTAATCACATTGCCGGGTGAAACACAGGCAGCCAGACGTTGTTTGCTTTCCGCCGAACGTACAAAAATGAACCGTGCGGGGCTCGTGTTCACCGAGGTTGGTCCTAGTTTCATTAGTTCGTAGAGCTCTTTGATGATGGACTCTTCCAGCGGCTGATCCGTCCAGCGATTGTAGGATCGGGCGTTGCGAAACAGTTGATCCAGCGCAACGTCATCAAGCTTGCTGTGCATAGGGAAAACCTCATTGATAACCGAAATGGTTAGCTGTCCTTGCAGCCAAAGACACCATAGATTGGGCAGCATAGTGTCGATATGGCGGGCTTTTTTCAAGGTACCAGGGTTGGTGATCAGCGGTTTTGCCGGTGTTTCTCTGGTAGCCTAGATCGCGGCCATTTTTTGCCTGAGTCGTTAGGCCGGACCCTGTGCTGGACGTGATTTTCCCTATGGAAAGCCCCGATTGGTTTAAGCTCTCGGGCGAAATACGGGAGTCTTTATGTTGACACTGTTGCCACCGGTAGTTCGCGGGGCGATGGTTTTTTTGCTTATTGTTATAAGCACCATCCTTTGTTCGATACCGCTGTTGCTTATTGCCGTGATGAAGCTGGTTTTGCGCGTGCGGTTTGCTCGACGTCGCATTGATCCGGTGTTAAACCAGATTGCGAGCACGTGGATCTCGATTAATGACCAGTTGTTTCGAGGCTCGCAAAATACACAATGGTCGATTTCTGGTGTCGGTGCTTTAGCGCACGATTCTTGGTACCTGGTAAATTGCAACCATCAGACGTGGGTGGACATATTTGTTCTTCAACGGGTGTTTAATCGAAAAATTCCGTTGTTGAAATTTTTCCTGAAACAACAATTGATTTACGTGCCTGTTATCGGCTTAGCCTGGTGGGCGCTGGATTTTCCGTTTATGCGCCGCCATTCCGCCAGCTATTTGCAGCGACACCCGGAAAAACGCCAACAAGATTTAGAGACGGCGCGACGCTCTTGCGCGCGTTTTGCGCTCACGCCGACGAGTGTTATGAATTTCCCGGAAGGAACACGCTTCACGGCGGACAAACAGGCGAAGCAAAAATCGCCCTACCGTCACCTACTGCGGCCGCGCGCCGGGGCGTTAGGGTTGAGCCTGGCGGTTTTGGGTGCACGGTTTCGCTCGTTTCTGGACGTCACCATCGTATACCCGGCGGGGATCCCTAGTTTTTGGGATTTTCTCTGCGGACGCGTACCCGATATCGTGGTCCAGGTCGAGCAGTTCAACGTACCCGAGCGATTGTGTGGCGGGGACTATGCTAGCGACGCCAGTTTGCGGGCCGAGTTGAGTGACTGGTTGCAGGCGATTTGGGTACGAAAAGACGCGACGATAGACGCTATTAAAGTTCGCTACCCACCGGTAACAAAATATATATAAATCATATCATTAAGCCAGTGAGCTTCTGATTTATCATCAGCTTGCCGAAAACGGCGTTGCGCGCTTGAGGGTTGCAGCCTGTGCGGGCGTGCTTACACTCGCGGCCGGTGCATGCGTCAAGCGGGTTTGGCCGTAAATAATGTGGCGACGCCACAGTGGATTTTAGTCAGTGAGGTGGGTGGAATGAGCTCGGAGTTGTGGTTAGGGCTGGATACCGGTGGAACCTATACGGATGCGGTGTTGTTGCAGGCCGGCGGGGGTGTCCTTTGCAGCGCTAAGGCACTGACCACGCGCGAGGATTTGGCCATTGGCTTAGGCGGTGCGATTCGCGCGATCCTGGATAAGATTCCGGCGGGTCACACGCGGGCTGATGTGCGACTGGTTTCGGTATCGACCACGCTGGCGACCAACGCGGTCGTCGAAAAACGATTTAGCCCCATCTGTTCGATTTTGGTGGGTTTTGATGAGGCGATGGCAAATCGCTCGGGTTTAAGAGCCTCAGAAGATTCCAGTCCGGTTGAGTGTATTGCAGGCGGGCATACGGCCGTTGGCGACGAGCAGGCAGCCTTGGATGAACATGCTGTGCGCGCGATCATCGCTAAGCACGATCACCGCGTAGAGGCCTACGCCGTCGCGGCGAGTTTCTCGGTGCGTAATCCTTCGCATGAACTTCGGGTTCGACAGATCGTGCGTGAGATCACCCACAAGCCGGTTACCTGTGCTCACGAACTCACTTCGAAACTGGATGCGCCGCGCCGCGCGCTCACTGCGGCACTCAATGCGCGCCTGACGCCGCAGATCAGGCATTTGGTGGAAGCGGTATCAGCCGTGCTGGATGCCGAATCCATTAAAGCACCGCTCATGGTGGTCAAAGGCGATGGATCACTGATGCGCTCCGACGTGGCGTTGGATTGCCCGGTGGAAACGATTCTGTCGGGCCCGGCTGCGAGTGTCGTGGGAGCGGGATTTCTCACGGGGCTTAGCGACTTTTTGGTCTCCGACATGGGAGGCACCACCACGGATGTCGCCGTGGTCACTAACGGACGGCCGGTTATTAATTCTGAGGGCGCCTTGGTCGGTGGCTGGCGCACGATGGTTGAGGCGGTGGATGTGCACACCCATGGCCTGGGTGGTGACAGCGAGATTCGCCTGGACCGCGCGGGTAATCTTTTGATCGGCCCGCGTCGTGCGATGCCGTTGAGTCTGCTGGTCAAACAGTGGCCAGCCACTCTGGATAAGTTACGTCATCAAGCCTCGCTCGAGCGTTATCCGGAGCGCTCCGGTCAATTCGTGGTTCGCTCGCGAGAAAAAGGAGCCAGCGACACCTTGTCGCCCGCGCACCGAGCCGTCTGGGACTCGTTGGGTGATGAGCCGCAACTGGCTTCCAGTCTGATTACCAGCACCGCTGCCCTGCGCACGTTGGAGTCCTTGGCTGACCTGGGCCTTGTGCTATTTGCGGCATTTACGCCGAGCGATGCGATGCACCTGTTGGGCTTACAAAACGACTGGAATGTGGAAGCGGCGCTGTGTGGCGCCCAGATATTGGTCAAGGAAGAGCGCAACATACGCCGATACCTGACGGCAGCCAGCGTGGAAGATCTTTGTGCACGCGTGCGTGAGAGTGTGGTGCGACGGTCCGGCCGTGTAGTGTTGGAGGCAGCCCTTGCGCAGGACCCGGGCCTTCAGAACTTGGGCCAGGGTTTTGGTCCCCTGGGTGACCGTCTGTTGGATGACACGGTGAGTGGCAAGCGTTTTTCAACGCTGCTCTCCGCCGGCTTGGGATTGGACCGTGCTTTAGTCGCCATCGGCGCCCCGGTGTCCTCCTATTATCCGGAGGTGGCCCAGCGCTTAGGATCACCACTGGCTATTCCTGATTTTGCCGCGGTGTGTAATGCCGTTGGTGCCGTGGCCGGTACGGTGTCGCAGACAGTCGATATTTTGATCAACCAGCCCACCTTCAAGGTTTTTCGCGTGCATGATCCTGCAGCGCTGAAATCGTTTGAGAATTACGAATTAGCGTTAGCTCATGCGCGGCAGGTGGCTGAAGCATTAGCCATGAATGCCGCTCTCAAGGCCGGGGCCAGTGCGCCCCGTGTTGAGGTCGAGGTTCTGGAGAAGCGAGCGCACAATGGAGATGAAATCTATGTCGCCGAGGCTACCGTGCGGGCGACGGCCACGGGCCGTCCGTTAGCGGCATTAGGCGTATCGGGCTGATAAGTCGCTTGCTGGCAGGCAGGGTGGGGCATGCAGTTACTTGAGGCCATGGATTTGCGTCATGATCCCCTCGCGAAGACCTACGCGAAGGATGAGGTGGTCAGCGTCGTCTTTGCCGTTGAACCTGGATCGGTGATGAGCCGGGTAGGACCCAATCATTACGGGTCGGGCGATGCGGTGATTACGGGCAGTGATGGCGACTGCTGGAGTGTCTCGGCCGAGGTTTTTTCCAGCAAGTACGTTGCTGAACCGGGCACGACAGCTGGTGGCTCCGGGCAGTACCGTAACGTTCCTCGCACGGTCTGGGCTCGTCAGTATTTGACGGATTTTGCCGTTCGGCGTGCCTCGGGGGATCGGTTAGTCGGTAAGCCGGGAGACTGGCTGTTGCAGTATCAACCGGATGATCACGGTATTGCCGATGCCGTGCGCTTTGCGCGCGTGTATCGATTGGTGGGCCTGGAATGATTCTGTCTTAGCTGTATCGGATGGGTTTTTAAGTCGTACGTATTTTTAATCTCTTGGGAGAATGGCCATGATTGGATATGTTTGCGTTGGTACTAATGACCTGGCTGAATCGGCGAAATTCTACGATCAACTATTGGCTGAACTGGGTGCTAAGCGTGATTGGGAAATGGAAAGATTCGTTGCTTGGTCTGCTGGCGAGTCTTCGCCTAAGTTTCTGCTGATCAAGCCAGCGGACGGTCAACCGGCGACGGTCGGCAACGGCTCGATGGTGTCGTTTCGGGCAACGTCCAAAGAGCAGGTCGATGCGGTCTATAACAAAGCGATAAGCTTAGGCGGTAAAGACGAGGGCGCTGCCGGTGCCCGCGGTGAGGGTTTCTATGCGGGCTATTTCCGTGACCTGGAAGGAAACAAGTTCTGCGCGTTTTTCATGGGCTAGTTTTACCTGATAGCAATGAGCCGCTCACGGCCCGCCCGACGGGCCGTGAGCAAACTTAAGCGACGCTTACGACTGCCGTCGCGTTTAAGAGTTCTTACCAGGTAGCATGCGCTGCAGTTCGGGAGTTTTGTCGATAAACTGGTGCTTTAAGGCGCCCGCCACGTGTAGCAAAAACAACCCGTAAAGCCCGTAAGCCAGCCACTCATGAGCTTTTCCAAACCAGTGGTGTAACCACTCCTTAGTCACTGGTTCGGTCTGCATAACCCAACTAATTCGCGGCCATGGAATCGCATTAAACAGTGCCATGGGGTGGCTTGCCGCATCTTTCCAGGCCGAATCGTGTAGCCAGCCCGTCAAGGGTAAGCCCAACATTAACAGGTAGAGCCCGACGTGAGCCCAATGTGCCGCGCGCTGCTCACGGATCGAAAACTCAACGGGAAAGGCCGGCGGCGGATTGGCATAACGCCACAACACTCGCAGCAGCGCCAGACCCAGCACCGTGATGCCGATGGACTTATGCAGATCGACGACGGTCCTTTCGTGACTCTCGCCCACGTAATCCACGATCCATACCAAGACTACGTTGATCAGCATGAATAGCGCGATCAGCCAGTGCAGCGCCATTGCCGTTCGGGTATATCGCGTGACTGTAGACATTCAGGAACCCCTTAAAAAATTGACGAAAAACCACGGTCGTCATCGCGAATGTCGCGCTATTAGCCGCTTAATCGCCTGGTTGCGCTATTTAATGACAACCGCAATGTTTTCAGCGAGTAACCCGGAAAGTGCCATACGCCGGTCCATGGAGTCCAGTTTATCGGGCATCAGCATAACGATCAGATCGTCAGCATAAACTTCCTTAAAAACTTTAGCTTTTCGCAACAAATTCCGTAGCTCTGCCGAGGAGCTTGGGCGCTGAACCAAGACACCAACCCCGGTGGCTAAGGTCTCGCCGACGTGTGCGGTAATAACTTCCTTGACGGTTTTTCCCACGGAGCGGTTTTCATGAACAAGCTTCTCGCCGAAAATCTCGATGAGTTCTTGGATCAGTGGCATTGAGAAATCATCTAAGGACTTCGCATCCTTGGAGACCAAGTAATATTCGACGAAAGGCCTGATATGACCACGATTTAACGGACGTTCCTCTAATGAGGTTTTCGGCGGCAGCCAGCGCTCAGCGGTACCGATATGCCGCATGATTCGCCGTACTTTGGCATCTACGTCACCACCGGCGAATATTCCTAGAATTTCACACAGGTAGGTGAGCTGTTCATCGCCATAACGGCTGATGAAAGAGATGGCGGTGCGCGGCAATTTCGCCGCATCTTGCTCCACAAACTTCGTTGCATTACGCAATCGGATTCGCAATTCGGAACTGCTGCCGTCAATACTCTCGCCGATGGACTCCAGCCATTTCGTCAACTCAGACATCGATGAGCAATCAATGAAAAATTGCAGCAAAGTCGCACGCATGGCGTGCTGACTGTGCAGTGTAGGAGGCGGGATCATGTTGAAGTCAGCGCGCATTGATTCGTCCCGTCACCCAGTGCGCGTAGTCACTCAGCGCTGAATTCTTTGTCCGATGGCAGGTTTTAGTTGATGCTGACGCGTTAGCCGCTGTCATTAACCTCCAACCGATTATTCTGCCAGTTTTTTCCAAAAAAGGCTCCCACACGCGTAACTTCGCACCCTCGGTGTTCTGTTGATGCCTGTTTCTAATGGATTTACTGCAATTTTACAAACTCCCGTCGAGCCTGGTCAATCTGCCCTAGAACGCGTTGTTTTTCAGCCATGTTGCGCCAGTCTGGATGCTGGCTGGTGGTTTGTCTGACACGGTCAATCCAAGCCAGGAAGAACGCGGCGTCGTCTTTAGAGCGGGGACCTGTGCCGTTGAGGTTCAGGTAAACGGGGCTGGTCGTCGCGTAGGTATAAGTATCCAAAACAGGGTATGCGGAGTCATTGCTATCCGCACGCAACAGGCACCAACCGCTTTTAGTACGAGTGACCGGGCCTTCGATGGTCGCCTCCTTACTCGCGGTCCCCTTTAGCAGGCTGGCCACGACCTGTCCGTCGCACACCACTTCAAGACGATCAACCGGCACGATGGAGCTTAATCGGGCTTTAAATTGCAGCGTGGTCACGCTGCCCGAACGGTTTAGCTGGCTACCGGGTCCTTGGCCCTCGAGCTCGAATGACAACAGAGGGCCGTTGGTTGCGAAGGTTCGTCCGGCACGCAGGCCCTCCAGCCAACGGTTGATGTCCAAAGGACCTTTGGGTACCTGAACGTAGACGCGGTTCAGGCCTACCGGGCCGCGAAGCGAGGCGTAGTCAGCCATGGCGTCGGTACCCGCTGCGGCGGGTATCCGAAAGCCAAGATTGAGCAGGCGATACCAGATGGCAGCTGTGCTGCGATGATCGCTGAAGCCTAAGATCTCCATGTAGTCGACTTTGCCTAGGGCCACGTCAATCGGTAACTCGTTGGTCAACCGCTCGACTGGCTTAGCGATGGGTTCGGGCAGTTCGTCGAAGGGGTGTACATAGCCCACGACGGCCCCTTCAGCATGCGCCATATCGGCGACATCGGCATTGGTTGGAACCAGAGAGGCCGCTGCCGTGTTGGGATAGCCCACGTAGCCGGGTAACAGCAGGCCACCTTCGGGGTGCAGTAGTCCCAAGTGTCCCCAGTAGCTGGTATGGAATTCCTGACCATGCACGACTAGCACGTCGGGCTCGTGAATATTTCCAACCTCCGAGCTGTACGCGATGTCTGGTATCCGCTGTTCTTTGTTCACAACCAGCGCATTCACGATAGACAAGCCTTCGCTGCGCGCTTGCTGTGCCAGTCGTTGGGGTGTGTTGCGGTAATTGCCGGCATAGTTCATGTGGACGTGTGCATCACCGGACACCCAGGCTGTACCTTGGTCGGTAACAAAGGCCCGGGGATTGAGCGTCAGAGTGAGGTCTGCGTGCTGACTTGCCGAAAGTTGAATCTGCCTTTGCACCACGGGTGCATCCAGACCCCGTGAGGCGCTCACCGTTATCCCGCCTGCCGGGACCGTGACATCGGAATTTCCAGCGGTGTGAAAGTAATGGATTTCATGGGAACTTTTGTGTCGGTCGTAACTGTCGTCAGCATGGGTCCACGCGTGTTGTGCAGTGGCAGGCTGGCCTCTGTCATCGGTGATGCTCAGGCGAGCGGCTAAGGGTTGTCCTTCGCTATCTACCACGTGCACATGCAGTTCTGCGGTAGGACGTAAGGTGTGCTTTCGGGTTGTGAGTATCGGCTGACTGTCATGACCAGGGAAATGGATCAGCCTTAATTCAAAATCGCCTTGTTCATTTGACAGGTAGGCTATTGATTTGCCGTCGGGGGAGAAACGTGCGCCCGTGGCATCAAAATCGCCGTAAGTAAGCGGCAGGGCATCGCCGCCTTGCGCAGGCATAAGCCACAATTGGTGCGTGTTGCGGCCTAGGTAGGAACTGTAAAGTACCATAGAGTTGTCTGGAGAAACTTCCGGGCGCGCGCGCCAGTTGGTTTCTTCGTAGTGAATTTCGCGAGGCACGGCGCCAGCCTTGGCCGCTATTCGCCAAAAGCCTCCGGTTCCATGGATGTGGCCTTGATTAGATACATATAAAATTTCCTTACCGTCACGCGACCAGGTGGGATTAATTTCATGGTCATAGGCACTGTAGTAATAGCGTCGCAGCGGGCTTTTCTTGTCTTTTGTAAGCGCCGTCACGCTCGATAAAGAATCCCCGACCAGGGTGGCTGTAAACAAATGAAAGTGTTTAGTTGCTTGCGTGGAGACAAAGACGATTTGCCGACCATTAGGAGACCAGCGCGGCTCCAGATTCACGGCGTTGTTATGGGTGAGTTGTGTGGTTCGGCCGGAGTCAATATCGAGTAGCCACAGCTCAATGGCATCGTTTCTATAGGAGCTATAGATAACTCGTTTACCGTCTGGTGACCAATCCGGCTGGTAATCCAGACCCGTGTTGTCGGTGAGTTGTACCGCCTCGGTGGAGTCGAGACGTTGACGCCACAGCGTACCGGCCATGGAGTAAATGATTTCCTTGGAGTCGGGTGACCAGGTCAGGCTGGAGGGGCCCTGAGTGAGCTGTGGCAGGTAAAGTTCGCGAAAATAATAGGGATGGGGCAAATCAATTTGCCCTAGCACGGGTTGGCGTTGCGCGTTACTCGCCAAAGGCCACAGTACAGTGGCGGCGATGAATACCAGTCCAACCATTGGATAGATGCGGCGCAACATAGTAGTCCTTGTTTAGGGCGATACAGGTCTGTGACAGAAAACCACGCTAATTCACACGAACGGGTGATGCAAGCTATAGGCTAATCACTTAACGTGACGGGATCGTCTGCAACATCCGGAGAATTTCACCATGAAACCATTTTGGTTGGCGTGTTACGTGCTGGGCTTTGCGTTGCTGGGGATTGGCCAGGTGCTGGCTGGCACGCTTGGTGAGCCGGTAATGCGTGCTCGTGATTTAGGAATCCCGTTTGACGGTACTCCTGGGCCTTTGAACGCGATTACCGATGTGGCGGGCGTTACCGTGGGACAGGTGACTTTAATCTCAGGGTCAGGAAAGTTAGTGGTAGGCAAAGGGCCAGTTAGAACCGGCGTTACCGCTATTTTGCCGCGGGGTGAGCAGTCCGTAACGCAAAACGTGTTTGCGGGTTGGTATGCGCAAAACGGTAATGGTGAGATGACGGGTACGACGTGGGTGGACGAGTCGGGCTTTCTCGAGGGGCCGGTGATGATCACCAACACCCACAGTGTGGGCGTGGTTCGCGATGCGGTGGTGCGTTGGCGGGTTGCCAAGGGTGAGGCTGATGCCACGGGGGCGTGGTGGTCGTTACCGGTCGTAGCGGAGACATGGGACGGCTGGTTAAACGACATCAATGGCTTTCATGTGACCACCGCCCATGCCCTGGAGGCGCTGGGTAAGGCACAAGGTGGGCCTGTGGCTGAGGGTGGCGTGGGCGGTGGCACCGGCATGATTTGTAACGGCTTTAAGGGGGGTATTGGTACTTCATCGCGCCAGGTTGAGCTGTTTGGCAAGGGTTATACGGTGGGTGTGCTGGTGCAGTGTAATTACGGGACTCGGCAGAATCTGCGAATTGCCGGTATTCCAGTGGGTCGTGAAATCGCGGGATTAGATCCCTACGCGTGGGTTCCGTCGGATCGTGCGGAGACCGGCTCTATCATCGTCGTTGTGGCTACCGATGCGCCCTTATTACCCGGTCAGTTGAAGCGTCTTGCGCGGCGGGTACCGTTGGGCCTGGGTCGTAATGGCAGTATTTCGGGTAATGGCTCCGGCGATATTTTCATCGCGTTTTCCACCGCGAATCCGCAAGCCACACAGGCTGATGCTTTGGTGTCGCTGACTATGGTGCCTAACGATTCGCTGGACAGCTTATTTGCGGCCACGGTAGAGGCAACCGAGGAGGCCATTATTAATGCCTTGGTAGCCGGTAAAGATACGGTCGGCATTGATGGTCACGCAGTGCAAGGGTTACCTCATCAGCGGGTTCGCGAGATTCTCGGGCGCGCCAACCGTTTAACGCATTAACGGATCACACGGGCGGCTTGTGGAGCGGTGGCCCTGCCTCTAGCCTTGGCTCCACACCACGGGAAACAACGGATGATCCATAGGGGCTCCGGCGGCAAGCTCGTGCGTTAATCCCGGAAAATCCGGCGAGGTTGCCCAACGTCGAGGTGCATGGCGCATGTCATCGCCTAGAAATCGTAAGGACAGCACACGCCGACGATGAGAGCCTGAGACACCGGCCGAGCCGTGTAGCGTCAGCATGTTGAAGCAAACCGCATCACCGGGCTCTAATGCCCAACTTAGGATCGGAAATGCGTCCGGATTGCTTGCGATGTCGGGTAGATCCTGCAGTTCTCCGGGCTGAAACCACTTAGCTTGCTGGTCCTTGAAACTTCGCGGCATGTACCAGGGACCCAGGTGTGTGCCAGCAATCATCTCCAAGGACGAGGCTTTAGGAACGGGGTCTACCGGAATCCAGACGCTGACGTTCTGACGGCCCTCCACGTTGTAATAAGGCTGGTCCTGATGCCATGGTGTGCGTTGCGCGGTTCGGGGCTCTTTCACTAGCAGATGGTCATGAAAGAAGCGCACGGTTTGACTGCAGGTTAATTCGGCGGCCGCTTGCGCCACTTTTGAGTGACGAATAATCGTCTCGTACTCTGAAAAACGCTGCCAGTTACAGAAATCCTCAATAAAAAACCCGGGATCCTCGGGCTTGCTCGCCACGATCGCTAAAGGCCCGGGGTCAGCCAAATTGCGCTCGATGCCTTGTTTCATCAAGGCCACCTCGTCAGCGGTAAACAATCCACGCAGACAGATTGCACCGTCAGTGGCATAGCGCGCTCGGTCTAGGTCGGAGACGATCATCGAGGTAGCGGACATAGCGAGATCCTTACATCATCGGATGAATTAAGTATAGCGCGACTGGTCAGCTTGCGGATGCGTCATGGTGCGCAGCAATATTTTGGCTGGGTTCAGTTTTCGCCTAGACTGTGTATCTGTCGTCTGCCAAACGCTTGCGAAGATCCCGGTGAGGAACGCTCGATGAACGCCGAATTACAAACACCTGCCATGTCACAGACCCACAATGGTTTGATAAAAGCCGTGCCCGGCCTGCCGGCCAGTGATTATTACGATCCCGCACGTTATGAATTGGAACTGGCGAAAATTTGGTACCGGAACTGGATTTACGTCGCCCGCACTTCGGAGCTGACCAGCCCACGGGATTTTAAGACGGTTGAAATCGGCTCGCAGCGCCTGATCTTACTTCGGGATGAATCCGGTGAGTTACGGGCCTTTCATAACACGTGCCGACATCGAGGCGCCGCGCTGTGCACCGATACTTCAGGCCGGCTGGCCAGCTCCCACTTGATATGTCCTTATCACAGTTGGTCATACAGCCTCAAAGGCGAGTTGCTTCGGACGAGCTCTAAGACGCTGCCCGAAGGCTTTGATCGAAAAGACTGGTCCCTCTACAGCGTTGCGCTTCGTGAGTGGAACGGTTTTGTGTTCGTAAATCTGGCGGTAGATCCGCCGCCGTTTGAGGCAGGCTTTGATGCGCCACTGAGTCGCTTGGATAACTGGCCTATGCGTGATCTGGTCATTGCGCACTCATTCACCAAAACCATGAACTGTAATTGGAAAGTGTTTTGGGAGAATTACAACGAGTGCCTGCATTGTCCCACGGTGCATCCGTCACTGTGTCAGCTGGTGCCAATCTTTTCACGAGCGCTAATGGACGAGCAGGATGATCCGCAGTGGCAAGCCCATGCGGCATCGGATGATCCTAAGTATCAAGATCCTCGATATAAGGGTGGCTTGCGTAACGGTGCGGTGACTTGGTCGCGCGATGGACAGTCTACCGCTGAGCATTTCCCCAAGCTCACGCCTGAAGACCGAAAGTTGGGTCATGTTTACGTTACCGCCTTGCCGACCATGTTTGTCGCAGCGCACGTGGATTACGTTCGGGTAGTTCGCCTACGTCCCTTGGGGCCTGAACAAACAGAATTGTGCGTAGAGTTTTTTGTCGCCCCTGAGACTTTGAAGAACCCTCAATTTGATCTGTCAGCGATCGTCGAGTTCACCAGCGTTGTCATGTTGGAAGACGCCGCCGTGGCGGAACTCAATCAGCGGGGACTGCGCGCGCTACCTCATGAGCGAGGCGTCCTGATGCCCGAGGAGTGGGCACTGTTGAACTTCCACCGCTGGGTGGCAACCGAAATGGCCCGAGCCTGAGGCGGCTCGGGCGATCACCGAAGGACTTCAGGCCTTGGTTGCCCGTTTGGCGGCTTGGCCGCTGATGTAGGTCCAAATCAGCGTGGATGCGGCATTGCTGGTTAACTCGGCGTGATCGAACGGCGGAGAGACCTCGCATAAGTCCATACCGATGAAATCCAGATCGCTCCAGCCTTCCAGTAACGTCAGTACCTGGCTGGTGCTTAATCCACCCGGTTCGGGTGTTCCGGTGCCAGGGGCGTACGCTGGGTCCAGGCAGTCAATGTCCAGTGAGAGGTAGACCGGCGGGGCATCGGCTTTCTGTACGCGGCTGCGAAACGCATCCATGACGTGCTGCAGCTCCCGGGTATTGTCCAGTCCGCGTAAGTCTCGAGCCGTGTAGATCAGACCGCCGCGATCGGCAATGTACTGTCTGATCTCTTTGGCACCGGCCGAGCGCAGTCCAATTTGCACGGTCAAGGTGGGATCAATCAGTCCCTCGTTGACCGCATCACAGACCCACGTGCCATGCCCTGACGGCTCGCCGGCATGGTCCGGCCAGGTGTCGCAATGCGCATCAAAATGGACCAGGGCCAATGGCCGACCGACCTTAGCTCGGTAGGCGCGCAGCAGCGGTAAAGTTATCGAGTGGTCGCCACCTAGCCAAACCATGTGGTGTTTGTCTACTAACGCTTTGGCCATCGGCGCTAAGGTTTCACGCATACGCTCGATCGACGTATTCGGCAGCGGCAGATCACCCAGATCGGCGACTAAATCTGAAGGTGACAGATCAAAGACGGGATGTCCCGCATCGCAGAGCATGTGGCTTGCACGACGGATCTGATACGGGCCCAGGCGAGCACCGGGACGATTGGTTGTCGAACCATCCCAGGCAATGCCGGCAACTACGAAGGCCGCGTCCGGTCGGGTTTCCAGCGGTGGCGCATTTAAAAAACCGGGGTGACTGGTGCTGGTGAGGTAAGCAAACTGATAATCCGACATGCAAGGCTCCAGAGGGGGCAACGTGACAGGAAGGCGAGCAGTTTATCCCTGCACGCTTGCGCGTACCATTAGCACGGGTGAACTGAGGACGAGTGCTTCATACCGCAGGGGGTAACCGTGGGTTCCTGGCTAAGAAAATTTTCCATCCTGGTTGGCATGGGTTTGTTTTTCACCTCGCCTTGTGGAGCCTTTGGGGTGGAGGGTCACCGCATTACCGGTGAAATAGCCGCCGCTCTATTGTCGGATTCGGCTCGAGCGGCGTTGATCGAATTAATGGGTTCCGACAACCTGGCCGAGTGGGCGTTAGTGGCTGATCAGCAGCGCGCGCAGTTAAAGAGAGATTGGCCGGAGTCGCCGCTTTGGCATTACGACGATCAGCCACTTTGCACCGCGGAAAGCTCGCTTGGTGATTACTGCCCAAACGGTGCGTGTGCATCCGCGGCTATTCGCCATTTTCGTAGCGTGCTGTCAGATCATCGACAGTCGAAAGACAGCCGGGTTCTGGCTGTCCTTTTTCTGGTTCACGTGCTCGGTGACATGGCTCAGCCTTTACACGCCTCCGATAATCAGGATCGAGGTGGCAACGACGTCAAAGTACGGTTGCCGGGGCAATCGGCCGTCCGAAATCTCCATAGCGTGTGGGACGTGGATTGGGTGCATGAGGCGACGCAAGGGCAAAATTATCGGACCATCGCCACTATGTGGCGGCAACGCTACATCTCGGATTTGAAAGCCTGGGGACAGGGCCAACCGGAGGACTGGATGGCGCAAAGCCATCAGCTGGCCGTTGACGTCGTGTACGGTGAGTTATCCAACAATGTGTGTCACGGGCCCATTCCCCAAGTACTGCAGCTTACCAGTGCCTACGAGGAGCATGCAGTTAGCCTGATGCCCATGCTGCTGACACGGGCAGGAGTACGCATAGCGCAGGTTTTAAACCAAGCTCTATCGAGCCCTGGCTAGGGCCCATTGGCCTTGCGGCGGCGGTGGCTGTGGTGGCCCTGCGACGGCTTGAGGTGGGCACGGGACAAAAATTAGAGTATTTTTACAGTTCAGCAATCCTTGTACTGACTGTTGCTTCGCAGCAACGTGAAGCGATTAGAGAGCCAGAACAAGGACGCCGATGTTTGAGTTTGATGATACGGCTGACGAACGGTTAGCCGGTGGTTTTCGATACAGGGAGATATTCATGTCGCGAGATTTTCGTCGGTTTATGTTTTGTGCTTCAGGTGTTTTGCTGCAAGGCTTGTTGTCCACTAGTGCCTTCGCGCAAACCGCGCCCTCAATGGCAGGTCTTGACGAAGTCGTCGTGACGGCGCAGCGGCGCTCCGAGAAGATCAACGACGTGCCGATGACGATCACCGTGTACAGTCAGGAAAAGCTGGATCAGCAAGGTGTTAAGGGCATCGACGACCTGTCTCGCGTCAGCCCGGGCGTGACCTTCATCCGCAACGGCAGCGGCTCCTCTGGTAACTACAACGATGAAGGATCGGATATCTCGATCCGCGGCATCCAGTCTTCTGCCGGTGCGTCAACCACCGGCGTGTATGTGGATGACACACCCATCCAGACTCGACATTTGAATTTCGGCACCGTGAACCCGTACCCGGCACTCTTTGATCTCGAGCGCGTCGAGGTTCTCAAAGGCCCGCAAGGCACGCTGTTTGGTGCAGGCTCCGAGGGTGGTACGGTTCGCTTCATTACGCCCGAGGCCAGCTTGCATGACTACCAAGTGTATGCGCGTGCTGAACTGGGAAGCATCGATCACGGCGGCAACAACTACGATGCCGGTCTGGCGGTTGGCGGCCCTATCATTGATGGCGTTTTAGGTTTCCGCGTCAGTGCTTCTTATCGCGAAGATGGCGGCTGGGTTGATCGCGCGACCTATGCAGCGCCCCCGTCAACACCGGCTGACTATTTTGCCGGTGGTGGTGGTGGTGCGACCTTGTACTCCGGCACGCCAACCGTCACAGGAATCACTGAGAAGAATGCCAACTGGCACGATACCGGTACGTTCCGTGCGGCCTTAAAATGGGTTCCGATGGATGATTTGACCATCAGCCCGTCGTTCTACATGCAGAGCCTGCAGTACAACGACAGCGGTGCTTACTGGTTGAACATATCGGATCCTGCCAACAGCCATTACGTCACGGGTAACCAGCAGCGCAATCCAAGTACCGATCCTTGGTACATCGCGGCCGTAAAAGCGGAGTGGTCACCATCTTGGGTGCATGTGACCTCGAATACGTCGTACTTCTCGCGTGATCAGCACTCGACCTCAGACTATAGCCAGTGGTTCAACACCGTCTTTGGTGGCAACCAGTATCCGACAGCGGCAAATGCTGTCTCGGCAACTTTTACCGATCATCAGGATAACTTCTCCGAAGAACTGCGCGTAAGTTCGGTGGATCCGAAGGCGTTTGTGCAATGGACGGCCGGCCTTTACTACGCGCACGTGCTAGAGGATTCGACTGAGTACATTTACAACCCAGCCGGTGTGGGCGGTATTGTCGGTTCAACGCCGCAGACACCTATTTACAACCAGCCGATTTTTAGCGCGTTGGATAAGCAGATGGCCCTGTTCGGGGAAGTCAGCTTGAACCTGACCGAGAAGTGGAAGGCGACCGCCGGTGTGCGCGCTTCGCGCATCGACACGACCGCTATCGTTCAGGAGTGGGGGGCGTTAAACGGCAGTACGGCACCTGATAGCCCGACGGCGATTAACAGCACATCCAGTCTGACCGAGACGCCGGTAACGCCGCGCTTTGTGTTGAACTACAAAGCCACGCCCGACAATCTGCTTTACGCCAGTGCCTCAAAGGGCTTCCGTCCAGGCGGTCCTAATGCGCGCCTGCCGTCCAACTGCGGCGTGATTCCGCCAACCACGTTTACCTCTGACTCGTTGTGGTTGTACGAAGTAGGTTCGAAGAACACGTTGATGGATCGCAGGGTCCAGCTGAATGCCTCCGCTTACTACTTGAATTGGACCAACATTCAGCAGTTCGTGTACCTGGCTTGCGGTTTAGGCTTCGTGCCGAACTTAGGCGAAGCGACGGGTCGTGGCGGTGACATCGAACTGCAATGGCGCGCAAGCGATGCGTTGACCTTAGGTGCAACGGCGGCATACACCTCGACGTACTTCAAGCAGACAGTTGCTCTGCCACAGGGCAGTGGGCCACCCGTGCCTGTTGTTGCCCAGGGCGACCACTTACTCGCAGCGCCATGGAATATCACGGCGAACGCCGAGTACACCTTCGCTTCGGTGGAACACAAGCCCTACCTGCGTGTGGATTATCAGTACTCCACTGCGCAGCAAAGCTTGTTGCCGTATCTGGATAGCGCTCAAGGCGTAAACTCAGATCCGACGCAGCCGGGCTTACCGATGATCAATGTGCTATCGGCACGTGGCGGTCTGCATATTGGTGGGGCCGATATCTCGGTGTTTGCGCAGAACTTGCTGAACTATCACACGGCAGTTTTTGTGTCGCGTGATTACCCAACCATTACTAAAGCACCTTGGAATAACGGTGCCGTATTTGACACTAACTACTTCGGCCGTGGCCTGACGCCACGTACTGTGGGTGTTACGGTCACCTACCGCTACTAAGACTTAAGACTATCGTGACGATAAGGCGCCTCTCGCAAGAAAGGCGCCTTTTTCTTTTTAAGACCTGGCCTTAAAGCGTTGTCTACAGACGTGCAATGACCGGCAGGCCGACGTGAGTGGCTAGACGTGATGTTCCGGTTTAAGAGCCAGCGTTCACGGCAAAAAGCTTAGCGCACTAAGCTTAAGGCGCTTCGGAAGGAGCGCTCGATATTTTTTATAGGATCTCTAAATTGAATTTCCCGGGCGAGTAACTTCAAGGGCTTGCTGTAGTCATCAGGCGCTGCGGGTAAAACGTGCGGATAGAATGGATCGTTAAGGATTGGCGCGCCTAGGGCTGCCATATGCACTCTTAGCTGATGTTTGTGACCTGTGACGGGTCGCAGGTCGTATCGCCAAAAGGCGCCGGTGGCATCTATCACGTCGATAAGGGTTTCGGAATTGGCAACGCCTGGGCTTTCGCAGGATAGAAAAAAGGGATTGCCGCGCACAAGCCGAGAACGTCGCTTCACAGGAAATGACAGGTTTGTAATCGGTGGCGCTAAAGCCTCATAAACTTTGAGGATACGGTGAGATCGAAAGAGGTCGTGATAAGCATTTCGTTCAGATGGATTTACGGCAAAAAGAATCAGCCCGGCCGTCAGGCGGTCGAGTCGGTGTAACGGCGCCAGATCGGGAAGGCTGAGTCGCTTTTGCAGGCGTCGGAGTAGCGTTTCCTCTACCCAAGGACCGGTGGGTGTGACCGTCAGGAAGTGGGGTTTGTCGACAACGATCAAATGCTCATCTTGAAAGAGGATGCGCTCTTCAACCGGTACGCGCGGTTCGTTAGCGACTTCTCGCCAATAATGAACGCGCATGCCCGCACGGTACGGGCTCTCCGCGCTCAGCGTTTGGTGGTTCTCGTCCAACAGCAGGCCGCGTTGTGCACGACTTTCCCAGATTGAGCGTGGAATGTGGGCGAAGTGCTCACACAGGCAATCCAGAACAGTGGACCACCGCCCAACGGGTAAGTGTACGATGCTCGACGCGCTGATTTGCAAAGTTATGAGCCTAGCTTGGGTGCAGGGTTGCAAAAGTCTCGGGGATGATGCGGAATTTATCGCTGCCCTAGCCTTATGACACGCAACCCCAATGTCTTACGTGTTTCGCTTCTCGTTGGCGATCATAAAGTGCTTTTGAAATTCAGCCGGCGCACAGATGTGTTCAATCGGCGTTTTGTCGCCGCCGGTGCCGGCGAGAGTAACTGACCCGTAGCCAAAAATTCGCCCGAAAATCGACTGGGATACTCGAATGCTTTCGATTTTATCCAATCGCAGTTCCATCACGGTGTGACTTAGGATGCCAGCCTTGCTGATGATGCGTTTGTTGGTAATCGATAGTTCGGTCGTTTGATAAGCCAACCAGACCTTTAAAAGCAGAAAAGCACCTATTAACGAAAGCGGCAATAACCAACGGCTAAAAACGACCAAAATAAGCAAAAATCCACCGATGGCCAGAGATGACCATTGTGCCCACAGACTTAATCGTGCCGAGTAAATCAGGTTCTCACCCTCGGTCAGTACGCGTTGGGTATATTGAGTCATAAGGCAGATTCCAAGGTCAAAGTTTGTCGATGGGCTCAGTATAATGGGCTGCACGGGTGTTGAGGATACGTATGACGAGTCCAAAAAACGGCGCGGTGCTGTCATTGCACCCGAAAAAGCTGCTACACACGAAGTGGACTGCCGTGAGCCCGAAAAACCGTGAGAAGCACTTTATGGTTGTTGCGCTGGTGGAGCCTGCCGAGGAAGGGCAGCCTGTTGAGTGGGTTGAAATCGAGGCAGTGCATTCGAAACGAGCGCAGCACATCCGGTGGGAGGATCTAAAAAATGCCTCTCATTGGCGGCAGGGGTGGCTTTGACGCTTTACGGGGATACGGTCGGGCGTGCTGGCTTTCTATGGGGTGATAGCTCAAGAGCGAGGCGACGAGCCGCGGTAATGAAGGATGCTTTTCTGACCAACTGCAACGGGTAAAAAGCGGTGTCACCGGAATGCATGGTTCCCACGTTGGTCAGAATCACAACGACTAAGTCTTCGCCCTCCAGCCAGCCCATGACCCCGCCAAAGCCTAATACCCCGCCGTCGTAACCGATCAGCGAACCGTTTTCGAGTCTCTCTCTGAATAGGCCCTGGCCGGCTTGTTCACCGGCCTCGTCGGTTGGGGTGAATGTCATCATACGGTCCATCGCAGCCTGGCTGACGATTTGGCCGTCACGCAAAGCTCGGGCAAATTCAGCCAGATGACGTGCACTGGCCATCAATCCACCGGCGGTCCATTCGGTTGACAGATTGGATCGACTTACATCAATGAGCTGGGGGGTGACGGACTGGAACGAGGAATGTAAACCGGCATCCCGCTGAAATTCCTTTGTGTTGAAGTGATAGCGACCGGGAATTCTTAATGGGTCGATGGCCTCGAACCCCTCCATCTTGATTTCTGTTAGACCTGACGGATCCAGCAGCCGGTGATGCAATTCTTCCAGCACGTCATGCCCGGTGATCTTTTCAACCACTAAGCCAAGAATGGTGTAATTCGAGTTGGAATAAGCATAGCCCTTGCCGGGTTCATTGGTAGCCGCGTGCCGCCCGCCGCGTATGTAGTTTAGAGTTTCATCTTTACGCCAGTAGCGCTCGGTTAGCAGATCAGATCCACGGCCTCGGCGGATCCAATCAGCGTCAAACTCCCAAGTTGGTACGCCGCTGGTATGGCTTAGGAGTTGTCGCACGGTCGCTTGATTGGCGTTGGGAATATCGGCCAGTTGGTCAACACCTAAAATATCGGCCGCCGTCTGATCCAAGTTCAAGCGGCCCTCGTCTGCTAATTCTTGAACCACGCAGGCGACAAAGGTCTTGGTAATGCTGCCTATGCCATACAGGTAGGCCTCATTAGTTTTGGAATGAGTGGCAATATCGGCATATCCCACCGTACCGGTCCAAATGACCCCTTGTCTGGTCGCAATGGCCGCTGAGATGCCCGGCATACCCTTCGCCATACCACGGGCTAACTCAGCCTCGAACTGGGCTTGCGCGCTCTTCGGCGCGCTGCTGGCAGTCGTGGCAAGGGCGATGCTAAAAAAAGCCGTCAAGATCGTGCGATGCAGCAATGAAATCACAATTAGGTCTCTAGTTGAGTGTGGCTGATCCGTTGCGATGACAGACTCGTGCTGTCATAAAGCTCGGCAACGGCACGACGACGCACGGCGAAATCCCCTTGACGTCCGGATCAAGGTTGGCAGTACGCCGCCACGGTTTCTGCGTCATTCGCCAGGCCTTTTTCTGCCGCTAACTCCCAAGGTCGTTGGCACTGCTGAAGTCGTTCGCACCACCGATAGCCGGCCGACCCGATGCAACCGTGCGCATCCCGGTCTGCGCCTGCTCGCGGTATGCGCGATTCCACAACGACTTCAGGCTTTGGTGAGGCGGCGCAGCCCGAAAGTATCGCCGCGACTAAGAGCAGGCCGCCGGGATGCATGCGGTGACGATGCCAGCGGGTCGAGTCTTTAAATCCATAGCTTAAATTTGCAACGGACATTCTTGGCTTGAGCATATGACGCATTTTCCTGACAACGCTTATCATGGCGATCGGGCCGTGCTTTGGGGTCCCCTCAGATTACATTATCGTCGTTAGTGAAGGAGAAATCTGGTGAAGCCATCCGATCCAGCGTCGTCAAACTCTGATCCGGGTTTTTTATCGCGTCGGGACTTTTGTTTGGGTGCCTCGGCCTCGGCCTGCACGGCCGCGCTGGGCGCCTCAGTCGGGACGGCCATGGCAAGCTCCACGTCCGGGTCGGTAGCAGATCCTTTGCTGGAGTTATCGGCCGGCGAGGCGGTGGCGGCTATGAAAGCCGGTGACTTCACCTCAGAGCATTACGCCGGTGTCCTTCTTAAACGTTGCGAGCAATTTAAGGCGCTGAATGCCTTTATTACGATTCAACCGGACACCGTTCTGGAGCACGCCCGTGCCGCGGATCGTCAACGCCAGTCTGGTGGGCATTTAGGCGCGCTGCACGGGCTGCCGATACCGATAAAAGACAGTGTCAACACCGCACAGTACCCCACGACGGCAGGTACACCGGCTCTGCGGCATTTTAAACCGGCGGCGGATGCTCCGGTGGTTGCCTCCTTACGCGGCGCTGGGGCGTTAATTTTGGGTAAAACCAATCTGCATGAGCTGTCTTACGGCTGGACCAGCAACAACTTAGCGTACGGTGCGGTCCATAACCCTTATGACATCACCCGTATTCCTGGCGGTAGCAGCGGCGGCACGGCCGTCGCGATTGCGGCGCACATGGCGCCTCTGGGTTTGGCGGAAGACACTGAAGGGTCGATTCGTGTTCCGGCGGCCTTATGCGGAGTGGTTGGTTTTCGTCCGACTACGGGACGCTATTCCACTCACGGGGCTGTGCCGATAAGTTCGCTGTTTGATCAAGTCGGTCCGCATGCGCGTTGCATGGCTGACGTCGCTTTATTTGATGCCGTGGTTAGCGGTGATCCGCGTCCTTTGCCAGCTCAATCGCTGGTTGGCATACGACTTGCCGTCTCTAAAGGCTATTGGTTTGAAGGACTCGAGCCAGAGGTGGAGCGCCTGACTGATCAGGCGTTGCGAAAATTGCGTGAGTCCGGTGTGATTATCGTTGAAGCGGAAGTGCCCGGTTTGGCTGCTTTGATTGATGAAATTACCGACCAAGTGCAGAACCACGATGTGCGCAGTCAATTGGCTCAGTATTTAGCGAGCTATGGCGCCCATGTATCGTTTGATGAGGTCGTCCGCCAAGCCAGTCCTGACATACGCGCCACCTTTGCCGATTTTGTATTGCCGGGCGCTAAGGGTTTCGTCTCTGAGGACGCGTATCATTTGGCGGTACACAAGTTCCTGCCTCGTTTGAAGCAGACTTTCCGGGACTATTTTGCCCATACTCAGGCCAGCGCTATCGTGTTTCCGACAACCATGGTCACGGCCCCTCGCATAGGCGATGAGACGCAGTTGACGGTACGAGGTAAGTCCGTGCGCTTTGATATTGCCGTAGCTCGCAACATAGCCCCAGGCAGTAGCGCGGGTCTGCCGGGGCTGGTGCTACCGGTGGGACTCGCCAGCGACGGCTTACCCGTGGCGCTGGAGTTTGACGGGCCGCAAAACTCGGATCGGGCGCTTTTAAGTCTCGGACTTGCGATAGAGTCCGTTCTGGGCAAAATGCCTCCACCTTCCATGTAAATGATGGGTGCCTTAGGCAAAAGTAAAGGGGTAAGAAAAGTGAGCAGTTCGCCGTCAAAGATTCCGTCGCAGGCCCGTGTCGTCATCATTGGGGGTGGCGTTATCGGCTGCTCGATCGCGTATCACCTGGCTAAGCTTGGCTGGACGGATGTGGTGCTACTGGAGCGTAGCCAATTGACCTCGGGTACGACGTGGCACGCCGCAGGCTTGTTGACGACGTTACGCGATACGGAAACTCAGACCAAGCTCGCTAAATATACCCAGGATTTGTATCGGCGTTTGGAGGCAGAAACCGGCCAGGCCACTGGCCTGATTGGTTGTGGCTCCATTCAGCTAGCCATGTCTGCCGATAAAGCTCAGGAAATGCGACGGGGAGTCAACTTGGCAGCCTCCTTCGGCGTGGAAGCCCACGAAATTAGCCCCGCTGAAGTGCAGCGCCTGTGGCCATTAGCCGACGTCAGTGATCTGGTCACGGCATTTCATTTTCCTAACGATGCGCGCGTAAACCCGACCGACGTGACACAGGCTCTAGCCAAAGGCGCACGTGCAGGCGGGGTGCGTATCTTCGAGCATACAAAGGTCACGGCGATCCTACGCAGGGGCGATCGTGTCAGCGGTGTTTCCACCGATCAGGGCGATATCCACGCTGAGATCGTAGTGAATTGTGCTGGCATGTGGGCCAGAGAAGTGGGCCGTATGGCCGGCGTGAACGTGCCCCTACAGGCGGCGGAGCATTATTACTTGATCTCGGAGGCGGTTGCTGAAGTCCATCCATTGCTGCCGATTCTGCGTGATCCTGGGAACGGGGCCTATATTCGTGAGGAGGCCGGAAAAATCATGCTGGGCCTGTTTGAACCTGTGGCACGTCCTTGGGGTCAAACGGGCATTCCTGAGGATTTTAGTTTTGGAGATATCCCACCGGATTGGGATCGCATGGCGCCGCATATTGAAAAGGCTATGCGGCGTGTGCCGCGTTTGTTTGATACTGGGATCAAACTGCTTTTCTGCGGGCCTGAGTCCTTCACTCCAGATCACAACTACCTGATGGGCGAAGCGCCTAATCTGCGGAACTTTTTTGTCGCTGCCGGCTTTAACTCCTTAGGCATTTTGTCGGGAGGAGGCGCCGGCTTTGTGATGGCGCACTGGATTGCTGAGGGACGAGCACCGATGGACGTTTGGTCGGTCAACCTTCGTCGTACCCACGCCTGGCAAGATAACGATCGTTATTTGCATGATCGCATCACCGAAGCGCTGGGCATTGGCTATCAAGATCATTGGCCGTTTCGCCAATGGGAAACCGCGCGCGGGGTTAAAAAGAGCATCCTGCACGATCGGGTAGCGGCGGCAGGCGCATGTTTTGGTGAGTCAGCTGGATGGGAGCGGCCTAACTGGTACGCCAATCCCGGACAAGATCCGCATTATCAATACAGCTGGGGCCGTCAAAATTGGTTTGAGAATAACGCCCAAGAGCATCACGCGGTGAGGAAAACGGTGGGGCTTTTCGAGCAGACGTCTTTTGGAAAACTGCTGATACAGGGTCGTGACGCGGTCAAGGTACTGAATTATCTATCGACCGCAAACGTCGACGTCGCTACAGGACGCTGTGTCTATACCCAATTCCTGAACAAGGATGCGGGGATCGAGGCAGATCTGACCGTGACACGCCTGAGTTCTGACCGGTTTTGGGTGGTCACGGCTGCCTTTACATTGACACATGTCGAATCCTGGATTCGCAACCACATTCAGCCATCGGATTTTTGTGTGGTGACGGATATCACCGATGCGTATTCGATGTTGAATATTCAGGGACCCAACTCGCGCAGTCTATTGCAGTCCCTGTCGACCGATGATTTGTCAAACGAAGCCTTTGCTTACGGCGCGGCCCGTGAAATTAGGCTGGGCTATCAGACGGTGTTAGCTATCCGTTTAAGTTACGCGGGCGAGTTAGGATGGGAGCTTTATGTACCCACCTGCTTTGTGTTGCCGGTTTATGACGCGATCGTTGCGGCGGGAAAGGACTACGGTCTACGCCATTGCGGCTATCACACCCTTAACTCACTGCGTATGGAAAAAGGCTACCGGGACTGGTCTCATGATGTAGGTCCTGATGATTCGCCATTGCAAGCTGGATTGGCCTTCACTGTAGCGTGGGATAAGGCCGGTGGATTCCTAGGGCGCGAGGCGTTGATTGCACAACGTCAATTGGGCCTGCCGCGTCGGCGTCTCGTGCAGTTTTTACTGAACGACTCAGAGTCGCTGCTGTATCACAACGAGCCTATTTTTCGGGACGGGGAGCGTACCGGTTTGGTTACATCCGCCATGTACGGCCACACCCTGGGTGCTTCAGTGGCCTTAGGCTATGTAAGCCACGAGGACGGTGTCAGCGACGAATACGTTTTAGCCGGGAATTATGAAATCGCCCTAGCGTCAGGGCGTGTCAGCGCGACCCCATCATTGACAGCGCTTTATGACCCCAAAGGTCTTCGATTACGCAGTTAAGGGCTCGTACGGGATTGTTGGGGTTGCTGTGTTTAGGATCGTGGTTGTGTCGTCCGAGCTAGCCTCGGACGACTCGTACCGGATTCATTCCAGTGCCAACCAAATTTCGTTGCGGCGCAAAAACCATGGCCAGAACGGTGGATTATAGCGCGAGTAGACCGGCTCACCCACCCAGGCCACATGAGCCGTCTTCAGGGCGGCCTCGAGTTTTGCAAGGTGCTCATTGTAATTGCTGTCCGACCAAAAACCTGAATAGCGAATAACGGCCCGCTTGGTGGGTGTTACCCAGCGAAGGGTGATACGAGTATCGACAGGGCGGGGCGCCGTTTCAGGGGTGATACCTTTAGGTAAAACGAACTGGACCCGATACCCCTCGGCGGTAAGCGACTGTGTAACCGGTGCTGTCATGGGTAGCTTGGTTGACGCCGGAGTTTGTGTGACCGGTGCGGTCATGGCGAGTTTTGTGGCGCTGGTGTTTTTGCCGAAAATATAACCTGCAAGGATCTGGAACGCTTCGTTACCGGCCTGCTCGGCGGTGCCACCAACCACCACTTCGGCCACCGTATACCCGGCGTACTGGCGAACTTCTATCTCGCCCATACGGCTGGTTATTTCATAGCTGGGTTCTTCGATGGCTCGTGCCATCAGTGGCACCAGTAAAACCAACACCGCAACGACTAACCCAATGATGGTGATTCGCATAGTGGACCGTCCGTTTTTAAATGGTAGACAGATAGTACGGCAGAACTAGGAGAGGGTTAGGCAGTAAATACCCTTAAGTCTGATTTCTAACCCTAGAAGTTAGGCACAAACGCTACGGTTGGTGCTGCTACAGGTTAGACGGTGGTGGTGCTGCCCAGACACCACGCCCAAAGGCGTGGTTTACCCAGGTTGTCGCTGGCGATTACGCAAGTAACTCATTATATTGATCCAAACACTGACCGCAAATAGGACAGGCTTATGAAATACCTCGTGAAATTTCGATCACCCCACTCGCTGGTCGTTTTTGTTTTAGCTGGTGCATTGCAACCTGACCTATCCTTGGGTCAGGCGGCGTCCCCCACCGCCGTGGTGTCCAATGCCGTTCTTGATGACATCGTAGTCACAGCAGAAAAGCGCAGTGAAAACCTGCAAAAAGTGCCTCTGAGTATTGTGGCATTCCCTGCCAATGTCTTGGCTCAAAGCGGTGCACAGAATTTTTCTGAGCTAGCGGCGCGTATTCCGGGTGTCGTATTGAACTCCGCAGGCCCCGGTCGCAGCAGTTATTCGATTCGCGGTATCGCGTCCATTGGCGGTAATGCGCCTACTACCGGTCTTTACGTGGACGAAACGCCCATCCTGCCCTCCGGTGGTGATGGCGCGAACGCGAGCATTGATCCGGACCTTTTTGATCTCGCCCGTGTCGAGGTGCTGCGCGGCCCACAGGGCACTTTATACGGTGCGAGCTCTATGGGTGGAACCATCCGTTTAATTACCAATCAGCCTAACCTGAAGAGCGCTGAGGTCGCCGTAAAAATGGAAGGTTCAAATACCCAAGGTGGCGGTGGTAATCTTCGGCTTGATGGCATGTATAACGTGCCGCTGATTGATGATGTGGCCGCTCTGCGTGTCGTGGCGACCTACAAGGACTTCAGCGGTTTTATTGATCGTAACGTCGGTGTTTGGGCCCCTAATCCCAATGCGGATCCCGCATTCCCCGCCTATCCAATCTCGCCGTCAAAGCCTAGCGCGGTCGTTCATTCCGTAAATACTGAGAAGCTTTATAGCCTGAGAACGACTTTAAAGGTTGCGATTGGTGATGCTTTGACGGTTACACCATCGGTCTGGATTCAGGATCTACAGATGGGTGGCCCGTCTGATTTTGACGTGGTGTCCGGTCAGTCCGGTGGTCCGCTGGTTCAGAACCGCCCATTTAATGTGTCGGAGGCCTACCCCGATCGCTTCGTGCTGAGCAATTTGTCGATTAACTATGATTTAGGATTCGGTTCGTTGCTTTCGACCACCTCTTATATGCATCGCCAGGAGACCACGCCCGATGATCAAACCGAGGCGCTTGAGGTAAATATTCCACAGGGTAAGTTTCTTGCGAGTGTCTACGCGCCTATTGTCACGACTCGTGAATTCACGGAAGAGCTTCGTTTGTCTTTTAATCCGGCGGGTTCGGATTTAAGTGGCGTTGTTGGCGCCTATTTCAATAACAGCAATCGGCATTATTTCGTGAACTACGTTGTACCCGGTTATGACGCCAACTTTAGAAATTCACCGACCTCGATAGCCTTCTTTGGCCCTGGCCCATTGGACGACACTAATTATTCGCAGCATGGCGATTACGCGCCTAAGCAAGCAGCCTTGTTCACTGAATTAAATTATCAGATCACCAGCAAGCTTCGCGCGACTGGCGGACTGCGTTGGTATGACCTTGAGTACAGCGCGGTCCGCTACGAGGATGGATTATCCAACGGGGGAGCCACGCTGTCGTCAGGCGCCGCGAAGAACACCGGATTTAATCCCAAAGCCGAATTGTCCTACCAAGCCTCAGATACGCAGCTGTACTATGCCAGCGTATCGCGTGGAGTTCGCCCAGGTGGTGTGAATACCAGCAATCTGGCGCAAAAAGGGTGTGGCCAGGATTACGGCCCTTACGGGCCTGATAGCTTGTGGAATTATGAGGCGGGCGCGAAGACACGTTGGTGGGATGGGGCGCTCACGGCCAATGCCGCGGCTTACTACATTAAGTGGAACGATGTTCAGCAGGGCCAGACGCTGCCGTGCTCCTATCAAATTACCGAAAATGCTGGAAAGGCTGTTGTGCACGGTGCGGAGCTTGAACTCGACGGTAAGCTTGGCGAGCATCTCCAGCTGGGTCTGGGCGTTGGTTTTACTCAGGCCGAGTTGGCCGCCGACGTGCCCGAATTGGGTGGTGTTGCTGGTCAGCAGCTGGAAAATGTCCCTAAGTGGAACGGTAACCTTTCAGCAAAGTATGTGTTTCACCCCATGCCCGGCTATGACGGCTTCGTACGGCTAGACGGTCAGTACGTGGGCGAGTCCTATGCAGATTTTGCGCGCACTGATCCTGCAACGTTTCAGCGCTCATACGCACTACTCGATACACGCGCTGGAATGAGTCGAGGGCCGTGGGAATTTAACCTTTTCTTGAATAACGTGCTGAATAAGCAGGCCACGTTATCGCGGTTTATCTCCGATAATTACGCCGCGGACACCCGCTCACGGATGTTTACTAACAGGCCTCGAACCATTGGTTTGTCCGTCAGCTGGCATTATTGAGAACTGCGTCCGGCGCGGTGGCTTTTGAAGTAGTGTTTCCGGGAAAGTCATGGGATTATCGCCGGCTAGTGTCCTAGCCGGCGTGGAGAGTGTCGTGACTGATCAACCGAATTTTTTGATACTGATGGCGGATCAGCTCAGTGCCAGCGCGCTGCCGGCTTACGGCAACCGCACAGCGATTACCCCGTACGTAGACCTGCTTGCCAGCCGTGGGGTCGTGTTCGATTCTTTTTACTGTAACAGTCCACTGTGCGCGCCCTCCCGTTTTTCGATGATGACCGGTCTATTGCCCTCCAAGATTGGGGCGTATGACAACGCGGCTGAGTTGGCTTCGGCAACTCCGACTTTCGCTCATTATCTGCGTCGCGCGGGTTATCAAACGATCTTAAGCGGCAAGATGCACTTTTGCGGTCCGGACCAGTTACACGGGTTCGAAGAGCGGTTAACGACAGACATTTATCCGGCGGATTTTGGCTGGACGCCGGACTGGACTCGGCCGGAGGTTCGTCCGAGTTGGTACCACACAATGGATTCGGTAACTCAGGCCGGACCATGCGTTAGAACCAACCAAATTGATTTTGATGATGAAGTCGTCTACGCCGCCCGACAGAAGCTTTTTGATATTGCGCGTAGCAAGGACCAACGACCGTTTGCAATGGTGGTGTCTATGACCCATCCACACGACCCGTACACGGTTCCTCAGGCCTATTGGGATCGGTACGAGGGCGTTGATATTGACATGCCGCGGATCACCATTCCGGTAAGTGAACTGGATCGACACTCCCAGCGAATTCGTCACGTTATCGGTTTGGATCAGCAACCGGTGAGTTCAAAGCAGGTGCTGGCTGCGCGTCGTGCCTATTACGGCGCAGTGTCCTACGTGGATGACCAGATTGGCCGACTGCTATCGACATTGGAGCAGGCGGGACTGGATCAAAATACAGTCATCGTGCTGGCCTCTGACCATGGCGATATGCTCGGTGAGCGCGGCCTTTGGTACAAAATGAACTTTTTCGAGGGTGCCGCGCGCATTCCGTTGATCGTCTCATCGCCGGAGCGTTACGCTCCCAGGCGTGTGGCAGAACCGGCTTCGCTAGTTGACCTCCTGCCGACCTTGTGCGAGCTAGCGGGTGTAGCCCCGGTGGTGTATGCGGATGAGCCGGACGGGCATAGCCTGGTGGCTCAACTCGAAGGAAACACGGGTCGTGGTGAAGTGCTGGGTGAGTACATGGGTGAGGCCGCGATAGCGCCTGTGGTGATGATCCGAGTGGGTAGCCATAAATTTATCCACTCAGTATTTGACCCGGATCAGCTGTACGATTTGGCGCAAGATCCGGATGAGCTGATTAATCTTGCGCAGGATCCGGGCTACTCCGAGGTGGTGGCTGAATTTAGGGCTGAAGTCGCCCGGCGCTGGGATTTGCGTGCGATAAATGAGGATGTTCTGGCCAGTCAGAAGCGGCGGCATCGGGTCTATGAGGCTCTGCGTGAGGGTCGCTTTGCGCCGTGGGACTACCAACCCGTTCGTGACGCGTCGAAGCTTTATATTCGTAACGATCAGGATCTCAACGATCTTGAGGCGATGGCTCGATTCCCCCGACCTTAGTGAAAGGTAGTCTGATCGGGAGTTTTTGATGAGCGACGCAGTCCTTGATCCAGATTCAGGATTACCGATAGGTCAGGAGGTTTCTTGTCATCCGGCTATTGCGCCGTCAGCCTGTGTGCTTGATGGCCACAGGATACGATTAGAGCCACTCAATAGGGATGCTCATACCGAGTCGCTTTGGTCGCAAACACACGGCCCGGACCAAAATGCCGTATGGCAATACCTGTTCGAAACCCCGTTCGAAAATATAGCCGCGTTTGCTGATCACGTAGGCCGCAAGGCCGCATCTTTAGATCCGCTGTTTTTTGCGATCATTAACAAAGAAACAAACAAAGCCGTTGGATACGAAACACTTATGCGTATTGATGTTCAACATCGATGCATAGAGGTTGGCAATATTCTTTACGGCGCCGATCTTCGAGGCACAGCGGCAGCCACGGAAGCACAATACTTGTTAATGCGTTATGTGTTTGATGATCTCGGGTTTCGACGCTACGAATGGAAGTGCAACGCGTTGAACGCTCCTTCGCGACGCGCGGCCTTGCGCTTTGGCTTTAGCTTCGAAGGTGTATTTAGACAGCATATGTTGGTTCGTGGACGCAGCCGAGATACGGCATGGTTTTCGATGCTGTACGACGAGTGGGTACGTATCAAGCCGGCCTACGAGGCCTGGCTTGCACCGGGTAACTTCGGTCCCAATGGTCAGCAGAAGCAATCATTACAGGAACTTCGTGATGCGTTTGATAAGGCCGGCAGACCCTGAAGTAACAGCCCTATAATGGGCTTAACGTCTCTTGGCTTTAGGATTGGCCTTTAGGATTTTCGATGACGCAACCCATGCCGAGTCGGCCCCTTGAAAAACCCCATCGACCGCAGTTTGGCTGTGGTCCCTGCGTAAAGCGCCCGGGTTGGACCATCGACTGTCTTAACGGTGCGTTGCTTGGCAGGTCCCATCGACAGGGTGCGCCACGGGAACGCTTACGTGAGGTAATCCAACGCAGTCGTGATTTGGCCGGATTGCCGGATGATTGGCGCCTGGCTATCGTGCCTGCATCAGACACCGGCGCTGTGGAGATGGCCCTCTGGTCTTTGTTAGGTCCAAGGCCTGTGGATGTTCTGGCCTTTGATACCTTTACCAAGGCATGGGCAACCGATATCGCCGACGAATTAAAAATAGCCCATCACTTATTCGACGCTGATTACGGGCATTTGCCGACTCTGGGTAATCTGAATCCCGAGCATGATTGGGTTTTTGCATGGAATGGTACTTCCTCCGGTGTGCGCGTTCCCGGGATTGACTGGTTGCCGAAAGAGCGTGCGGGCTTAACTATTTGTGATGCCACATCAGCGATTTTTGCGATGCCGCTGCCTTTCGATCGCCTGGACGTAGTGACTTGGAGTTGGCAGAAAGCCTTGGGCGGGGAAGCTGCCCACGGCATGCTGGCTGTGTCCCCGCGAGCGGTAGAGCGGTTGGAGTCGTATCAAGCCACCTGGCCCGTGCCTAAACTATTTAGACTGACGAAAAACGGGCGATTGAATACCGCCTTATTTGATGGATTCACGACAAACACGCCATCGATGCTTTGCGTTGAGGACGCGTTAGACGGTTTGCGATGGGCTGAGTCAGTGGGCGGCCTGCCGGAATTATGGGCGCGTACCGAGCGCAACTTTCACTGCGTTTGGGACTGGGTCCAGCGCACTGAGTTCGTAAGATTTCTCGCGCGCGATCTGCGCACGCTCTCGCCAACCTCTATCTGCCTTGAGTTTACCGGCCATTCGTGGGATTCGTTGCAGCGCGCGCAGCAAAAAGCCTTTCTGGATGGATTTTTAGCGCGTCTGGAGCAAGAATCAGTCGCGTATGACATCCGTAACTATCGTGACGCGCCATTAGGCCTGCGCCTGTGGGGCGGCCCCACCATCGAGTGCGCAGACCTCCAACGTTTGGTGCCGTGGTTGGACTGGAGTTATTGGCAGCAAGCCCAACAAATGGGTCTTTAAAGATCCTAAAGCGCGCCTAGGTCCTGTCTTTTGTTGAGGGTTTTATAAGGATATTGGCGTCAATTTCCGTGATTTTTTTGCAACCCGTTAGGGCCATGGCAACACGAAGTTCCTCGTGAATGATATCGAGAACTTCGCCTACCCCGGCGGCCTTGCGCGCTGCGAGTCCGTAGGCCCAGGCCCGTCCGAGCAGTACGCCTTTTGCGCCCAGAGCAAGCATTTTTAGGACGTCGAGCCCTGAACGTATACCGCCGTCAACCAGGACTGTTACACGATCACCGACGGCCTCAACAATGAAGGGCAGTGCATTCGCCGTTGACGAGGCCCCATCTAACTGACGCCCGCCGTGATTGGAGACAATAATGCCATCCACGCCCAGGGCTGCCGCTTGCCTCGCGTCCTCTGCATCGAGGATGCCTTTTATAATCAAGGGTCCTTTCCAGAGCTGGCGCACCATTTCCAGATCGGACCAACTTATTGACGCGTCGATATTGTCTGAGATCCAACCAAAAAAGTCCTCCAACCGGGCATCTTTACCCAGCAGCGGTCTTAGATTGCCGAAGGTATGGGGGCGACCCTGCAGGCCTACATCCATGAGCCAGCCTGGGCAGCGTAACATTTGTGAGCCCCGGATAACTTTACCGCGCCACCCCGGGGCACCCGAAAGCCCTGACCGCGTATCACGATAGCGTGCGCCGGACGTAGGTAGATCAACGGTAAACACCAGTGCAGAGCATCCCGCCACCTCGGCTTGAGTTAGCAAGCTGCGCATGAAGCTACGATCGCGCATCACATAGAGTTGGAACCAGAATGGCTGGTGAGTGCCCGCATGCACTTCTTCAATAGAGCAAGCCGATAAGGTCGAAAGACAAAATTGCGTCCCTTTGACATGCGCGGCTTGTGCCGCCTGTACTTCGCCGCGCCGGGCATAAAGACCCGACAGACCCACCGGGCCTAGGGCAACCGGTAGCGAAAATGCCTGACCGAATAGCGTAGTCGAAGTATCTATCCGATCAACATCCCTGAGCACCCGCTGCCTGAGCCGAATGTTGGCCAAATCCTGGGTATTGTTGTGCAGCGTGACCTCGTTGTACGAGCCACCATCAATGTATTCAAATAAAAACCTCGGCAGCCTGCGCTTGGCCAGCTCCCGGTAATCCATGACACAAGCCGGCCTCATAAATGGGCTCCTCCGAGTTTATTGGGTCAGGGGGTATAGCTCTGTCGCTGTGCTAACTGCGTCGGATCAAAGCCTGCTACCGCCTTATAGCCCTGTGCAATGCTGGCGCGTTCCGTTAGCGGGAAAACACTATCCAGTGCAATGGCCGGATCATGCCCGCGCTCGTTAGCCACTTCCAACACACGATCCGGGCCGTGGGCACGGTTGGTCAGGACAATCTCGCTGGTCGGTGGACGACGAGCGTCTTCATAGGATTTAAGCGCCGAGGCTATTGATGGTTGAGTTGCCACGTAGAACGCCAGCGCTCGGGCGTCAATGATGCCTTGTGTGGCGCCGTTAGACCCAATCGGGTACATGGGATGCGCGGCATCACCGGCAAGTGTGACCCGACCGAAGGTCCACTGCGGCAATGGATCGCGATCGACCATCGGAAATTCCAGTACCTGCTTGGCTGCTGACACAATGCTAAGGACATCAAGGCCCGGCAGCCGCCAGCCTTGGTAACGCTCGATCAAAAGACTCGGATCAGCGCGCCGGTTCCAGTCCTCACGAGGCGTAGAACCCGGTGTGCCGGTGGGTAAATCACAAATCCAGTTCAACAAAATCTCGCCACTGTTGGGATCTGTCGATATGGGATAGCCGACAAATTTTTGTTTTGAATGCCCCGCCCAGTAGGTACTGGGTCCAACCGTGTTAGGGGGTAGGCGCGAGGTGCCGCGGAATAACGAGATCCCATTCCACTTGGGAATGCCTTCCGAGGGATAAAGTTGTCGTCGCACGGCAGAATGAATGCCATCAGCCGCAATGACAAGATCCGCCTCAACCGGTGGGCAAGGCAGACCTGTTTGCCTATCGGTAAACAAAAGCGACACCACATCGGCACTTTGCTCGATAGACTTTAATGAACGGGCAAATTGGATTGACGATTTGCCGAGAGCACGGGTGGCCTCTTCTAAGAGAAGCATTTGTAAACGACCGCGATGGATGGCTATCTGTGGCCAGCCATAGCCGGCCTTAGTGCCTCGTGGTTCGCGCCATACTTCACGGCCATCCGACATCCAATAAATCAGTTCCTCAATCGGCACTCCAATCGTTTTTAACTTTTCAAGTAGCCCCAATTCACTGAGCTCGCGGACGGCATGTGGAAGTAAATTGATTCCTACGCCCAGCGGGGCGGGTTCCACGACCGCTTCGTATACCGTAGGTTTTAGGCCGACCCGTGCCAGGCTTAGTGCGGTAGTTAAGCCGACGATCCCGCCGCCTATGATGGCAATACGCATGCAAGCACCTAAAGAATTGGAATGATAGAAAGATGCACTTGCGAGGCTCGACGCTCGCCCGTGCTCACGAAAAGCAACTTGTTTAAGTAGGCGAGCTTCTCATCGCCACTGCGCAAACGAACCGCAGTACGAAAATAATACTCCTGCGTTGGTACGATCTCACCGGCCGATAAGCGGGCTAGTACCTCCGGGGAGCCCGTACGTAAGCCGTTGGATTGGACTTCAACAACAGCATCCCCAATGGATATATGGTAGCGCGCTTCCAGTTCCAAAGAGCCATCGGCTAAGACGGTCTGCCAATCGCCACCACCGGGCAAAATCACCCCTTCATGCGCGCCGCTAACCGTGCCACCGGTAATGGGTATGAAGCGGCGCAGACCGCCACCGAGGTGACCCACGGTCAGCGCTGACCCCACGTTTACACAAAAATAGAGTAGTGGCTGTGTGGAAACGACGCCTGTCATCAGCCCACAGCCGTCATTGGGGGAAGTATTGTGTAGACGGTAATCACTACGGCTGGTTCCTTACCCGGGCCTGGCCCAACCGTGCCTACAAATACATGCCTGTTCAGCCAATCATGGGTTCCCATGGGTGCTTCAAATTCGGGTGTCGTCAATGCGTAGTCAGCCGGCCAATCCCCGGTTGGGCTATGCCAAAGCCCTTTGTTGTGTACGCGAATTTGCGTCCCATCAGAGGCCTCCATGAAATAGTCGGCCTCAAGGACTAGATAGCCGTCGGCGCGCATTAACTGCCAGTCCGCGCCACCTGAAATGACGCGGCCGCTAATACGAGGGCCCGCGAAGGTACCACCGATAATCGGCGCTCGCGTACGCTCCCCTAAAGGGGTTTTCCCATGAGACACGTCCGGTGCCAGCAGCACTGTTGCCTCGTAGGCGAACTCCAGGGTCGGCATATCATGGCGTTGTGGGGTAAAGGGGGCCGCGGCGGTAGCGGCTGCATCGGTACGAGACGGGCTACCAATTACCGGGAGAGTGAGGCCTAGCAAGACACTGCGCCGATCCATTTTATAGTCCCCCATGGGTTTCAGTTTGCGAGCGTTCAAATCCAAAAGTCAGACGCAACTAACCCTGGCTGGCGGTGACCAACCAGACACCGGCTCGCATCTGTACACCCGAGTCGGTGTTATAGGGCTGTAAAGCCAGTCTAACAACGTCAGTGACCGAGTCTAGATAGTGTGGGTTCTCCCGCAGGACGGTGCCTAGAGGACCCACCTTCAAGCTCAGTTGGGTGGCATCGTCCAGGCTCTGGCCGCCAACCCATGTGTCGTAGCGCTCGATGGTAGTGTGCCTAAAGTCAGCTTGATGCAGGAGACGCTCGAGCCGATCGGGATTGGCCAATGCATACGGCCCAGGTGCTAGCGGGTCACTCGCAGGGATGGGCGGGAGCACCGATTGGGCAGCCTTGAACGGCTCGAGCATCCATGGATTTTCCTGGATCGTGCGCCAGCAGACGAACGCGAGGCGACCTCCGGGTCGAAGGCTGGCATGCAAATTTCGAAACGCTTTTTCGGGGTCGTCAAAGAACATGACACCAAACCGAGAATACAAAGCGTCATAACCGGCGTTGGGTAGTGGGGCTTCTTGAGCATCCAGTTCTTTGAACGTAATGTTAGTGAAGCCTTGTTGCTCAGCTCTGTGCTGCGCCACCTCAAGCATGGGTCGTGAAATATCAATTCCGGTAACGTGACCGGTATCGCCTACGGCCGCGGCCAGTTGCAGCACGGTATCCCCACAGCCACAACCAATATCCAAACTACGGTCGCCGGGCTTGGGGCTGAGCCGATCCAGGGCCGCTAGGCCAAGTTCGCGGATTTGCGCATCAAGTTGCTCTCGATACTTAACCCAAGTCGGTCCTGATTTCTCATTCCAGGTTTTTATTTGGTTGGCGTTGGGTGTAGCAAGCTCAGATAAAGCCATGGTGTTCCAGTTTTTGATGAGCAATAAAAAAGATGATGCCTTTAGATAGATGGCGGGCGGACCAGTTCCCGTCGTGCAGCGGCGTGGACGTCGAGCTCGGTCAGTCCTAATTCCACCCCTTTTCTGTCGGCTTCGTTGCGATTTTGGCTGGCTTTGAACTTTGCCTCCAGGCGGTCAACCCGGATCTCAAAACCCACAATGGCTGCAAGCATGCCTTGAATATAGTCGTCAGGTGCGTCAGTTATGGCCCAGGGTTGCGCCTGCGACGCCTCGTGCTTGTCGGTGAGGTTGCTGACTAGATCTCGTTTTTCTTCGATACCGTCGATGAACCGAATAAATCCGTGGGCATGGACAACCGAATAATTCCATGTCGGTACTACCTTGCCATGTTCTTTTTTAGCTGGATACCAACCCGGTGTAATGTAGTGCTCGGCGCCACCAAAGATGGCCAGCACCGGCGATGTTTCAGTAGCTGCCTTCCAAAGCGTGTTACCGCGAGCGATGTGACCGCGTAAGACTACACGGTCCTCTTCAAAGCGTTGAAGCTGGACCGGCATATGATTGGCAACCATGCCATCCGGTGTCGCAACGATGATCGTGGCTAACGGATGGTCGGCGATAAACGCGTCCAAAATTTCCGGGCGCTCTTCGCGAAAATGCGCGGGTAGGTACATGAGCTAGTTCCTGACCTTCTGGGGATCTTTAAAATCAGGACTGGCTAGAGCAGCGCTGGATTGTTGTCGATCACTGCCGCGGCTCCATGGCAGATAATCTGCTCCAGTCCGAGGGTCTGCGGGAGTATTTGCGCTGCAAAAAACTGCGCAGTCTGAATTTTCGCTTCTAAAAATCCATAATCCTCAGAGTCACTGGCTACACTTTGGATATCTTCATGGGCTCGCTGAGCCGCAAGTGACATCAGCCAGGCACCGAGCGTTAGACCTGTAAGCTTTAAGAAATGTACCGAGACCGCGCTGCCAAGCGCGGGGTTGGTACTCATCAATTCAATGAGTGTCTTGGCTACCCTTTCCAGTCGGGTAACATTTTCCAAGGTGGCTGCGACGACAGCCTGCAGTTTTGCATCACTGGTGGTCTCCGCGGCTAATTCAAGGCGGATATCGGCGAGCAGCGCGCTGAGGGCCTGGCCTTTATCACGGAACAGTTTGCGGCCGATCAGGTCAGCGGCCTGGATCCCGGTGGTTCCCTCGTAGATCGTGCTGATTCGAGCATCACGCAGTGATTGGGCAGCGCCGGTTGCTTCAATAAAGCCCATGCCGCCGTGAATTTGGATACCCACTGAGCATAACTCCAGGCCTGTCTCCGTGCTCCAGCCTTTAACCACCGGAATTAACAGGTCGCTACGCGCAAGAGCAACCTGGCGCTGGGCTGCGTCGTGATGGTGGTGACCCAGATCCAGTTGAGCTGCGGTATATAGGGCGAGATATCGCATGGCCTCGATCTGCGATTTCATCGTCACTAACATCCGGTATACATCCGGGTGGTAGGCAATAGGCAAAGGAGTCGGCACAGGCGGTCCCGGCGGCTTTCCTTGAACTCGATTACGGGCCCAGTCCAGGGCACGTTGATAGGCTCTGGAGGCCCCTGCATAGCCTTCAATCCCGACCCCTAACCGTGCGGCGTTCATCATGATGAACATGTATTCAAGGCCGTGATGCGGCTCACCCAGCAGGTAGCCAATCGCGCCGTCTTTCTGCCCATAGAGCATGGTGCAGGTCGGGCTGCCCTGGATGCCCATTTTGTGTTCTATGGAGACGCAGTGCACGTCATTGCGTTCGCCCAGGCTGCCATCTTCATTGACCAAAAACTTGGGCACAATAAAAAGAGAAATGCCTTTGACGCCGGCCGGTGCACCGTCGATGCGCGCAAGCACCATATGCACGATATTCTCGGCAAGGTCGTGCTCGCCATACGTGATGAAGATTTTCTGACCATACACTCGATAGTGCGCGCCATCGGCTACGGCACGCGTTCGCAGCAATCCTAGGTCCGATCCGGCCTGAGGTTCAGTCAGGTTCATCGTGCCAGTCCATTGGCCACTGATCATCGGTGGTAGGAAAGTTGCCTTCTGCTCGTCGCTGCCGCACTGGGTCAATGCTTCAATAGCGCCGGTGGTTAGTAGTGGACACAGGCGAAAGGCTACGTTAGCGGCTGTAAAAAGCTCGTCTACGGCGGTGAGGAGCAAGGTGGGTGATCCTTGTCCTCCGTAGGCCGTAGGGCCTCGCAGTTGTGGCCAGCCGCCCTCAACATAGCCAGAATAGGCATTTTTAAAGCCCGATGGAGTCAGCACACCATCCGGGGTCCAGCGCGCGCCTTCACGATCCGCACTCGTATACAGGGGGTCCAGCACGGACTCCGCGAATCGCCCGGCTTCGGCAAGGATCGCTTGCGCCGTTTCGGTCGAATATTCGGCGTATGCCGGGCAAGGGGCGAGTACATCGCTGCCCACTACGCGGTTTAAGGCAAACTGAATATCTTTTAAAGGTGCACGGTACATCAGACTATTTCCTCGCCAGTAGAGCAACGCTCGGCAGGGTCACTTTAGGCTCCCACGATACCCGACCCGCGGACTGGCGCAACGGTCCGCAGCCAAAATCCGGTGTTTTTTGTTGACGCCGGCTTGAGTGGCTTCTGGGTAGGCAACATCGTATTCTTGGCCCTGATGTTTGACCCGTCCGGGTGCCAGTTTGCGACGTTATCCGGACCTTATTGAGACTGAAGCGTTTCTTGCTTTGGTGCGAGGAGTTTGAGCTGATGGCTGCACCGCGACCCCCCGGATTTGACACGCTCAGTCTCCATGCAGGGCAGCACCCCGATCCGGTGCACGGCGCGCGTGCCGTTCCTATTTATCAGACGACCTCGTACGTCTTCGAGGACTCGGATCAAGCGGCTTCGCTGTTTAACCTTGAGCGCCCCGGCTATGTTTACAGCCGAATCTCCAACCCAACCGTGGCCGTTTTGGAGGAACGCCTGGCGGCGCTGGAAGGCGGCGTGGGTAGTGTGTGTACCGCTAGTGGCATGGCCGCCATGCATATGGCTATTGCCACTTTGCTTGGCGCCGGCGACCACATCGTGGCCTCCAGTTGCCTGTACGGTGGGACCAGCAATCTGCTGAGTTACACGTTGCCGCGTTTTGGCATCAAAACGACGTTCGTCAAACCGCGGGACCTAGCGGGATTTCGGGCTGCTATTCAGCCCAATACTCGCCTTGTCATCGGGGAAACCATCGGTAACCCGGGCTTGGAAGTTTTCAACATCCCCGCTATTGCTGAGATCGCGCACGCGGCGGGTGTTCCGTTGCTGATCGACAGTACTTTTGCAACACCATACCTGTGCCGGCCGCTGGATTTGGGGGCCGATTTGGTCATGCATTCTGTGACCAAATGGATCGGTGGGCATGGCATCGCCGTGGGCGGTGCCGTAGTTGATGGGGGTCGTTTTGATTGGGCTGAATCGGGGAAGTTTCCGATGCTCAGTGAGCCTGTACCGGACTACCACGGCATCACCTTCACCGAACAGTTCGGGCCGGCGGCCTTTTTGATGCGCGCGCGTACCGAAGGCTTGCGTCAGTTTGGCGTTTGTCTGTCACCGGCCAATGCTTTTCATTTGCTTCAGGGTGTGGAAACGCTTAGCTTGCGTATGCAGCGGCACATGGATAACACGGCCGCCGTTCTCGCATTTTTGCAGAAAAACCCGACCGTGACCTGGGTTGTGCATCCCAGCCTGCCCGAGCATCCGGATTACGAATTGGCCAAACAGATCTTGCCGCGCGGTGCAGGCTCTATGATCAGTTTTGGTATCAAAGGCGGACGTGCCGCGGGCGCGAAGTTTATTGATGCTGTGCGGCTGGGAAGCCACCTGGCTAATGTGGGTGATGCAAAAACGCTCGTCATCCATCCTGCCAGCACGACCCATCAGCAGATGAGTACTGAACAATTGCTGAATGCGGGGATAGGCGAGGACATGATTCGCTTATCCGTCGGTATTGAATCTGTTGATGACATCATCGCTGATTTAAGTCAGGCCTTGCGCCTAGCGGCCAAAGCCTAAAAAGGACCTCTGTCGTGCAGATAACAGTAAACGGGCTTAGTGTTTTTGCCGCCACGGGTGGGCGTGCGCATTTACCGGATCGTCCTACGGCGGTTTTTTTACATGGAGCCGGACTGGATCATACGGTATGGGCCGCGCAGAGCCGTTGGCTGTCTTTTCATGGATGGAATGTGCTGGCCCTTGACCTACCAGGGCACGGCGCTTCGGCGGGGGTGGCCCTTCATTCGATTCATGCGATGGCCGAATGGGTGATTGCGGTTCTGGATGCGCTAAAGGTGGATGCGGCCGCGGTTATTGGTCATTCGATGGGTTCGTTGGTCTCCCTGGCCGTGGCCTCGATGGTGCCGGCGCGGGTAAGTCATCTGGCTTTGATTGGTACCGCCGCTGCCATGCCCGTCCATGCAGACCTGCTGGCTGCAGCCAGGGACAACCATCACGATGCGATCGATATGGTCAATCTCTGGGGTTACGGCTACGCCGCGGGCATCGGCGCCAGTCCGGCACCGGGTTTGTGGATGGTAGGTTTAGGTGAGCGTATTTTAGAGCGTGCGCCCAAGGGCGTTTTATTCACCGATCTGGACGCCTGCAACAACCACCGCGATGGTTTAGCCCATGCCGCTAAAGTGACTAGCCCGACCGTATTGATCTGCGGCGAGAAAGACCAAATGACGCCGCTACGGCAGGGGCGTGCACTGAGCGAGGCGATCATCCAGTCACGACTGGTCATCGTTCCCGGCGCCGGGCACATGCTGATGGCCGAGTCGCCTGACGTGATCATAGAAGCCTTAGGCACCCATTTGGACGTTAAGTCTCGTCAACGGCGCTAAACACGGACATTGCTCTATTAAGGCCGGCTTAACGTTAGGGCTGTAAATCTCTAATCGTTGGTGGGGCTGCCTGTAGCGGTAAGAAAATCGGCCGGCCACAACGGTTTGTCTTTACACTGAGCGCATGAAAATACCCAAAGGGCTAGCGCCACTGATAGACGACGGGATCGTAGACAGTGTGGTCCGACAGCTGAAGAGTGGAAAAGAAGCGGCTGTTTATGTAGTTGACTGCGCCGGACAGATTCGTTGCGCCAAGGTCTATAAAGAGGCCGAGCAGCGGGGTTTTCACAAGCTAGCGCAATATCAGGAAGGTCGAAAAACGCGCAACAGTCGCGATGCGCGTGCTTTGGGTAAGCGGGGACGCCACGGCCGGGAAGTACAAGAGGCGGAATGGAAAAGCGCCGAAGTTGATGCGCTGTATCGTCTGCATGGCGCGGGAGTTCGGGTTCCCGTGCCCTATGGGGTGTTCCAGGGTGTCCTGTTGATGGAGTTAGTCACAGACCCTGAGGGTTTTCCCGCGCCTCGATTAAACGATGTTGAATTGACGGCCTTACAGGCCGTCGAGTGGCATGCGTTTATGATTCGGCAAATCGTTCTGATGCTTTGCGTGGGGCTTATTCACGGTGATTTGTCCGAATATAACGTTCTGATAGACGGACAAGGTCCCGTAATTATCGACCTGCCTCAGGCTGTTAATGCGGCCGGTAACAATAATGCCTATGCCATGTTTGAACGCGATGTGAACAACATGAGGGATACGTTCGCGCGGTTTGCGCCTGAGTTAGACCGCACCCAGTATGCGCGCGAGATTTGGTCTCTTTATGAAGACAGCCTTTTAACCCCTGACAGTGTATTGACCGGTGAGTTCACTCAGGACGAAACGCCTACTGATGTCGGTGCTGTTCTGGAGCAGATTGAAGCGGAGCGTTTAGAGGCCGAGTTTCGTGAGCTTCGCCGACTGGCCGCTTTACAGGATGCCCCGGGTTAACAGCGGCGCGGTGGCCGCGCCACCTGCGACAACTGCTCGTGTGCCCACAAAATTAGGTTACTTAACTGACTTGGATGGGGCGGGGGTGCAGCGTTAAACAGTTCGGGGTGCGTTAGCGATAGCGCCTGCAAGGCTTGTCTAATCTCTGTCCAGGCGCGGGCAGCTGGCGGAGAGGCTTGCAGGGTTATTGCGATATTTTCGGTGGCTCCAAGATTCATCAGGAACTCGCCGAAGTAGCGAATTTGGCAAAGATGGGGGATGACAGCGGGGTCAATGACCGGCGCCGAAGCTGGCTGGATCAGTAACATGGTGATGGCCTTTTTCGTCGGCGCAGCGCGCACCGAGTTTCCTTGAGGACACAGCTTAGGGTGATACTTATGCTATCGCAGAAGATTGATTGTGCAATTTTACGATCAGGAGCCGGGTTATGCGACGGCTATTTTTGACGCTAGTGGGAATCAGCATTGCTGTCTATGCCAATCTTGGCGTCGCGGCCGATTCGTTACCACCTACGAACTGCGGGTTGAGCTCACCTTTGGGCGACAACTATGAGCATACCGCGCAGAGCGTCGTGCCAAACTTTGGTGCCAGCACAGTGATGCAGACTTACTTACCCATATGAAGCACGGTAGTGATCAATTATCAAACGCTGATGTAGTTGCCTCGGCTGTGTCTATCACTTCACTCGAAGAAATTGAAAGACTTGCTCATGTGCATTACGGGATCGTCGCTCAGGCTCGCCGGTTAGCCTCTGAACGCGATGAGAATTTCCACTTAACGGCGTCTAGCGGGGAACGGTTTTTACTAAAAATTAGTAATGCCGCTGAAGATCCCAGCGTGACTGACTTTCAGACCCAAGCCTTTAGGCATGTCCAGAAGCTCGATCCAACACTCCCCATACCGCACTTGGTGATGACACGTAGCGAAGAGTTTCTACAGCCGGTCTTTCTGGCTCAAGAATTAAGGTCGTTACGCCTGCTGAGGTATCTTCCCGGTACGCCTTTGCACGAGGCTGCACGGTCTGCAAGGCAAACCGCCAATCTGGGTAGCTTGCTGGCTCGACTGGATTTAGCTTTACAGGATTTCCGTCATCCGGCTGATGGCTACCAGTTGCGCTGGGACCTGACTCATGCGGCGACCCTACGCCCGTGGTTGGATCTGCTGGAAGATCCGGATCGGCGCGCCATGGCCTGTGAGTGTCTTGATAACTTTGAGCGGTATGCACTTCCCGCGTTGCCGGGGCTACCATGGCAAGTGATACATAACGACTTCCAGCCGTCTAATGTACTGGTTGAACCTCAAGATCCAGACCATGTTTGTGGTGTGATTGATTTTGGAGACATGGTTCGTGCGCCACGTATCAATGATCTGGCTGTCGCGGCGGCTTACCATGTGGCTTCATCAGGCTCCCCGCTGGGTTTTGCTCCTGATATGGTCCGTGCATTTAATCGGATCTGCCCGCTGCAAGAGCAGGAAGTCGAAATTTTATTTGATCTTATAGCAACCCGGCTGCTACTGACGGTGGTAATTACCAATTGGCGAGTGAGTTTGCACCCCGCCAATCGTGATTATATTTTTCGAAATGCGCCGGCGGCTTGGTCAGGACTTGAACGCTGCGCGGTTATCGGACGTGCGCAGGGCTGTGAACTATTAAGACAAGCGTGTTCTTCGGAGTGATGGCATGTCAATGATCAATGCATTTAGAGCGGGCGAGATTGTTCTGTCCGAGTCGGAACAAGCCCTGATACAGCGTCGCGACCGATTGCTTGGTCCGTCCTATCGGCTGTTCTATCAGCGTCCCTTACACCTAGTTCGTGGCGAGGGCGTATGGTTATACGACGCGCAGGGTAATGCGTACTTGGATGCCTATAACAACGTGCCTAGCGTGGGTCATTGCCATCCCGAGGTGGTTGCTGCGTTGGCGCGGCAGGCGGGAATACTAAATACGCATACGCGTTATTTGCATGAGGGTATTTTGGACTATGCCGAGCAATTGCTGGCGACCATGCCTTCGGCCTTAGGGCATGTCATGTTTACCTGTACCGGCAGCGAGGCCAATGATCTTGCTTACCGAATTGCACAGGCGTGTACCGGAGGCACTGGAGTCATAGTGACTCGATTGGCCTACCATGGCACGACCAAACTGATTGCCGAGATGTCTCCCTCCCTGGGTGCCCCGGTAGCCGTCGCTGATCATGTTCGTCTGATTGATGCGCCCGATCATTATCACAGTGGTGGACAAGAGGTTGCGTTGGCATTCTTGTCCTCGGTGCGCGAGGCCATCGCGGACATGCAATCGTGTGGCATTCGTCCAGCTGCTCTGTTGGTGGATACTATTTTCTCCAGCGACGGCGTATTTGCTGATCCCGCGGGTTTTCTGGCGCCCGCGGTCGCTGCAATACGGGCCGCTGGCGGGCTCTTTATTGCTGATGAGGTTCAGGCGGGACTGGGTCGCACTGGCGATGCATTCTGGGGATTTGAGCGCCATGGCCTTATCCCGGACATGGTCACCATGGGTAAACCGATGGGTGATGGCCATCCAATGGCGGCGGTCGCCCTGCAGCCTGCGGTGGTCCAAGAGTTTGCTAAAGCACGATACTTCAATACCTTTGGGGGAAATCCGGTTGCCGCCGCCGTGGGTCAAGCGGTGCTGCAGATTATTCAAAAACAAAAGCTTCAGGAAAATGCCCGTGATGTGGGGCAGTATTTGCGTAGCCGACTGTCTGCTCTGGCAGATCACTACGAGGTGATTGGTGATGTGCGCGGTGCCGGGCTTTTTATCGGTGTGGAACTGGTTATGGACCGGCAAACCAAAGTACCGGCAACGAGTCAGACCACGCGTATCGTCAATGCAATGCGCGAGAAGAGAGTGTTAATTAGTGCCGCGGGGCCGATGGCGAACGTTTTAAAAATTCGTCCACCCTTGGTGTTCACCCGTGAGCATGCCGATCATTTCCTCGATGTCTTCTCTTCGGTACTCGCCCAAAGATGACAAGGCGCGCCACTTAAGCGATGACGCGCAAGGCCAGGTTTACCGAGTTGTAGTAACCCTTTGGGGTATTTGCGGCTCTAAGTCCCAGACGATAAGCCCGTGTGGCGCAAGCGTTACGTCCATTACTTGGTTAGCGTTTAGCATCGCCGCAGGCGTTGCTCCGGTGACGCTGTGGATCTTGAAACGCCGGCTCGCGCTCTTGGGTAGCTCCAGTGCCTCGTCTAAGTGGAGACTGAAGGTTTGCCTACGGGTGGATGGATTGCGTAGGGCAAGGACCGCACCTGTCGGATTCCAGGAGGCCCATCCGTAAACGTTATCTCGAGCGGGGTCGCCGCCTAACCAGTGGCTGTCCTTGAGGATGGGTGCACGGGCGCGTGCCCAGTTGGCCGCCTTAGCCAGCAGATCCCAGTTTTTGGGGGTCATCAGCTCGGGTGAGACGTACAACTCCTGTAGTCCGGTGCCGCTGGCAAAGTACGACCACACTTCAGTATCAAAATCTCCCTGCGGGTCGGTATTCAAGCCTTTGGCATGCGAAGCGTAAATGATCCCGTGTAGCATTAACGAGTTCAAAGGAAATAGCGGGCATTGCCGGACAATTCCGCCATAGGTATCCGCATCTCTATAGGTAATCCATCGTTGGCGATCAGTGCCGGAGCCGGCAAATTCGTGGTCCTCGCCGCCGCGCCAAATGGAATCTGCCGTGCGTAACCAAAACGGCGATGGCCACGTTCCCGTGGTGAGATTGATATACAGATCGGGTTTTTCGAGGCGTAAATCGTCAATCAACGTAATGGCGGCCGCAAAGTCACTGTCAAAAGCGCTGCCCGGGGTCACCTTATCCGGGCTGCCAATGCCGTCTACTTTGAATTGATTGATCGATGCCTGCGACAGTAGGTCGTGCATCGCTTGGCTAAAGTAGGCGTAGTAACGAGGGCCCGATAAAGCGATTCCTTGGTCATCAACCTCAAAGCCTGAATTTTGGGCAGATTTTAGTCGCTCCTGTCGCGGCGGTCCGTATCCACCCCAAGGCGAGAGCCAAAGCCCGGGTGCGGCGCCGATACGTGCCGTTGCCTTTGCTATGTTCTTAAAGCCGTCAGGAAAGGCGGCGTTAAACGTCCATAGCCTTTGCGTGTCATCCCAGCCGTCATCGAATAAAAACGAGTCCAGAACAACGCCGCGATGGGAGACCAGTTCTTGCCCGTAACGGGTAACAACATTGAGTGCTTCGGCTTCGGTATAGCGACTGAAATACCCGATGTCGTACCAGGAGTTGTAATGCAAGAACGTCCGAAACGGATGGGCGCGCTCGGCCTCTAAGTACTCGTTAAATCCCCGCCGCATCTGGCCGGGGACGGTTACGCCTACAATCGAGGCGTATTCAACCGGTACACCGGCCCGTAACGGTAATTTGCGACGCAAGGTCATGGTGGCCTGTCCGCCAGTAACCATCGCATGGGCCATAGGGTGCTCAAAGGCGAAGAAAGAGTCTGCGGTGACGATGGGGGCGCCATCGGTAGTGCCGGACACCATGGCCTGGGGCAGTGCCATACTGATCAGGGTGATTTTGGGCAGGCTCAAATCTTGGGTTGCCGTAAAGTTCAGGGATTGGCGTACGTAGGCGCTGTGCGGGGTCAAGCGTGCGGTCCAAACCACGCGCAGCCGCTGGTCCTGAGTGCTAAAGGTCGCCGAAACTACCTTGGCGGCTAGTTGCATGGATCGGCGTGAGGCCTCTGGACTGCCCTGTGTTGCGGTGCACACCGGAGGGGCCACCAGCTGCAGTTCGCTGGCACGGATGGTCGCACCGTCGGCCGACTGCAACTCAAACAACTCACCGTTAAGATCGGTATGCGTCTGATTTAGAAAGTTATCTAAGGCTTTATAAGTCAGCGACTTGGCGCTGGTTTTCCAGCTTAATTGTAATTGCGAATTGCCGAGCGTAACTTCGTCCTTGCTAGTCAGGCAGTTCACGGCATCTGAGGGCGTCGCGCCAGCAGCCACACTGATGAGCCACAACAGCGCCATTAATTGATATCGCATAAACCCTCCGGATTCCTTCAGCCAACGATATGATAAAAAACCGCTGGCGCGATACCCCGTAGTCAGCGATGGCAGGTGCCAGACTATTACCGACCCACCGTAGACGCAGCGTCAGTGCAGCGTCTATTCTGCGGCCTGAGCCTGTCTCGGACTTGCCTTTAAGCCCGCTTAACTTTTGGAAATTACTTCATGAAAACAAAAATGCTGTCTTTGGTTTCTCTGGCCATGCTGGGTGCGTTGACCACCATGACGGCTGCTGCTGCGTTGAAGGCGGGAGATATGGCACCGGATTTCACGGCACCGGCATCGCTGGCCGGTAAAACATTCACCGCATCACTGGCCGAGTTACGTAGCCAGGGCCCGGTGGTAGTGTATTTTTATCCCTCGGCCTACACCTCAGGCTGCAATGCGCAGGCTCACTATTTTGCAGTAAAGATGGATCAATTCGCGGCAGCCGGTGCCAAAGTCATTGGCGTGTCGTTAGACAAGATTGATCGGCTTAACGTTTTTTCAGCAGATCCTATGTACTGCGCCGGTAAGTTTCCGGTAGCAGCCGACCCGGATGCCAAAATCGCGCTGACCTATCACTTGAAAGTAGATCCTGAAGAAAAGGGTTTTAAAGATTCTCGAGGCATCGAGGTGGGTCATGGCTTCGCTGAGCGAACCACGTTCGTGATCACTTCGGACGGTCGCATTGACGCGACGATCGGTGGCATGTCACCGACCACCAACGTGGATGCAGCTTTGGCCGAGGTCAAGAACCTAGCCGCTGCCGCAAAATCTAAGCCTTAAGGTTAGCGCCGCAGGATGCGCCTGTTGCCCCGACAGTGCTTGTTTGGCGCGCTCGTCTGGGCGCTATGCATCGTCAACGGGGTTGCCTTGGCGGCCCCGGCGACGTCGATTCTGTTCGTCGGTAACAGCTTTACTTACGGCTACGGTTCCGCGGTTAGGTTTTATCGAGCCTCCACGGTAACGGATCTGAATGGCGAAGGGCTGGGCGGAATGCCGGCTTTGTTTAAGGTATTTACCCTTCAGGCAGGCTTGGATTACGAGGTGGCGCTGGAGACTCACCCCGGTATAGGTTTGGACTGGCATTTGCAGAATAAACGTACGGTCCTGACACAACGTGGATGGGATCATTTGGTGGTGCACGGCTACAGCACGCTGGATGCACAGAGCCCGGGAGATCCTGCTCTGCTGGTGCGCAGTGCCCAGGACTTGGTCAGCACGGTGCGTGAGAAAACCCCTAAAGTCGCTGTGCACTTATTGGCCACTTGGCCACGTGCCGACCAGATCTACGAGATTCATGGGCCGTGGTACGGTAAGTCGGTCGAAGCGATGGCCCATGATTTACGCGTTGCTTATAACGACGCCCATCAAGCTATCCCTGATTTGCAACCCGTCATCCCGGTGGGAGAAGCTTGGGTGCGCGCTATGGTAGTGGGTTTGGCACAGGATAATCCCTATCACGGCACTGACGCCGGTAAGGTTGATCTGTGGAGCTACGATCACTACCACGCCAGTACTTACGGTTATTACCTGGAAGCGCTCACCGTCTTTGGTGCGGTAACTGGGCTGGATCCAAGGACTCTGGGAGATTCTGAGTGCGCCGCCTTTGAACTGGGCTTGTCGCGCACGCAGGCTGCTGCTTTACAGCAGATTGCCTTTGATCAGTTGATAGTGGATCACCAGGTCAAAGCATCGCCGGTGGCAACAGCGCCTTCTTCCCATGCGCACGCAAAGTCTGCGCCTGAGCCTAAGCCTTGTCCGACGTTGTGACGGTTTTACTTCGAGTGAGTAAACCGTGGGGTCGCCAGATCAAAGTAACAGCCAGCAAAATGCCTATAGCAACAATGCGCAGGGCGGCGGCCCGGGCCTGATCCTCGGCAGGGAATACGCTGCTGGTGAGTAACCCGGTGCTGCTCCACAGAGCCCAGACCAAAGCGGTTCCAAAGATAGCGCCGGCATTGCTGCCTGCGCCGCCGATAATCAGCATGGTCCAGATTTGAAAGGTGAGACTGGCTTGGAAATTTTCGGGTGCGATAAAGCCAATAAAACTGGCCTGCGTCGCGCCGGCCAGACCCATTAAGGCTCCTCCCAAGGCAAAGGCTTGTAGCCGATAGACCGTGGGGTTTTTTCCCAACGAAGCGGCCGCGTCCTCGTCTTCTCGAATCGCTTTTAAAACACGACCCCAAGGGCTGTGTGCGAGGCGCTCTAATCCCACATAGAGCACTAAGACGATAAAGCTTAAGAGCAACAAATTGGCCAGACCAAAGCTTAAGGGGTTGCTCGCCAGGGTCTCCCAGGGTCGCGGAATCAGGCTAACGCCTAACGGCCCTCCGGTCACCGACTGCAGGTTCTGCAGGGCCAGCATGACCACCACGGCAAAGCCAAAGGTAGTGATCGCTAAATAGTCTGTGCGCAGGCGCAGGGTCATTGCACCCAGCACCAGACAGGCTATCCCACTGAGTAGCATGGCAGCGATCCAGCCCCATGCCATGGGTAAATGGCAGGCGCCTAAGGCCGGGTCGGTGGTGGTTAGCAGGGCACAGGCATAAGCACCAATGGCAATGAAAGCCGACACGCCGACATTGAAAAGGCCGGTTTGCCCCCACTGTAAGTTCAGTCCAAGTACCGCAATGACATTAATGAGTGTCATGCTCAGGAAGAAACTCGAGTAGCCCGCCAGGCCGCTAAAAGTCACCATCAGCGACGCGCTCCAAATAAGCCCGTGGGCCGTAGCAGCAATACCGCCATGAGCACGGCAAAGGACACTCCCGCGCGCCACTGCGCGCCAGCCACGGGTACGGCGACAGCCTCCGTTAATCCAACCAAAAGGCCACCCAGTAGCGCACCTGGTACGCTGCCAATCCCACCTAAAATAGCGGCCGCAAATAACGGCAAGAGTAAGTCTGCCCCCATGCCGGGACGAATTTGTACTACCAACCCAATCAGCACTCCAGACGCCGCTGCCAGTGCACCGCCAATCCACCAAGTGACACGCACGACGTTATCCACGTCAACGCCCATGATTCGAGCCAGCGTAGGGTTCTCACTGACCGCCCGCATTTGGCGACCCATGGAGGTGTGCACTAACAGTAGATAAATCGCCAAAACTAAAATGGCCGTCACCGCCAGCAATAAGAGTTGGTCAGCCGTGACGCGTACGCCGTATCCTAAGTCCATAGCGATCTGCAGTTCATGGGAATAGTAGGCAGGACGCGTGGAGTAAATAACTTCCAGCAAAGCCCGCAGGGCCATCGAGGCGCCGAAACTTGCCATGACCAGGGTGATAGTCGACCCGTGTTGGCGCAGCTTGGCAAAGAGCAGTCTGTCGATTAGCCAAGCCATCAGACCGGTGAGTACCAAGGCTATGAGACTCGCTAAGATAAAATTCAGTCCGATGGACAAGGGTTCGATGGCATCTGCCCATGAGGGTAGCCAGCCTGCTAACAGCCCGGCTAAGGATAACGCCAGATAGGCGCCCCAAGAGACGTATTCGCCGTGCGCAAAATTCGAAAAACGCAGGATGGAATAGGTCAGAGTGACCCCGACAGCGCCCAAGCCGATGGTTGCGCCAGCAATGAATCCATCAGCTAAAAACTGCAGGTTCACGTCAGCCCACTCGTTAGATGATTCGATAGTGGCACTGCGCCAACCCCTAAATAACGGGTGCTAAGCTGCGGATCTTCCGCTAAAGCCTTAGCATCACCCTGATACGTCGATCGACCCTGCACCAGCAGGCAGGCCCGATCAGCAATCGCTAGGGCTGCACGTACATTTTGTTCCACTAATACCAGGGCGACGCCTGAATCTCGGACCTTAGCTAGGGCAGCAAACACGTCGGCGACCATCTTCGGTGAAAGGCCTGCGGAAGGCTCGTCAAGTACCAACAGGGTCGGACTCAGTAGCAGGGCACGAGCAATGGCCAGCATCTGCCGCTGGCCCCCCGATAAGTGACCGGCTAGCAGTTTGCGTTGCCGGTACAGGTCGGCAAATGCCTCATAAGCCTGGGCTAAACGCTCCTGACGCTTTTGGCTCGGCAGGATAGCCGCGCCCAGCACCAGATTCTCGTGAACACTTAAGCGGGTAAAAATATTCTCAGTTTGCGGCACAAAAGCCAGTCCCGCCCGGACGCGCTCATGAATAGCCATCGAAGTGATCTCAACTGTTTGCAGCAACAGCCGACCTTCATAGGTAGGCACGATGCCTGCGATCGCCTTAATCAGCGTGGACTTGCCAGCCCCGTTGGGACCCAGGATGGTTAAAATTTCCCCTGGTTGAACGGCTAACGAAACGCCGTTGACGATAGGCGCGTCGGACTGATAACCCGCCACCAGGTCTTGGACGGTTAATATCGCGTTCATAGCGGGGCAGAGCCGAGGTAGGCGTCAAGGACCCGCGGATCTTTAAGCACAAGACTGGGGGGGCCCTCGCACAAAAGCTCCCCCTCTCTCATCACAAACAAGTGGCTGCATAGCGACGCTATGAGTTGCATGTTGTGCTCAATCACCAAAAAGGTGATGCCGGACTTGTTGAGCTCCAGGATACGGTCACGGATGACCGTCACCAGTTGGGGGTGAACGCCGGCCGCGGGCTCATCGAGCAAAATCACCCGCGGCCGCGCCATCAGGATTCTGCCCAGATCCAGCAGTTTGCGTTGTCCACCGGAGAGCACGGCCGCCGGCTGGTCGGCAAGTTTATCGAGGGTTAAAAATTCCAAGAGCTCACGGGCCTGTGCCTGATGTGCCTGCTCCTCGGCGCGAACTCGTCCGGCTATCAACCAGTTGGCCCAAAAGCGTTCGCCGGTTTGGTTTTGCGCGCCCAGCAGCAGGTTGTCGAGCACACTGAGTTGGGCGAAGGGTCGGGCGATCTGGTAGGTTCTTCCAACCCCGCGCGGCAGGCGCTGATGCGCGGGTTGACCACTAACGCGATGACCGTGGATGAAAATCTCGCCGGCCGAGGGTGGCTGGCCCCCCGCGAGCAGATCAAAAAAGGTGGATTTGCCGGCGCCATTAGGGCCTATCAGCCCCGAGATACTGCCAGAAGATACCGTCAGCGATACCGATTTGACCGCCGCCTGACCACCGAAGTATCGAGACACACCGTAGGTTTGTAGGGCAGGCGGGTGAGCTGAGGGTGTTAGGGTAGGGTGCTGGTCTTTCATCAATGATCAAACCTTCGTAAGCTCACGGTAGCGCCGTCGGCGCCATTCAGCAAGGCCGGCCGCAGGGTCACCGGCGCTAATTTCTGGGGCTGCCAGCGCCGCCTTGTCGAGGTTTAAAGGCAGACTCACTCGTTGCCGCCCTACGGCTGCGGTGAGACGTTTTAGAGGCTATTTAATGATTCAGTTTCGACGCATGTTTAAACCTGGGTGGCTGTGGCTCGGCGTGATTACCGCGGTTTTGAGTACACCCGTGGCTCACGGGTGCGAAATTCCGGTAGGGCTGGTCATGGAGCTGACCGGGCCTGCCGGAGAGTACGGACAAGCCGCCGCTAAATCGGTTGAAATGGCCTTTCGGGATGTCAATACGGCCAGTTCCGCTCAGGGCTGTCGATTAGTCGCCGTCACCAAGGATTCACAAAGTCAGGCGAGCGTAGCGGTTGATGCCGCTAACCAGCTGCTGCAGCTCAATAAGGTGCCAGTCATTATTGGCGGGATCATTTCTTCCACCACGATTCCGATACTCACGACCGTGGCCGGTCCCGCCAAAATACTTCAAGTGTCGCCTGCTGCCTCATCGCCAAAACTCACGACGATTAGTCGCGAGGCAAAAAATCAGGGGCTATTCCTTCGAACCATTACCTCCGATGCGCTACAGGGCACCGTGGCTGCGCGCTATGCCTTGGATCAAGGCTTTAAAAAGATTGCCGTGATTTACGTGAATAACGATTTCGGAGTCAGCTTACATGCGGAGTTCTCCCGTGCCTTTAAGGCTCTAGGAGGAAGCATCCTCGTGGCCACGCCCTATAACGAGCGCCAATCCAGCTATGCCGCGGAAGTGACAACGGCCTTGGCCGGTCATCCAGACGCGCTGTATCTGATTTCCACTCCGGTGGATGGCGCAACCATCGCTCGCACCTGGATTTCGCAGGGTGGCACACGAAAGCTGCTGTTAAACGATGGGATGAACAGTGCGGACTTTATTAGCGCGGTGGGCGCCAAGTACTTAAATGAGGCCTTTGGCACGTCCTCTGGCACCCAGCCCAGTGCCTCGACGGCCTACTTTGAGCAAACTTTTAAAACCTACTCTGGCATCGATCCTGCAAGTCCGGCCGCCGACCGGGCTTATGATGCGGGAGCTATTGTCGGCCTGGCCTTGGCCAGCAGCACTAAGAGGGATGCGGCAACGCTTCGTGCCACCATTGGGCGCCTCACTGACCCTAAGGGTGAGGTGATTCACGCCGGAAGCAGCGAATTTTCTAAAGCTTTAGGCTTATTAAAAGCCGGTAAGACGGTGCGCTACGAGGGGGTCATTGGTCCGGTCATATTCGATACGAGCGGTGACATCACGGGCCCCTTTCGCTTATGGCGCATCACTAACGGAAAGGTAACAACCGTCGGGGAGATGAGTGCAGAAGTAGTGTCCACCCTTAAAGCTCGGGTCGGCCCTTAAGGTGAAGTCACGGCGCACGGTCTTCCTTACCCACGGTTAAAGGTTCGAAAAAATGAGCAACTCGTCAGTACCCACGCGCTATCGGCTGGCGGCGGATCTGGAGATCAGTCGATTGGTGACCGGTCTTTGGCAGGTGGCAGACCAAGAGCGGGGGGGAACCCTGCTGGATCCGCAAATAGCATCCAGCTCGCTGCTGGACTATGCCCGTGCCGGCTTTGACACCTTCGATATGGCTGATCATTACGGCAGTGCGGAGTTAATTACCGGACGAATGTTTGAGCGGGTGGCCGCTGGCGAGACTTCGGTGGCGGCGCGGCCCGTGGCCTTTACGAAATGGTGTCCGGTACCCGGGCCGATGACGGCGGCCGTTGTCCGGGAGGGTGTGCAGCGCAGTCTGAAAAGATTAGGTGTTGAAAGCATTGATCTGTTGCAATTTCATTGGTGGAGCTTTGAGCATCCCGCCTATTTAGATGCACTAGGCGAGTTGTCAATTTTGCGCGATCAAGGATTGATTCGGCATCTGGGAGTCACCAACTTTGACACGGAACATTTGCGTGTTGTTGTCAAAAACGGCATCCCGATAAAAACCAATCAAGTCAGTTTTTCAGTGCTCGATCGACGCGCTGCACAGCAGATGAGCAGCTTTTGTTTAGAGAATGATGTTCGATTACTGGCTTACGGAACCCTTGGCGGTGGCCTTATCTCTAAGCGATGGCTGGGAAAACCGGAACCTGCACCGGGTGCTATCGATGATTGGAGCAAGATGAAGTACAAGCGCTTTGTTGACGCCTTGGGTGGGTGGTCAGCACTGCAAGGAATATTAGTCGCCCTGGATCGCATCGCTCGACGTCATGACGTCTCGATTTCTAATGTGGCGAGTCGATGGGTTTTAGATCATCCCGCCGTGGCTGCTGTCATCATCGGTGCTCGATTAGGCGAGCGCGAGCATCGCGCTTCTAATCTGGCTACGTTGAGTTTTTCTTTGGATGAAAAGGACAGACAGGAACTCGACGACGCTTTTAGCCAATCCGTGATGTTGGACGGTGATTGCGGTGATGAATACCGTAAGCCACCTTTTTTAACGGCCTCGGGAGATCTCAGCCATCACTTACAGACGATGCCTAAAGCGTATACGGCCACCACGCAGCCGGGTAACGAGCGGCAGCAGGTCTCAACCGGTAGCATCTGGGAGACGGTTTGCGGATTCAGTCGCGCCGTGCGTGTGAAAGATCGCATCTTAGTCAGCGGTACCACCGCAACTGATGGTCAGGGACGGGTGGTCTGCGCCGGTGATCCGGCCGGACAGGCGGTCTACATTTTAGACAAGATTGCAGCGAGCCTAAGTCCCTTGGGCTCTTGTCTTAACGATGTCGTTCGCACACGGATTTACTTACGCCACGTGTCAGACTGGGAGGCGGTATCACGTGTTCACGGCCGCTACTTTTCACAGATTCGGCCGGCAAATACCTTAATAGAAGTCGCCAACTTGGTTGGCGACTATCTGGTAGAGATCGAAGCTGAAGCTATTGTGTAAGGGTTGGGTGAGAGCCTGTGCGGCCGTAAAAGCCGAGTCTCTCGCTGTCATTAAACGTGACATCCGGTTTGTCGTAGTACGAATACACTGCGACTCGGCGAGGTTTGTGGCCCTCAACAGTAGTAACCCGATGCAGGGTGTTTCGGCCCGCAAAGACGTTTAAAGTACCGGCCTCGAAAGGATTAACACGTATCGAACTCGGGTCGCCAGCCAGAAGTTTGCCCACCGCTTCATAGTTTGGGTCAGTTTCTGATCGAAGGTTGCTGGCGTATTCAAAAATACCGCCTGACTCCGCACCTTGAATTAGCAGCGTGGTTGTATATTTAGATCGATCAAAGTGCCAGTTCAGCGCTTCGCCGGGTCGATATTCCAAGACGTTGGCCCGTGCCAGAGGGTCTTGCATGCAGTACAGATGAGGCTGCCCCATTACCTTAGCGAGAAAATCAATAAGCGGCTGCCATTCATAGATTTGGTGGGTGATCGTGTGGGTCATTTGATCATCACAAATCGTATGATTGATGGTGTGAAAACGTCGCAGCGCGGGATGATCGGGCGATATGCCGGCGACGTTTTTTAGAAAATAGACGTTGTGATCGCGCTGATGCGTATACGCCTGGTCCTGGAACAACGGTTCCAATTCAGCGGCTGCTTTGAGTACTGCTGCCGGCTTCATGAAGCCAACTAAATTAAACATGCCTTCCTCGGCGAGTTGCTTCTTGCAGGTCGCCACGAGGCTGGCGAGAGCCTGCGAGTCTGCTTGATGCAAAGGATAGTCTTCTAAATTTAATATCGTATCCACAAGAAACTCCAAAATCCTGTTTAAGACTGCTTGGCAGCAACGGTCTGCCGTGGGTGCTTCGACGTCAACAATCCACGCCTCGGGTTTAAGTCAAAGAATCGTAGGCTTTATGAAGCTCTGCATTTATCCGAGCTGCCTCAAGAATGCTTTTCTCTTTGACATGTCCATAGCCGCGAATTTGATCCGGTACGTTCGCTAAGTTTAACGCAATCGAATAATTCTTAAGGGTCAGTGTCGCGCAAAATTTATCAAGTAAAGAAAGGTATTCCTCCACCAACTTTCGCTCTTGACGTCGTTCATCGGTCTTGCCAAACGGGTCGAGAACGCTTCCTCGCAGGAATTTAAAATTTGCTAAAACTTTAAATGCCGTGAGCATCCACGGCCCGTAGGACTTTTTGATCAATTCGCCCTGGGCATTACGTTTGGCAAAGACAGGAGGCGCTAACTGAAATTCGAGGCGATAGTCTCGCCCCGGTTCGCCATCAAATTGTTCTCTTAACTGAGCCAGAAAATCGCCGTTGGTATACAGGCGCGCGACTTCGTATTCATCCTTGTAGCTCATTAGTTTAGCGAGATTTCGAGCGGTAACTTTTGTTAATTCATAAGCAGAGCTCGCGTTCAGATGAATTTCTTTAGCCTGCAGTTTTGCAATTGCCTGGCTAAAGCGAGCCGCGTAAGCCGCGTTTTGGTAGCTCACCAGCCGCTGTCGGTGACCTTCAAGCGTTTTCTCAATGGAATCGTCGCTTACGGATGTCGTGCTATGAACGGCTGTGCCGGCTGCGGTTTCTTGAGCTTCAACCGCGATAGCGCGACCCATTTCAAAAGCTTTTAGATTTCGCTCGACGGCGACTTCGTTTAATTCAATCGCCCGATGCAAAGCCGCTCTGGATAAGGGTATTAAACCTTTCTGCCAAGCGTATCCCAACATTAATGGATTGGCATACAGCGTGTCGCCTAAATATTTCAGGGCAAGCGCGCTGGCATCGACAAACTCACAATCATTGACTGCGCCTTTGATGGAGCCTTCGAGTTCTTCTTGAGGAAAAGCCCAATTGCGATTCATGACAAAGTCACTGGTAGGCGTTGCGGCATGGTTGATCACGCTTTGCGTGAGCGAGCGACTCACCAGTGACAACGTGTCCTTGGAGGCTGATACGACCGCGTCACAGCCAATGAGGACATCGGCCATACCCGCAGAGACACGCATCGATTGTATCTGCTCGTCACTGTCAGCGATTTGAATGTGCGTGGTGACAGAGCCACCTTTTTGAGCCAGTCCTGTGATGTCCATGACCCGGACTGATCGTCCATCTAAATGGGCGGCCATACCCACTAAGGCGCCAATGGTAACCACGCCGGTGCCGCCAACCCCGGTGATAAGAATTCGCACCGGTCGAGTGAGTGCGTTCAGTGCCTTTTCTGGAAGTGCGAGGTTTGGGTTTTCAGGCGCCGGATAAGGGGTTGTTGTGGCCTTCTTAAGCTTGGCACCCTGAGTCACGACAAAGCTGGGGCAGAACCCTTGGATGCAGGACAAGTCCTTGTTGCAGGAGGACTGATTGATCTGCCGCTTGACGCCCAGTACGGTCTCCACGGGTTCAACCGAAAGGCAGTTAGACGCCCTAGAGCAGTCGCCGCAACCCTCGCAAACCGCCTGGTTTATAAAGGCTCGGTGATTGACGTCTTGGATTTTCCCGCGTTTGCGGCGGCGGCGTAATTCGGTTGCGCAGACCTGCTCATAAATCAGAACGGTGGTCCCGGGCACGTCACGTAGCGTGCGCTGTACGCTGTCCAACTCATCACGGTGGTAAACCTGAACTGACGCCGGCAGACCCAAACGAGACGCGTATTTATTGGGGTTGGCGCTAACGATGACAACCCGGGTAGCGCCCTCAGCGGTTACCTGATGGGCCATCTGCGCGACCGTTAAGACTCCGTCCAGCGATTGCCCGCCCGTCATTGCCACCGCATCGTTGTAAAGAATCTTGTAGGTGATATTCGCCTTGGCCGCCACGGCCGCACGAATAGCTAACATGCCGGAATGAAAGTAGGTACCGTCGCCCAGATTGGCAAACACGTGCTTATCCGAGCAAAAGTGCATCTGACCCAGCCACGGGACGCCTTCGCCACCCATCTGGGTGAACGTCTGGGTTTGCCTGTTCATGCCCACGACCAGGTAGTGGCAGCCAATGCCGGCTAAAGAACGGGAACCCTCCGGCACTACGGTGGAGCGGTTGTGGGGACAACCGGAGCAGAACCAGGGCTTTCGCTCAGCTGCAACGACCTGACTGTTAGATTGTTCGGTCTTGGACTTGATGGTTTCTAAGCGTGCCTGAATACGGGTACGCAAGGACTCGCGTAACGGTTGCCTTAATATATGGTTGCCTAAGGCTTCAGCGATCATTGCGGCCGACAATTCATAGTGAGCCGGTAAGCTAAATGACGTGCTTTCGGCTGAGTTCGAGGTTGGGGTGTTTGCCAGCGTCTTGCCCAGGATTTTAGGTCTTGAATGCTCGGGAAGGTGATACAGGGCATCTTTGAGCGCCTGTTCCAGCAGAGGTCGCTTTTCTTCAATGACCAGTATTTCTTCTAAGCCATCAGCAAACTGCTGCATGCCCAGCGTGTCGACGGGCCAAACCATGCCGATCTTGTAAAAGCGAATGCCGAGTTCGCGACAATCATCATCCTCTAATCCCAGATCATTGAGTGCCTGACGGGCATCGAGATAGGCTTTACCGGCACTGACCAAGCCAAGGCGCGCTTGGGGAGCATCGATAACTACTCGGTTTAGGCCATTGGAACGCGCGTAAGCCGTTGCGGCTGGCCATCGGTAGCGAACCATCCTCGCCTCTTGGGCAAGAGGTGAATCCGGCCAGCGAAGATTCACCCCGTCGGCTGGCCAGATACAGTCTTTAGGTAGGTGAATCTCGGGCAGTGCGGTTTTTAAGTCTATCGTTGCACTGGAGTCCACCAGATCGGTCACACACTTCATGCTGACCCATAAACCAGTAAAGCGGCTCATGGCCCAGCCGTGCAAGCCAAATTCGATAAATTCTTGCACACCGGCCGGGTACAGCACCGGAATACCGGCGGCGATCAGAATGGGCTCAGATTGGTGGGCTAGAGTGGAGGATTTACTGGCATGGTCGTCACCGGCTAACACCAGTACCCCGCCGTGTTGCGAGCTACCCGCGGCGTTAGCATGCTTAAGCGCGTCGGTGGAGCGATCCACTCCTGGGCCTTTGCCATACCAAAGACCAAATACGCCGTCACGCTGAGCGCTATCGTAGAGGTTGAGTTGTTGTGTTCCCCAGAGCGCGTCGGCGGCGAGTTCTTCGTTAACGCCGGGTTGAAAGATAATGTCGAGTTGCTTTAGTAGATCTTTAGCTTTGCCTAAAGCGATATCGAGCCCGCCCAGTGGCGAGCCGCGGTATCCGGAGATGTAGCCGGCGGTATTAAGGCCCGCCTGACGATCGCGCTCCTGTTGAAGCATCGGCAACCGCGCCAGCGCTTGAATACCGGTCAGATAAAGGCGGCCTTCCTTAAGAAGGTATTTATCCTCTAGGGTGACGTTGCGCAGTGGGGTAGGCTCGCTCATCGGCGAATTCGTTAACTCCGTGATTTGATGCGTCGCAATATCAACAGATGATCGCTTAGGTTAATTGTACCGCGGTGTACCGCTTTCCCTGTAGGGGTAATTCTTTATTTACTGCCCCAGCTGCTTTGTGACTGGCTAGGCGGCGTCCTGAGCGGCGATGGGCAGTTCAAACGATTGCCAACCGCCGGGCGCAACACGTCAAGTTGTCATGGCTGGGGTCAATAATGAGAATCTTGTTTTAGCCGGAATAGCCTTTTCTTGCTGTAGAGGAACCACTATGAAACTGTTTTACACGCCTGGCGCTTGTTCACTCGCCTCCCATATCATCGCTACCGAGGTAGGGCTGAAGCTGGAAATCGAGCGGGTAGACCTTGCTACCAAGACGACTGAACACGGTCAGGATTTCATGCAGATCACGCGCAAGGGCTACGTACCCGCCCTGCAGCTTGATAATGGACATGTGCTGACAGAGGGCGTCGCGATCCTGCAATATTTGGCCGATCTGGAGCCTTCCAAGCACCTGGCACCGGTGAATGGCACCTGGGAACGCTACGAGTTGCAGGCATGGCTTGCGTATATCAACTCGGAGCTGCATAAATCGTACGGCCCTTTATTCAGGCCCACAATCAGCGCCGAGGCCCGTGCCGAACGCGTCGCCTATTTGGCTAAGCGCTACGAATTAATTGAGCAGGAGTTGACCGCTAAACCGTATTTGATGGGCGATCATTTCACGGTTGCGGATGCCTATTTGTTTACGGTGACCAACTGGGCGCAACACCTAAAAGTAGATTTAAGTGCTTTCCCGCACTTGGCTGCATTTCAGGGCCGCGTGGCCGGGCGTGCAGCCACCCTGACCGCCATGAAAGCAGAAGGGCTTATCAGTTAGGCGGTCAGGCCGGATTAGGCTCTAGGTCTACACCCGCGTCGCCGGTGCCAGGTTCGTCAGACTCCTGTGCATCGGCGACGAACCGTCCTTGAGCATCGAGCTCGGCAAAGACGCCACCTTGACGTACCAGATCATCGTAACGGCCTTGCTCGATCAGCTCTCCTTCGCGTAGCACCAGGATAAGGTCGGCATTGCGTACGGTCGACAGTCGATGAGCAATCACGAAGGTGGTTCGCTCGCGGGTTAATGTATCCAGCGCACGCTGTATGCGAGCTTCGGTCGCATTATCCAGCGCACTGGTCGCTTCATCCAGGATGAGGATGGGTGCGTTTTTGAGCATCGCCCGTGCGATGGATAGCCTTTGTCGCTCGCCACCGGACAAGGAGCGCCCTCGTTCGGAGATAACTGTTGCATAGCCATCGGGTTTCATGACGATAAAATTATGGGCTTCTGCGGCACGGGCCGCGGCCTCAATGTCCGCCGGCTTGGCATCGGGCCGGCCGAGTGTCAGGTTATCGGCAATCGAGCGATAAAATAGCCCCGCATCTTGAAATACGACGCCGATATTGCGTCGTAGAGAATTGAGGTCTACCTGTCGAATGTCCCGACCATCTATCGTGATGGTGCCACTGCTGGGGTCATAAACGCGGTACAGCAGGCTTAAAGCTGTTGTTTTGCCCGAGCCCGTTGGGCCTACGATCGCAACCGTTGCGCCGGCCGGAACGTGAAAGCTGAGATTTCGTATGGCAGGACGCTTCGCATCGTAGCCAAAGGACACATTATCGAAGTGAACCTCACCACGCACGGTACCCATGTCCGGCATGCCCGGGATCTCACGAACCGCTGCTGGAGTGTCGAGGACATTGAAAAAATCACGTAGCGAGGGCGTCTGGAAAAACAAGCCCGAGATAAAGCTGGCGAACTGCTCAAGCCGCCCGATGAGAAGATTAGCGAATCCTACAAAACTGACAATTGTGCCTACGCTGGCCTCGCCTTGTCCGTTCAAAGACGCGCCCAGCGCAAAGATAGCAACGATGGTAAGAGTACTGGCAGTTCGGTTAGCAACGCTGAGCCATGCCCAACCGGTTAATACCGGATACTGCGCCTTTAGCACGTCTTTCATCATGCCACGCAGATCGCCGACTTCGGCCGCAACACGCGTATAGCTCTGCACCACCATAACGTTGCCAAACACGTCGCTGGCTCGTTCAGAGATTGCGTTGTGCAGGCGCTCCACCTCGTCCTGGGCCTTGCTCGTACGGCGCATAGCGATGGCGTTGAACACTGAAAAAGTCGTCATTAATAAGATCATCAGGGCAGCCAGCTTCCAGTTCATCCTTAGCGCCAGTGGAATCATGACGGCGATGGACAGAACGGTGACTAAATGATCACGAAAAAACCCAAGCCAGATACCGAACAAGTTGCTGCTACCCGAGTGCAATATGCGAAGTAGCTTTCCGGTGTGGTGCTCCCCGTGCCACGACAAGGGAAGGGCGATGGCGTGGGCGAAAAAATCCCCGATGATTGCCAATCGTCGTCGATGGGCCAGTCTGTCCGCGTGTAAGGACACCAACACGCTGGCGAGAACGCCGCCTAAGCCGATGGCACTCCACAGTTCAATGTAGTACCACGCATCGGTATGAACCTGGGAGGCTAGTGCATCAACAACTTTGCCAAATAGCCAGGGTTCCACAAAATACACGCCGGCTAAGGCGAGGTTAGCAATGACGAGAACGAGCGCGAGGCCTTTCTCTGGTGCTAGAAGCTTGATAACGCGTAAATAGATTGTAAACATCGTCGTATCAATTCCCGGATAGCGCTAGGCGGCCATGAACTCCTAACCAAGTTCGTTGCCCAGCCACATCCTACACGCGAATTAATACCGTGCCATCACGGCTTGATCCGTATCCCCCCGGCCAGACACCGCCTGGCCTGGGGACAGGGTTAATCAAAAGCGGTACGCAAGGCCTGCAACGTACGTACGCCCGTACGCGCTGTACCCAGCGCCTACGCCACTGCTGGACTGACCTACCGACTGGCCTGGCGCCCAAGGCAGTAGAGGATTGCCGTTAAGATAGGTGCGCGCCACTGAGTTCGTCAGATTCTTGCCTTCGGCATACACCTCAAAGCCTTTGGCAAACTTCCAGTGCAGACTGGCTGTCATCCAATTGAACGGATCGGCGATCGCGGGCCAACCGGGCACTTCAGTGCACGAAGAGCAGGCATAGGTATAGCCTGATGCGTGGTCCCAATTGATATCTGCACTGATGGGTCCTTTGTCGTACAGGAAGCCGATCGAGATGGTCGTGGGTGGTACGGCATTGATAGCGCCTACGTCAGTACCAAATTGGTCGTATCCCTTGGTTCGGGTATAGGTGTACTGCATGTGCGTACCTAAGCCGTTCTCCAGGATGTGCTGCCAGGTAATCTCAATGCCCGTGAAGATGCTGCGCGCGCCGTTTGCGGGAGCCTGTACCGTCCAGACGAACGGCGTACCGGGTACTGTGCCTGGGGGCCCGCCGACGTACTGTTTGGTACCCAGATCGATGCCGGTTTGTACACCCGTGTAGATATCGTCAATAATTTTTTTGCCGAAAATCGCCCCGGTCAGCGCTGAATGAGGTTGGTAGTACCATTCCAGCGAAACATCGGCCTGATAGGACTTGATGGGTTTTAGGCCTGCCGTGCCACCGTAAAAGAGCTGAGGCTGACCGTTGATCGCATTGTTGCTGGAGGTCGGCGCCAACTGGTTCAGATTCGGTCTTGACATGGTCTCTGCGGCCGCAACGCGTAACTGCAGCTTTTGTGGCGTTACCCAATAATTAAAGTTGGCAGAAGGCAAAGCCAACGTGTAACGCCCATTAGCACCGATCGGCTGAGACGTCGGATATTGGACGTTCCAAGTCTGTGTCGAACCCACCGTGGTAGGTGTCCACAGTGAGCTTGGCACAGCTACCGCGGTGGCGGCCGTGGTTGAAGTGTTGATCACTCGGAGGCCAATGTTGCCAGACCATTCGTCGCCGGCAAATTCTCCCTCTACATAAAATGATGAAGTCTTCTCGGTTACATCATAAGAGTTGTAGGGATTGGCCTGTGGAAGCGTTTTTGAAAAATCAAAGGCGGTATAGGGCGCCTGGCATACCGTAGGGTAGCTTTGGCAATAGTAAGGGTTTGGCTTGCCGTTCAAGCTTTTCAGGAAGTTAAGAAGCTGCGCAGAATTGAGCTGCGGCAGCGTGGTGGGATAAGAGCCGCCCGCGCCTTGCATGAAATTGGGCGGGTTAACCATGGAGACTACGTTAAAGCCCTGCGACCCAAACGAATAGGGTGAGCACTGGATGTCGCAACCGGCGGTGTTATAGAGCGTGCCGTATTGGCCAGAACCGTTGGTCCAGTCATTGCTGATATCCGTGCGCGTCTTCTCGCGCGAGCTATACCCCGCACCAAACAGCAGCCTGGAGAAGAAGCCTTTATCAACGTCATAGGTGCCATCCAGCGTAAACCCGGTGACCTGATCTCGTACCGAATAACCGTTCAAGCCTACGTAATGGGTAGACCAATATTTGTTGTTATTGAGGAACCCGGAGTTCATCAAGGCTGTGTAGGAGCAGTACCCGGCATTGGTGTTGCTGGCCGTGCCCGTAGGGCAACTGGTGAGGCCTAACTGGCTCGGCGGTATCGCCACGTTTAGGCTAGGCAGACTATTTGGAAGGTCTGTCAGCGTTAAGATATCTTGAGCATATGGGCCGTTTGTCACTAAGCCTGCCGTAACGAACGTGTCGTTTCCACCCTCGGGTCGGTTGGCAACCGAACGGTAAACGTCGCCAACTAAGTTAAGCCGGGCCGTGGGCTTCCAGCTGACGTTTAAGCCGAACATCGATGTATCGACATTACGACTCATGGTGTTGTTTACCATCTCCGGCTGAAAGGTATTCGCAGTGACTGAGGTGACAACCCCGTTTTTGACAACGGCATTCGACCACTCGGAATTACCGTTTTGATCTACGCCGTACGGAAAGTAGTAAGACTCGTTGTAGCCAACCTGGGGGTCACGAAGGCGTGTAAAAAGCCCATCGGCTACGATTTTCAGTGAGTCGTTGGGGCGCCACTCCAGGCTTCCTGACAACGCATCACGTTTCTTTTCATCAAAAATAGAACCAAAGGTTATGCAGCAAGGTGTTGCTGCCAGTGGAACTGCATCCGGACCGCCGTCGAACGGGAAGGTGGTAGGCCCGTAAATGTTTTGACTGTAAGCATTAAGCGAATCCGTTCGGATTTTATTGTCGGAGTGAACGAGACCTACCAAAAAGCCTAGGGTTCGATCGTCGTTAGTATTCTCAACAAAAGCGGAGTACTTACTGCCCTTAAGAGTAGACAGGGTATTGTAGTTGCCTTCGGCATGCACACCGCCATGCAGTCCCGGATTGTCAAACGGGCTTGCGGTGCGCAAATTGACCGTGCCGCCAATGCTGCCTTCAAGTGCTGAAGCTTGTGAGGATTTTAAGACATCAGCGCCGGCAATGACTTCAGATGGCAGTACGTCAAAAGCAATATCGCGACTGTCATCGTCGGTGGCGAGTATTCGGTGGTTGAGCGTGATCAGGTTGTACTGTGGTCCTAACCCACGAATGCTAACTTTCTGGCCCTCACCTCCGGTTGTTCGGCTCAGCGTGATGCCGGGTAGGTGGCTCAATGAGTCAGCAACGTCATCGTCGGGGAACCTGCCTAATTCCGTTGCATTGATTGAGTCCAGAACAATGCTGGCATTCTTTTTCAAGTCCAAAGACTTTTCCAGACTGGCCTTAAGACCGGTGACGACAATTTCCTCTAAGTTACCTTGGGACGTCGGCGCGGGCCCGGCACTCGGTTCGGAGGATATATCAGCAGCGTAAACCGGGCCGTTGGTGCTCACGGACAGCAGCGCTAAGGCCACGGCCTGAGGTACTCGGAGACGAAGACTAAGGTTTTTGGTCGTCATAGTGGCAATCCTTTAAGACCGCTGGGGGTTGTTGATGCTTCGTTGATGATCGCAAGTGTCAATAATAGGTCAGTTTATTCAGGCTAGACGCTCAAGGAGCTGAACTTCACTTCAAACACGGGTAACCTCGGCCAATTGGTCGAGTTGATGGCTCGAAAAATACACGCCGACTCGTCGTGCGGCGTATAGCGCTGCACCGACTGCAGGATCGAATTTTGGCGGCTGTAACTGGCAAGTTGCATCAAGGGCAAGGAGCGCCGTGCGAAGGGCGGTTAATAGCCAGTCACCCGAGTGGAATAAGCCTCCCGTGTAAGAAACCGGAAGTATTCGTGCACGGGGTATCTCCAATAGATGTCGAGTCGCCACAATCATTTGGGCAAGCTCAAGGCCTGCTTGAGTGAAAACCCCTTGTGCTTTGACATCACCGGCCTGCGCTGCATCGGCGACAAGGCGTGCTATTTGGGCGAATTCTGAGCGTGTGGCGCTACTCGGGTCATTAATAATTCCGGCCAAATCTAAATCCGTCGAGAGCTGAAAGTGTTGTCGTACTAGCTGCTGCAAAGGCCCCGGTGCAACTCGCCCGTCGCTCATGCGAGAAAATAGGTTTAGACCTTCACGGGCTATCCAATAGGCCGATCCCTCATCCCCAAAGACCTCACCCCAGCCACCGGATCGCGCATGGCGCCCTTCGAATTCGCCATAGGCGATTGATCCCGTACCAGCAATGACACTGATCCCATCAGTGCAGGCCAGCGAGCCTGCCCAGCTACAAACCATGTCATTGCCACACTGATAACTATCCAGGTGTAGAGCGACGGACCCAAGACCGGCTACCTCAGGATCCACTTTAGGATCCTCACCATAAGCGGGCAGGCCGATGAACGTGGAGGTGATTTGTGAGGCAGATATCGAGGCGAGGTGCAGGATTTCGTTGATGCCCTGAGCGAGGGTATCGCGTACGCCGGCCACGCCGACTTGAGGATGATAGGCACTGCCGGTGCTCGCTCTGGCCAGCGGCTGGCCATCAGCCGCCAGTAGTACGAAAGCGGTCTTAGTACCACCACCGTCAATGCCTAGGTACATCGTTTTATCCTACAGCCGGATGGATAGTTACACCGCGCACGACACGATTGACCGTGCCCGATGCACTGGGGCTATCCGGCTTGCAGCCCAGAACCAAGGAGCTGTGGAATGCGAAAAGCTGCGCCCAAATCACGTAAGCGAAGGCTAACTCCGCATCCGGGGCACCCTTTAGGTCTGACAGCACGACCGGATCGAGATCAGCGCAATCATCGGCGCGTGTGGTCAGGACGATCAGCCGTCCGGCAATGCCGTCAGCGGCTAGCTCGCGGGCGATGTCCAGATCGTAACGTCGGGTGAGCGGATCGTTAGACGTGAATAAGACGATCAACGTCTCGGAATTCACAAACGTTTTAGGTCCGTGTCTGAAGCCTAGCGACGTGTTGGATAACGCGGCAACAGCCCCATCCGTCAATTCGAGCAATTTCAGAGCGGCCTCTTGCGCCAGGCCGCCCAGACCCGAGCTTCCCAGGTAGACGGCGCGCTGATAGCGACGCGTAGCCAACGCTTGTATCAACAGGTGTTCTTGCTCTAAGACCTGACGGGCAGCCTTCCCCATACGTGTGACAGTTTGGTCGTTCAGCAACTGCGGCGCCAGGGTCAGCTGGGCGGCGTACAGCATGCAACTGAAACTCGAGGTCATGGCAAACCCACGGTCGTGGCTGGCTTCGGGCAATACGATCATCAGGCTACGTGCCTGGCCCTCGAGTCGACGGCGCAATTCACCGTGCGCGTTGCACGTAATGACTAAATGATGACAGGTCTTAACGAACTGATCGGTAAGCTCAACGGCCGCTAAGCTTTCCGGACTGCCCCCGGAGCGTGCAAAAGACACTAACAGAGTAGGAACTGGGTTCTGTAGGTAGCGATGCGGTGCCGCGACGATGTCGGTGGTCGCTATGGCCTCGACTCGATGACCTAAGCTTGCCAGTAAGTCTGGTAGGAGACACAGGCCTATGTAGGCAGAGGAGCCGGCGCCCGTAAGAATAATGCGTAGGTCGGGTTGTGCCAGCACAGGTCGCAGAAATGCGTCGATCGCTGGACGCATGGCGGCGACGATCGCGGCTGTTTCGTGCCACACCTGCGGTTGTTGGGCGATTTCAGCAGAAGTCCACGCGCCACCTTCTTGAAGGTACGGTGTAGTGCTCGGCAAAGACTCAGGCATGGTGTAAAAATTCCTAGGCGCGGCACGCGTTTGAGTATTGCTCAAGTACGGTGCGTATGTGGTGGATGATCATTTCGTGGGCGCTGAGCTTCAGGCGGCCTTCACGTAGCGGCTCAACCGCCGCGGGCAAATACTGCGAAATCAAAGAAATCGGTGGCTGGGCCTGATCAAAGAGCGAACACACGCGATTGACCGCGTCAACGATCTCCGGCTGTGGCCAGTAGTAGCGGATGCGGTCACTCAGGCTGTATTGCAGCTGCAGCGTGAGTGAGTTGCCGGTTTGCTCGTAGTAGCGTTGCCAGTGCTTGGGGTTCGCCCGTAACGAGGCAAGAACGGTGGCACGCAGACTATCCGTCTGGGCTCTGACACCCAAATCAGCTACTACGTTATCCAACGCCCAGAGTGCCTCTCGCAACGCGAAGGTTACGGCTGGGCCCACCTTTAGAATGGCGAAGTGATCTTTGACAAGGTTCGCCAAAGCGGCGCGGGTTTGATAGTCGGTGGAATGAGCTTCATAGACTAGGCGCGGTACGGATTCCACCGCACGGCTTAAGGCTATGGCTTTTTCGGGCCGATAGGCGATGACGTGATCATGATCAAACTCGACTCCGGGTTGGACTACCAATCCGACCACTCGCTCCCATGCCTGGGTAAGACCCGCTTTCTGGAAGGCCTCACGATGAGCCGCCACCGTAGCTAATGCAGCTTCCGGGGTGGTGACTGCCAATTCCGCTAAGGTTTCATGAGCACCACCGGGCACGGGTACCTCTGAACCAATGATGTAGACCGGTGGCTCGCCGCCGCGTTCCAGCCAGGCCGCCTCAGCCACTGCCGCAAGCCGCGCCGAGCGATGCGCGATTAGTGCATCACCCAGTGCGGCAGGCTCACCTGCGCAGGCCATGGAGCAGTCCAGGTGTATTTTGCTAAAACCTGCAGACACATAGTCGTGTATCAAGCGATCCGATTTTTCCATCGCGATCTCGGCACTTAGAGCCTGCCAGCAATTAGGACCCAGATGATCACCACCAAGCAGTACGCGCGTGCGATCTAGCCCGACGCTGTCTGCTAAGCGATAGACCAGATCGCGAAAATCCACCGGTGTCATGCCGGTGTAGCCGCCATCCTGATTGACTTGGTTTGAGGTCGCTTCCACCAGTGCGACATCGCCGGTGTCGCGTGCATGCACAAAGGCAGCGGTCAAAACCACTGGATGCGCGCTGCATACCGAATAAAACCCGGTGGCATGACCGGCTCGGTGCGCTGCCAGGCGATCTAAAATCAGTCTCATGCCGATTCCTCCGGTTCAATGGCCAGCAGCGCAGCGGCAAGAAAGGCCAGTGCGATGCCGAGGGCTTTTAGCGGTTGCGGCACGATGCTAAGGACGCCTAGGGAAATGATGGCCGTGATCAGCGGCGCGCCGGCATTAGTTAGCGGGGCGACGACGATTGCCTTGCCGTATCGAAACGCATACACCAGTGTCAAAGCACCGATGGAATTTAGAATCTGAGTGATTGCTGCCAGGGGTGGACCATCGAGGCCGTAGTTGATGGCTTTGGAAAAGTCCGTCATGCCAACGGCAATCGGTATCAGCGCCAACCCCGTCAGGGTCATGTAGAAAAAAATGTTCTCGGCGTTCATCGTGTGATTGGCAAGCTTCATGAAAAAGGCCTGCAAACCCCAGGCAAACAAGATGATTAAAGCGTAAATGAACCAACTAACCCCAAAGCCTGCGCTATGCCCGGCTGGGTCGTAATCAAACAGGGGTAGTGCCGCCAGAGCCAAGACAATCCCCACGGCCCCTAAACGGGTCACCCGCTCGTGCAAAATGAGTGCGGACAAGACGATGGTTACCACCGGTGACAGGGCAATGAGTGGGAAAATCAGGTAGGTCGGACCGGTATGAACCGCGTGGAATAGCAGCATCTGACCGCCGGCACCCAACAGGCCGATAATTGATCCCAGAAATATCGAGCGGCGATCGGTTTGCAGTTGCCAACGGGCTTTGCGCAGTGCGTACAGAGCCGGCGGAATCATAGTGAGCGCCCAGACCACGTAGATGAGAGTCTCGGGGAAGCCTCTATCGGCCGGCAAACCCGCGAAAGCGCCCCAGACACCCCAGAACGCGGTGGTGACCAAGGCATAAGCCAGCCAGGGTTTGTTCTTCATGAGCCACTCTCTGTGAGAATTTGACGCACGCCGTTTCTTAAGTTGCGATTAGGCGTATATTTACTTTCGTTTTATATCTTTTTCGGTACACAGTGTCCATGCTGCGGCGCCGCAAATTGATGCCAGCCAGTGCTTTGCCGCTGACTCACGCTGCTGGGCATGTCTTATGTCGTGAGTAACAATATCCCGAGACCCGTACGGGACGTAAAGAGAGGCTAGAGGTAGTGTCTGAGGTAGAGCCAGCAACAACCCGTGATACCAGCCAAAGGCGTAGCCAGATTAGCAGCATGGTCCGCGAGCGCGGCAGCGTACAGGTTGCCGCCTTAGCCCGGCAGTTCCGGGTGTCCTTGCAGACTATCCGCAAGGACCTGCATTACTTAACGGAATTAGGGATCACCGCACGCGCCTATGGTGGCGCCATTGCGGCTGATGTTGTGAATCCCGTTCAAGAGCCCGCGGTAGCGACCAAGCTTGCCCTTCATCGCGAGGAGAAGGAACGTATCGGGCGATACGCTGCCAGTCTGGTGCGAGCAGGGGAGTCCATAGTGTTGGATTCGGGAACGACTACCTTGCAGATTGCCAGGCACCTTCCGGATCTGGAGGGAATCACCGTCGTCACTAATGACTTTGGCATTCTCGCAGCGCTCATGCAAAAAACACACATCAAAATCGTGATGTTGGGTGGCGAGTTGCGCCGCAAGAACATGGCCTTTTATGGCGCCCAGACCGTGAGTGCTTTGAACGACCTGTTAGTGGATAAACTGTTTCTGGGTGTCGACGGGTTCGATATCGAGCGGGGTATTACCACCCACCACGAGGCGGAAGCCATGTTGAATCGCAAAATGGCTGAGGTAGCGCGTGAAGTGATTGCGGTTACGGACGGATCGAAGTTTGGCCGTGTCTGCCTACACCGCATTATCGGCTTGAACGAGTTAACAGGCCTGATCACCGACGCAGGTGCCGGTACCTACGTATCGCAAGCTAAAGACAGCTCCGGTTTCGACCTACACCTGGTGTAATCGTCGCCCTCATTTTAAAGGGGACGGACGCTGTAAGAACGTGCGAATGGCGTTGTCATGATAAATCTTATTAATAACCGACCGAGGCAATGCTAAGCCTTTAACCTGCGAATGAATCGGCGCCACCCACTGCTTTGCCGGTGTCGCCAGATAAATCCAGTCGGATCGCCACATGCTATGCGCGTCACGACTGACTTGGGTCGGTTTGTCCTCCGGGTTTGCCGTCAGGTCGGTGCCATAAAGGATTCGATCCTGATACTTCAAGAGAAAGCGGCGTACCCTTGGGTAGTGACGTACCGACTGATACTGCAGTTGAGTCATTCGCGCGGCCATATCAACGACAGCGTTTGGATAGGTGTCTAGAAAATGCGCCAGCAGATCCACGTCCCATTCCAGACTGGCCATGTGGGCACCATCAAAGGTCAACTGCGGATGTCTGCCTAAAAACCGATCACGCGCCGCCATCAGCGCCTCGTAGCTGGGCATTTCGGGATGCAGGTACATGTGGTAGTGCGGGTGCTCAGCAAAGTAGGAGCGATCATTGTCGGTCGTCATCTGCGCTAGCGGCAGCCAGCAGTTGTGCGGCTCTCCCTGATGGGCAATTAAGGGGATATTTAAATGTTCGATCTCGGCAATAACCGGATCAAAGACGGGATTCTCAATAGACAAGAGCTGGCCTTTTTCATCGCGCTCCACCATGCCCACGTTCTTCCAAATCTTCACGGCCACCGCACCATCAGAAACCGCCGCTTTAAGTTGGGCATTGACGTCGTTAGCCCAGCCTGGTTGGGTCCATCCCTGCATCGAGAACGTCGTGGCATAGTGAAAATGGGCGATATCTTTGGCTCTGAAGTCTTTGGCAATCTGGGCTTGGATTGCCAGTGAGGGAAAATCCGGATAATCCACGTTGATAGACAGGAGCTCAAAACCATCCGCACGGGCTTGATCGACTAAAGCCGAGTCTTGGGTATTGGCGTGTACATGGGCGTCAAACTTTGCCACCGTTTGAAAATCGCTCAGTCGATACGGCTGTCCCGTGGCGTAGGCCGATCCTACGGCTCCCAGCAGGGCTAAGCCCAGGTAAAGGCGGAATTTTTCAAGCCGTCGCATTCTGACTAAGCACATAACTAAACTCCGCCTGCTATTTTTAGCCAACCTAAGACCGAGCATGGGTTGTATCGTTAGTTTGTTTGCTACGCAAGGGGTCCTTAGGTGAAACTCCCCTAAAGTGCCTGAATTTAAAATGCTTCGTTGAAGGAGTGTCGTGATGACCCACAGTCCCACTATTGCAAGACGCCGGGTGCTGCAGCTTTTGGTTGGTGGCGTCGTGTCGGCAAGCGCACTGCCAAGGGCAGCGGGCGCCGCAGCAAGCCAGAACGTCAGTTCGGGTCCGCTCATGCTGGGAGATCAACGCCTGTTAGTGGCGATTGATCCGTTAATGCGCACGCGTCTGCTGGTGCGTAGCGAGCACGGTGATCGAGCGATCACGGCATTCAGCGATAGCGAGACCTTGCACTTAAGCGGTGCTCAGGGAGGTGTATTAACGCAGTTTCATCTGGTGGAGCACCGCACGCGATCCACAATGGGCCTACATGGCCCTTGCGTAGAGCATGAGGTGATCGGTCGTTCGGCTGACGGGCTTGAGAAAGCGCTGCTGCTCACGTTTCCGACCCGCTATCCCGGTATTGCCTTGATGCGGGTGCGTTTTACGAATAACACCGGCCAGGGGTGCAAAATCGCCCACTGGGCAGTGGGCGCACACACCTTACCTCGAGCCAAAAACGGGCATGGCTCCGAACCGGCTTTTTGGTCCTTTTCGGGTGCTTCTCATGAGGACCGGCGCGACTGGGTGCAGCCGGTTCATGCTTCCTTTAAACAACGTAACTTTATGGGCATGAATGCCTCGGACTACGGTGGTGGAACCCCCGTCATTGATGTTTGGCGACGCGACATCGGTTTGGGTATCGGGCATTTGGAAACCCGACCGCATTTAGTAGCCATGCCCATCGAGGCGACCAGTGCCGGCGCGCGCTTAGCCATAGAAGCAGAGCATGGACAGACGCTTGCCGCGGGAGAGTCATTCGAGACGATCCAGTATTTTTTGCATGCGCATCAGGGCGATTACTTCGTCACCCTAGACCGCTACCGGCAATTAATGGCGGAGCGAGGCCTGAAGGCGCCGATGGCGCCCGAGTCGGCTTTCGCACCCATCTGGTGTGCGTGGGGTTATGAGCGCAACTTCACTATCGATGAAGTCGAAGGGACGTTGGACAAAGCCCGTGATATGGGTTTTGAGTGGGTGGTGTTGGACGATGGATGGCAGACCACTGAGGGTGACTGGTATGTGGACCAAGCCAAATTTCCACGCGCCGGCGAGGATATGCAGCAGTTTGCCCAGCATGTGAAAAAAGCTGGCATGAAACCGCGCCTGTGGTTTTCGCCGCTGGCCGTTAATCCCGGCACTGATTTGTTGCACGATCACGTGGATATGCTGTTGCTCGATAAAAACGGCGCGACCCATCCGATTAGTTGGTGGAACGCCTTCTATCTGTGCCCGGCTTACCAGCCGACGGTGGACTACCACCGCAAGTTAGTTCGCAGGATTATCGGCGAGTGGGGCTATGAGGGCTTAAAGCTCGATGGCCAGCACCTCAATGGCGTAGCCCCTTGCTACAACCCAGCGCATCATCATGCGCGCCCCGAGGAATCGGTGGAAAAATTACAGGACTTTTGGCAGGCAATTTACGAAGCGGCGTTAGAACAAAATCCCCAGGCCGTGGTCGAGTTATGCCCCTGCGGAACGTCGTTTGCCTTCCACAACGTTACCGCCATGAATCAGACACCGGCATCAGATCCAGAGTCGTCATGGCAGGTACGTCACAAAGGTAAGACCATTAAAGCGTTACTCGGACCGGGCGCTTCCTATGCCGGCGATCATGTGGAGTTAAGTGACCGGGGTCGCGACTTCGCCTCCACCATCGGTGTAGGAGCCGTCGTTTCGACGAAATTTACCTGGCCTGCGGATACGCCGCATCCTACGGCGCCGCAGCCTGCAGGTGGATACTTGCTGACGCCTGAAAAGGAGTCTCTATGGCGCCACTGGGTAGGAATTTATCGTGACAAAATGTTACCCAAAGGAACCTATTTGGGCGCGTTGTACGACATTGGTTTTGATAAACCAGAAGCCCACGTCATCGAAAAAGACGGCAGCCTTTACTACGCTTTTTTCGCCAAGGGCGCGTGGAGTGGAACCCTGGATTTGCGGGGACTTAGCACGGGGTCTTATTCGCTTAAGGACTATGTGACGGGCAAGGACTTGGGGCTAGTGTCTGACTCTAACAGGCGCGTGCGCACCGAGTTTACGGATAGCCTGCTGCTTGAGGCGCGGCTTTTAAGTTGAGGGTTTGCGCGCAGCGTGTGAATGTGCGAGTGGCACATCTTTACGGTAAGTGCGGATGATCGCGGGCTTTTGGGGGCGTACTCTCTTATCAGGCTTTCTGGGGAGTAAATCATCATGACTGACATGCACAAAGACCAGTTGATCAAGGACCTGCACGAGCTCGTTGCAAATGCGGAGGCGCTGCTGGGTATTACGCGCGACGAGGCGTCGGCTGATTTTGACTTGTTGCGGCGTCGTACGTCTGACTCGGTTAACAAAGCTAAAGAGCGATTGGCCGATCTGGAGCTTCGAATGCAAAAGCGAGTGAAAGCGGCGGCCGACGGTGCCACCGAGTACGTCCGTGATAATCCCTGGCAGTCACTGGGTGCCGCCACGGCCCTGGGTGTGGTGCTGGGTGTTCTACTCGGGCGCCGTTAATTTATGTTTGCAGCATCAGGGTCAGCTCTTGTTCGCCTGGTCACTCGGGTGGCCGTTAACTTCGTCGGGCTGGTGCGTACCCGGGTGGAATTGGTGTCGGTAGAGGTTGAAGAGACCCTTTCTCATCTGCTGGGGGTGCTGGTTTGGAGCGTGGTCGCCGGCTGTTTAGGGCTCGGAGCTCTGGTCATGTTAGGGCTGGCCGTCATCGTTATTTTTTGGGATTCACACCGCGTTATCGCGGCACTTTTGGTGTTTGCGTGCTACGGCGCAATGACCCTGTGGGCAATGAGTGTGGTACGCACTAAGCTGCGCACGCGACCGGTATTTTTGGCTGCCACCATCGCCGAACTGAGATCCGACACGCCTAAGTCGACCGGCGATCCGACATGACACTACACGACCGGCGTCTTGCCCAACGGCGTGTATTCCTGCAACAGACGATTGCACGTCAGCGAAGTGAGCTAAAAAAAGATTTAACACTCGCGGGTGTCTACGCCTTTGAACTGGGTCAGTCTTTGACGAAGGCCAAGGCTCGTTTGCAGCTGCTGATGGCTGGCCTGGCGGCCGCTATGATCGTGCTACGTCTACGCAAAGGGCGATTAGGCAAGGCCGCCAGGACGTTGCTCTGGCTACCAGTATTACGGGCAGCAATTCCTCGCGTATGGGCACGTCGCACCGGTTAGGCTTTAGGGTCCGATCGATTCGGGCTCCTCCACCGGGATCCGCCACTGCGTTGAAAATTCGGTATGGGTAAAGTCGATATCGTTGTATTCGACGAACGCGTGAATGCGCGCTACGGTGCGATCGATCTGATGCGTCTGATCCGCCGGGCCTAGACGTAGTTCCCGGGCGAGTTGGTCGACCTGAGCGTCTAACCAGCACGATGCCTCAGTCCGGGTCGGCTGCTGGTAGAGTCTCAGGAGCACTAAGTAAAGACTCGCCAAGCGTTCTTGTAAGTCGGTTGCTCGCTCGGATGAGCTTGTCTTGGACAGCTCATGGGTGGCGACGTTAGACCATGTCTGTAAGAGCAGTAAATCACTCTGATTCCATCCTGATTTTTGCATGAATCCGCCCACTTGCTGCTCTACAGTCCCTAAAACGCTCCCCTAGGCTAGGGTCTAAGTCGGGCGGCGTCAAAGAAACCCAGGCCGTGGTCCAAGAAAGCCCAAGGGTAGGGCGTTTGCTTCGAAACCGATACACTTGCCTTTGACTTGCAGAGTCGGCGTTGTTTGATAGTAAATGACAGCTCCCCGACTCACCGGGGCCGCTGGACCATGAGAGAGTGATTTGTAATGACGGCATTGGGCTTTAAGGATATCGAAGGTGCGACCTACCATGGGCTAGCCCTGTTGTACGTGGTGATGGGTTACGTGTTGGGCTTTGCGGCGCTTTTCCAGCCAGGCTGGGCCTATTTTGTTGTAGGGGCGCTTCTGCTCGGGCATTCGATGACCATAGCGGCCTACCTGTTGCACGAGTGCGCACACAATACGATTTTCAAAACCAATTCCGCCAACGCGCGGTTAGGTCAAGTCCTGACTTGGGTGACAGGAAGTTGCTATGGAACGTATGAAGATATCCGGGTGAAGCACTTTCGTCATCACGTCGATAATGCCGATATTATGTGGTTCGAGTCCCGCCATTGGTTTAATACCCACCCGCGCACGGCTCGATTAGTCCAAGTGCTGGAGTGGTTTTATATTCCGGCTCATGACGTGGTGATGCACTTCATCATGATGTTCAGCTCCTTTATTATTCCTGCTCGTCGCCATCAGCGTCTGCATAATCTGACGGCGTTGGTCGTTCGGGGTGCTTTACTGACCGTTCTGGCCTATCTGTCTGTGCGCGCGTTTGCAGGCTATGTGGTTGCCTATCTGCTGATGATGACAATCCTGCGCTTTATGGACGCGCTTCAGCACGACTACGGTGGTACACCAATCCTTTTTGAAAACGTTAAAGCTCCTCATCGCGGTGACCGGGTTTATGAGCAAGATCACACGTTTAGCAATCCGTTATCGCTACGGTATCCGTGGATAAATCTGCTGGTTTTAAACTTTGGTTATCACAATGCACACCACGCCCGTCCGACGACACCCTGGTATCGGTTGCCCACCTTGCATCGTGAGATGTTTGCAGAGGCCGCCGGGCCGGTCATCCTCTTTAGCGCTAACTGGAAGAGTTTCCATCGCTATCGTGTATCACGAGTAGTCGGTGAATCGACCAGTGAATCCGGCAGCACCTACCTGCAGCTGGCGCAGCGTGGTGATGTCAGTGGCGGTAATGCAGTTTCCTTTCTAACTTCCTTTTAAGGAAATCAAGCATGCAAAAGCTGGAAATTTTTCAGTCGCTATGGGCTATGGAGATGCGCGCGCCGGGAATAACGGAGCGTGCGCGCGAGGAAAATTTTCAGATGATTGCCGATGCCGGCTACGACGGTGTCTGCATGGATCCTTCGATGGCGGATTTAGAAAAGTACCGGCCGAACATCCCTTTGTTGGCGGCGCATAATCTAAAAAGCATGGTGAATCTATTCCCGCGCCATACCCGCGATATGAAGCCACTGCTGCAGTTCTCCCAAGAGCTGGGCGCTTCGAAAATCAACGTGATAGCCCAGGTTACGCCGGTTAGCGTCGCCGGGGCGATTCCTTTGCTCTATCGGTGGTTTCGCGATGCAGAGGATTTGGGAATTACCGAATTGCTCTTTGAAACCCACCGAGACAGCCTGTTGAATGACCTTTATTACACCTTAGAGGTGTTAGACGCGGTACCTGAGCTACTACTGACGGCGGACTTGTCGCACTTTGTGCTGGAACGGGAGTTTCAGCTGCCTCTAAGTTTCCGTGATCAGTCCCTATTGAATCGCATCCATGAGCGCACGGACTGTTTTCAAGGTCGTGTCGCCTCTCGCGAGCAAATTCAAGTTGCATTGGACTTTCCGCAGCATCAGCCGTGGGTCCAGCTGTTTAAAAAGCTATGGAAAGATGGCTTGCGAAGCTGGAGATTACGCAATGCGGATGACGCGGTTTGTGTATTTCTGTGCGAGCTGGGTCCGCCACCGTACGCCATCACGGATGCCAATCAGAGAGAATTATCCAACCGTTGGACTGAGGCGCTCACCATTCGTGATTGGGTACGCGAAATCTGGAATGAGTTAGATATCGAATTAGCTGCGGCTCTGGAGTGATTGTGGCCAAGTATGTTTGCGGATTCTGCGGCTATATTTATGACGAGGTTCTGGGTGACCCCGATCATGGGTTAGTCGCCGGTACTCGTTGGGAGGATATTCCAGAAGACTGGATGTGTCCGGATTGCGCTGTCGGCAAGAATGACTTCACGCCCTTGACCGATTAGCCTTCGCCGCCGCTGATCGGCTGCCTGCTGCCAGGTTTTTTTACGAGTCCCGTGTATTCATGCAAAAACGTTTCACCTCGATCACCACTCACCGTAATTGGCCACCCTCGCCGTGTGTGGGGGTTTGTAGACTAGTCCCCGCAGGATTTTGCGGTGGCTGTTGGCGAACCGCGTCGGAGATTCAGCGATGGTCGTCCGAATCTGAGGCGGAGCGTCTTGATATTCTGCAACGCTGCAGTGCACGACGAAAAGAACTCGCGCCGGTTGTCCTCAAGCGCGCCCCATCCACTCGTTCACATCGGCCTGTCAAGAAAAGCCTGGATTAGTGCGAATTTGCAGTTTATCGAGGTTTGAGCGTGGTGCTTTGAGATAAGGTTTGTGCAATAGTCATTTTGCTTAGGAAATAAATCATCCCCGGCGGTAATAAATCTGACGACCCGCCGGTCTTGTGAGATGTACGGACTAAAAACCTGAGCTTTGGTTCGTGTAATAACCACCTTCAAGGAGACTCCTAATGTCAATGTCCAAGTCGATGTCCGGTGCCGCACTCGCAACGGCTGCTGCGTTATTGTTCAGCACCGCGCCTATTTCAACGTCCGTGGCTGCTGAGGCCAAGATGCACTGCATGGGTGTAAACGCCTGTAAGGGTCAATCCGCATGTAAGACCGCCAGCAACGCCTGTGCAGGTCAGAATTCCTGCAAGGGCACAGGCTTTCTGGAAATGACCAAGAGTCAGTGCGAACAAGCCACTGCCAAGAAAGGCTAAACGTACGCGTATTGCGCCGCGCGGGTTTATCACCCGCGCGGTCGCGATAGCGGGGGAGTAAACGCGTGGTAAGGGATCTGGGCGTTGGGTTAGGGTTAAGACCCGATCATTACGAAACGATTCTCTCCGAAAGACCGTCCATCGATTTCTTTGAAGCCCTTACCGAGAACTATCTGGTTCCTGGCGGTAAGCCGCTGCACTATCTGGACCGGATCAGTGCGCAGTATCCCATTGTCTTTCACGGTGTGTCCTTATCCATAGGTTCAACCGCGCCTTTAAATATGGATTACCTGAACCAGGTAAAAGGCCTGATCCAGCGCACGAAGCCCTTATGGGTCTCTGATCATCTCTGCTGGACCGGTGTTGATGGCACTAATTTGCACGATCTGATGCCGCTGCCTTTCACAGAGGAAGCGCTTGACCACCTGGTCACGCGCGTTAGTCAGGTGCAGGATTATCTAGGCCAGCAGATTCTTTTAGAAAATGTGTCGAGCTATCTGACCTATCAAAGTTCCGAGATGTCGGAGCAGGAATTTCTGGTTGAGTTAGCCAATCGTGCCGATTGTCTTTTATTGCTGGATATCAATAACGTCTATGTCAACAGCATCAACCATGCGTTCGATGCCAATGAGTACCTTAGAGCGATACCGTCTGCCAAGGTCGCGCAGATCCACCTAGCCGGCCACGAGAGGCAGGGCTCGTTCATTATTGATACGCATAGCACCCCTGTCATTGACGAGGTGTGGGCCTTGTATGAACGAGCTTGCCGGCAATGGGGGCTGGTGGCTACGCTGATTGAGCGTGATGCCGATATTCCGCCCTTAGAGGAGCTCTTGATTGAACTCGATAAAGTTCGTCTCTGCCGGCAGAGCGCGCTTTTACCTTGAGCAAGTTAGCTCTTTTACAGGAAAGCTTCCAACAACTCGTTCTGCGGGGGCATGGGCCTGCGATCGAGCTTTTTTTTGGCGCGAATGCGCCAGACTTTGATGCGCGACTATTGACTTATTCGAATGGCTATCGAGCCCGTTTGGTCGAGGCACTGGGGGTTACGTATCCCGGAGTTCAAACCGTATTAGGCAGCAACTTTGAATCAACCATGATGAAGTATGTGGAACAAAATGCCTCCACGCATTTCTCCATTCGTTATTACGGTCGTGACCTATCTCAATTTCTTGCCAATGAACGGGATATCCCGTTTCACAGCATGCTGGCGGATTTAGCGGCTTTTGAGTGGTTGCTCGCGGAGGCCTTTGATGCAGCCGATGATAATCCGGTGGGCATGGAGTCATTGGCGGTAGTGCCCGCCCAGGATTGGGGTGAGGTCAGCTTCGAATTCCGTGGAGCGCTTCGCCTGCTCACCACACACTCCAATGCCGTGCAAATCTGGCAATCCCTAAAAGATGACGGTGAGGCGATGGATCCGGTTTGTTTTGATCAGGGTATGGACTGGCTGATTTGGCGTAAAGACTTGGCTACCTACTTTCGTTCGATCGAAGCGCTGGAGCTGAGGACGCTGCTAGCCGCAAGACGCGGAGCGAGCTTTTCTCAGTTATGCGAGCTTATTGCGGCAGAGACTAACGAGAGTGAAGCTCCTCTGAAAGCCGCATCATTGCTACGCGGCTGGTATACAGAGGAGTTGATTCAAGCGGTTAAGGTGCCTTAGTTTGCTCATTGCCCGTAGGGCATGTTGAGCAAATTAGGTCACCATGTCTGTATTAGGTGTCAAGCTTGTTTGCGGGTCAGTAGATAATCCAGCGAGAGCTTGCCAGCACCGGCAATCGCCAGCCACAGAAACAACGCCAGATACTCGGTTTCATCAAATCCCAACAGCGTCTCCAGAGAATCCACGTCAGCCCATTTTGCTGATTTGATCGCCACAATCATGGTGATACCCAGTGCACCTGCGGAAATACGCGTTAACAGCCCGAGCAATAAAAATAGCCCGCCGAAGAACTCAACACCGGAGACGAATGGGGTTAAGACATGAGGAAACGGGATTCCCCAAGAGATAAAGTTCTCGGTAATAGCCGGTAAGTGATTCAGTTTTCCCCATCCGCTCCAGAGAAAGACCCAGCCTACAACCAGTCGTGCGAACAAGGGGGCCAACCAGGTCAGGTACTGTGCAACCTGCTCAGGCCAAAGTAGCAGCCAGCGAGTAAGAAATTTCATCGTTTTTCCTTGTGTCGGTAATTCAGGGGACGTTGATAAAGACCGCCCTCAACCCCGTTTTATTACTCATCAGGCAATCAAAACTCTTCTAATTTCCGGTGATCTTTGTTTGTCTGCCTCACCTTACGCTCATCGGTTTGACAAATGTTAAATCAATAAAGTGCGCTGAATCACGATACTGGCGACTGACATCGTGGTGAGGTTGTTCCAAGCGTGCAGGCATGCTGCTATGCCACAGCACGACCAATGACGGTGGTGCGGTATAGATTGAGGGCATACCTGTCGAAAGGCAGGGACGCAAAGCTTCCGACCTACAGCGCGTGCGCCAGGGTAGCGGGGTTGCCAACGTAGAGACGTTGTCGTGAGCGTAGCCCTCGCTCGTTTTTGGGAGTTGGGCTATGACCACAGTTTCTTCCTCGCTCGCCCGCGCATGCGGCCACACGCTGGCTTTAGTGAGTGCTGGGCTTCTGCTGACCGCTTGCGGGATCAGCCAGACTTCCACGAGTCCCGGCATACAGCCGGCCGCGCAATTCAAGCTTCAACTGACAACGCCCTCAGCCAGCTTTAATGAGCTGCAGGCAGTACCGGCCTTTCACGTGGCACCGGTATGGTTGGACGAACCAACTGACGTAGAGGCGGATGACGCGACGAACCGCGGCCTGGTGCCGCCACACGTGCAATACGTACCGGAAGCCTTGTCAGGGCTGTCTACCCGACGGCTGACCTGGCAGGTGTTGGATGATGCCCGGCGTAACGGTATTGCGCCTAAGAGCAATCGTCTCGAGGATCTGGAGCCGACACCGATGGCGTCTGGCACGGCGGTGGCCACCTACACGCCTGCTCAGATTCGTGCCGCGTATAACCTGCCTGCCTTACCAAGTTCTTTCTCGAATTTAACGGCGAGCCAGGCCGCGCAACTGGGCGCTGGTCAGACGATATATTTGGTCGACGCCAAGGGCGATCCCAATGCGGCGGCCGAATTAGCCGCTTTTAACCAAAAGTTTGGTTTGCCCAATTGCACCACGGTAAACATCGCCACTAACGCCACTTTGCCATTGGCCTCGGCGCCCACCAACGGCTGTACTTTTTCGGTGGTCTACAGCACATCCAGCGGTGGCATGACCTCGACTGTTCCCGCCTACGATTCGGGATGGGCGACAGAAATTGCCATGGATGTTCAATGGAGCCATGCGACCGCGCCGTTTGCTCGCATTGTATTAATTGAGGCTCAGGATGCCACCGTGCCGAGCTTGCTGGGTGCTGTTGCTTTAGCCAATTCCATGGGTCCTGGATCGGTATCGATGAGCTTTGGTACCCCTGAAGGCGGCTTTACCGCTGACGTAGACTCGAATTTCACGGGCAAGGGCATGTCCTACACGGCCGCGGCTGGGGATAACGGTGCCGGAGTTGAATGGCCCGCGGTATCGACCCGCGTACTGGCCGTCGGCGGTACTAGCCTAACCTTTACCGGAAGCGGCCCGCGCACTGAAACCGTCTGGTCAGGTAGTGGGGGTGGCGTTAGCCAGTACACAACCGCGCCAGCCTGGCAGACCACGAAGGCCGTTCCGGGTCTTAATGCTCCAAGCTTTCGTTCCGTATCGGACGTGGCTTTTAATTCAGACCCCAGCACCGGCCAGTATGTGGTCACGATTGCTCCGAACAGCACGACTTCGAGCTGGGTCAGCGCGGGTGGAACGAGCATCGCGGCGCCCCAGTGGGCGGGTATACTGGCGATTGCCAATGCACAGCGCGCTTTGCAATCCCAGGGTACCGTGACCACACCGCAAACCGTGCTCTACGGTAGCGTGGGCGCATCGGCAAGCTTGTACTCCGCGGCATTTTTGGACATTAAAACCGGCTCCGACGGCACGTGCCCTACGTGTTCAGCAACGACCGGTTACGACTTGCCCACGGGATTGGGAACGCCTAACGCGACGAGTGTGGTGTCTGCGCTGGTGAGTGGAACAGCCAGCCAACCGGTAAGCCCTGGGCCTACGGCTCCGGTGGTAACGTCAGCCAGCGTAAGCGGTGTTACCGGTACGCCGCTGAGCTTTACCGTCAAGGTAGTCAACACGAATCCGGTCAGTTTCTCGTTGATGAACGCTCCGGCCGGCATGGTGATCTCCTCTAGCGGCAACGTCAGCTGGCCGGCTCCAGTGGCGGGTCAATACAGCATCACGGTTAAAGCAACGGATACACAAAGCGGTCTCACTGGCAGTGGCACACTCACGCTTACGATCTCCGGTCCTGTGGCACCGGTCGTATCCTCGGGCTCAGTTCAAGGCATCGCCGGTCTGGCGCTGAACTTCACGGCGTCCACAACCGACACCAATGCGGTGGTCTTGTCACTGTCGGGCGCACCGACTGGCATGACCATCAGTAGCTCCGGTACCGTGTCTTGGGCCAGCGCCGTAGCCGGCACCTACAGTGTCAGTGTCAACGTTAAAGATACGACGAGCGGACTGGTCGGCCAGGGTCGCTATAGCGTGGTTATCTCGCCACCAGCACCACCCTCGGTGCAATCCGCGACCATCAACGGTACTGCGGGTAGCGCGCTGTCCTTTAGCGTCATGGCCAGCGATCCCAACCCGCTGACTTATACGTTAAGCGGCGCACCGTCGGGTATGACGATAGCCAGTAACGGTGTAGTAAGCTGGTCAAGCCCGACGGCTGGGACCTACCCGGTTAAGGTGTCGGCGACCGACTCAAAGACCGGTTTAACCGGACAAGGTACCTACACGGTGCAGATCACCGCGTCAGGCCCGGTCATCTCCGGGACCGGGTATACCGGTCCTGCCGGGACTAAAATGTCCGTGTCGATTAGCATTACGGACAGTACGTCTAACACGGTATCGGTCAGCATTGCCGGTGTTCCTAATGGAATGGCCTTAGGACTGACCGGTACTACCTTAACGCTGAGTTGGGCAAATCCTCTGGTGGGCAATTGGGCTATTAAGGTCACGGCCAAGGACGGTAACGGCGCCACCGCGGTATTAACCTTGCCCATTACGATTACCGCTCGCTAAAAACAGCCACGGTATCGGGTCTGGCACTAGCAGACTCGATAGCGCGTGGCGACCATGCCTATGCAGGCAAGTTTTGATCGCAACGACCCCGCTGTCAGCACACTGGCAGCGGGGTTGTTAGTTACTGACAACTCAACATACGTTTGCCGCCATAGTCCCAAGGGGCCAGCTACATCTGATTTTTCCGATGTCATAAAACCACAAAGTTCTTTATATTGAAGCGTAAGTGAGGTTTAACTCGTTACCCGAGTCGGATAGGTGAGAACGATCGTCACCTAGCGAGACGGACAGGTTACTTGATCGCACTTCAATTTAAAAAGGACTATCGTTTTGATCATTAGCCCTTGCGCACCCTCATCGAAGCTGCCTGGTATAGGCACTAATATTTTCAGTGTGATCGGCAATCTATCAGCACAGTACGGCGCCTTGAACTTGTCGCAGGGTGCGCCGAATTTTCCGTGCGATTCCCGGTTAGTGGACTGCGCCGTTAAGGCGATGCGTAACGGACACAACCAATACGCGCCCATGATTGGTCTGGCCGCCTTGCGCCACGCTATCGCCAAAAAAACCGCTCAGCTGTACGCGATGGACTACGACCCGGACGAGGAAATCACGGTGGTTGCCTCGGCCACGGAAGGCCTGTGCGCGGCCATCAGTGCCTTGGTGCATTCAGGGGACGAGGTTATTTTTATCGAGCCCGCTTTTGACTCCTATGCGCCCACCATCCTTTTGCAAGGCGCGACGCCAATTTCGGTAGGCTTAACGGCACCGGACTTTCGGGTGGATTGGCAGGCCGTGAAAGCGGCTATTTCGGCTCGCACCCGGATGATCATCGTTAATACACCGCATAACCCAACAGCAACGGTGTTTACCGCCCAAGATCTGGACCAACTGGCTGCGATCACGCGTGGAACCTCGATCATCATCCTGTCTGATGAGGTTTATGAACACGTGGTATTTGACGGGGCCCGTCATCACGGTATGGCCACGCACCCGGAGTTGGCCTCGCGCAGCGTGATCATTTCATCGTTCGGCAAGCAATATCACGTGACAGGATGGCGCGTAGGCTACTGCCTCGCCCCGGCGGCGTTGACCCACGAGATTCGGCTGGTGCATCAGTACATGGCCTTTGCCGCCGATACGCCGATGCAACACGCTTTTGCTGAGCAAATGGAAGATGCGCAGAGCTACCGTGGTCTGTCGGCCTTTTACCAGCAAAAACGTGATCTGCTGGCCTCGGGGTTGGCGAATTCGCGCTTTGAGTTGCTGCCGAGCGGGGGAAGCTTTTTTATGTTGGCGCGGTTTCGCGGCTTTTCAGCAGAAAGTGACAGCGATTTTGTTGTTCGACTGATACGCGACTTTAAGGTGGCCACCATACCGCTATCGGCGTTCTACCATCAGGGTACCGATCACGGGGTAATTCGTCTGAGCTTCGCTAAAGACGAGGAAACCTTGATTGAAGGGGCTCGTCGCTTGAGCACGGTATAAGGCAGGGTTTAATGTCCGACACCGAAGAAGTGCCGTTGGTTGTTGAGCAATTCTTGCAACAAATTAGCGAAGAACTTGCCTCAGGTCCTCTCAACCTACCGTGCTTTCCTGGGGTGGTTTCACGAGTTCGGCAAGCTATCACTAATCCGAAAAGCACCGCTGAGGACATCGTGCGAGTCGCTGGTACCGAACCCCGGTTGTCAGCTCGCTTAATCCAAACCGCCAGTTCGTCTATTTTTAACCCGACCGGCGTGCCGCTCACCAACTTGAGACAAGCGGTTACGCGACTGGGCAATTCGTTAGTTCAGTCGGTCACTATGGCTTTTGCCATGCAGCAGATGAAGGCCGATAGCTCGTTGCGCGCGGTGGCTGAGCCGCTGAGTCGCCTGTGGGAAAAAAGCATTGCCGTAGCCTCGATTTGCCAGGTGCTGGCCCGACGTCTGGGTGTGCCGCCGGACAAGGTCTTTTTGACCGGACTACTGCACGGGATTGGACATTTTTATATTCTCGTTCGCGCTGCCAGTGTTTCCGATGGCATGCCCTATGAGACTGCCGTGCGTGACTTTATTGCCGATTGGCATCCCGAGCTGGGTCGAGCCGTTCTGGAGTCCTGGGGATTTGAACAGATCATGTGTGATGCGGTGGGGCATCAAAACCGTTATGAGCGCACCCCGCATCCTAATGCGGATATCACCGATGTGGTGATTGTCAGTGTCGCGCTGGCCGAAGTCCTACTCGAGCGCGCTGGGGATCGCACACTATTGAGCGGCATTAATGCTCTGCAGAGCCTGAAGCTTAGCGAGCAGGACATTAACTTGATTCTCACGCATACCGAACACAACCTCAGTGCTCTACGAGAGGTCTTGCTAGGCTGAGCCCGCACTCAGCTGCTGCCCAGCGCAGTACTCAGGCGATCGTTTGGTGCACTAAAAATTCGCCAATCGGTGGGTGATTTCATCCTGCGCAGCGCAACGGTATGGAGTTGGATATGCCTCGTAGCGGCCGGTGCAACGTCGTTGTTATTTCCATGAGCTAGCCCGCGGACGGGCAATGAGTACCATGGGTATCTCAAGGGTTACTTGAGGCTTTTTCGAGATAAAACATCTCAGTACTATGTCGCTTAATATCAATAATTATAATTAAGTTGTAATTATAAATTACTGATTATATTATAAAAAAATACTTAATTTAAAGTCTAGATTGCCCTAACTTACGGCTGGCTTTAATTGTCGCAAGGGCGTCTTAAGTTTGCTCTAGATGTACGCGACTACAGTGACCTTTGTGTCTTTGTGACAGCGTTCGGTTCAGGCTGATTGCGGCCCTCGCCATGGCGCTATGGGAGCGGATCGGTTTTTGAGCAGAGCAGGCTGATGAGCAGATTAGATATCGACCAGGTCCGATGAAGAATGCCGATGGGGTCCTTGCTACCGGTGTGCCGCCGTGTTGGGCGGAGGCCTCACACGGGCAGAAGCTTGAGGGTTGATGTGCTTTTTTATGCTCGATGCGTTCATTCATCGTCGTGGCGACGCAACGTGTGCACTGCTGAAAATTGGCGGGCCAATGACTGGAGAATTTGCTTTACTTGCCGATGATTCCTATAGTCAGCGCACGAGTCGTTCATCGCTTGTGTTTACTCTACCGCAGCGTCATGGAGGTCCGTAGAAACGCATGATTAACCAATCCCGTTTTGGTGCCTGGACTTGGGTTTGCGTAGCGATAATGCTTCAACTGGTCTGTCAGACGGTAGATGCGCGCCATTCAGCAGCGCCACGTTCGCATCCAGTCGACGTGCGCTCCAATTCCGTGTTGGTTATGGATGAGAAAACATCACACGTGCTCTATGCCAAGCAGTCCGACGTGGCGGCGCCGGTTGCCTCAATTACTAAGTTAATGACCGCCTTGGTGGTTTTGGACGCTAAGCAGTCGCTCGATGAGAAAATCACCATCACCGAGGAAGACACCGACCTTGCTAAACCGTCAGCGTCAAGACTGGTGGTCGGCTCTCGCTTCACGCGCGATGATTTGCTGCACGTCGCGCTCATGTCCTCTGAAAACCGAGCCGCTAATGCTCTTGCGCGTCATTATCCGGGTGGATTGTCTGCCTGCGTGGCCGCCATGAACGCCAAGGCACGTGCTTTACTGATGACGGATACTCATTTTGTGGATCCTACGGGCTTAGCTAGCGACAACGTCGCAAGTCCTCACGATCTGGCGAAGTTGGTCATCGCCGCCTCGCACGTGCCGGCGATTCGAGAGTACTCCACCGATGAGAGCCATGAGTTGCTGGTAAATTCTCGGGTGCTGGAATTCCACAACACCGACGGTCTGGTGAAAAACCCGGCTTGGCATATCGTCGTGCAAAAAACGGGCTATATTTCCGAGGCCGGACGTTGCCTGGTCTTAAAGGCCATCATGCATGGGCGCTCGGTGGTGATTGTACTCCTGGATTCTTTTGGCAAGTTCACTCGGGTGGCTGATGCCGAGCGGATCCGTAAATGGCTGGATCGTCAAATGGGCGAGAGCGGAGCATGGCGCGTCAGCTGAAGTCGTGCGTCACGACCGGCGACGCCGGCTTTTAGAGCGGGTGGGGGCCGGTGAGTCATCGTCGCCGTCCACCCGTGCCCGGGTCATGCGGTAGCTCGCGACGCTGGCTCGAAGATAGCGGACATCCCTGAACAGGATGAGCTCCGATTCGATGCCGCGCAGGACCTGCTGCAGATCCGCGATGTCGGCATTGAGAGACCTCTGTACGACAGCGGGTTTCAATTGATGAGCTTCCGCGGGACCTACTACCCGCGCAAAAGGCGCTACAACTGTGTCCAGTTCGTCTGATAGCTCGCGCGATTGAGTCTCCAGCACATGGATATAGCTTTTGAGATGTTCATCGGCGAAGGTCGCCAACGTTTGGGCATCGATTTGTTCGGTCTGAAACTGCAACTCCAGTAAGGCCAGCAAATCGTCAGCGTCATAGGCCTGATTGACTTGCTGCATGAGCTCAGTCTTACGTTCACGTTCAGTAGGATCGGCCTCACGATCCGGATGTAATTCACTGACGAGCTTGCGAAATACTTGTCGGACCGCACGGCTTCCGCCTTCCGCTAACTTTGCTTTTGCCGCCTCTCGGGCAGTGGGCTTGGCCTCGTCGCCTGCCGCACTTTCGGTTGCATTCTCAACGTTTTCTTTGCTTTGGCGAATTTTATCAGACAGCCAATCGGCAAATTCTTCCGGAGTCTCCTCACCGTCGTATTCCGCCACGTCAATCCCGTAGTCTTGTTTAGCTAACGCCTTAAGGTATTGGAACTCCTCGTACTGAACTTCTTCGTAGCGGTGATCGGCATACCGATCGTGCAGCGTAATAAGCTCCGGATCTTTAGCCTCTGCTAAAAGCTTGGTGACCATGTCGGTCAGGATTCGGTGCAACGCATCCGTGTGCCGCTTGCTCAGCGAATCGTCCCGCAATGCGGCATCAAACAGACGCAGTAGCGCAATGCGTTTTTCTCTAAGACGGGCCGCTAAGGGTTGGTACTCTTTAATAAGCCGTTTTTGATAGAGCTCTTTGAATTCTCGCCACTGGCCAATCTCAACCCGCTGTGCCGCGAGTTTTTCCAAGAGCTTATTGAAACGTTTTTGCGTTTTGGTCAGCGGTTTCGCATCATCCTGCGCCACCCTTATCGCTATCGCCGCATCAACGGATGTAGGCTTTTCTTCGTTCAAACAACAACTCTCTTTAGATCGCCCATGGGGCTTAAGGGAAAGCACTAATAATTATCTTGCGCCGCCGCAATCATAACGTAAAAGCCCAGCTTGCCGGACCTACACCGTCACGAACTTAGTCGTCATGCGTTGATACGCTGGCTTTTGTTCTGGCTTTTGTTAGCGACGAGAACAGGTAAACGATGCGATGAGCGCACGATCCATGCGGAAATTAAGGCTCTTAAGCATCGTCACGGAGCAAAAAAACCGGAAAAACAGATTTTTTTTGCTACTAACCGCTAAAAAAGTGCCGTTTATAAGCGTTGACCCCTTTTATCTTAGTGTGAACACGCGCGATACTTGCCACCGGGTTCATTCCCACACAAAGTTTTGTTAGCCCGCCACTCGGATTAATCATGATCCATCGTGGCATCTCAGGAGATAGTAAGCACATGGCGAAAGTGACCAAGGCCCCGACCAAGTCCGAGATTTTGACGCAGATTGCTGCGGATACCGAGCTGAGCCGTAAGCAGGTAGCTGCCGTATTCGAGTCGCTCGATGGCATCATCAAGAAGAGCCTCAAGGGACCCGGCGTTTTCACGCTGCCCGGTCTGGCCAAGATGAAGGTCGTTAAGAAGCCTGCCACCAAGGCGCGCAAGGGCACCAACCCGTTCACCGGCGAGGAAATGACTTTCAAGGCGAAGCCTGCTTCGAAGAAAGTTCGCATTCTGGCCCTGACCGGCCTGAAGAGCTTCGTGAACTAAGATTGAAGCTGTTGGGGCTGCGATAGCAGTCCCATCACTTAAGAAGGCGGCGACAGCGATGTCCCGCCTTTTTTTATTCTCGTTAATAATGACGGGCGCGGTACTCATAGAGCGCTAGCGCTCTATGCACCTGGGCGGATCGCCGTTCTGATCGCGATTCGAGTGAAGCCGTGGGTTGCTAGTTGCGAGTTACTTTGAGTTAGTTGAATCGGGCCAGGAGAGCGTTTGCGACGATCGCGCCGTGATAAGGCATCACGGGTTCTATCAGTGATCAGCATCGTCACCCCTGCCAGGCTCGTTCCAGGCTCCTGTTTTTCCTTAGATAGCGGTCAGTGATCTTGCTATACAAGCTCAACGCTCTAGGCTTATCATTAAGCGATGTTGCGCGCGCGCCGATACCGATCCTTGATCCTCTGGCTAGCACCGTTGCTGGTTTGGCAACTGTTGTTGCCAGCCGGTGTGATGCCGGGCGCCAATGCACAGGGAGCCACTCTGGTTCTGTGCAGTGTTCACCACGTCATGATGGTGCCGGCTGAGAATGCTAAGTCCAAAGCAGCTGGCGTCCCGGGTAAATCCTCGTCCACCGTGTGCGCCTTTGCAGCGGTAGGGGCGGCGGCTCCTACGCCCAGTGGGTTGTTATGGACTGCTCAGGACGTACGCATTTCCTCGCACCTGGTGTTGTCTATCGCACAGCGGGTTGCGCCCTCCGGCCCGTATCGCACGCAAATCTCCCGCGCACCTCCATCTCTGGCCTGACGCTAACAAACACCCCTAACGCGGCCGTGCTGGCTGTAGGGGTATTGTTTTAGTTCCAAGGTCTTTGGGCACCCGCACGTGCTCTTGGACCGTTGAAGGAGAGATGGGCATGATCATCTTTGAAGTCAGTCAGCGCTATACGGCCGTCGCCTCAGGCGCTCTTGTCTTGGGCATTTTGACTCTGCTGCCGGTGCCGGCGTTAGGCTGTGCCAGTTGTGGCTGCACCTTAAGCTCGGACGCCGCTCTGGGGTATTCGGCAACGTCGGGCTGGCGCTTAAACATCGAATACGACTACATCAACCAGAACGAATTGCGCTCGGGATCACGCAAGGCGAGCCCCGAGCAAGTCGTCAATAATCCCGCGGATCCCGCTTTAGGGGGTGGCGAAATCGAGCACACAACGCAAAATCGCTACACCACGGTGAGTGTGACCTACAGTCCTAGTTCAAACTGGCACTTTGATTTACGCGTGCCGTACATTCAACGGGATCATTCGACGTTTGGTCAGCAGTCCATGCCGTTCACGTCGGCTGAATCCGCGCCCGATCAACTCAGCAGCGCTCATGTCGCAGGTTTAGGCGATATGAAGTTAATCGCCAGTTATCAGGGCTTTTTACCTACCCACAATCTGGGCGTGCAGCTGGGGCTTAAGCTACCTACCGGTTCTTATGGTAGTGCTGTGCTGTTTAAGGAGGGACCGGGTGCCGGTGAGCCGATGGATAACAGTTTACAGGCGGGTACTGGAAGCACCGACATCATTTTAGGTTCCTACTATCACACGGCGATCAGCCAAGACTTCGACGCCTTTGTCACCGGTCAGGTTCAGGCAGCCGTGACTCACTCGCCTAAACAGTTGGGTAATGACTTTCGGCCGGGCAATCAAGGCACAGTGAGCTTTGGGCTTCGTTACGAGGACAACCCGAAGGTTATTCCTGGACTGCAAGTAAACGTTTATCGAAAAGCGGCTGATCAGGGCGCGTTGGCGGACACCGCGAATACGGCTGGTACTGTGGTTTACCTGAGTCCGGGGTTGACGCTACGCGTGTCTACCCGGACTCATGTCTATGGCTTTGTACAAATGCCGGTGTATCGAAACCTCGATGGCTATCAACTGGTTCCCCAGTGGACGGCGTCCGGTGGTTTAAGCGTTTCCTTCTGATTGCCGGGCAAGACGGGTGCCAGGGCAGTAAGTTCGGATTGAGCCATGATGACGATGGCGTGAGAGGATTAATAACGATGGATAAAAACCAACGAGCAGATCGCCGCCAGTTTTTGCAGCACAGCCTGGCACTAACGGCGTTGTCCGCCGCCGGGTTGTGGAGCGCGTCAGCGTCAGCCCGTGGCTTACGCGTCGGCGAGACGGCGCCGGTAGCCACGCTCATTACGCTGGATGGTCAGCGCATCTCAACGCAGGATCTGTTGGGGCGCGTGGTAATTCTGACGTTCTGGGCGACGTACTGTGGACCGTGTCGGCTGGAGTTGCCTTTGTTATCGGCGTACGCAGCCGAACACGAATCGCACGGTCTGAGTGTCCTGGGCTTTTGTTTGGACGATGCCGATCAAGTCGATGCGGCGCGGGCTGTAGGTAAGACCTTGAGTTTTCCCGTGGGATTTCTACGGGAGGACAGTGCGCGCGGGTACGGACGTATTTGGCGCATGCCGGTTAATTTCACCATTGATCGCGCCGGACGGTTGGTGGAAAACGGCTGGAGTCTGAAAGACTCCACGTGGACTGCGGCGCGCCTTGAGCAGGTTGTTACCCCTCTGCTTTAGGGCGGCGCGACCATCCGTTGTCCAGTACCGCAACGCCCTGATCTTAACCGATTGCTGACGTCGGCCGCTGTGGGGAATGCTAAAATGGGTGGCTTGTCAGGCGGCGGTAGCGCGACGTGTCTATAAGTCGGTTAAGCCGACGTATTTGTTGATCAACGGGGTTGTGCATGCGGAGCATAGTGAACAGTCTTCGTGGCGCTGCAAGCGCCGCGTGCATGGTGGTGTTGACAGCCTGCGTGCTTAAGCCGCCAGAGCTACCCGCCACAAACCTGCGTGAGGCCGCACCTGTGGCCGGCAATGCCGATTCCACGGCACCTTGGCCTGCCACTGAGGGGTGGCTTCAGTATCATGACGCTGATCTTAATGCGCTGATCGAACGAGCGCTGCGTGATGCGCCGTCGATCAGTTCGGCCACGGCCCGCTTTGAGTCCGCACGAGAGTCTGTACGACTGGCGGGAACGGCCGGGGGCTTACAAGTTAACGGTGTGGCCTCCACCCAAGAAACGCGCTTAAGTGATAACGGCATCTTCCCGCCCAAACTGCTGGGTTTTCACTGGTACAACCAGTCTGACCTGGGCTTTAACTTCAGTTATAGCTTCGACTGGTGGGGTAAACAGCGCGCTAACGTGGAATCCGCGCTGGATCGCGCTCAGGCGTCGGCTGCCGATCGTCAGCAGGCGAAGTTGCTGTTGTCCGGTGCGGTGGGGCAAGCCTATTTTGGTTGGCAGTCTGATCAAGCCCGCGCGAAACTCGCCCGCGCCCGCATCGCTCTGTGGGAGCAGGGCGAGCAACTGGCGTTAAAGCGCGTCGCCGCCGAGCTGGACAGACCCGAAACGATCAAGGATCTACGTGCCCAACAGGCCGCTGAGCGTGAGGGACTGATCAGCCTCGAAAGTTCGGCGCGCCTGCGCCTGGTGACGCTCGCGGCTTTGCTGGGTTGCTCGGTCAGTGAGTTGCCGCCACTGTCGTTCAAAGAACTGCCCGAGGTGACGACGGGTCTGCCGGCTAACGTGTCGCTGGATTTAGTGGCTCGCCGGCCGGATATCGCGGCCAGTCGCTGGCGCGTCGAAGCTAGCCTGCAGGGCTTACGCGTGGCGCGTGCCGAGTATTACCCGGATATCACGGTAAGCGGCTTGCTGGCTTTATCCTCCATTCATATCGAGAAACTGCTCGAGGTGGGAAGTCTGGCTCCGCAACTGGGCGCGGCTGTTCATTTACCGCTCTTTGACAATGGACTGCGTGCGGCAAACTTCTCGGCGCAGCGTTCGCGTCTGGCGGAGGCGGTGGCTGTTTATAACGAGACGGTGGTGTCAGCCGCTCGTGAGGTGGCCACCGCAGCGCAAACGCGAGCGCAAATTGACCAACAAATCATCGAGAGGGAAAAGCAGCTGACCCTCGCTAAAGATCTCCTGGCGGCCCATGAAGCGCGGCTACGCGCTTCTACGGCCGACCTTAGACCGGTGCTCGCGGCGGCACGTACGGTCAATTTAAACCAAGATGCCCTGGCGCAACTCGCGATTGCGAAGGTGTCTGCTGATATCTCCTTGCAAGGCGCCCTGGGTGGCGGCTATCAATCTAATTCGGAAAAAGAGAAGCCATGAACGACATGACAGCTGAGAAAAGCAAGAAAGCACGCGGCAAAATTTTGCCCATCATTGCCTTGGTTTTTATCGTCATCGGTGTGTCGTGGTGGGCACTGGATACCTTCGTGTTGAGTCTGCGTGAGAAGACCGACAACGCGTATGTCAATGCGAACTTAGTGACCGTGTCTTCGCAGGTCCCGGGTACGGCCATCGATGTGGCGGTGGAAGACACGGCCTTGGTTGAAGCCGGCCAGGTGTTAGTCCGTTTGGATCCGGTGGATTCACAAGCCGAACTGGCTAAAGCTGCCGCAACCCTTGCAGATACCGTACGAAAGGTTCGCCAGCAGTTCGCGATGGCCGCTGAAGCGGATGCGGCTGTTACGACCCGGGGCTTGGAACTCAAGCGCGCGGAGGCGGACCTTGCGCGCCGCAAACCTTTGCTGGCTGACAATGCCATCGCCGGCGAAGAGGTTCGTCACGCTCAGGAGGCTGTGGATCTGGCGCGCGCGGTATTGGCGCAAGCACGCGAGCAATCCCTGGCGTCCCATACGGCGATTGATAATGTGACGGTGGCTGAGAATCCCCAGGTATTGGTCGCCCGGGAGCATTACCGTGATGCCTGGCTCAACGCTAAGCGAAACGCGATCGTGTCCCCCATCCGCGGCTATGTGGCCCAGCGTAACGTTCAGTTAGGCCAACGCATCATGCCCGGTCAGACATTAATGAGCATCATTCCACTGGATGGCGTGTGGATCGATGCCAACTTCAAAGAATCGCAGATCCGCAATATTCGCATTGGCCAGCCGGTGGCTATCGACAGTGATGTCTATGGCAGTGCAGTGATATTCCACGGCACGGTTGCCGGATTGGCAGCCGGCACGGGCTCTACTTTCTCATTACTGCCGGCGCAAAATGCTTCGGGTAACTGGATCAAAGTGATTCAGCGGGTCCCTGTGCGCGTGAAACTTGATGCGAAGGAGCTTGCTGACCATCCGTTACGCGTTGGCATGTCGAGCAATGTCACGGTGGACACTCGTCAGCGAGACGGCGCGGTGTTGGCTGTAAAGCCTGTCACTACCTCGGCCTCAACCACCGATGTTTACGCCGCGAACTGGGCAGAGGCTGACGCGGCGGCGGATGCCATTATTCGAAAAAATGGCGGTCGTTGATCGATGGCAGGCCCGACTGCCATCACCGGTAGGGACGGAGAGTATCCGCCGCTAACCGGTCTAAATTTGGTGCTGCTCACCATCGCCGTGTCGATCTCCAGCTTTATGGAGATTTTGGACATGACGATTGTTAACGTCTCAGTGCCATCGATCTCGGGCAGTTTAGGGGTCAGTCCGGCCGAGGGTACGTGGGCGATTAGTTCGTACATGTTGGCGGCGGCCGTGGTGCAGCCTTTGGCTGGCTGGATAGGCCGGCGTTTTGGTGAGGTGCGCAGCTTTGTCGCCTCGTTGTTATTGTTCGTGGCGTTTTCAGCCTTATGCGGTTTGGCAACCTCCATGCCGATGCTGGTGGCCTTTCGCATCATGCAGGGTTTTGTATCGGGTCCGTTGATGGCGGTGGCTCAGGCTCTGCTGCTACGAAACTATCCGCCCCAAAAGCGCGGAATGGCGATGGGACTGTGGGCGATGGTGGTTATCTTCGCGCCTATTTGCGGTCCGATTTTGGGTGGCACCATCACCGATAACTTGTCCTGGCCCTGGCTTTTTTATATCAACGTGCCGACCGGCCTGATTGCAGCGGCAACCACCTGGATGTTGCTGCGCAAGCGAGAGTCCAAAACCGTCAAAGTACCGATTGATATCGTGGGTCTGATTTTGCTGGTGGTGGGCGTGGGCAGCCTGCAGTTCATGTTGGATAACGGCAATGAGAAAGACTGGTTTAGTTCGCCGGAAATCCTGACAGCCGCGGTCATCGCTGTGGTCGCGTTGTCCTTTTTGATTCCCTGGGAATTAACCGATCCTCATCCCATGGTTGATCTGCGCTTGTTCAAAGGGCGAAATTTTTTGGTGGGCACGCTAGCGGTTGCGGTCGCTTTTTTTGCGTTTAGCGGGGTCAATGTGATTTACCCGCTGTGGTTGCAGACCACACTGAATTACACCAGCACCTGGGCGGGTTATGCCGTGGCGCCTGTCGGTGTCTTAGCTTTATTTATAGCCCCGGTTTTAGGCCGGAATATCCATCGCGTTAATATGCGACTGGTACCAACGATCGCGTTTTTAGTGTTCGCCTCGAGCCTGTACTGGGTATCAACGCTGAACGAGACGGCGACTTTCGGACAGTTGTCCTTGCCCCGCCTGTTTCAGGGTATCGGCGTGTCGTTGTTCTTTTTGCCGCTAAACCAAATCATCTTTTCGGGTGTGGCGCCTAATGAACTGGCAAATGCCGCCGGCTTAAGCAACTTTATTCGCACGATGTCGGGCAGTATCTCTACAGCCGTTTGTGTGTGGCTTTGGAATACCCGATCGATCTATCACCACGCCGTGCTCACGGAAAGTGTGAACGCCCGAGCACCAGGCTCGATTCATTACCTGGGGGTCTTGTCCTCCAAGGGTATACCCGATGTGGCGGCGCGCGGGTATGTGGATCATGTGATTACCGGGCAAGCCTCCACCATGGGGGCTAACGACGTGTTTTTGCTCTTAGCGGTATTGTTCTTAGTGGCTATACCCGTGGTGTGGTTCGCGCGGCCTCCCTTCGGCACCGGTGGCATGAAGGGCGGTCACTAGGTCACCTAGCTTGGGCTACGAGCGTTTGCCTATCCATAAGGCCGGGTGCCGTGCGGTCCATTCAGTGGCCTTTTGCAAATCGTAAGCGACTCGAAGCACCCGGTGATCTTCACCCTGGCGGCCAATGATCTGCATGCCCAGCGGCAGGCCGCAGAGGGATTGGAACAACGGCACGCTGGCCGCTGGTTGGCCCGTGACGTTAAACAGTTCTGAGAAGGGTGCAAACGCATAGCCAGCCGCACCCCATTTCGTCAGATCAAAATCCGGCGCGTTGGCATCCAGCGCCCCCACGGCCGGCGGTAAGCTGCCAGTGGCGGGCGTTAGGATCAGATCGAAGGGCTTAAAGTGATGAAGCATCACCCCGCAGATTCGATGCGCTAAGCGGCGCACGTCCAGATAGTCATGGGCACTCATCCGGTTAATCCGCTCGTAAGCATAGCGAGGCATGGTCTCGATCTCAAAGTCGCCCGGCTCACGTCCCAACTCACGGGCTCTATCGCGAATTAGCATCGCAATGTCCATTAACCATAGCGGCATCCACGACTCACCGGCCGCCAGTGCTGCCAGCTCGGGTGGGAAGCTGGCCCGTATCACCTCGTGTCCCAGATCCTTGAGCAAACGAACGGTGTCATCCAAACGCGCCTGAATTTCTGCAGCGGCAGGCAGGCCATCAATGGTTTGTGCGATACAAGCGATGCGTAGTTTTTCTGATGGCTCGCTCAAAGCGGCTAAATAGGAGGGTACCGAACGTTGTACCGGGTAGAGTGCCGTAGGATCGGGTCCAGCGGTGGCATCTAAAAACGCGGCACTGTCTTGCACGGTTCGCGTGAGTACGTGATCGCAGTTAAGGCCTGCACCGAGTTCGGCATGATACGGGCCCAGCGGGTTTAGCCCGCGCGAGGGTTTAAGACCAAAGAGTCCACAGCAAGCTGCCGGTACGCGTATGGATCCGCCCACGTCTGTGCCGTGCGCGGCTGGAACCATGCCACTGGCCACGGCTGCGGCCGCACCCCCGCTGGAGCCACCCACGGTAACGGCCGGGTTCCACGGGTTGAATGTGGTACCGCGAAATACCGGTTCAGTGGCAAAGTTATCGGCAAATTCTGGTGTGTTCGTTTTTCCTAGCAACACCACACCGGCTCGCCGCCACCGGGAGACTAATTCACTGTCGGGTAAGGGCTGGGCCGTTTCAAAAAAGCGCGATGAATGGGTGGTAGGCCAGCCCGTGACCTGCAGGTTCACGTCCTTTACCAAAAATGGCACACCGGCCAACGGCGCTGAGGCGGATAATGTTCGGGCGGTTAGACGCGCCTGATCAAAATCCCGAAGCACCAGGGCGTTGAGTGCGGGATCTAATGTCTCGATCGCCGTGATGGCGGCATCGGTGACTTCTACGGCCGACAGTTCGCCAGCCTGAATGGCTCGGGCAATCGAAATGGCGTCTAGAGCCGCGTACTCATCCAATCGCATAACGCCATCCTAAAGTAGTCTGTTGCATCCGACGCTAAGGCGACTGACCCGGGTCAGTCCTACCTCGGTGATTGCAGCGAATCGTATCGGGGCCTATTCATTGAGGCCAGCGGTATAGGCCTTAGCTTTTACTCTCGGTGGTCTGATCAAAGTCGCTGGCGTCGTGCCGCTCTGGCAGCGGATTAGCCGGGGGGCTGGCTACCCGGTTAACGCGGATGCCTCGCTGTACCGCGGGTCTGCTCTCAATCAACTCCACCCAGCGGTTAAGGTGGGTGTACTCGTGCACGGACAAAAACTCTTGCGCGTTGTAAGCGGTGCGCATCATCGCGCCATACCAAGGGTAGATGGCCATATCGGCGATGGTGTAGGTCTCGCCAATCATGTACTCGTGATGGGCCAGATGCTTATCCAGCACATCCAGCTGGCGCTTGGTCTCCATGGCGTAACGATTAATGGCGTACTCCATCTTAAACGGGGCATACGCATAAAAATGCCCAAAGCCGCCGCCCACAAAGGGCGCGGAGCCCATTTGCCACATCAGCCAGTTCATGGTGGCAGCGCGAGCGTAATGCTCGGTGGGTAAGAAAGCCCCGAATTTTTCAGCCAGATAAAACAGCATAGAACCACTTTCAAACAGGTTCGTCGCTGGGTTGGTTGAATAGTCCACCATCGCCGGGATCTTGGAATTGGGGTTCACCGAGATGAAGCCGGACGAGAACTGATCACCGTCACCGATACGAATCAGCCAGGCATCGTACTCTGCACCGCTGTGACCGGCGGCTAACAGCTCTTCCAAAAGGATGGTGACTTTCTGGCCATTAGGCGTGCCCAGTGAATACAACTGAAACGGATGGCGGCCCTTGGGCAGGGTTTTTTCGTGGGTTGCACCGGACACCGGGCGATTGATGTTAGCGAACTTGCCCCCGTTATTTTTATCCCAGGTCCAGACCTTGGGAGGTACGTAGCCGGCGGGTTGATTGAGATGATCGGTGTTGCTGTCTGACATGACACGTCCTTAGCCGTAACAGGAGAAAGGCTCGCTAAGCGCTTACACCAACAGGTGTGCAGCGCCTTGTATCACTAGTGTAGCTAAAGCTTACGTCAATTAAATTATGCCGCGCTAACTTAAGGCTATGACGGCAACCCAACGCTAAAGCGCCGAGGCTCTCAAAGGGGGTACGGGCGATACGCTTAGACGAATTCGGCCGGTACGTACACCCAGCCGTCCATTAGTACACGGGCACTGCGGCTCATGGTCGCTTGGGTAACGTGCCATTGCGACCCGTGTTGCTCAGCAACGGCACCCACCCGCAGCATGCCGGAGGGATGCCCGAATCGCACCGCCTTACGCGCTCCACCCGCGGCACGGCTGACCACCGTGCCGGGAATGGCGGCGGCGGTAGCGATGGCTACGGCGGCTGTGCCCATCATGGCGTGGTGCAGCTTGCCCATGGATAAGGCGCGAACTAACAGGTCGGTGTCAGCAACCGACACCGTCTTGCCGCTTGACGTGACGTAATCCTGCGGCGGTGACACAAAAGCTATTTTAGGGGTGTGTTGACGTAGTGCGGCTTGAGCGAGCTCGTTGATCAGACCCATCTTTAGCGCACCGTAGGCGCGAATCGTTTCAAAGCGCGATAGGGCCTGCGCATCCGTGTTGATTGCGTCTTGCAGCTCCGTGCCCGTGTAGCCCAGTGCGTTCGCCTCTATAAAAATGGTGGGGATACCGGCATTAATCATCGTGGCCTCAAAGTCACCGACGCCAGGTACGTGAAGCTGATCGATGGCTTGACCGGTAGGAAACAGGGCGCCACCGGCGCTGTCGTCCTCGGCGGCCGGATCCAAAAATTCCAGCTGAATTTCCGCGGCCGGAAAGGTCACCCCATCCAACTCAAAATCCCCGCTTTCCACTACCTCGCCATCGATGATCGGAACGTGAGCGATGATCGTTTTGCCGATATTGGCCTGCCAAATACGCACGGTGGCCCTGCCATCGGTCACGTGTTGCGACAGATCAACCAGACCGCTGCGAATCGCAAAGGGCCCCACGGCGGCAGAGAGGTTGCCGCAGTTGCCACTCCAGTCCACTAACGCCTGATCGATGGAGACCTGGCCAAACAGGTAGTCGACATCGTGATCGGGTCGGCTGCTTCGGGAAACAATCACGGCCTTGCTGGTGCTAGACGTGGCTCCGCCCATGCCATCGATCTGTTTAGCGTAAGGATCCGGACTGCCGACCACGCGAAGCAAAAACCGATCGCGCGCGGCGCCGGCGACTTGAGCGCTTAGCGGCAAATCATCACGCAAAAAAAACGTGCCCTTACTGGTGCCGCCTCGCATATACGTTGCACGAACTTTAGCCTGAGGTCGGGGTGCCATGATGAAACGTCCTCGCCTTTAGGTGGCCGATGCAGTGGTGGAGGCCAGAAAGTCCTGCGCGAAGCGTTGCAGCACGCCGCCGGCCTCGTAGATTAAAACCTCTTCGGCGGTATCTAAACGACAGATCACCGGGACTTTAAGTACCTCGCCCTGACGACGATGAATGACCAGGGTCAGCATCGCGTGCGGTGTTCGTTCACCGATGACATCGTAGATCTCGGAGCCATCCAGCGCCAAGGTCAGGCGGGTGGTGCCCTCTTTAAACTCCAGCGGCAGGATGCCCATGCCAATCAGGTTAGTGCGATGTATGCGCTCAAAGCCTTCGGCCACGATAGCCTCCACACCGGCAAGGCGCACACCCTTCGCGGCCCAATCCCTCGAGGAGCCCTGGCCATAGTCGGCACCGGCCACAATGATTAATGGCTGACCGCGCTGCACATAGGTTTCGATCGCCTCCCACATACGGGTGACCGTCCCTTGCGGTTCGAGACGCGCCAGTGAACCCTCGCGCACCGTACCATCGGCGTTTTTAACCATCTCATTTTTTAGGCGGGGGTTGGCGAAGGTTGCCCGCTGCGCGGTTAAGTGGTCGCCGCGGTGGGTCGCATAGGAATTAAAGTCCTCACGGGGTAAGCCCATGCGGGCCAGATACTCACCCGCCGCGCTGTCAGCCAAGATGGCGTTGGAGGGCGACAGGTGATCGGTGGTGATGTTATCGCCGAGCAGCGCAAGCGGACGCAGGCCTTGGAGCGTGCGAGCTTTAGCTAGGGCTCCTTCCCAATACGGGGGGCGGCGTATGTAGGTGCTCTGGGCTCGCCACTCGTACAACGGATTCACTTCAACGCCGGCTTTGGACGCAAAGGCGAACATGGGATCGTAGACCGCACGGTACTGCTCAGGCCTAACCGAGTGCGCCATCACCTCATCAATCTCGGCATCGCCAGGCCACAGATCGTGCAGATACACCGGCGTGCCGTCCGCTGAATGACCCAGAGGATCTTTCTCAATATCGACGCGAATGCTGCCGGCGATTGCGTAGGCAACTACTAACGGCGGTGAGGCCAGATACGCTTCTTTGGCACGCGGGTGTATGCGTCCTTCAAAGTTGCGGTTCCCGGAGAGTACGGCGGTGGTGTAGAGATTTCGTTCAAGGATCTCTTGTTCAATGGCCGGTTCCAGCGCTCCGCTCATGCCATTACAGGAGGTGCAGGCAAACGCCACCACATCAAAGCCGAGTGCTTGCAGATCAGGTAAGAGATCGGCGGCCTGTAGATACAGCTGTACTGTTTTAGAACCGGGCGCCAGCGAAGTCTTCACCCACGGTTGGCGGGTGAGTCCTCGGGCTTTGGCATTGCGGGCCAGTAAGCCCGCGGCAATCATGTTGCGCGGGTTGGAGGTGTTGGTGCAGCTGGTAATCGCCGCAATGATCACCGCACCCTCTGGCATTTCACCCTGAGCGGTCTGGCTGGCTTGTGCCAGTCCGCGGCTGGTGAGCGTAGAGGTCGGGATACGCTGATGCGGATGAGTCGGACCGGCCAGCGTACGCACGACACTGGACAGATCAAACTCCAGCACCCGATCGTAATGGGCGTCTGCCAAATCATCCGCCCAAAGACCCGTGGCTTTGGCATAGGTTTCAACGAGCGCCACTTGCGCTGAATCCCGCCCGGTGAGACGCAGGTAGTTGAGTGTTTTGTCGTCAATAGCGAATAAGGCGGCGGTGGCACCAAACTCCGGTGCCATGTTTGAAACCGTGGCTCTATCGCCTAAGGTCAGCGTGCGCGCGCCCTGCCCAAAAAACTCTAAGTAGGAGGAGACCACCTTCGATGCGCGTAAATACTCGGTCAGAGCCAACACGATGTCCGTGGCAGTAATGTGGGGTCCGGCGCGGCCGGTGAGTTTTACACCCACGATCTCGGGTAAGCGCATCCAGACTGCCCGCCCTAGCATGACGCTCTCAGCCTCCAGTCCGCCCACGCCTATGCCTATCACCCCTAAAGCATTGATCATGGGTGTGTGAGAGTCGGTACCAATCAACGTATCGGGGAAGGCTACGCCGTCTAGGACTTGCACGACCGGGCTCATTTTCTCGATGTTAATCTGGTGCAAGATGCCGTTGCCGGGAGGGATGACCTCGACGTTGTTAAAAGCAAACTTGGTCCATTCAATAAAATGAAAGCGATCGGCGTTGCGCCGATCTTCAATGGATCGGTTTAGGGCAAAGGCATTTTTCTCATAACCGCCGTGTTCGACCGACAGTGAGTGATCAACTACCAGCTGAGTCGGCACCACGGGATTCACCAAAGCCGGGTCACCGCCTTGAGAGGCTATGGCATCGCGCAGGCCGGCTAAATCCACCAGCGCGGTTTGCCCCAGAATGTCATGGCACACCACCCGAGCCGGAAACCACGGGAAATCCTGATCGCGACTCGCTTTGATCAGTGGCACTAGGCTTTCAGACAGATGCTCATGATCGCAGCGACGCACGATATTTTCCGCCAGCACCCGCACGGTATAGGGCATCTGCGCCCAACGACCTGGATTAAGTGCCTCCACGGCCGCTTTCGCATCATAAAAATCCAGTGCTGTACCTGGCAGCGTGCAACGATACGTGACGTTCATCGTGGGATTCCTTGCCTAGCCACGCTGATCAATCGGGATAAACGCTCGGGGTTCAGGGCCCACGTAATGGGCGCTGGGTCGAATGATTTTTCCGTCACCGCGCTGCTCGATGACATGAGCCGCCCAGCCGGTCGTGCGCGAGATCACAAACAGTGGGGTGAACATCGAGGTGGGTACGCCCATCAAGTGGTAACTCACGGCACTGAACCAGTCCAGATTGGGGAACATCTTTTTGATATCCCACATGGTGGATTCGATGCGCTCAGCGATATCAAACATCTGCGTATCGCCGGCCTGCCGGGCTAAGCCGCGCGCCACGGACTTGATGACCTCATTGCGCGGATCGGCAATCGTGTACACCGGATGACCAAAGCCGATCACCACCTCTTTCTCGGCCACTCGACGACGAATGTCGGCCTCGGCTTCATCGGCATCGCGATAGCGTTTTTGAATCTCAAAGGCGACCTCATTTGCACCGCCGTGTTTGGGGCCGCGTAGGGCACCGATGGCTGCAGTTATGGCTGAATACATATCAGAGCCGGTACCGGATACCACGCGGGCGGTGAAGGTGCTGGCGTTGAACTCGTGCTCGGCATACAAGTTCAGCGAGGTGTGCATGGCGCGTACCCACTCGTCACGGGGCTTAACGCCGTGCAGCAGATGCAAAAAGTGCCCGCCTATAGACTCATCGTCAGTGACGACCTCAATCCATCGACCGTGGTGCGTGCCGTGATACCAGTAGCACAGCATGGAGCCCAGACAGGCCAGAAGTTTGTCAGCGATATCGCAGGCCATGGCGGTAGCGTGATCACCGTGCTCAGGCAACGCACAGCCTAGCGCGGAAACACCGGTACGCAGAACGTCCATGGGGTGCGAGGAGGCGGGTAGTGCACGCAAAACATCACGCACCGCGTCAGGCAAATCGCGCAGCCCGCGCAATTTATTTTTATAAGTGCGCAGCTCAGCGGTAGTCGGCAAGTGTCCGTGGATGAGCAGATGGGCGATTTCTTCAAATTCCGCCGCACCGGCGATCTCTAAGATGTCGTAGCCGCGGTAATGCAAGTCGTTACCGGAACGGCCCACCGTGCACAGGGCCGTGTTGCCTGCCAGGACTCCAGACAGCGCCACGGATTTTTTGGGTTTCACCCCAGCGGGCGTTTCGGTAGACGGGTTCATCGTCTCATTCCTCTTCATTCCTGGGCTTATTTTTTAAAGAGTTCATCGAGTTTTTGCTCATAGGCGTGATAACCGAGCACCTCGTAGAGTTCGCTACGGGTCTGCATGCGGTTAATAACGCCTTGCTGAGTGCCTGTGGTTTTCAATTCGGTATAAACCTCTAAGGCGGCTTTGGACATCGCCCTAAACGCAGACAGCGGGTAGAGCACCAGGCTAATGCCGGCAGCGCCCAGTTCTTCCACGGTGAACAGAGGCGTCTTACCAAACTCGGTAATGTTAGCCAGCACGGGAACGGATATCGCTTGGGTAAATTGCCGATACTCTTCCAGCGTCTGCAGCGCTTCGGCAAAGATCATGTCCGCACCGGCTTCAACGTACGCGGCGGCGCGATCGATGGCGGCAGCCTGACCTTCCACCGCGTGGGCATCGGTGCGCGCCATGATCACAAAGGCTGGATCTGTTCGTCCGTCCACGGCAGCTTTCAGGCGATCAACCATCTCCTCGGGGGCAACCAGGGCCTTGCCGGGGCGGTGCCCGCAGCGTTTGGCCTGAACCTGGTCTTCTAGGTGCATGCCGGCCGCTCCGGATTTGATCAGATCTCGGGTGGTGCGCGCCACATTAAAGGCCGCACCCCAACCGGTGTCGGCATCCACGAGCAGGGGCAAATCAGTTGCCGAGGTAATGCGGCGCACGTCCTCACAGACATCGTTCAGCGACGTGATGCCCAAATCGGGGATTCCGAAGGAGGCGTTAGCCACGCCGGCACCTGATAGATACAGCGCCTTAAATCCGGCCTGCTGGGCTAAGAGCGCGCAATACGCGTTGACGGCGCCGGCCACCTGCAACGGTTTTTCCGCAGCCAGCGCCTGTCGCAGCCGTTCTCCACTGAAAGTAGACATCAGGCAGTCTCCGTAGGGACAATAAGGCCGCGGTCTGGGTGCGGCACCGTGGCGTACAGTGTGCCATTTTAGGCGCTCTGAACTCAGCCCCATCCGGAAAAACTCGAAGGATTTTTTGGGGGCCAACAGCCCATGTGCGCAACGTCTCTGGATCTTTACCCTACGCGTGCTGGCGCCTGGGCCGGACGCGCTTATTCGGCGGTCCGTGGGCTTGCCCTTAAGCCCTGACTGACCCAACGAGGAGTAAGGTTTTATCCATCCGCCCGCAAATCCTGATCAACCGAATCTTAAGCCCCCCCGGAGACCCCACTGGCGCTATGGGGTCGTGACGCTGGCCTTGCTGCTGGTGGCGTTATTGCCGGTACTCACTCGAACGGTGCACTGGCGCTGGGAGCTGGCCAGTATCGCCGGGTTGGTCTCGGCTGTCGGAGTGTTAGCGCTGTGTGGCTATCCGGTGAGGCCTCGAGAGATTCATCCGCCGGCAACGCTAAGCCTTAACAGACACCGGGACTTAGGTTTTGTCGTTCTGGGCCTTGCTTTAGTACACACGGTTTCACTACTCGTCATTGACCCGTCGGTCTGGGAGTTTGCGAAGCCCACAATGCCGTGGTACCAAGCTGCTGGCTGGGCGGGTCTGCTGCTCTTAGGGGTTCTCGGTGCCACCTCCACGCGAAGGCCGCGTCGTGTGGTATGGCGTCAGCATCGTGGCTTTCAGGCATTTCACGTGGTGAGCTCAGTGCTTGCTGTGGTTCTGATCACGGTGCACGTGGTAGTCAGTGCGCGCTACGCGCACGGCGTGCTTCGGGCCTCGTTGGTCTTAGGCACTACGCTGGTAGCTTTAGCGATGCTGCTTATCGCGCGAAAGGGTGCGGCTCAGCAGGCGATCTCGCAAACCCTGATAGGGCGCTCAGCCTTTGGCCGCTACTCGCGTGCGGTGGTGCTGGCGACGCTGTTAGGCTGCCTGGCCGTCTCGGTCTTGGTATCGAATCGCGTGAACTTAACCCTGCGTGAGCCTTACCATGTTAAGACCCAGCGCCTGTTGCTGAATTTTCCTCATGAAAAACACACCGAGGTCAATTGCCTGACTTGCCATCACGATTACGCTGATCACAAGGGTCATGGAACCTGCGTGCAGTGTCATCGTGCGCAAACCCCGGATCTCAAAGTCGGTGTGGAGGCGCGGTTTCATACCTTTTGTTTTGACTGCCATCGCGATCCGAAGACGGCCGCCAACAAACACGGACCAGTCGCCGGCTGTGACGTTTGCCACCGCAGCCCAGAAGCGCAGACCACAGCCAATGCCTTTTTAATCCCTGAGGATGGTTGAAGTAGCTCAAGGGTTGGGTTGAGAACCCGGTGATCGCCATCAAAACGCTTGTCGATTGACCTGGCATTCACCCCGCGGACCTGAGTTTTCACTCGATAAAAACCTACGGTTGGATCCGTGCCGTCTTAAACATTACCGGTAATCGTTGTTGCGGGATCACCGGCTGATGCGGCCCTTGGCTACCCTTAAATCCCGGATGCGGAGGGTGAGTCATGGGTTCGATGTATTTGGCCGAATGCCGGTGCGGCTATACGCATGAAATTCACGTAGGCAAAGGTGCCATGGCGGACTCGCCGGACCTTTTTCCTTTCTTCTGCGACCAAGACGGATTAATTCTGGTGAATGTAGAGGCGACCCGACTGCGTTGCCCACGATCGCACTGCCGCACCAGCCGAATCCGTTCCTACGGTCGGCCACCGATCTCACCCATGTTCGGCAAGCGTGAGCAGCACGGGGACCGAGCATTGACCTTGTCTGACAATCTATGTCCTGCCTGTCAGCAGATGAATTTGAATTTTTCGCTTATCGGAAACTTTGACTAGCAACACTCAGGCGACCTGCTAGCTCAAAGCGTTTCGCTGAGCTCGATGACCTTCGCGCCGTGCGGCTCATTCGGTGTGATGGCACCGTGGCTTACGCCAAACCATCATTGACCGTAGAAAGAATCTACGCAAAGTGGCGCGCAACATGGTTTAAGCCGGCTGCACGGGCCAGGCAAATTTCCTGCACCAATGCGCGGCACCAGGCTTTAGACTGCAGCGACTATGCACAAATCCATTACGCTTTACGGGCTGCTAGCCGCCTGCCTGCTGGTGTCGCTGCCAGCTTTAGGCACCACCGTCGCTCTTACCCACGTCACGATCATCGACGTAACCGACGGCACGACCCAATCCGATATGACCGTCATCACGGAAAAAGGGCACATTGCCGCGTTGGGCGCCAGTACACAGCTGCGCATTCCCTCAGGCGCTCAGATCGTCTCCGGCCGGGGCAAGTTTCTGATCCCTGGACTGTGGGACATGCACGTGCACACGGTCTTTGGTGACTGGCTGCCGCGTAATGAGCGGGTCACGCTGCCGCTGTTTGTGGCCAACGGAGTGACCGGTGTGCGTGACATGGGCGGTGACCTTCCGGTTCTCAAGGCCTGGCGGGACGCGATTGCGGCAGGGCGCCTGTTAGGCCCGCGCATGGTTATCGCCGGACCCATGCTGGATGGGCCGATACCGCGCTTTCCCAGTTCAGCTCCGGTGTCCGGACCTGAAGATGCACGACGCATCGTCGATGACCTTAAAGATCAAGGCGTCGACTTCATCAAGATTCAATCACTGGTCCCGCGCGAGGGGTATTTTGCTGCGGCGGATGAGGCGAAAAAGCGCGGCATCTCGTTCGTCGGCCACGTGCCGGACACGGTGCGCGCTTCGGAGGCGTCCAATGCCGGTCAGCGCAGCATTGAGCATTTCACCGGTATTTTTGAGGCGGCTTCGACTCAGGAGGACGAGCTGATCAGCGGTCCTAAGAGCCTGGGCGTTAATGTACGGACGTTTGATCGCGAACGCGCCCAAGCTATCATCTAACCGTCTTTTTTAATGTAACTTAGGAGTGTTATGGACTCAAACCAAGATTTTTACACATTGGCGAAATTAACTAATTGTGCGCTCCTTACGGCGCTACTTGTGGCGATTTTTTCCGCCTACCTATTTAATGATTACAAAAAAAATCTCGTGGCTTTTCTGCTTAGTCAACGACATGAAGATGATAAATCATTTGAATATCACATCGAACAGTCGTTCCCTGCGTTTCTGTTCGGCCTTGCTGTATGGGCGATCGGATCCGGCAGCGCTATGGCTATAGTATTCCTTACCAGTTGGGGATTGACCTGACCTGAATTTCCTGGTCCAGCCTGATGTTCCCTAAAATTGAGGAACGGAGGGTTGAAGACCATGCCGAAACAACGGTTTACGACTGAAGAGATCATCCACAAGCTGCGCGAGGCCGACGTTTGGATCGGCCAG
>CAIKMS010000032.1 GCA_903828595.1 uncultured Pseudomonadota bacterium | reverse complement strand
TCGCCACCTTGTCCAGAACGCCCGCGTCCTTCATCTCGTGGTAGAAGTCGTTGCCCTCACGAGTACGCTCACCCACACCGGCGAATACCGACAGACCCGAGTGAGTCTTCGCGATGTTGTTGATCAGTTCAAGCATGTTCACGGTCTTGCCTACGCCGGCACCGCCGAACAGACCGACCTTACCGCCCTTAGCAAAAGGAATCAGCAGGTCAATAACCTTAATACCGGTTTCCAGAATGTCCTGGCCGCCGGCCTGCTCGTCATAAGAAGGCGCCGGACGATGGATCTCCCAGCGTGCGTCGGTTTGCACCGGACCCGCCTCGTCTTGGGGCGTACCCAGCACGTCCATGATGCGACCTAAAGTACCGGTACCTACCGGAACCTTGATTCGGTGGCCGGTGGCGTGCACGTCTAATCCGCGCTTCAAGCCTTCCGACACGCCCATCGCAATGGTGCGCACGATGCCATCACCTAACTGCTGCTGAACCTCTAGGGTCAGCCCGCCGTCGGTAACGACTAGCGCCTCGTACACCTTGGGGATGTGTTCACGAGGAAATTCAACGTCGATAACCGCGCCGATAATCTGCACGATTTTGCCCAAAGCCGGGGTGGTGACAGCATTCATGGTGTTCTACCTGTAGTCCTAAACCGCGGCTGCGCCGCCAACGATCTCCGAGATTTCCTTGGTGATCGCGGCCTGCCGAGCCTTGTTGTAAATGAGCTGCAATTCTTCAATGAGCTTACCCGCGTTATCCGTCGCGCTTTTCATCGCAACCATACGCGCCGCCATCTCCGAAGCCACGTTTTCAACCGCGCCTTGATAGACTTGTGACTCGACATACCGAGTCAAAAACCCATCAAGAAGTTCGGCCGCTGATGGCTCGTAGATGTATTCCCACAACGGCTGCAGGTCAGGCGATGGAGTCGCCTCGGCCGGCACCAGTTGGCTTACGATGGGCTTTTGGCTCATCGTGTTCATGAAGTGGTTATTGACCATGTAAAGCCGATCGATCTTGCCCTCTTTATAGAGGTCGAGCATCGCCGTTACAGGTCCGATCAAACTAGCCGACTGAGGCTTGTCACCTAAGTGCGTGGCGCTGGCCACAATATTGAGCTTCAAGCGGCGAAAGAACTGCAGCGCTTTAGAGCCAATCACGCACAGATGCACATCCACACCCTTGGCCTGCCACTGACGAATCTCTGCCAGCGTTGCCTTGAACAAGTTGATGTTCAATCCGCCACACAGGCCACGATCGGTACTAAAAACCACAAAACCTACCGACGATACGGCCCGATCGATCATAAACGGGTGCCGGTAGTCTGGATTCGCCAGGCGCAGATGACCGATCACCTCACGCATTTTCTCGGCGTAAGGACGAGCAGCGCGCATACGCTCCTGCGCACGACGCATCTTGCTCGCCGCTACCATTTCCATGGCTTTGGTGATCTTCTGCGTACCTTTTACGCTAGCGATCTTAGTGCGGATTTCTTTGGCGCCGGCCATCTATGAGTTCCTGTTCGCTCTTTTAACGTGCGACTTTTACAGACCAGCCACGAACTCTTCACAGCACTTCTTCAGCGCTGCGTCGATGTCCTTGGATAGCTTGGGGGTCTCATTAATCGAATTCAGCAGACCGGCGTGGTTCGTGCGTGCAAAGGACTGCAACGCGACTTCGGTCTCAACGACCTTACGACGATCGACCTTGTCGAAGAAACCGTTGTTTACGGCGTACAACGACAGTGCCATCTCCGATACGGACATCGGCGCGTACTGCTTCTGCTTCATCAGCTCCATGACGCGCTGACCGCGCTCGAGCTGGCGACGGGTGGCTTCGTCTAAGTCTGAAGCGAACTGCGAGAACGCGGCCAACTCACGATACTGAGCCAGCGCTAAACGAATACCGCCGCCGAGCTTCTTAATGATGTCGGTCTGCGCCGCACCACCCACGCGAGATACCGAGATACCCGCGTTGATCGCGGGACGAACACCGGAGTTGAACAGGTCGGTTTCCAAGAAGATCTGACCGTCGGTAATCGAGATCACGTTAGTCGGCACGAACGCGGTCACGTCACCCGCTTGGGTTTCAATAATCGGCAGACCGGTCAATGAACCCGTCTTGCCCTTCACGCGACCGTTGGTGGCTTTCTCCACATACTCTTCGTTCACGCGAGCCGAACGCTCTAACAGGCGTGAGTGCAAGTAGAACACGTCGCCAGGATAAGCTTCGCGGCCTGGAGGACGACGCAACAGCAAGGAAATCTGACGGTAAGCCACAGCCTGCTTAGACAGGTCGTCGTAGACCACCAGCGCATCCTCGCCGTTGTCCATGAAGTACTCACCCATCGCACAACCGGTGTACGGGGCCAGGTACTGCATAGCAGCGGGAGTGGACGCCGAAGCCGCCACAATGATGGTGTGAGCCAGCGCACCGTGCTCTTCTAGCTTGCGCACCACGTTAGCAATCGACGACTGCTTCTGGCCGATAGCCACGTAAATGCACTTAACGCCGGTGGACTTCTGATTGATGATCGTGTCCAGAGCTACCGCAGTCTTACCGGTCTGACGATCACCGATGATCAGCTCACGCTGACCACGACCGACGGGCACCATGGCGTCGATAGCCTTTAGTCCAGTCTGCACAGGCTGCGACACACTCTTACGGAAGATAACGCCAGGAGCTACTCGCTCAATTGGCGCACGTGCGGTGGTCGCAATCGGACCTTTGCCGTCGATCGGGTTGCCCAGACCGTCAACAACACGACCCAAAAGCGCTTCGCCGACGGGTACTTCCAGAATGCGACCCGTGGTCTTTACGGCATCACCTTCGGAAATATGGCTGTAGTCACCCAGGACCACGGCACCGACCGAGTCTTGCTCGAGGTTTAAGGCCAAACCGAAGCTATTGCCGGGAAACTCAATCATTTCACCGTAACGCACGTCGGCTAGTCCATGAATGCGGACAATACCGTCGGTTACGCTGACCACCTGACCGACGTTACGCGCGTCGGCATTCGGTGCAAACTCACTAATGCGAGCCTTGATGAGGTCGCTGATCTCTGATGCCTTAATGGACATGTTAATTCCTCGTGCAGTCGTTGCCCGGTCAGTCCCGGGTCATCTGCGTGGCCAGCCGCGCAAGGCGGCCCTTGAGCGAGCCGTCGATCACCAGATCGCCGGCATGAATGATGGCGCCACCGATTAGCGTCGAATCGACGCTCTCGTGCAGTCGCACTTCCCGTTTGAAACGCGTGCTCAGGGCAGCTTTTAATTGCCCCTGCTGAGCTTCAGTCAACGCCATTGCCGTGACCACCTCGACATCGAGCGTGTTCTCAGCCGCAGCGCGGAGTTCCTCGAACTGTACCGCCACCTGCCCTAAGACCGGCAGGCGGTGATTCTCACCCAATAAAGCCAAGAAATTGGCTACATCTTGATCAACCGGCTGCCCAGCCGCCTTCACCAAGTTGGCCACCAGTTCAGCAGCACCCGATCGGCCCTGCGCAGGAGCCATGATGGCCTGCTCAACCGCCGGATCGGCGACCACGATGGCCGCGGTGCCTAAGACTAAGCTCCAGCGCGGCAACGAACCGGCTTCCAGGGCATGCCTGAAGGCAGCTCTGGCGTAAGGTCGTGCGATAGTGGCGAGTTCAGCCATGGTCTGTCAGTTTCCCGTGATGCCGATCAACGATCAGGTGTGCGAGGCAATCTGGGCGGCGAGATCATCGAGCAGCGCCGCATGGGCCTGCGCATTGACTTCACGTCCCAAAAGTTGCTCGGCGCCCTTGACAGCCAGGATCGAGACCTGAGCGCGCAATTCGCCGCGCGCCCGAGTGGCTTCAGCCGCCACTTCAGAACGCGCAGCAGTGATCAGGCGTTCGCCTTCAGACACCGCGCTGTTCTTCGCCTCTTCCACAATCTCGTTGGAACGCTTGCCCGCTTGATCAACGATCTGCGAGGCACGCGTGCGGGCGTCCTTGATGATTTCCTGGGCTTTCGCCTGGGCATCCTCAAGGTCCTTTTGACCGCGATCAGCCGCGGCCAAACCGGAGGCTATCTTGGCCTGACGCTCTTCGATGGCCTTATTGATATGCGGCCAGCCGAACGTCATGACAAGCCAAGCGGTCGCAAAGAATGCGAGACCTTGGATGATCAGTGTAATGGTAATGCTCATGCCTTAGCTCCACGCACCCAACGGTCGGGCGCGTCCGTCACTTAGTGCAGCAGGCCGACCAGCGGGTTCGCGAACAGCAACAGCAGCGCGATAGCTACACCGATGATGGGCACCGCGTCCAACAGACCGGCGACGAGGAACATCTTCGTCTGCAGCATGTTAGCGAGCTCTGGCTGGCGCGATGCGCCCTCGAGGAACTTGCCACCCAGCAGCGCGAAGCCGATGGCCGTGCCGAGTGCGCCCAAGCCAATCAAAAGGCCGGCGGCGATTGCGGTCATGCTCAGCAGCTGAGCGAGTGCGGTCGTATGATCCATGTTGGTCTCCGTGCGTCAGTACGTCTCAAATCAAAAACAGTCAAAGTCAAAAACAGCTCAATCGGTGCAGCGTTTAGCTGACACCCACTCAAACTCAATGGTGCTCAGTCGCCATGCTGACATAGACAATGGTCAGCATCATGAAAATAAAGGCCTGCAGGGTAATAACCAGCACGTGGAACACGGTCCACACGAAACCGGCGATGAACTGCAACGGACCTAACACATAAGGCACCCAAGACCCCAGTGTCGTGCCCAAGGTCAGACAGGCGATCAAGATAAAGATCAACTCACCGGCATACATGTTGCCGAAAAGTCGCAAGCTCAACGACAGGGGCCTGACGGCCTCTTCGATGATTCGCAGCAGCAAATTCGGGAACGCCGTGAGGATCTTGCCAACCACACCCTCAGCGTGAAAGGGCGCGGTGAGAAACTCGCCGAAAAACGTGGCCAAGCCCTTGGACTTGATACCGTAGTACTGAATCAGTAAGAACACGCACAGCGCCATTCCTACCGTGGTCGACAAGTCAGCGGTCGGCACCACACGCAAGTGCTCTAACCCAGCCTGCTCACCGATCGACGGCAGAAAGTCGACCGGAATCATGTCCATGAAGTTCATCAAAAACACCATGCCGAAGATGGTGATGGCCAGTGGCGTGATGAACGTGCGATCGCCGTGGAACATATCCTTTACGAGGCCATCGATGCCCTCAAGGACCATTTCAATCGCGCACTGGAACTTGCCCGGTACACCCGGCGTCGCCTGACGGGCGGCCCGAAAAATAATGAACAAAAATACCGAAGCAATCAGCAGTTTAAAGAAGACCGAGTCCACGTGGATGGCATTGAATCCCTCACCCTGACTCAGATGGGTCAGATGGTGCTGGATGTAGCCCGTCATATCGTGCGGGCCTGCGCTTTCAAGTGGTTGCGTCGACATTAAAACCGCTCACCTTGATCTTAAAAACCCACGACCCTGGCGGTCGCGCACCTTAACCGTATCGCTCAAACTGCCTTGGGCCGCCTGACCGATACCGCGCTAGCTAGTACCAAAAGGCTAAACCCAACCAAAACCCGATCTGGGCAACCACCACCCCTACCAACAGGGGAAGCGCCGCCATCTGCGCGGGCCCGAGCGCCAGACCTAAGGCCGCACCCACCCACAACCACTTCAAAGCCGCACCGGCATAAAGCCCGCGCGCTAAAACTCTAACCGGAGCCACGCCCGGCGCGAACAAACGCCAGCCGAACAAGCCATTACCCGCGGCAACGACGACGCCGCCACTCAAAACTGCATGCGCGTAGCGCATGCCGTAGACGGCGGCAACCAAGACTGCCACCACTGCGACGCAGCAAATCTGCGTCATTAAGAAACGAAGCACCAGACGCTGGTTGCGCCTGCGTACTTCATTCTTGGCCTCATCCGGCCTTACAGCCGCCACAGCAGGGCCTGCTGAAGCGCGCGAAGTATAGGGAGCTTTTTGGCGGTCATCAATGGGGGCATTTAACGTATGTGCGCCAAGATGCCGTCTAATTCATCCAGCGTGGTGAAATTGACGATTAATTGGCCTCGTCCGGTGGCGTTGGCCTTCACGACAACCCGAGCGCCCAGCTTCTCGGACAGCTCGGTCTCGAGGTGCCGCACATCAGAGCCCTTGGGCTCCCGGTCTTTAGGCTCGCCAGCGGTTGGATTAAGCAGGCGGCGGACTAAGGCCTCAGTATCGCGCACAGACAGCGCCCGACTGACCACCAAGGCGGCAATTTCGGCCTGTTGACGACGTTGGGTCAGTGGCAGCAAGGCGCGCGCATGCCCCATTTCCAACTGCCGCTGCTCGACATAAGTCTTCACTTCATCGCCCAGCTCCAACAGGCGCAGCAAATTGGAGACCGCCGAGCGCGATCGGCCGACAGCTTGTGCCGCGTCTTCGTGAGTTAAGGCGAACTCGCGAATCAAGCGCTCCAGGGCTCGAGCCTCTTCCAGTGGATTGAGGTTTTCGCGCTGAATGTTCTCAATCAGCGCCATCGCTACGGCCGCGTTGTCCGGAACATCACGGACAATGGCGGGGATTTCGGTGAGTTCGGCCAGCTGCGCGGCGCGCCAGCGACGTTCGCCCGCGATGATTTCATAGCGCTGGGTTGCGCCGGCCGCGGTAGCAATAGGACGCACCACGATAGGCTGCACAATACCCTGAGCACGGATGGAGTCAGCCAGTTCCTGCAGCGATTCCGTGCGCATATCAGCACGCGGCTGGTACTTGCCGCGTTGCAAAAGGTCCAGTGGCAGCCGCAATAATTGATCCGTAGGCGCGGCAGCTACCGGCTCTTGAGTGGGTGCCGCGACATTAACCGCTGCGGCAGCGGTGACTTGGCGAGCGGTGGTTTGTCCCAGCAGGGCTTCAAGCCCTCGACCCAATCCGGTTTTTTTCGTCGACATGCGCTTAACGTCCACTGATTCGCAGGACAGGAAAGTCTACACGCCCCAACGCCTTCCGGTGCAGGAAGCGATGAGCCAGCCGCTTTAGGTCGTGATGTCGGCGTCCTGGCGCGGGTTCAGGGCCTCTTCATCACGACGAATAATCTCGGCCGCCAGCGCTAAATAAGCCAACGCGCCGCGTGATTCTTTGTCGTGATAAAGCGCCGGACGACCGAATGAAGGCGCCTCAGCAAGCCTGACGTTGCGGGGAATCACGGTCGCAAAAACCAACTCCCCAAAATGCTGAATCAGCTGGGCACTGACTTCGTTGGAGAGGTTGTTTCTAGGATCGAACATGGTGCGAAGAATCCCCTCCAGTTTCAGGCTGGGATTGATACTCGCCTGCACCTGATCCACGGTGTTAATCAACGCCGACAATCCCTCCAAGGCAAAATACTCGCACTGCATGGGAATCAACACCGTATCCGCCGCCGCCAATGCATTGACCGTCAGCATGTTTAAAGCCGGCGGACAATCAATCAAAATCATGTCATAGCGGTCGCGAACCCGGCTAAGAGCGGCTTTTAGTTTCACCTCTCGACCGGCTAATAACGTAAGCAGGCGAACCTCGGCTGCCGTGAGGTCCTGATTGGCCGGGACCAAATCAAAGCCGGACTCTTCGCAGGCAACAGCCGCCTCAATGACGGTGGCATCACCCATCAGCACGTCATAAACCGAGCGGTTTAAGGCATTTTTGTCGACGCCACTACCCATAGTGGCGTTGCCCTGAGGATCCAAATCCAACAGCAGGACACGCTTTTTACTGGCGGCCAAGGACGCAGCCAGATTAACGGCTGTCGTGGTCTTTCCGACCCCACCCTTTTGATTGGCAACGGCAATAATACGGTTCATATCGCGGCGCAGAATAGCACCGTCAAGCCACCCGATGGCGCTCGTTACAACAATAGGGTTGGGTTGAAAGCCTTTTAATCGCGAAATTGTCTTAATTAACGCTCATTAAATCAGCCAGTTAACAAAATACGGCAAGCGGTCTAATCCTGATATTCCTAACGCAAAGCCTTCTTCCAGTAACACAGTGTCAGTAGCGTATTTTGCAGTTCTTTAATCATTCACGGCTTTGAGTCTAGGCGGTTGCTGGTTAACCTGAAGGCCGTTGCGCGCAGCTTAAATTATTCATGAGCCATCCTCCTCACCCTGCCAAGACCCATGACCAGGCGTTAGCACAGAAGCTTGAGCAAGCCTTTAAGCTTCATCAGGCGGGCAACCTGGCGGCTGCGGCGGAACTCTACAAAGACGTATTGGCGCTGCATCCAGAACACCCTGCTGCGCTGCGGCTTCTGGGGATCCTTGCCGCGCAGACTGACCAACATGACGAGGCTGTACGGTTATTGAGCAGAATTGCCCGCGGTAAGCAGGCTGATGCACTGGTTCACTTCCATCTAGCTAACGTCTATTCAGAACTAGACAGACTGGGCGACGCTGAACGCCACTATCGGCTAGCCATCAAGCAAAACGATCGGTTTGTTGAAGCCTACAATAATTTAGGCAATACCTTGCTTGGGTTAAGCCGAGCCAAAGAGGCTCTGGACTGTTTCGATCAGGCCCTCTTGCAACGACCGACTTATGCGGCTGCTTACTGCAATCGCGGCAACGCGCTGCAGAAACTCGCACGTCCCGAAGATGCCGTAGAAAGTTTCAACAAAGCTATCGAACTAAAACCTGATTTTGTTGAAGCTTACAACGGTAGAGCGCCATGTCTCCAAGAATTGGGGCGCCTGCCAGAAGCCTTAGTGAGCGTAGAAACAGCTTTGAAGCTGCGCCCGAACCACCTGACCGCCCTTTGCAACCAGAGCCGTGTACTACTGCAACTTGAGCGCTATAACGAAGCTTTAAGCTGCACCGATAAGGCTATAGAGCATAGAGTAGATTTTGCTGACGCGCATGTTAGTCGTGGCAACGTGTTGGCCGCTGCAGGACGCAGCCAGGAGGCTTTAACGGCCTACAACAAAGCACTGGCCATAGATCCAAACCATGGGCTTGCGCACTACTCCAAAGCCTTCACGAATTTACTGAACGGCAACTTGATTGATGGCTTCGCCGAATATGAATGGGGATGGCACAGCAAGACTCAAAGCAGGGGTAAGCCGCACGCTTTCATCAAGCCTTTGTGGCTAGGCTCACCCTCTTTAGAGGGTCGCTCGATACTGCTGCATGCTGAACAAGGTCTCGGTGACACGTTGCAGTTTTGCCGCTACCTGGACTTAGTGGCAGCTCAAGGCGCGCGAGTTATCCTGGAGGCACCAGCGATATTGCGCGAGATACTTTCGACGTTGTCTGGTGTTCATGCGTTCGTGGATCAGGGCACTAAGCGGCCAAACTTTGACTACCATTGCCCGCTGATGAGCTTGCCCTATGCGTTTAAGACATCTTTAGAGACGATCCCTTGCCGCAGCCACTACTTAGAAGCGCAGCCAGAGCGAATTGAGTATTGGAAGAATTTCATTGGCGCGCAGGGATTTAAGATCGCTATTGCCTGGCAAGGCAAACCCACAGGTTCGGTGGAATGGGGCCGGTCGTTCCCCGTGCGCTTGTTTGAGCCGATTGCAAAGCTACCCGGTGTTCGTCTGATCAGCCTGCAAAAAGGCGCGGCGGCTTCACAAATTAAGGCCCTGGGCAGGGATATTTCAATTGAAGTGTTACCCGATAGCTTTGACTGCGCAGATCAGGCTTTTATTGATTCCGCAGCGATTATGAAATGCGTGGATTTGGTAATCACCAGCGACACGTCGCTAACCCATTTAGCCGGAGCGCTGGGGGTTGATGCGTGGCTCGCTCTCAAGAAAGTGCCTGACTGGCGTTGGTTTATGGATCGACCCGACTCACCGTGGTATCCCAAGCATCGGCTATTCAGACAGCCATCTCACGGCAACTGGCTTGCTGTGTTTGAGCAGATGACTGCAGAACTCAAAACCTTATTAGCAAACTCGAACGCGTGAGCGGCACGCGCTATCAGACGGTATTGGAACTTCAGCTTGGAGTGCTTAATCGTTACGGGGTGAGCTTTATGGGCGCCGCTCTAATATGACCAAGTGGCGTTCTTGGTCTAACCCTGGGACCTGTAGTCGCTCGACAGCCGTAACCATCCAGGCATGCGGTAAAACATCTATCTCATCGGTAGGTACTCGACCTTTCATGGCGAGTAATCGACCTGAACGTGCGCACAGATTGCCGGCTTGCTCAGTCATCAAACGCAAGGAACCAAACGCCCGAGTGATCACGCTGGCGGCGCGATGCTCGGGCACATAAGTCTCCGCGCGCGTATGCACAACCTCGACATTCGTCAGGCCCAGCACATCAACACAGTGCCTGACAAAAGCTAATTTTTTGCCAATCGAGTCAATTAAAATAAAACGCATTGGCGGATTGATGATGGCCAGAGGCAGCCCCGGAAAACCTGCCCCGGTTCCCACGTCGATCACCACGGGGCCGTGTAAAAAAGGCTGAACGGCCAGGCTATCCAAAAGATGTTTTTGAATCATCTCGGAGCGCTGACGAATAGCGGTCAGGTTAATCCGTGTATTCCAATCCGCCAACTCATCGAGCAGGCGAAATAGCTGCGTGACCTGCTGGATTGATAAATCAATAGATAAGAGTTTGGCATCAGCTATCAGGCTTTGTGCCTCGATCGATAAGGGTTCAACGGTTGTCACTGCTGTCACCCTCCTGGCTTGAGTGTCACTGATAATCTACACACAGTGTACTCGATTACCGTATCCCAAAAGTGATGCTAAAACCTAAGCGAGTCTTATTGATTTAATTTGGCTTCATTACGTTGCCTGGCCAGCCACGACAAAAGGCCCTGAGTATTAAGCTCAACGTCCGAATCTAACAGGTGATGGCGTAACGCGGCATCAGCCGGAAATCCGTGGCGATCTAAAGCGGTATTTAACCAATCAAAAATTGCCGTGTTCAACGCTTTATGCGGCTCAGGACTCGTGGCGAGTTCATGAGCAAACCCAACCAATTGATCAATTTGTGTTAGCAATTGCTCGGCTAACTTTGCAATCCCAGTGATTCGGCCATAGTGAGTCAGGTAGGCCGCTTGGGGGCTCAAGGCTGCAATGCGGCGTACCGAGTCTTTCAGTTGTTGCGGATCAAATTGCGACGGTGAGGTGGTAGGGAAAATAAAGGGCCTGCCATCCACATCCAACTCGCGATAGGAAACGCCGAAGGTATCGCCCGTGAATAGGCTGTCGGTTAACCGATCGTGAATCACCAAGTGATGCAGGGCATGTCCTGGGGTATGCCAAAAATCAAAAGCACGGTTGGCCATATAAAGGCGCATACCATCCGTGGCACTGATCAGTCGCGACGCCGGAATGGGCAGGATTTCACCGTACAAGGCGCTAAAAGCCTCATCGCCATAAACGGCCTTGGTTGCGGCAATTAATTTGGCAGGATTTTCCAGATGCGCTCGCCCGCGCGGATGAACCACGACTTGCGCGTTCGGCAGGCAGGCGACCAATGCGCCGGCGCCGCCGGCATGGTCCAGATGGATGTGCGTTAGCAGTACATAGTCCACATCCGTGTAGGCCAAGCCCCGTCGCGTCAGTGCGGCGAGCAACGTAGGCACGGATAAGGCCGTACCCGCATCCACCAAGGCGGCGCGCCCTGACTCGACGATGAGGTGACTGCTGGCAAGGCCGGGGCGCACGTAATGCACGTCCAACGCACTGATGCCGCCGGGATAATCCAGATCGCCAACCACACCGGGACGGGCGGTAAAGGCGCTCATAAAGATACGGGGATGGGTGATGTGCCAACGCCGGCCTTTCGCCGGCGTTGGCAGGCCCGATTAGTTATGGGGCAGCGAGGGCACCCAAAGTCCGGGCTTTTGCGATGAGAAATACTTGGCTGCCGCCGTGATGTCCTCATCGGTCAGCGCTGCCGCCATGCCCTGCATGATGGCATTCTGACGGGCGCCCTTACGGTAGGCCTTTAAGGCTTGGACGATGTAATCGTTGTGCTGACCGGCCAGGTTCGGGTACTCCGGCAAAATGCCTACGCCGTCCGGTCCATGGCAAGCCTGACAAGTTTCAACAACCTTGGGTGCCGTGCCGACCACGGGACCGGCTTTCAGCGGCGTACCCGCACTGAAATAGGCGGCGATATCACGAATCATGGCATCGGTCATGTCATGAGCCTGACCGCGCATGGTGGAGTGCGGACGCGCGCCGGAGCGATATTCACTCAAGGCTGAGATCAGGTACTCGTTGTGCTGGCCGCCCAATTTGGGCACGTGATAGACCTCCGGATAGGCGGTGCGATAATCAGCAACCGCATGGCAGCCTAAGCAGGTGTAGGCGAGTTTGGCGCCACGCGCAGGATCACCTGCGGGGGCCGCGGCTTCATCAGCCTGTGCTGTCACTGAACCCAAGAAAACCCATGCCGCCAAGGTGGCGACCATCGAGAGTGAATACTTCGCTGTCATGCCGGACTCCGCGCCTGTCGAGCAACCCTATCGTCGCTCGGTGAATTAGCCGCCGCATGTTACGTATCCGGACGCCGTATTTCCACCAGCAAGCGCCAAGATCGCCACACGATTTCAACGCATAATCAAAACGTTGGCCATAATTTGTCAATAAAAGCCCATTTTGGCTGTAAAAGGGCGCCAGTGGGGGTAGTCACGGTATGAAACCCTCAGGAGGACTACGCGGGTCCTGCGACCGTAAAGGCGACTAAATGCGCGATTTAGGGAGCCGACTGGGCCGCCAAAACGACCTCCAAGACCGTGCCGTCAGCACCGACCACTCGAACGCGCGCACCGACCGGTGCATCCGCTCCGCGGACCGTCCAGACCGTATCACCCACGCGCACCTTACCGCTGCCATTAACTATAGCGTCGACCACCTCGCATAGTTGGCCCTCGTACTGCTGCGCCCGTCGGTTGAGCTGGGGTAGGGGCGATTGCGCGGGCTTGGCTCGCCGCCAGACTCGCCAGGCAGCCACGGAACCCAGCGCGGTCAGACCAAATAAGACGATCTGAGTTTGCCAGCCCAGCCCAAACACATAAGACAGTGCGCTGACTAAGGCCGCCGCAATACTAAACCAAATAAAAACAGCGCCAGGGAATAAGGCTTCTAGTATTGCCAACACGAAGGCAGCTATTAACCAGTGTGCCGGTAACAAGGTGCTAAAAAACTCGAACATCACGACTCCGAGGGCTCGTGCGGCACAGGCGTTTTAGCTAAGCCACCAAACGCGGCTTTGGCCAACTCGCCCATGCCACCCAAGGTACCCAGCAAGGCGGTCGCCTCATAAGGCAAAAGAATCACTTTTTGGTTCGATGCCGTGGACATCGACTTAAAAGCTTCAACATATTTTTGGGCTATGAAATAGTTCAAGGCATTAACATTGCCGGCGGAGATCGCTTCAGAAACTAATTGCGTGGCCTTGGCTTCAGCCTGCGCTGCACGCTCGCGACCTTCAGCATCACGAAACGCCGCTTCGCGGCGACCCTCGGCATCCAGCACGGCTGCCTGCTTTTCGCCTTCAGCGCGCAAAATAGCCGCCTGACGAGCGCCTTCAGCTTCCAAAATGCTTGCACGCTTTAACCGCTCAGCTTTCATCTGTCGACCCATGGCATCAACGATATCCGCAGGTGGGCGAATATCCTTGATTTCAATACGGGTTACTTTAACGCCCCAAGGGCTGGTGGCATCGTCAACCACTTTCAACAAACGGTGATTGATCTCATCACGTTTAGACAGTGACTCGTCCAGATCCAGGCCACCGACCACGGTGCGAATATTGGTCATCGTTAAATTAGTAATCGCCACCTGTAGGCGATCCACTTCATAAGCCGCCTTAGCCGCGTCCAGCACTTGAAAAAAGATCACCGCATCGATGCCCACGATAGCGTTGTCTTTAGTGATGACCTCCTGACGAGGGACATCTAACACTTGCTCCATCATGTTCATTCGCCGACCGATCGTATCGACGAACGGCACGAGAATGTGCAGCCCGGGCTCTAAAGTACCGCGGTATTTACCAAATCGCTCGACCGTGTATTCGTAACCTTGAGGCACCACGCGCAGGCCACGCGATAGGGTAACGATCACCAAGATGAGGAAGGCAAAAAGAACAGGAACAGCCATGCCGAATACCTCGAGAAAATAATCCTAGGATTCAGTATATCCCCTAAAACCTGTCGCTTATGACAGCTTGGCGGATCGGGATCTTAAGGATAGCTTTAGGCCGGCTTTTGGCGAAACACCAAAGGGCAGGCAGGCGATAAGCCTGACTATGAACCGCTTAGGCGCGTCGCCGCTTCAGATGCACCAACAGCAGCGATACGGCAGCCGGCGTAACTCCGGGAACCCGCGCAGCCTGACCGATCGTGCTGGGTTTTACTAAATTGAGTTTTTCGACAATTTCGGTCGATAAGCCCCGTATGTCGGAGTAAGAAAAATCGTTCGGCAGGACGGTGCTTTCGGCCGCGGCATGCCGCTCAATCTCTGCCGTTTGGCGAGCGATATAACCCGCGTAAGTGGCCTCTACATTCACTTGTATGGCAATTTGCTCGGGTAGACGCGAATCCAACTGCGACCAGTCCGGATGCCCAACCGCCGGCACGTTAATCAATTGCTCGTGAGTAATTTCCGGTCGCCGCAGCAAATCCAGCGCGTGAGTTTCATGGGCTAAAGGCTGGCTGATCAAGCCGGCCAGTGCCGACGTAGATTGATCATTGGCCTGAAACCAGATCCCCCTCAGGCGTTTCAACTCCGTGCTTACTGCCGCCTGTTTGGCCTCAAACAGCGCGAAGCGTTCGTCATTGACCAGGCCCAGCTCACGACCTACGGGTGTCAGTCTGGAATCTGCATTGTCCTCACGCAAACTCAATCGGTATTCGGCACGACTGGTAAACATGCGATAGGGCTCAGGTGCGCCACGCGTAATCAGATCATCGATCATGACGCCTATGTAGGCTTCAGAGCGCTTAGGACACCACGGCTCCAAATCCCGGCTGGCTCGAGCGGCATTTAAGCCCGCCACCAGTCCTTGGGCAGCCGCTTCTTCATATCCTGTCGTGCCATTGATTTGACCCGCCAGATAAAGACCCACGTAGTGCTTTGATTCTAAGGACGCGCGCAGGGCGCGTGGATCGTAATAATCATATTCAATGGCGTAGCCAGGGCGGGTTAAGTGCGCGTTCTCCAGACCGGCAATCGTGCGGACCAAGGCGATTTGCACATCAAAAGGTAGTGATGTGGAAATTCCATTGGGATAGACCTCCGGGGTTTCTAGTCCCTCCGGCTCTAAAAAGATCTGGTGCGAATCTCGATCGGCAAAACGGACGACCTTATCTTCAATCGACGGGCAGTAACGCGGACCTAAACCTTCAATCACGCCGGTAAACAGCGGTGATCTTTCGTGGGCGGCACGAATAATCGCGTGAGTTTGCTCGTTGGTCGCGGTCACATGGCAGGGAATCTGGCGCGGGTGATCGCTTACCTGGCCTAAAAAGGACATCACCGGCAAGGGATCATCGCTACCCTGCGGTGTGAGGAGGGAGTAGTTGATGCTACGGCCATCAATGCGTGGCGGTGTTCCTGTTTTAAGCCGTCCGGCTGGCAGAGCCAACTCGCGCAAACGACTGGCCAAATCCAAAGCGGCAGCCTCACCGGCACGGCCTCCGGTTTTGGAATTCAAACCCACGTGCAAGCGGCCAGCGAGGAAGGTACCTGCCGTTAGCACCACGCTTCTGCCAAAAAACTCGATGGCGTTACCCGTCAGCACCCCGGTAACCTGCGTGCCCTGCGTCAGCAAATCCGCGACTTCGGCCTGAAAAATAGACAGCCCTGGCTGCGCTTCGAGCGCTCGGCGCACAAAACGCCGATACAACACACGATCGGCCTGGGCGCGTGTCGCGCGCACCGCCGGTCCTTTGCTGGCATTGAGCACTCGTAACTGAATGGCGCTGGCATCGGCCGCTTGGGCCATTAATCCGCCCAACGCATCGATTTCACGGACGAGGTGGCTCTTGCCGATACCGCCGATGGCCGGGTTACAGCTCATCATGCCGAGCGTGTCAACGTTGTGGGTCACCAGTAGGGTGCGCGCGCCGGCGCGCGCAGCGGCCAGTGCCGCTTCGGTGCCAGCATGTCCACCGCCTACGACGATGACATCAAAGGTGTCGGGATGTCGGAAATTCATGAGGCGAATCTTGACCTTACCGCCAGCAAGGCGCAAGAGAAAGACGGCCTTAGACATATAACCCAAGACGCGCTTCGGCTCTGGTCTTCGATATCTCAAACGGCTTTCGGTAATAAATTAGTCATAAGTCTTGTTTTTTGCACTGCGGATGGTTTACATAATCAATATCAAGAATTGACTCACTGGGTGCTGCCCGGCTACCAAGGAGGATCGCCATATGCAAAGCGGACTGATGGCTGCTCTCAGCGGCCTCGTGAAGTTAGGCTATTTTCTGGCCATGTTGTGGCTTTACGCGACCCGCCCAGTGGCGCTGGCTGCTGGTTTTGCGACCTTGGCACTATTGGCGATGATGGCCAGTTCGACCACCCTACGCCGCTAGCAACCGGTGTGCCCAAGCGCCCGTAGGTTCAGATTGCCGCCGATGCCGAATTTTCGGGATCCCTTAAACGCGCAGGGGTTTTAGGGATAGAAGGCTCATGCACTGTCGGTACAGGCGGTGCTCGTAACCGGCAACCAGCGCCATTTCAGGCGAATCTTAAGATTGGCTGGCCGGCGTTTTATCAACAGCACAACCCGTTAATGCCCGTTCTGCTTTCAGACTGTGGGGCAAGTTGATTACGCCCGTAAGGCTGTGGTGGTCATTTTCGGACAAACAACGCTCTGTGAATCATCGCGTGGGCGGCCGCTTTAAACGTCTAAGCGCCGAGTTTGTGCGTGCGATCAAGCAATCCCGCTAACAAGGGTCTGTGGCTAGCAAGAACGCCGTTTGCTTGCCATCAACACAGGGCACCAAAAAGCCACCTATTTTCCGATGCAAAAAGATGAAAATATTTCGCCCAGCAGATCATCGTTAGTGAACTCACCAGTGACCTGATTTAAAGCGGCTTGAGCGATACTTAACTCTTCAGCAATAAGTTCCATGCCGGCGCGTTCCTGAATTAAACGTACGGCATTAGCGACATATCTTTCACTTTGGTGTAACGAAGTCACGTGCCGCGCGCGTGCACTGAACGTGCCTTCATCCCGGTCTTTAGATTGCAGCAATTCACTTAGGTGCGTGTTCAATGCTGAGAGTCCATCGGCACCCAGCACCGAGATGCCCAGCGTTACATAGGGCCTTTCAAACCGTATCGAGGGAACCGGGGCTTGATCCATCTTTGTGTAGAGCACGGAGCAAGACACACTCAAATTCAACGCCTGAATCTCTGCAGAAGCGTTGCTTAGCGCCGCCGCATCACTGGCATCAACCAAATAGAACACGTGATCCGCGCGCCCTAGCTCGGTACGGGCACGGCGAATTCCTTCTGCCTCGATGGGCTCCGGGTTATCACGAAGCCCGGCAGTATCGATGAACTCCACCGGCACTCCGTCGATGATGACTCGTTCGCGAAGAACGTCTCGTGTCGTGCCAGGCACATCACTGACAATCGCTGTGTCATGCCCGCAAAGTCGATTCAATAAACTGGACTTACCGGCATTAGGCCGACCTGCAATCACGACAACCCAGCCATCGTGAAGCATCCGCCCAGCCTGAGCCTTGCGAGTGAATTCTTCCAAATCCGCTGCCAACGATTCGGTGGCCAGATACAAGCGCTGGTCCGCCTCCAATTCTAAATGCTCATCGGCAAAATCGATGCCCGCTTCAATCTGCACGCGCAGCGCTATCAGCCGATTTTTGAAGGCGCTGACCGCCAAGGAAAACTCGCCGGAAAGACTGCGAAGCGCCGCGCGTGCACCGGCGACCGAACCGGCATCAATTAAATCCGCTACCGCTTCGGCTTGAGCCAGATCCAATCGGCCGTTTAAAAACGCGCGTAACGAGAACTCACCGGGACGCGCGCGCCTTGCGCCCTGAACTTCACACGCGCTAATCAACATCTCAAGGACCACCGGTCCACCATGCGCTTGCAACTCAAGCACGGGTTCGCCGGTATAGGAGCCTGGTGCCGGGAAATACAGCACCAAGCCTCGGTCTATGGCCTCACCCTGAGCATCTTTAAATGTTCGCAACGTCGCCTGCCGCGGCGGCGGAAGCTGGCCGCTGATTGCCTGAGCAATCAGGGGTACCGCGGGCCCTGAGACCCGAATGGTCCCTACACCCGACCGACCACGGGCACTAGCTAGCGCAACGATCGTGTCTGTGGGCAAGCTGTAGTGGGCAGGATTAACCACAAAATCCCTTTGCATCCAATCTGCCCTCACCGATCAACGAATGACGGTGAGGGCGGCAGGAGGATCTGCACTGTTAGCGGCTAGGCTCTGGCCTTTTTGCCTTCTAATGCGACGATTTTGTTGATGTGCCACTGCTGCAAAATCGACAGTCCCGTGTTGGTGATCCAGTAAAGCACCAGGCCTGCTGGAAAGAAGGACATCGTTGCAGTCATCACCAACGGCATGAAAGCAAATATTTTCGCCTGCATCGGATCGGGTGGTGCAGGGTTCATCTTAAACTGCATGAACATGGTTGCACCCATGATCGCCGGCAGAATGAAGTACGGATCCTTACTGGATAAATCTTGAATCCATAACAGGAACGGCGCATGGCGCATTTCTACCGACTCTAAGAGCACCCAGTAAAAAGCGATAAACACCGGAATCTGCACAAGCATAGGCAAGCAACCCGCCACCGGGTTGATTTTCTCGCGCTTGTACAGCTCCATCATCTGCTTGCCGAGCTCTTCGCGATTGTCCTTATAGCGCTCCTGGATATCTTTCATCCGAGGCTGCAAATTGCGCATGCGAGCCATCGAGCGACCGGAGGTTTCAGCCAGTTTATAAAACAGAAGTTTGATCAGCAGGGTCACCAGAATGATAGCCACGCCCCAGTTGCCGACCAGACTGTGCACAAACGAAAGTGCCCAAAATAAGGGCTTTGCCAATGGAGTTAGAAATTTCCCGTGGTCATTCGTGTAGGTCAGCGTTGGTGTAACACGCTCCAGCTCGGTCTTAAGCTTAGGTCCGACATACAAAGTGGAATGAAGCACGCCGGTGCTTCCGGAAGCCACAGTGACCACCGGGCCTGCCGCGGCAAAGGCATAGTCACCACCCGGTTTGTAGTCGAAGGAATACCGAAAAGGAGTTGCGGCATCGGGTACATAAACCGCAGCGAAGTGATGTTGAATGGCAGCAGCCCAGGCGCCTGACACCGGCTCAGTAGGCAACTGACCAGCGACCGGCTTACTCACGTCGATGCGTGCGTATTTAGTGCCATCGTAAAATGCCGGTCCGCGATAAGCGTAGGTCTCCGGATTCCACATTGTTCGCGATACCGGCTCATAGTGACGGACTAGGGTGCCGTACTCGAAGCCACTCCAGACAGTAGCCGCATTATTTTGTACGGCATATCGCACATCGACGGTGTAGTGACCACGATGCACAACAAAAGTTTTGGTCACCGAGATACCTGACTCCGACCAGGTCAGAGGTATCTCAAGGTCATCCTTACCATCGGCTAAAACATAAGAAGTCGCCGAGGCTTTGAAATAGGCATTGTGATCCGGTGCCATGCCGTTTGAATTAGACAAGCCTGACTCGAACACGAAGCGAGTCAGCGGTGAACTGTTATCGAACAGACGCACCTTAACATTGGGTGACTCTTTCTTCTGCGGGTAAGCGAGCAGATCCGCCCGATCAACCTCTCCGCCTTGCGTACTGATATCCATGTCCAGCACGTCCGTGCGCACATGGATGAGTTGCGCGGGCTCGTGCTCGGTAGCAGGCCCAGGGCGGGTTTGCGGTAGAGGGTCCACCGCAGGCACCGTGCTATCAGGTGCCGCGCCTGGCGAGGTCGCAGGCAGGGGAACCCGTTGCGTTTGCGATGGTGCCGCGACTGAACTTGGTGCCGGTGCCGTTTGCTCGGTGCTGGCCAGTAAAGGGGGTGGGCCGTAATCATGCTCGTAAGCGGCATAATTCATGTAGGCCACGACGGCTACGCCTACCCAGATAAAGACGCGTTGGTTATCCATACTTAATGCTTGAAGGTTTGAGTAATGTGCATCTTATCGATGGGGAATGGGGTGGTCCGTGCTTTGACGCGGCGGTACCGGATCATAGCCAGATCCGCCCCAGGGATGGCAGCGACAAAGACGCCGGGTTGTTAGCCAGGTCCCTCGTAGAGCACCGTGACTGTCTAGCGCCTCCAAGGCGTAAGCCGAGCAGGAAGGCACGTACCGACAATTTGCACCTAACCACGGACTGATGAACCAGCGATACCCATGGATGGGTAGAGCCAGTAACCAGATCAGCGGTCGACGTGTCTGCACCTCTACCCTGTCTTTCGACAGACGCTTCGGCTTTGCGATGGAGGCTGGATGAAAGGAGGGATGACTCATGGATAACGCGCCCGGATCTGTTTAAGCAAACGGGTGACGCTCTCAACGATCGCCGCCGGTGGGGCCGCCCGTGCTCCGGGTCTAGCCGTGATCACGATGTCCACACCCGGTAAGTGTAGCTGAGACAGCCGAAACTGCTCACGCAGAACGCGACGTAGGCGATTGCGCCGTACGGAGTTACCGACCGCTTTAGTGCCTACAGACAAACCTAATCGAGGGTAGCCCAGCGCGTTACGTTTGGCGGCAATGCCAAATAAGGCGTCCCCGCTGCGGGTGCCGGACTTGTAGACGAACTCAAATTCCGGCGACGAATGCAGCCGTTGACGGGAGCGAAAAAGCAGCAGTCGGGGTTTTGCATCCATAAACCGGACTTACCGGCAGCGGACAAAAGATCCCGGCGGGATCACCCGTCAGGGAATCAGACGCTTGCGACCCTTAGCGCGGCGACGTGCCAGCAGCTGGCGACCTTTTTTGGTGGCCATACGGGCGCGGAAACCGTGGGTACGGGCGCGTCGGACTTTGCTAGGCTGATAAGTACGTTTCATGGCAAGGGCCCGGTGGATCTCGCCAATGCGAGATCAAAAGTTTCATTCTTCAGATGCCGTCACTGCCGTATTTACGACCGCTTCAGCTCCAGATCCCCGAAGCCAAGGCCTAGCCAAAAAGCCAACCTTGCCGTGAGGGCCGCGCAATGTACGTGTTTAGGTCGTGCCTGTCAACGCATACACCGCTTTAGGGCTTTCCCGCCCACGCCAATTTAAACTTAAGCAGACATTGGAACAGCTCGCGTAGCGTTATATGCTCGCTACCCCCTTTTGGGTCTGCAGCACTTTTGCGGTAGACCAGCCTTTGGAGCCCGTCAGCTTGGATCCCCATCTTTGGAGCCGTTGTATACGCCAGCTCGAGTCCGAGGTGGCCGAGCAGCTATTCAACGTCTGGTTGCGGCCGCTACAAGCGGTGCCGGACGGTAATGTTTTACGCCTGTTAGCTCCGAATAAGTTTGTATTGGACTGGGTCAAGCAGAACGCGCTGCCACGCATTTTAGAATTAGTCGGTAATTATTCCACCGAAACCGCGGATGCGGCGCCGGGTGTGGTTTTGGAAGTGGGTTCGCGGGTGACTGCGCCAACACCACCGGAAATCCCCGCAGAACCTGAAACCGATGCACAGGTGTTATCGGCTGAAATTTCCAAGGCCGCTCGCCGTGAGCCGTTATTAGGAGGTCTGCCTCTAAGCGGCAGGGTCAACCCGGACTTCACGTTTGATAACTTTGTTGAAGGCAAAAGTAACCAGTTAGGTAAAGCTGCTGCCTTGCAAATCGCGGACAACCCTGGAAAAGCCTACAACCCGTTATTTATTTATGGCGGTGTGGGGCTGGGCAAGACTCACTTAATGCACGCGATTGTTAACGCCATGCGTGCCAATAACCCGAGTGCTCGCGTGGCTTACGTACATTCAGAGCGATTTGTGGGTGATATGGTTCGCGCGCTTCAGCACAACACAATCAATGAATTTAAGCAGGCGTATCGGTCGCTGGATGCGTTGTTAATTGACGATATTCAGTTTTTTGCCGGGAAAGATCGTTCCCAGGAAGAGTTCTTTCACACCTTCAACGCCTTGTTAGAAGGCCAACAGCAAGTGGTTCTGACCTGCGATCGCTACCCCAAAGAAGTCACCGGTTTAGAGGAGCGATTAAAATCGCGCTTTGGCTGGGGTTTAACTATCGCTATCGAACCGCCTGAGTTGGAAACCTGCGTAGCGATCCTGATGAGTAAAGCAAGCCAATCGCGCGTTGAGTTACCGCATGAAGTCGCATTCTTTATTGCTAAACGAATTCGCTCCAACGTGCGCGAACTCGAAGGCGCGTTACGACGTGTCGCGGCGAATGCTCAGTTTACCGGTGAGCCCATCACCATTGATTTTGCCAAAGAAGCCTTGCGTGACCTCATCGCGCTTCAAGAAAAGCTGGTTACGGTGGAAAACATCCAAAAGACCGTGGCTGAATACTACAAAGTGCGTGTCGCGGATTTACTGTCTAAGCGTCGCAGCCGCTCTATTGCCCGGCCGCGTCAGGTGGCGATGGCATTGGCCAAGGAATTAACCAATCACAGCTTGCCGGAGATCGGCGATGCTTTTGGCGGTCGTGACCACACGACGGTGATGCACGCGTGTAAGCGAATACGTGAGCTGCGCGAGAGCGAGCGGCGCATGACCGAGGATTATTTAAACTTGCTGCGTACACTAACCGGGTGATGTGGATAAGCTGTGCAATAAATGGCACGAGCACTGTGGATAAATCGGGGACTAAAATTCGGGTTAAAATTATCCACAATGCGTACACAGCTCATGCGGAAGCTTAAGGCTTTTGATGCAGAGGGTTTGATGTGGTGTAAGTTATTGATTATTTGAATATTTTACGGGTTATCAACTGAAAGTGGCTTCACTAGTTATAACAACAGTAATCTTTTAAATAAAAACCTAGAATTTAAGAAGCAAAGCGAAAGCCGCGCAAAAACGATACAAAGAACGTTGAAATTGACTATTACCCAGGGACAGCGATGAAACTCAATTGCGAGCGTGAGCAGATCCTTTCCCCGCTCCAAGCCGTTATCGGCGTGGTGGAGCGGCGTCAAACGATGCCGATTCTGGCGAATGTGCTGTTGTCAGTACGCGATGGCCGGTTATCGGTAACGGCAACAGACTTGGAAGTGGAGTTGGTAGCCGCCGTTACCGTGTCGGGCGCAGAGTCCGGAGAAATCACGGTTCCAGGGCGTAAGTTACTCGACATCATCAAGGCACTGCCCGATCGCGTAGAGGTCAAGTTGTCCTTGGAAGGCGATAAAATCATCGTCCGTGGGGGTAAGAGTCGTTTCACCTTATCCACGTTGTCGGCAACGGAGTTCCCGACGGTAGATGAAATCAATCCCACTGCCAGTTTTGAATTGCTGCAAGTGGACTTAAAACGCCTGCTGGAAAAAACACAGTTTTCGATGGCTCAGCAGGACGTGCGGTATTACTTAAACGGCATGTTGCTGGAAGCTGATGGGAAATTGCTGCGAACAGTCGCGACTGACGGCCATCGTCTGGCATTGTGCGAATTAGAATTAAAGACGCCTAGCACCTTGAATCAGGTCATTGTGCCGCGAAAGGGTGTCTTGGAGCTAAGCCGTCTGGTTGGCCAGGAGGGCTCCGTACTCATTGAGGTCGGCAGCAACCATATTCGAGCGACGATCGGAGATATCCGGTTTACCTCCAAGCTGATCGACGGCCGGTTCCCTGAGTACGGTCGGGTTATCCCTAACAAACCACCTAGAACAGTAAAGGCGGATCGTGATTTGCTGCGCCATGCACTGCAGCGCACGGCTATTCTTTCTAATGAAAAATATCGGGGCATTAAGCTCGCGTTACGCGCCAATGTGCTGACCATCATGGCGCACAATCCCGAGCAGGAAGAGGCCGAGGAAGAAGTTGAAGTAGGTTACGAGGGTGATTCCATGGAAGTGGGATTTAACGTGAACTACTTATTGGATGCGCTGGGAGCGATCGATGGCGCGGAAGTGGAGTTGGGCTTAACCGATTCCAACAGCAGTTGTTTGGTGAGTTTGCCTGGTGGCGGTGCGGCACGGTATGTCGTGATGCCTATGCGGCTTTAAGCCGCATGCCGCTGCTGAGTCTCGAGGCGGAACGATTCCGGGGCCTCGCGTCGCTGACAGCGGAATTTGATCCTGGCTACAACTTGATCGTTGGCCCTAACGCCTCAGGCAAAACCAGTTTGCTTGAGGCGTTGTTCTTTTTGGGCCGTGGTCGCTCTTTTAGAAGTCGCCGACTCCAGGCGCTGATTTGCCATGGGCAGACCGATTTTCAACTGGTCGCTCGCGTTAAATCACAAGCACCGTCCGTTACGCTGGGCATACGCGCGGCCAGAGGCAGCACGGAAATTCGTATTGGCGGTAAGCCGGCGCGCTCAGTGACTGAATTAGCCAGTCACTTTCCACCGCTAATTATTGATCCCGAGATTCATAAGTTGCTGGAGGACGGTCCGGTACAACGCCGTAAGTTCATGGACTGGGGCGTGTTTCACGTGGAACACGGTTTCTTGTCGGAATGGCAGCGTTACCACCGGGCTTTGCGCCAACGAAATGCGGCCCTACGTACCGGCACCTCGGGACCTGCGCTGCGGGCATGGGAGGAGGAGTTTGTACAATCGGGTAGTCGACTGGCGGAATTTAGAACCCGGTATTTGCAGGAGTTGATGCCTTACTTAGGAGCTGCTGGCCGAGCCTTGCTCGATTTGGATGTGACTGTGACCCATCAGACGGGGTGGGCAGCTGGAGTAAGTCTGGCTGAGGCATTGGAAGCCTCTGCGGAGCGCGATCGACGTTTCGGTCTGACTCATGTGGGACCGCATCGAGCGGATATCGCTGTTCGCGTGGACGGACAGCTGGCCAGAGATCGCGTTTCGCGTGGTCAGCAAAAACTGCTGGCGTCGGCACTAACCTTGGCCCAGCTCGGATTGCAGGATCGTGTGTCTCCGGGGAAGACGGCGCTTTTGTTGGATGATCCGGCAGCTGAACTGGATGGCGAGCGACTCGAGCGATTAGTGGCGCTGGTGCGCACCTTGCCAGTGCAGTTATTTGTGACCTCGCTGCGTGGTGACTTGGCAGGTCTGGGCACGCCAGGCGCCTTGTTCCACGTGGAACAAGGGCAATTGAGCCGTGCATGACCCCTGCTTTCGTGTTCCACGTGGAACGTGGTGCTTTGAAAGCCGGCCATCCAGGCCCTGCCGCAACTCGATTAAGTCAAAGAGCACGTGAATCCGATCGTACGTCCTGCTGTGCATAACTTGGTGCATAACTTTGAGTCGATGATCCGGCGCCCGACGCCAACTGATCGCGGGCACGGCTAGGTAGTGGCACCCGGTAGGCGTTAAGCCCCTAGGTATTCGGTAGGCGATTATCCGTTCGCCATACCGCCTATAACTTATTGAATGCTATACTACGTTTAGGCAAAAACCGGACGGGTGTATGGCTGACAACGAAGTTTACGATTCCAGTAAAATCAAAGTCTTAAAGGGCCTGGATGCTGTACGTAAACGGCCTGGAATGTACATCGGTGATACCGATGACGGCAGCGGCCTGCATCATATGGTGTTCGAAGTCGTCGATAACGCTATCGATGAGGCCTTAGCCGGCCACTGTGATCGTATCGGTGTCATTATTCACGCGGATGAATCGGTGACGGTGACCGATAACGGTCGCGGCATCCCTGTGGATATCCATCCTGAAGAGGGTCGCTCGGCGGCGGAAGTCATCATGACGGTGCTGCATGCCGGCGGAAAGTTCGGTGAGGGCGGCTACAAGGTCAGCGGCGGCCTGCACGGCGTGGGTGTCTCCGTGGTGAATGCGCTGTCTGAGCATTTGCAGCTAACCATTTTTCGGGATCAGAAGGTTTATCGTCAGGATTATCGCCATGGTGAGCCAGTCGCTCCTTTGGCTCCGGTGGAGAACGCGCCGGTTCCTGAAAGAAACGGCACCCACGTGCGCTTTAGGCCCAGTGCTGAGACCTTCACCAACATTCAATTTTCTTACGATGTTTTGTCGCGGCGTCTGCGCGAGCTGTCTTTCTTGAACTCTGGCGTTCGAATTGAGTTGATTGATGAGCGCGACGAGAAGAGCGAAGTCTTTGAGCACGAGGGCGGCGTCCGCGCCTTCGTGAATCACCTCAACCGCACCAAGACGCCGGTACATAACACCGTATTTTATTTTACGACCCAGGTAGCAGTACATGCGGACGACCTGCCGACGGCAACGCCGATAACGGTAGAAGTAGCGGCACAGTGGAATGATTCTTATCAAGAGTCCATGTACTGCTTTACAAACAACATCCCGCAAAAAGATGGCGGAACGCATCTTCAGGGCTTTCGAGCGGCCCTAACGCGTACTCTTAATAAGTACATCGAGCACGAAGCCAAGAAAGAGAAGGTCGAGACGACCGGCGACGACGCTCGCGAAGGCTTAACGGCCATTTTGTCGGTGAAGATGCCGGACCCGAAGTTCTCCTCGCAGACTAAAGACAAGTTGGTCTCCTCGGAAGTTCGAGGCGTAGTGGAAAACGCCGTGGCCGCCAAACTCGAATCGTTTTTATTAGAAAGTCCCTCGGAAGCCAAGGCGATCGTTGGCAAGATCATTGAAGCTGCTCGCGCTCGTGAAGCAGCAAGAAAGGCTCGTGAGCTGACACGTCGCAAGGGCGTGCTGGATATCGCAGGCTTACCGGGCAAGCTAGCGGACTGCCAGGAGAAGGATCCTTCACTGGCGGAAATGTTCCTGGTGGAGGGTGACTCTGCAGGCGGGTCTGCTAAGCAAGGGCGTGATCGGCGCACCCAAGCGGTCCTGCCGTTGAAGGGCAAAATTCTCAACGTCGAGCGTGCACGCTTCGACAAAATGCTTTCGTCGGTGGAAGTGGGCACGCTCATTACGGCGCTGGGCTGTGGCATTGGTCGCAACGACTTTGATGTCGAAAAGTTGCGCTATCACCGCATCATCATCATGACCGACGCCGACGTCGACGGTTCGCACATCCGCACACTGTTACTGACGTTCTTCTTTAGGCAGATGCCGATTTTGATTGAGCGCGGTTATATCTATATTGCTCAACCACCATTGTATAAGGTCAAGCGCGGTAAGACCGAGTACTACGTAAAGGACGATGCACAGCTCAATACGATGCTGCTGCAGCACGCCTTAGATGAAGTCACTCTGCATCTTAACCCCACCCAGACCGATGCTTCGCCGCGCACCTTAAGCGCTGAAGAGTTAGCTTCTTTGGCCAAAGCGTATGTAGAAGTCGATGCGATTATCGCCAAATGGGCACGGCGATATGATCAGCGTGTTTTAGAACAGATGGTGCTTTTGCCGGACGTGAAAAGCGAAAATCTGGCTGACACCGATTGGATGACATCGTGGGCAAAGCAGCTTCAGGTCGCGCTGAATAATACGGTGAGCACGGTTCGCCGCTACGCCGTCGAATTGCAGGTTAATGCCGGTAATCAACCCGTGCGTATCAACGTGCTTCGTACCGAACATGGTTTGACCACTGAAAAGCATATACAGCGTGAATTCTTCGAATCTGGCGAGTATCGGCGAATTGCTGAATTAGCGCGCCGACTCGCCGGATTGGTGGGTGAGGGCGCTTACGTGCAAAAAGGCGAGGCTCGTAAAGAAATCAGCGCCTTCTCTGAAGCCATGCAATGGATGATGGATCAGGCTAAAAAAGGCCAGGCCATTCAGCGCTACAAGGGTTTGGGCGAGATGAACCCTGAGCAGCTGTGGGACACCACCATTAATCCAGCGACCCGGCGGTTGATCCAAGTACGTATCGAAGACGCGATGACGGCGGGTGAATTGTTTACCACCCTAATGGGTGATCAGGTCGAACCCCGTCGCGAGTTCATCGAAAAGAATGCGCTGGCGGTCGCTAATCTCGATATCTAACCCGGCCGCGGTGGCTGATTCACAGGGATCGCTCACTGGCCCTGAGCGACCGGCGAGCCTGCGTCTACCGTTATCCTGTTCATAAATTTGCCTTCCGGTTGGTATATAGTATGGCGCGTAATTGTGGGCCTGGAGCCTTGGCGCATCGTCGCTGCCGTAAGTGCCTGTTATTTAAGACATTGATTGTGTCAGTGTCGGGATTTGTATTTTTTTCATTAAGCTCACTAAATAAGGACTGAGAAATATCCATGCGTAAATTGACTGTTGCCACCACTGTGGCCCTAACCTTGGCAACTTCGTTTGCCGCCATGGCGGTGCACGCCGACACAAACGACTGGAATGACGGCCCCTATCAGGTCCGTGTACGCGGCGTTTGGGCGTTCATGAATTCCACCTCGGATGCCTTCTCGCTACCCGGCATCACCGCAGGCACTTTAAACCCGATTCCTGGCGACGCAGTGAACGTGAACTCTTCAGGCTATCCTGAACTGTCGGGCGAGTATTTCTTCGCTCCACACTGGTCGACCGAACTGGCCATCCCGTTGCCAACCTCATTCGACGTGAAGTACCGCGGCGCAGAGCTCGGCAGCATCAAGACGATGCCCAACACGCTGACCGTAAAGTACCAGTTTGCCGACAAGGGTGATTTGCGCCCGTACCTGGGTTTAGGTGCGCACATGACCTGGAGCCAGAGCGAGGCACTGAACTTTCCGGCTAGCGCGCTAAACAACCGTGCCGACCTGCAAACGGTTGATAAAGTCCATTTTGGTGCTGTTGCCCAAGCCGGACTTGACTACCGCATGGCACGTAATGTGTTTTTAAACGCCGACGTGCGTTACCTGACCAAGTCCACTCAGGACGTCAATTACTACCAAGGCGCCGGTCTGACCGGAATCACCACCCAGCCTTGGTTGGTTAGCGTGGGTATAAGCTACCGTTTCGGTGGTTCGCCTGTGGCTGCCGCGGTGGTTGCCGCTCCAGTTGTGGCTGCCGTCGTTGCACCAAAGCCAGCTCCTGCTCCAGCACCTGCGCCAGTCGTGGCTAAGGTTGATCCGGATTCGGATGGCGATGGCGTACCCGATAGCATTGACCAGTGCCCGAACACCCCCCGCGGTGCTAAGGTTGATAAGGTCGGTTGCGCTTGCGATGTGACCCAAGAAGTGCACTTTGCGACCGGTTCAGCTGTGCTCACGGCTGAGGACAAGGCGGAGCTGGATAAGCTGATCCCAACGTTGAAGAAGGCTCACTTCATTAACGGTGAGATCGAAGGCCACACGGATTCCACTGGCGGCACGGCCATGAATCAGAAGCTTTCGGTGCGTCGTGCTGATGCAGTAGCGGCCTACTTGGCTGGCCACGGTATCTCGGAAGGTCGTATCACCACGGTGGGTTTCGGTGAGACCAAGCCGGTAGACAGTAACGCGACCAAGGAAGGTCGTGCACACAACCGCCGCGTCGTCATCCGTCGCACGGATTGCGCGCAGTAAGCGTTAAGCGTTAGCGGTACTAAAGGTACTGCGCTAAAAGCCCGGACCTGGTAACAGATCCGGGCTTTTTTTTGCTCAACATAAGTCCTGGTACCCTACCCGCGCGCAATCGCTGGCTTTGAACCTTAAGATCCGGCGCGGCTGCCAAAACTCTGGCCCGATGACCCGAGTGCGGTACGCGGTGCGCCATGCAATGGCCAGAAACCGCGCGGTAAAAGAGCCCTTTTCCAATAAGCGTCGCTAAAACTTTAAGGACGGTACAGCGCCGGGTACAAACGCTTAAGTTCCTCAAGCTTAGGTATATCGTTGTAGGCCACGTACGGATTATCCGGATGCAAGGCCAGATAATTCTGGTGATAGCCTTCGGCTGGATAAAAGCGCTCCAGTGCTACCAGCTGGGTCACGATCGGCGCGCTGAAGCTGCGTGCATCTTTGAGCTGGGTCAGGTACGCCTGCGCGATTTTTTGTTGCTCACTGCTCGTGTAAAAAATAACGCTACGGTACTGAGTGCCGTGATCCGGACCTTGGCGATTAAGTTCGGTGGGATTGTGCGCCACCGACATAAAGATCTTTAGTAGCTGCCCGTAGCTTACGACGGACGGATCGTATTGCACGCTGACGGTTTCAGCATGTCCGGTCATGCCGGTGCCCACTTGTTCGTAGCTGGGTGCCACGGTGGTGCCTCCGGCATAGCCGGATACCGCTGTCTTGACGCCTTTGGTGTGACGAAAAACGGCCTCCACGCCCCAAAAACATCCGCCGGCAAAAACCGCGTTGGCCTCATGGCCAGCGCTCAGGAGACTCGCATCAACTTGAGCATCGGGTAGTGTGACGGCGACTTCTCTGGTGAAAGCGTGCGTGGTCAAGCCAAGTACTAAAACGGGAAGCAGCCAGACCAGCCGGTTGCGAATGGAGTTATTGATGATCATGGGATTTGCTCCGAGATTTGCCTAGGCTGGAATAAAGTGTAGCGCCGCTGAGTTCATGCAATACCGCAGTCCGGTAGGGCGCGGACCGTCGTCAAACACATGGCCTAAGTGCGCATCGCAACGCCGACATAGCACCTCGGTGCGCGTCCAACCAAAAAGATGATCCTCGCGTTGGCTGATGTTCTCATTGGCGAACGGTGCGTAGAAGCTGGGCCAACCCGTGCCAGATTCAAACTTGGTCGCGGAACTGAATAACGCGGTGTCACAGCAGATACACGTGAAAGTACCCCGACGATGTTCATTCGTCAGCGGACCGGTAAACGCGCGCTCGGTCGCCGCATGTCGGGTCACTTCATACGACTGTGGAGGAAGTTGCTCGCGCCACTGCGCATCCGTTTTACTGACGCGCGCTAACGTCACTAAAGCACCGCGCGAGCCGTCAGCTTTAACGCTGACCAGAGTAACCGTATCACTGGTGCTGCCGGAGTTACCCGCCAGGGCGCCACCCGAGCAGGCCAGCAGGGCTCCACCCTGGAGCAGTCCGGTAAGAAAGAATCGTCGTTTAAGATCGGGTGAACTCATCATCACTCCTTGCCGTGGTTCGCGGCACAACGCAGCTGGTATTCAAGGCAGCAGACCGGCTACCACCCTAAGTTATTACTCGACACCTGAAACCCCCCAAATCGCGCACGGCCTGGCCGCTACGCTTGTCAGGCTGACTAGGTGCTTTTTAAGTCTGGATAAAATCGCTCTCATTTGTGACACATATAACAGTCAAATCAATGATTTCAGTCTAAAATACTATTATAGTCGTCAAAAAATCCTATCATTGACCTGTTAAGGTGCCGCACGATGGGGCTTTGCTGTTAGCCCGCGGCCTAAACGACGATCATCCCTCTGGCGGTTTCTGGGGGCGATTAGTCTGCCTATTTTGACGTGTATAGACGTAATTTCCGGCCTAATTTATAATTTGACGTATATACACGTCGTATTACTGACCCCATTCCTTACCCGAGACCTGACCCGTGGACTTAAAAGAACTGGGCCGCCAAATCGCTTTAGCGCGTCGTGAACAAGGCCATACCCAAAGCCAGCTCGCCGAGATTGCGGGTCTATCTCGCCAGACGATCTCCGCGTTGGAACGAGGGGATTTAACCGACTTAGGGTTACGCAAAGTTCTGCGTCTACTCGATGTGCTGGATCTCGATCTGGTCTTGCGTCAGGCAGGTCACCGACTCACCTTGGACGACCTGCGGCTGGAAAATGCACGAACGCTCTAACTCAATCGTTTCACGCCGGGTCCTGGTCAATGCCACGCCGGTCGGTACCCTGGAGCAGGTCGCATCAGGTCACTTTGTTTTTACCTATGATCGCGACTGTGACCCGGCGAACTTTGTGAGCCTGCTAATGCCCGTGCGGCTGGCGAGTTATTCGTGGCACGACTTGCACCCGGTATTCGCCGCCTGCCTACCCGCCGAGCCGGTGCGTGGCCTGCTCCAAGAACAATTAATCCGCGCCGGAAACAAAGACCCCTTTGCTCTGCTGGATCGGTGCACCGTGACAGCGGGTCGATGGCAGGTGCTCCATTCCGCGGCAAAGCCCGCTCCCCCAGACCGGCAGGCCACGGCTGAGCTCATGGAGGCGACGGACTCACGAACGTATTTTCAAAGTCTGTACGCCCAGCAGTACACGCCGACGTTGCCGCTCTCCACACTGAGCCTGCAGCGGCTGGCGGTCGCGATGGATGAACGGTATCTCTATAGGGCTGATCCCGGCGCGGGATCGGAAATCTACAACGAGCATTGCTGTGCGGCCATTGCTCAACGCGCTGGCTTTGACATCCCTGAAGTCGTCTGGTCAGCCGACCGTCGGGTCATGCGTTTGCCTCGCTACGATGCTGGCCCCAAGGGGCGGCTGGGTGTTGAAGATCTGTGTGCCCTACAGGGATTGCCTGCCTCGGGGCGCTACACAACCAGTATGGAAAGGATGGTGAGCGTCACCGCCGCCCTGGTCGCGCCGGTCAGGCGCCGGGCAATACGGCGGGAACTGTTTCGCCGAACGGTACTGGCACACCTGCTTGGTGACACCGAGCGGCATCTGAAATCCTATGAGCTTTGCTATCAGACTATTGATGACGTTGCGTTAGGGCCGTTAATCGGCCTGTGCACGGACTGGTCGGCGCCGCCGGGCGATCCATCGCTCAAACCGGCTCTGAGCGTGGTCGATCAGCGAAGCTTTGTCCTGAAGAAAGGCAGTTGGCGCCGTTTTGCGGCGCACTGCTCTCTTGCCGATCGTGAAGCGTCGGCCATCATCGACTGGGTCAGTAACGCATGGGCTGCAGAGCAACAAGCCCTGCGAGAGGCAGCCACGGAACTGACGCGCCCGTGGCTGCGGCGCTTAGAAGAGTATTGGGCTATCGGTGCGCAGCGACTGCGCACCGCCTATTAAGGTCGACGGCCTGTCGCCTCCAAGGCTCAGTTTAGCCAGGTAACCTTGCCGGTTTCGACGTCGTAAAGCGCACCTTTTATCATTAAGGCACCCGACTGCTCCAACTCACGTAGCCCTGCGCTCTGCTCGCGGATGCGCTTAACCGTGTCTTCCACGTTACGCTGCGCAACTTTCTCTACAAACGCATAGTTTTTAGAGCTGCGATCGCCCGTTTCTTCGATTGCGCTAACCGCCGGGGTGATTTTATCCAGTAGCTGGGTGAGATGACCCAACTTAACGGCATCACAAGCCCCTTTGACCGCCCCGCAACTGCTGTGCCCTAAGACCACAATCAGTTTTGATCCCGCGACCTGCGAGGCGTACTCCAGGCTGCCTAAGATGTCATCGTTAACGATGTTGCCGGCCACGCGCGCGCTGAATAAATCGCCAATGCCCTGGTCGAAGACGATTTCCGCAGGCACACGCGAGTCTATGCACGACACCACACTGGCCAGCGGAAACTGGCCATGTGCTGTGGCCTTAATCTGCTTTTTGAATCGATGATTGACGCGCGCGCCGCTGACAAAGCGCTGGTTTCCCTCAATCAAATGCGACAACACCTGTGCCGGTGTAACGGCATCCTGACAGGCCTTAGAGTCCTGAATGGCGCAAAAACCTGCGGCTTTTACGGCGGCTGCCTTGCCTTCAGCGGCCATCGCAGGAACACTAAATAGTGTGGTGGCCAATAAGCCTATCGCCCATGTTGCACGAACCATCTGCATACTCCTCGGCATGTTTAGATAAATAAAAAGCAACTCATCTGGTCCTAATCCCGTCACTACCGCCGGCGTTCAGCCGCCGAGTCGAGCCGTTTCGCGATCTATCCATTCACGAATTTCATCACTGATTTCGCGGGCCTCACGCCCCAGAGTAGATATTGGCTCACCAATCACTACGCGAATATTACCGGGTCGCTTGAGTAGTGCTTGCCGTCCCCAATAGGCACCTGCATTGTGCGCGACGGGAATCACCAGGCAACCGGCCTCTTTAGCCAACAGCGCTGCGCTGATACCGTGTCGTCGCGTGCTGCCCACCGCCACGCGAGTACCTTCAGGAAACACCAGCACCCACAGACCAGACTGCAAACGTTGCTTACCTTGCTCCACCACCTGCATGACGGCCGTCCCGCCAGCGGCGCGATTGATCGCGATGGGTCCTAACAGTCGGGTTGCCCAGCCGGCGATCGGTAGTAGCAACAGCTCACGCTTGAGCACCCAGGCCTGCGGCGGAAAAATCACCATTTGCGCGATGGTTTCCCAGGTAGAGGAGTGTTTCCAGGCCGAGACATGCGCACCGGATGGGATGTTTAGCAGGCCTTCAACGCTGTAGGTTAAGCCGCACAGGGTGCGCAGTAAAAACAGCTGCACAAAAGCCCATGCCTTAGCAAACTTAAGCAAGGTTCGTAAGGGCAAAAAGCCACAGGCCAAAATGGCCAGTCCTGCGATGGCCGTAGTGATCAATAGCGCTACGGTATAAAGGCTGCTCCCAACGAGTACAACAATCCAGGGTCTTTGCATTAAGCTCACTAACCAGGCAGACGTGAAAGATCAGCGATGCTCAAAAATAGTGATCTAAGATCGCGTAATAATTGCAGCCTCGCCGCCTTCAAACCCGGTTCGTTGGCGTTAACTAAGACTTTGTCGAAGAAGGCATCGACCACACCACGCAGACCGGCTAATCGGGTGAGTGCCTCGGCATAGTTCTGCTGCGCTATAGCCTCTAACACCGTTGGTCTAGCCTCATTTAAGGCGGCTTGCAATGACAGTTCCTCGACCTGTACCAACGGCGTTGGAGTGATAGAAGTAGTCCCTTCGCTTTCATCCGATTTGCGCAAAATATTAGCGATGCGCTTGTTGGCAGCGGCCAGCGCCGGCGCATCGGCTAAGGTCAGAAACACCGCTAACGCTTGCACACGGCGATCAAAGTCATAAGCCGAACGTGGCCTGCGATCTAACACGGCCTCAAACATTTCCGTGGTCACACCGGCCACATTTTCGGTGTAGTAGGCGCGTAAGCGGTCGATCATGTAGTCGTAGACATCCCGCTCTATGGCTGGCCCACTAGCCGGTGCGGTCTTTGCTGCGCCACTGCCAAGGCGGGCATCGCGATCGGCAACGGCATTGCGCGTTGCCAGCGCAATGCAGTCTTGCAAATCCACCTCGCGCCGTGTCTCAATCAAAATGCGTAACACACCCAGTGCTGCACGCCGTAAACCGTACGGATCACGAGTGCCGCTGGGCTTTTGACCGATGGCGAAAATGCCGGTGATGGTATCGAGTTTGTCGGCCACCGAGAGAATTTGCCCTAGCGCGCCTGACGGCAGCTCGTCGCCGGCAAAGCGCGGCCGATAATGCTCGCTGATAGCGGTCGCGATCGCTTCAGGCTCGCCATCATGGCGAGCGTAGTACCCGCCCATGGTGCCTTGCAGTTCTGGGAATTCCCCTACCAGCCCACTGAGCAGATCACATTTGGCCAATTGCATCCCGCGCACGGCGAGTGTGGCATCGGCATGGAATGCCGGGGCCAGGTGTGAGGCTAATGCACTGGCACGGACAGACTTATCGAAGTACGAGCCTAATTGCGCCTGAAACGTTACGGCCCGTAAGGCCTCTTGCCTTGAGTGCAAGGGTGCTGCGCGGTCCTGATTCCAGAAAAAAGCCGCATCGCTGAGTCGAGGGCCAACGACGCGCTCGTTACCGGCCACCACTTGCGTCGGATCCGAACTGACCAGATTGGCTACCGTAATGAAACGGTTTAACAACCGACCGTTCGCTGCTCGCAACGCAAAGTAGCGTTGATGACCTTGTAAGGTCGCCAGAATCACCTCATCGGGTAAATCTAAAAATCGTGCATCGAACCCGGCACTTAAGGGCACGGGCCACTCCACCAAAGCGGTGACCTCATCGAGCAAGGCGTCGGTAAGCACGGGCGTGCCACCCTCGATGGCCGCCAGATCGGTCACGCCCGAGCGAATCTGCTGACGACGCTGCTCGAAGTCAGCAACTACTCGCCCCTGTGTAAATAACAGGTCTTCATAGTCGAGCGCGGCGCTCAGTGTTAGGGGGCCTGGCGCCATGAACCGATGGCCGTAAGTGATTCGCCCCGACGCAACACCCAAGACTTCGCAGGGCAGTACTTGCTCTGCGTAAAGCAGCACCACCCAGTGCACGGGGCGAGCAAATTCAAAGTCGCTGTCACCCCAACGCATACGCTTGGCAACCGGCAGCTGCGCCACGGCTTGGATTACGATGTCGCCTAGCAAGGCGGTTGTGGCGGCGCCGGCTTTCACGCTGGCGAAATGCAAAAACTCGCCCTTCGCTTCGGTTACACGGCCAAGTTCAGCGAACGAGCAGCCGCAGGACTCAGCAAACGCCAGTCCCGCGCGGGTGGGGTTACCAGTGGCGTCCACAGCGGCGGATACCGGTGGGCCGCGGCGCACGATGGACGCATCCGCCGCTCGCTCGTTTAAGTCTTTTACCCAAACCGCCAGTCGGCGTGGCGTGCCGAAGCTTCGTACCATCCCGTGGGATATCCCGTGGCTGGCAAATGCACTCGTTAACTGCTCAGCCAAAGCGACCGACAGGCCGCTCACGGCGGCCGAGGGTAGTTCTTCGGTTCCTAATTCGAGCAAAAAATCATGGCCTGACATTAGAGTGCCTGTTTCTTAAGGAGGGGGAATCCCAGTGCTTCCCGGCTTTTTAGGTAGGCATCAGCGACACCGCGTGCCAGCGTACGTACCCGTAAGATGTAGCGTTGCCGCTCCGTCACCGAGATCGCCCGACGCGCATCGAGTAAGTTGAAGGTGTGCGAGGCGCGCAGCATTTTCTCATAGGCAGGCAAGGCCGACTGTGCTTCGAGCAGGCGCGTGCATTCGCTCTCCAGCGCCTCGAATTGGCGCAGCAACTCGGTGGTGTCGGCGAGTTCAAAGTTGTAACGGGATTGCTCCACCTCGTTTTGGTGGTAAACGTCGCCGTAGGTGATTTTGCCGTGCTCGCTGTCAGACCAGACCAACTCGTAGATCGATTCGACACCTTGTAAATACATAGCCAGTCGCTCTAACCCGTAGGTGATTTCACCCATGACCGGCTTGCAGTCCTGGCCGCCCACTTGTTGAAAGTAGGTGAACTGTGAGACCTCCATACCGTTAACCCAGATCTCCCAGCCCAACCCCCAGGCGCCCAGCGTCGGTGATTCCCAGTTGTCTTCGACCAGACGGACATCCTGGACCAGCGGGTCTAGCCCCACGGACGCTAATGAACCGAGGTAGCGATCGATGAAGTCAGCCGGCGAGGGCTTCATCACCACCTGAAATTGGTAGTAATGCTGTAGACGAAAGGGGTTATCCCCATAGCGTCCATCAGTAGGTCGTCGCGATGGCTGTACATAGGCGGCCCGCCAAGGCTCCGGGCCTATGGCCCGCAAAAACGTGGCGACGTGGAAAGTGCCGGCGCCAACTTCCATGTCATAAGGTTGCATCAGCACACAGCCCTGCGCCGCCCAATATTGCTGCAGGCGCAGGATCAAATCCTGAAAAGTTCGGGGGCGTTCTGCCAGAGCGTCGCGAGCCATGGGCGTCCTTAGTGAGCCGGAACCGTACCGGCGAAAATTCTAAAGGGTGAGTATAGCCGTTCACGGTTTATGCTCGCCGCGCTAATCGCCTTAAGGCGCAGGTTCGTCAAAATTTCACAGCCACGGGTGTGAAAGTTTTCTAATATCGGAGTGCATCTTTTACTGGAGGGTTGGCATGTCGGTCTTACGCTGCTTGATTTCCGCGACATTGGCTCTGGGTTTTTCCGCTGTTTACGCGGCCGATCGTAACCCGGTGACGCTGTATACCGGTGGTGACATATTGACGATGCAGGGCAACAGTCCGCAGTACGCGCAGGCTTTGGTGGTCAAGCGCGGTAAAATTGCTTATGTGGGCTCTTTGAGTGGCGCAAAAACTGCTGCCGGGCCTCACGCCAAGACCGTTTCCTTAGGCGGCCAGACTCTGATGCCCGGCTTTATTGACGCTCACGCACACTTGGTTTACGCCTCGCATACCATGCTCGATGCCGATTTAAGTGGCGTCAAAGACATCCCCGAACTGCTGCAGCGTTTGAAGTCGCACATGGCGACTTTGTCGCCCGATGAGCGCATCGTTGGGATGGGCTACCGCGCCGAGCAGCTGAAAGAAAAGCGCCACCCGACGGCCGCGGAGTTGGATACCGTCAGTCTGACCCGTGCTATTCAGATATCCGATGGCTCAGGTCACCACGGTGTACTCAACAGTGCCTTAATGAAGGAACTGAAGCTGGGTGCGGACACCCCGGATCCCGACGGGGGCTTCTTTGATCGAAAGCCCGGCACTAAAGAATTGGAGGGCCACGCGGCAGAGGCTGCCTGGATGGCCGTGATTGCAACTCGTTCCCCGTTAAATGAGGCACAAACCCGTAAGGGAGTGGCCAAAGCGGTCGCTCTGTGGGAGGCCAACGGCATTACAACGGCCTGTGAGATGGGATTAGGACTCAGCGGCGATGACATCGCGATTGCTACCCGAATCGTTAAGCAAAAACTCATGCCTATTGATCTGGTCATGTTTGCTAAAGCCGCGGCATCGGAAAAAATTATTGATGCGGCGTACCACATTGCTAAGAGCCAATCGGAGATCGCACCGGCGTTATTAGTCGAGCGGCCGGATCTGGATAAACGTTATATCAATCATGTGCGCCTGGTCGGCATCAAGTTCTGGATGGACGGCAGTCTCGACACGATGTTTATGTCGCAGCCGTTTACGCATAATCCGCCTGGCGTGACCACTGAAAACTATCGAGGTACGCGCGTAGATCCGCAGGACCAGTTAGTAGCCTTTCTCGATAAGTACTGGAAATCCAACCGTCAATTGGCGGCACACGCCATCGGCGATGAAGCCAATGAGCAATTGCTGGAAGGCATTGAGGGTGCGGTGAAAACTCAGGGTATGGCGGATTCCAGACCGATTTTTCAGCACGCTCAGTTTCTGCGGCCGGATCAGTTACCGCGTATCAAAGCCGTTGGCGGCACCACCAGTTTTACGTCGGGCGGACTTTATCCCATGGCTGGTTACATCACGAGCCTAGTCCCCGACCGCGTCAGTTGGGTGGGTGTGGCGAAGTCGGTACAAGATGCCGGGATTAACTGGACGATCCACACCGATTGGCCGGCGGGCGTAAGTCCTAGTTTGATGTTCGCCGCCTGGAACGTGGTAAATCGCGTGACTGCGTCAGGCCAGGTTTTTGTCCCTGAGGAGCGGGTTTCAGCTTACGACGCGTTACGCGCCATCACGATTAACGGTGCTTATCAGTACAAAGAGGAAAAATCTAAAGGCAGCCTAGAGGCCGGCAAACTCGCTGATTTGGTGATTCTGGATCACAATCCGCTAAAAAGTGATCCGATGGCTATTAAAGACATACGCATCATGCAGACCATTAAAGAAGGCCGTATCGTCTACCGTAATCCTCAGGCGGCCAGCGCAACGCTAATTCGTACTGCGCCCTTGGACGAAGACGCTGTGGTGGAGTCGGCAGCTGCCGGGACCGTCCCCGATGAGAGTCGAGTGCTCGCCTCTTTACTCGACGCCTCATTGAAATAATCAGCCAGGAACTTTTGATGATCATGAGTGCATCGGTATCTCGCTCCACGCCCGCGCGTTTCGTGGCTCTGGCTTTAGCGCCGGCTTGTCTGCTTGGATCCACTATCGCTTTGGCGGATGATGAGGTCGCGCTGCTGCGCGAGCAGCTAGCACGCCAGCAGGTATTGATTAATAGCCAGGAGCTGCGACTCAAGGATCAAGAGGCGAAGCTGGCTGAATTACTTCGTCGCTTGTCGCCTACCACGGCGCCGGCACTTGGGCCTGTGGTGGCCGCATCGAATGCGAGCGAATCTTCAACTTCGGTAGCCGCGCCGGAATCTGCGGTCGTATCCCCGGCACGGCCCGTGGTGCACTCCCGCTTTGACGGCATCGACGTCACGCTGGCCGGCGCGCTGCGAACCACTGTGACCAGCACCAGCGCGCGTATGCAGCCGGACGCCACGCCATTTTTGGTATTGCCTAAAACCCCCGGCGCGGCTGGAACGACCAAAATCGACTCCCGGCTTTCTTCCTTGCTTGTATCAATCAAGGGTGCTCAAGTCGGCGACTTTAAGTTGGGCGGCTCTATTTACGCCTATTTGTTCAATGGTGACCTGTTCTCCGGGTCATACGGTTTCTATCCGGGATTTGCCTATATCGACGCCACTAGTGAGCAATGGCGCTTTGCGGTTGGTTTGCAGCAGGATGTCTTTAGCCCGTTAATGCCCAGTATGGTTGACAGGATGTCTGCCCTGGCAGGATCGGGTAACCCGGGTAATTCGTTTAAGCCGCAGCTGCGCGTAGAGCGGTTTTTTAAAGACGGCGATGATGCTTGGGTTGTACAAGGTGCGCTGGCCGACGCGGTGCCTACCAACATCAATCCCAACGGGCTGCTGTCTTCTACCGAGAACACCGGAACCCCCAATGTGGAGGGGCGCCTGGCGTGGACTCGTGGCGATGCGCAGCACGACGCTGCTTGGTTGCCTTGGCCTAGGTACGCCCTGGGGGTGTCTGGCGTGTATGGCAGCATCCGTACGTTTTCAGCGACGGGTCTATTCCCAACCTACCAGAATCATCTCAACGGCATGTCTCTCGAAGGCCAATGGCGTTTAGGCACGCGCTTTGGTTTCCAGGGCGAGCTATATCAGGGCAGTTCGCTGGGTACCTACCTGGCCACGGTATTCCAGACAGTTAACCAACAAACCCACGCCAGCATTGGCAGCCGTGGTGGGTGGGGCGAAGTCGCGTACTACTGGTCCCCTACCGTTCATACACACGGGGGTTACGGTATCGACAAAGCCAGTATTTCCGATCTGGCCGGAGTGGGCGTCCACAGCATGCAAACGGCATTTACCAATCTGTACTGGGACCCTAGTGCTAAAACCACCTTAGGTATGGAATTGACCTGGCGGCGCACCGGCTATCTGTTACCCATTGAGGGCCAGCCCAGTGGCTATGCGCTGATGCTGTCCTCTGAATTGCGTTTCTAGGATCTCTATAGGCTAGGGTTGTGCCCGAGGTCTTCACGTGGTTGGCTCGGGCACTGCGCGCCACGCGGCGGCCTGCTGACCTATTTTGGTGCCCTTGGCGCGTCTGGCGCGCTTTTTTGGTGCAGGATCGGCGGGGCTGATCGCCGAGCCGGCCAGTAAGTGCTTGATTCTTCGTTCCTCGTTCTAGGCACGGTTTCTGCAATATCTGCGGTAACATCGTTAACGGTTCACTAGTCTAAAGTCAGGCCTGAGAACCTCATGATGGGCGCGCTTGGCGCGATGGATTTGCCTTTTTAAAGTTAGGGTTGCGGAGGGATTTTTGATGACGCCTGCCGACGTAATGGAATTGATTAAAGAAAAGGACGTAAGGTACGCCGACCTGCGTTTCACCGATACTCGCGGTAAAGAGCACCACGTTACGGTTCCTGCGCGGTACGTGACTGAGGAGCTTTTTGTTGAGGGCAAGATGTTCGACGGTTCGTCGATTGCTGGTTGGAAAGGCATCAACGAGTCGGACATGATTTTACTGCCTGATGCCAGCACGGCTGTGATCGATCCCTTCTATGAAGAATGCACCGTTAACCTGCGTTGCGACATCGTTGAGCCAGCGACCATGCAGGGCTACGAGCGTGATCCGCGCTCGCTGGGTAATCGTGCCGAGGCCTACCTGAAATCAACGGGTATCGCTGACACAGCGTACTTCGGTCCTGAGAACGAGTTTTTTATCTTTGACAGCGTGAAGTGGGGCGCAGAGATGCGCGGTTGCTTTGCTGAAATTGATTCTGTTCAGGGTGCCTGGAACAGCGGCCGCGATTTTGAGGACGGCAATAAAGGCCATCGCCCAGGCACAAAAGGCGGTTACTTTCCGGTTCCGCCCGTTGATGCTTTCCAGGATATTCGCAGCTCCATGTGCATGGCCTTGGAAGAAATGGGTTTGAACGTTGAGGTTCATCACCACGAAGTGGCAACCGGCGGACAGTGCGAAATCGGTGTGGGATTTAACACTCTGGTTAAGAAGGCCGATGAAGTTCAAATTCTCAAATACGCTTTGATGAATGTAGGCCACGGTTACGGAAAGACCGTAACTTTCATGCCTAAGCCTTTAGTTGGCGACAACGGTAGTGGAATGCATGTCCATATGTCCCTGGCTAAGGATGGCAAGAATCTATTTAGCGGTGATAAGTACGGTGGTCTTTCAGAGACCGCACTGTATTTTATTGGCGGCATCATCAAGCATGCGCGCGCACTCAACGCCTTTACCAATCCTTCAACCAATAGCTACAAGCGCTTAGTGCCTGGCTTCGAGGCGCCCGTGATGCTGGCCTATTCGGCTCGTAATCGATCCGCGTCGATTCGTATTCCCTGGGTTGCCAGCGCTAAGGCACGTCGCATTGAAGTGCGATTCCCGGATTCAACCGCGAATCCGTACTTTGCCTTTGCAGCGATGATGATGGCCGGTCTAGACGGTATTCAGAATAAGATTCATCCGGGTGAAGCCTCGGATAAGGATCTTTACGATCTGGCACCGGAAGAGACCAAGAACATCCCGACGGTTTGCCACTCGCTGGACATGGCACTAGAAGCCTTGGACCACGATCGTGAGTTCCTCAAGAAGGGCGGCGTGTTCACGGATGATTTGATCGATGCTTATATCGAGCTGAAGATGCAGGACGTTACCCGTTTGCGGATGACGACCCATCCTATCGAGTTCGACATGTATTACAGCCTGTAATACCCCAAACTAAGGGGTGTGCATCCGCACACCCCTTACTCTTTATGCTGTGTTCGTGGTTAAGTTCCATCCCGCTAGCTCTCAACGCAGTGGAAGGCTATTCTGTGCCCATGAAAACTCTACCGGTGACGGCAAAACAAGGTCGAACCCGAGGCTTACGCATTATCGGCGTGCTGGCCTGCCTAGCGGTGGCTTGGGCCTGTCCGGCCGCCACGCTGTATAAATGGGTGGACGAGAACGGCGTTACTCACTACTCCGATCAGCCCCACGACGGAGCTGAAAAAATCCAGGTCGCTAACGCTCAGACCTATCCTTCTGGAAATGCGGCCTCAGGTAACGCCAAACCCGGCCCAGCCACCCCAGCTCGGGCACCGGCTGTTAAGTATCGTCGCGTGGCGATTTCCAGTCCGCTGGATGGTGACGTTTTTGTAAATACCGGCGGGCGCGTTCCGGTGGCTATCGATCTGGATCCAGGGCTTGCTCCAGGCCATCAGCTATGGTTCACCTTAGACGGTCAGCGCATCGACAGCCTCGGCTCGAGTGCTATGGCCGGCACTCTGAGCGATCTGGAGCGAGGCTCGCATACGCTCTTTGTGCAGGTCGTCGATGCATCCGGTACGGCGCTCCTGAGTTCCGATCCGGTTACTTTTACCATTCGTCAACCGATCGCCAAGCGCTAGCGGTCAGTTCTGCTCACGTGTAGCCGAGGTTATTCGTCACCCCTGCGAGGTTGAAATGAGCCGGATTGCGCAGCCGGAAAACCAAGTTAAGGACCCGGGCCTCGCTGACTTTCTGCCGCCTAAACTGCTGGACTCGCTGACGACTGCGATTTTAGTGCTTGGTCCCCAAGCACAGATACGCTACTTGAATGCCGCAGCAGAGAACCTGCTAGGCGTGAGTGCAGCCTTTGGCGTAGGCCGAACCTTGAGCGATACCCTTCACGGCGCCAGTGCGTTACTGCTGGATACTTTGTCAGATAAGGAGGATAAAGCCGCGACCACCATCCGCGACTTACGCTTATCCCCTGTAGGTCGCAGTGATTTGGAGATACTCGTTGACTGTACCGTTTCGCGGCTAGCCTGCACAAATCGGTTGGTCGAGCTGGTTGATAAAACGGCGCAACATCGCCGCATTCGCGATGCTCAATTGTTATCCCAAGTCGGCGGTAGTCGCCTGATGGTGCGCAGTCTGGCGCATGAAATTAAAAACCCTCTGGGTGGATTGAGGGGCGCAGCCCAGCTTTTAGCCCGTGAACTGGCTGACGAAGAGCTGCAGGAATATACGCAGGTTATTATTCGCGAAGCAGATCGCCTGGCGGCGCTTGTGGATCGGTTGCTGGGTCCTGTCGCGCCCTCCAATCGAGCCTTGTTGAACTTACACGAGCCCATCGAACACGTGCTTCGCCTGCTACAAGCCGATGCACCCACGCCTTTAAGTCTGACGCGAGACTACGACCCGAGTTTGCCGGCCCTGCCAGCCGATCGAGATCAAATGATTCAGGTTTTTTTGAATCTGGGACGCAACGCGGTTCAGGCTATGGGGCCTCATGGCCGGCTGCGAGTGCGTACTCGCGCTTTGTCCCGAGTCACCATTGGCGCTGTCTTACATCGTATGGTCGCCAGTGTGAGTTTCGAAGACGATGGACCTGGAGTTCCTGAGGCATTAGTGGACAGTTTATTCTATCCCTTGGTGACCGGTCGCCCCAACGGTAGTGGCTTAGGTTTAGCGGTGGCTCAAGAGCTGGTGACGCGTCACCACGGATTAATCGAGTTTGAAAGCAGGCCGGGCTCTACGGTTTTTACCGTCTTGCTGCCGTATGGAGATCGTGGTGATGAGTAAAGCACTGAGCGTCTGGGTCGTTGACGACGACACTTCGATACGCTGGGTACTGGAAAAAGCCTTGCGTGCTGCGGGCATGCAGGTAACCGCCTTCCAATCCGCGGAACAGGCCTTACCCGCGCTGGCGGGCCAACAGCCTGACGTACTGCTGACTGACGTGAGAATGAGCGGAGCAACGGGCCTGGAGCTGCTGGCTTATGTGCACCAACACCATCCCCACCTGCCCGCTATTGTGATGACGGCTTACACGGATCTGGAAAGTGCCGTCGCGGCGTTTCAAGGTGGCGCGTTTGAGTACTTGCCTAAGCCTTTTGATATCAATGACGCCGTGTCTTTGGTTCGCCGCGCCTCCCAAGGACAAACCAAAGAGGTTTCACCCGCGCAGCCAGTAGCACTATTGCCCGAGCTACTCGGCGTCGCACCGGCTATGCAGGCCGTGTTTCGGACCATCGGTCGCCTGTCGCGCTCTAGCTTGAACGTGTTGATCGGCGGTGAATCGGGTACCGGTAAAGAGCTTGTTGCCCGGGCTTTGCATCGACACAGTCCGCGCGCGGAAGGACCTTTTATTGCGCTGAACACGGCGGCTGTCACCCGTGAATTACTCGAGTCCGAGCTATACGGGCACGAAAAAGGAGCCTACACCGGTGCCGAGCATAGCCGCACAGGCCGCTTTGAGCAGGCCAATGGCGGTACCTTATTTCTCGATGAAATAGGTGACATGCCGTTGGATTTACAAAGCCGCTTGTTGCGCGTTTTGGCTGAGGGCGAATTCTACCGAGTCGGAGGCAGCAGGCCGGTTCGCGTGGATGTCAGAGTCATTGCAGCGACACACCAAGATTTGGAGGCTCAGGTCAGAGCCGGTACTTTTCGTGCGGACCTGTTGCATCGCCTGAAAGTCGTTCGCATCGATCTGCCTGCGCTGCGCGATCGGCGTGAGGATATTCCGATGATGCTAAATCATTATCTGACCGCCGCTGCGGCTGAATTAAACGTCGCCCCCAAGGAGTTGTCACCGGCCGCTTTGCAGATACTGACGGCAGCACAATGGCCTGGCAACGTCCGTGAATTAGTCAACTGTTGCCGGCACATGACGGTGACGGCTTTGGGTCGTCAGATCGGCATTGATGATCTGCCTGCTGAGGCGGTGCCACGCAATCCTGAGCCTGGCGTAAGCCTAGTCTCTGCCTGGGTGCGTGAGCTGCACCGGTGGGCCGAATCGGCATCAGCCAGTAGCCAATCGCCATTATTAAGTCAGGCCTTGCCGGATTTCGAGCGTACCTTAATACTGGTCGCGCTAACGCGCTGTGGTGGGCGTCGTCAAGAGGCCGCGCGCCTGTTGGGCTGGGGACGCAATACCCTAACTCGCAAGATGCGTGAACTGGGCCTTGAAGCTACTCAGCCAAACAGTTCGGGGCTACCATAACGATTATGAATAAATTGCTTGCTTCGCTGAATCTAGACACCGAGTACGTATTTTTAGGTGCTCCGATAGCCGATTGGATATACGCGTCCGTTATCGGTGTCGGCACATTTATGCTGCTCATGTTTCTGCGCCGACTGATGTACAGGCGTGTGTATCGCTATTCACATTCCGCCGATTTACCCCGTGGCATTCGGTTGCTATCGATGTTGGCGGCGCGCACCCAAGTGGCAACGTTATTCGCCCTGTCTATCGTGGTGGCGTCTAAGTATTTGGACTTGACTCATCATGCTGAGAAATTAACCACTGGATTAATCATCATCCTGGTCGGTTGGCAGGTAGGTATTTGGCTGTCAACCGCCGTACGCTTTTATTTAGCGGAGAATCAGGCTCAATCCAATTCGGCCACAAGCGCAACGTCGATGAGCGTTGTTGAGTTTGTAGCGCGTGGGCTGATCTGGTTCGTGGTGATTCTTGCTGTTCTGGATAACCTGGGCGTCAACATCTCCACAGCCCTGACCGGTTTAGGAATTGGTGGCGTGGCGGTCGCGCTAGCTGTGCAAAACATTCTGGGTGATCTGTTTGCCTCACTGTCTATCGCGATGGATAAGCCGTTTTTAGTGGGTGACTCTATCGTGGTTGATAACCTAACCGGTACGGTTGAGAGTGTAGGCGTGAAGAGCACGCGACTACGCAGCAATACGGGCGAACAGATTATTTTATCCAACGCAGACATGCTCAAAGCACGTGTGCGTAACTGGGGTCGGGTGGGCTATCGGCGTCGGATTTTTGTTTTCCGAGTAGCTTACGCAACGCCCCTTGAGCATTTGCGGGAGTTGCCTGCTTTAGTCGAGGCGTTGGTCCAGCGTGAACCTCAGACGCGATTTGAGCGATGCAGTATCCGTAACCTTACGGAGGTTGCTATCGAATTTGAGGTCAGTTTTGTCTCCGAAGACGCCAGCTTTGAGCAATTAATTGCGACGGAGCAATCTATTTATCTAGGCCTTCTGCAGATCTTGGCTGAGCGATCTATAGAGATTCCAACCGCCACTACCATCGCGATACCCACGCGAACGTGATTTGAGCCGTGCCTTTACCCGGGTAGCTGTAGCGTTCCTGTCAGTTCCGTGACTGAACGCAGGCCATGGCGCTGCAGATAGGCTGCGATGCCGCTGTTCATTTTTAAGCAGACGTGCGGGTCGTAGAACAGCGAGGTGCCAATACCAATGGCGCTGGCGCCGGCAATCAGAAATTCCAACGCATCTTCGGTATTGGTGATGCCGCCTTGGCCAATAATGGGGATATGGTGCTTTTTGGCGACTTGGTAAACCTGATGAACTTTTAACAGCGCAATGGGTTTGATGGCCGGCCCTGATAGTCCACCTTGCACGTTGCCTATAACGGGTTTGCGCGTTTGTGCATCGATAGCCATGCCCATAACGGTGTTAATTACCGACAGCGCATCCGAGCCTGCTTCAATGCAGGCCTGGGCGTTCTTGGCGATATCAGTCTGGTTCGGTGAAAGTTTCGTAATCAGGGGTTTTTTGGTGACTGCACGACAGGCAGCTACCACCCGCGCGCTCATCTCCGGATAGTTGCCGAAGGCAACGCCGCCTTCCTTAACGTTCGGGCAAGAAATATTGATCTCAATGGCGTCGATAGGCGAGTCATCAAATCGTCGGGTTACTTCTGCGTATTCATCAATTGTTGAGCCAGAGACATTGGCTATAAAGCGCGTTTCACTGAAGTCTAGTTGAGGCAGGATGCTCTGGATAACGGCATCCGTACCTGGGTTTTGCAGCCCGATCGCATTGAGCATGCCCATCGAGGTCTCATAAACTCGATGCGCGGGATTGCCTAATCGCGCATTTAAGGTGGTTCCTTTGAGGACCACCGCACCGACATGCCGATTGGAGAAGCCCTCAACACGGGTGTATTCTTCGCCAAAACCTACACACCCTGATAGAAGTACCAGTGGTGTCGCAAACGTAATGCCACAAAAGCTTAAGGCTAACGAGGGATCAGTGGGCAGTCCGGTCAAGGCTGATAAGGTCTGTGTCGTGCTATTCATCCGCCCATTATAAGCCGAACTGGCGGGTCTAGGAGATGCAGGCTGTTTAACGTCATTTTAGTCGCTCCGCAGATTCCCGGTAACACGGGGAACTCCATTCGGCTGTGCGCGAATACGGGGTCTAGGCTGCATTTGGTGCACCCTCTAGGCTTTAGCCTGGCCGATACGTATTTAAAACGGGCAGGGCTGGATTACCACGATCTTACCCACGTGCAGGAGCATCCGGATTTGGCCAGTTGCTTGGCAACGGTGCAGCCCAGCGCCACCCATGTCATTGAGACCGGGGGTAGCAGCGATTACACTCAAGTTCGCTATAAGGTCGGTGACGCGCTGATTTTCGGCTGTGAGACGCGAGGTCTTTCGCCCGAGCAATTAGCACTTTTTTCGCCGACGGATATTCATCACATCCCCATGTATCCCCAAAACCGCAGCCTTAATCTGTCTAACGCGGTGGCGCTCGTGGTCTATGAGGCCTGGCGTCAGAATGGATTTAACCAGTCCGGAGTCTCTTGATATGCCGATTACTGGCTCTGGCGAGCATTTAAGTCCTTGGCGTCGCCAAGTTATGCCGTGGTTGATGGCACTGTTAAGGGCATTCATCGCTTTTGCGCTGCTGCGTGTGCCGGTGATCTCCCTGTGGCAGAACCCGTTGTTGCTGCGGGGTTTGGCACCACATTTTATGCAATACGTGCTGATTGCCCTGGTGGTTGTAGCGGGCTTGGCCTTCGTGCTGTCCCGTACCGTTATCTGGGGTGCCGTCGGTTGTATCGTGACGTTAGTGGCTTTTGATTATCGTTTAAGCGCGTTTGTGGTGATGCCGCAAGACAGAACTTTATTCAGTTCAATGGCACTCATTGCGGTATTAACGGTTGGGGAGTTGTTGGCCCGGCGCGTGCAGCGCCAAGTTTATGGCCGGATTAGCCGCTGATTACCCTCTTAAGTACCTGCGGCCAGATGACCCGTTTCTGTTTTGAGTTCGCGTTCTGTAAGACTGGCCACGGCTTCTTTGAGCGACTTATGCTCATGCAAGACAGCATAAACTTGGGCGCAAATCGGCATGTCCACACCCTGCGTTTCGGCGACGCGCAACACGGCGCTGCTGGCGCGGATACCCTCGACTACCTGACCTATCGTGCTGGCGGCCTCAGCGCTCGAGTGGCCGGTTGCGATCAGTAATCCGAAACGACGATTACGCGATTGATTATCGGTACAGCTCAATACCAAATCACCTAAGGCTGCCAAGCCCATGAAGGTTTCCGGCGCAGCACCCAGCGCTACCCCTAATCGAGTCATTTCAGCCAAGCCGCGAGTAATCAAAGCGGCGCGGGTATTGGCACCAAAGCCCATCCCGTCTGCTAAACCAGTGGCAATGGCGATCACGTTTTTTACCGCGCCACCCACTTCCACACCAATCAAGTCGCTGGATGTATAGGCTCGGAAATGTCCTGTGGACAGGGATTTTGCTAAATCCTGCGCGAACGAGTGAAAAGATGAGGCGACCGTCAGGGCTGTGGGTAAGCCTAACCCTACTTCGGTGGCAAAGGTGGGTCCTGACAGAACGGCACAGGGAATCGCGGTTCCCAGCACGGATTCAAACACTTGATGAGGCAGTAAGCCTGTTTCTAGCTCAAAGCCTTTGGTGGCCCAAGCCACACGCCTCTCGGCGTGGTGGTAGGTCTGCAGTTGTTCTAGTGTCTGGCGAAATCCACTGCTGGGTACAACAACCACCAGATCGTTGGATTCGACCGCCCGTGCAAAATCGGGCTGAACCCACAAATTGCCCGGAAAACTGACCCCGGGCAGATAGCGCGTGTTTTCACGCTCTATCTGACAGCGGTCCATCAACTGACGATCGCGGCCCCAAAGAAATACAGGCCGCCCGGAGCGGGCTAACTGAATGGCCAGTGCCGTGCCCCAGGATCCGGCACCGAGTACGGTAACCGGATCTTGGGTAGAGCTTAGCGTTGCGCGCGTAGGCTTCAGTTGAATGCCGAGGGTGCCGGCGCGTTAGCTGCAGCCTGCGCCATCGATTGCTCCAACATGACGTCGAAGTTGACCGGCGGGAGCAAGAACGGCGGGAAACCACCCTTCATAATCAAGTCGGAGATCGTCTGGCGGGCGTACGGGAAAATTACCGATGGCACGTAGGCGCCGATAATGCGACGCAGATCGGCTTCGAGGTAGCCGCGAGCGATAAACAGGCCGGCTTGCTTAACCTCAACCAAATACGCGACTTTGTCTGCGATCTTGGCTTCCAGGGTAATGGTCAGTACCACTTCGTGGGCATCTGGACCCACCATATTGGCGGTCGTGTTCATCGACATACCAAATTGTGGATTCCACTCAGCAACCGCAAGATTTGGGCCGGATGGTGCTTCAAACGAGGCATCCTTCACATAAACATTCTGAAGGTTTAGCTCCGGGCCGGCGGCGGGGGCCGCTGCGGCGGCGCCGTCGGTGAGGTTGTCTGTCATGGCGAGTCCTTAGGAAGTGAGGGAAAACAAATTAATGGGTTCTTGAGGGCGCGCGCAGTTCGCTAAAAGCCTTCAAGCTCGGGTCGTACAGCCTAGCTGATAAAAAGCACGATTTAAGGTGAGTTGTGCAGCAGTTTGTCTAAGTTCCCGCTGCGCTCGGCGTCGTGCAGATCGTCGCAACCGCCTACATGCTGATCGCCGATAAAGATCTGCGGTACCGAACGCCGGCCGCTGCGAGTCATCATCTCATCACGGGCGCCTGGCGTGGCTTCCACGTCGATCTCCGTATAGGCGACGTTTTTGCTGTTGAGCAACGCTTTCGCGCGCGTGCAGTAAGGGCACCAGTTCGTTGTGTAAATTGTTACCGCAGCCGTGCTCATAAACCCGTTCCTTAATTAATTTCGTGTTAGCGGCAGGTTCTCCTGCCGCCAGGCGGTGAGCCCACCACGAAGATTGAAAACCTGAGTAAAGCCCAACCGTCCCAAATGGCGAGTGGCCGCCCCACCCAGCATGCCGGTTTCGCAATAGGCCACGATAGGCTTTTCCTTCCATTTCATAAGGTTGGCGGCACCGTCGGCAATGGCCGCGCCCGCGATATGGCGCGCATTGGCAATGTGGCCCGCGGCGTACTCTTCGGGGCTGCGCAGATCCAATATGAGTGCGCCGTTGTTAATGAGCGAAACGGTTTGTGCCGCTGAAATGGCGCCGTACGACTGGCGGGCATGACGAAACTCCGAGATCGCCAACACGATCAGCATGGCCACGAGGGCTGCCACGTAGGGCCAGTGATTGATGGCGTATTCGGCAAGGTGTGGCATGCGTTGCGGTACTACTTTAAAGAAAGCCAAGAGACGGGATTCGAAGCCTGCACGACCCCGGACAAGCTGACATTATAGCAGCCGGTCCGCCCGCTGCTGTGGTGGGTATCTTGCAACCTGGATATGACGGTGTTTTGTCTGCGTCATGGCTAGCCGAACCCTCTTAACTGCCCTGCTGTGTGTTGTTGCTGTCCCCGCGCAGGCCGGCAACGAAACCGATACCCGTGCCGAGCTGGCCCAGATTCAGTCACGAATCCTTAAAGTCACCGAAGCCGTGCACGCCGAGGCGGCTACCCGTGATGAGGCTGCTGCTGCTTTGAAATCGGCCGACCATTCCTTGCGCGAGGCCCGTGCCCTGTTGGAGGAAGTCCGAGCCCGTAAATCCGCGGCTGAGCAAAAGGAGGCAGCCTTGGTGGGGCAGGTTTCCAAGGCGCAGCACACCCTGAGTACCGAACGCGACGCGCTGGCTGCTGACCTGCGCTCGACCTATAAAGGCGGCCGTGATGAGTCACTAAAGCTCTGGCTCAATGCGAAGGATCCAGCGGAAATCGCCCGAATGATGACCTACTACGGCTACTTTGGGCGCGCCCGCAGCGAGCGAATTCATGCGGTGGAGTCCGCCATCGGGCAGCTGCAGGAGGCCCAGGCGAAGCTGGCTGAAGAGCGTCAGCAGATTGCTGCGCTGGCTGCTCAGCAAGAAGAGCAGGTACAGGGCTTAAATACCGCCAAGTCGGCGCGCGCCAGAGCCCTGCTGGCTGTTGAGGCCGATTTGGACTCTAAAAGCTCCGAATTGCAGCGATTGCGCGCGAACGCCGCCAGTTTGGAAAAGTTACTAGCGCAGCTTCGAGAGGCGCTTAAAGATCTGCCGTCGGAGGACTTCGCAAGCGCCGGCCGTCGCCAACAGGCCTTTTCAAACTTGCGCGGACGTCTTCCGTGGCCGGCCCGCGGTACAGTTCTGGCCCAATTCGGCGCCGCTAAGCCCGGTGGTTTGCTTTGGACGGGCCTGTTGATGCAAACCGCCCCTGCAACTGCGGTCCATGCGGTGTACTACGGTCGGGTCATTTACGCCGATTGGTTATCTGGATTGGGCCTACTCATCATTGTGGATCATGGAGGTGGCTACCTGACCCTTTACGGCAATAACGAGCGCCTTTATCGCAAAGTAGGCGACGCCGTCGTGCCGGGCGATGTCATCGGCACCAGTGCTGAGGCTGCCGGTGGCATGGCCGCCCAAATGTACTTTGAAGTGCGGCACGGAAAAGACGCGCTGGATCCGCGCACTTGGTTGCGCCCCATGCCGGGCTCCCGCAACCCCTAGCACGTAACAGGCGATGAGTATTTTGTGGGGTGACTCCCAGAACTCGGCGCTGATTAAGCGCAACATAATCCTTAAGGGAGTTGGGAAGCTGACAACGGCTGCCCACAAAGGACTTTGATGGCGACCAAAACTAAAAAAATAACCGACGCGACACTACCCACGGCGGGACTGGATCCTTACGGCCAACTACTGAAGATGCTGGTTCCGCGCGCCCGTGAATTAGCGGTCTACGCAGCTAACGGTCTGGCTCTTTGGCTTAGCAGTGGTCAGGATGATCCGGACATACACGCCCAAGCGATGGAATCGTTGAGCACAGCGGCGGCTGAGCCGTTTGATATCGACGGTTTTTCCAAAAGCGCTAACGGCGCCACCATTTATGCTTTTCGCCTGCATGATGGACAAGGTACGCCTCTGGCTGCTGTCGTGCTGATGCTGCCCCTGACCGGTGATGAACGACCATTCTCCTTGGTCCTTGGCTTGGTTCGCCCGGCGTTAGACTGTTTAGCTCGTGAACTTGCCTTGCGTGCCTCTATCGGTGCGTTGAACCGCGATCTCACCACGCGTGATCAAGATTTAGACTTGCTCTTAGGTATTGCTAACCTAGAGCGCTCAGCGGTCCGCGATGCCGATGAATTAGGGCGATTAACTCAGGCCGCTGTTGAGCATTTAGATTGCTTGTCGGCGGCGATGATAATTCCCGAGAAAAACATCGCAGTCGCGCGGCGTCATCGTGTCAATCGGGCGCCTGGTGATACCGAGTTATTAAGTAAGACGCACCGCCATCTCATGGCCTGGGCGCAAACGCAACGCCGTACCTTATTGGTCAATTCCGCCAGTGGCGCTGCCAAATTGCCCTCTTGCAAGATCTTATCCGTACCAGTGCGCCATGAATCCGGCCGAGTGATGGGTTTTTTTGTTTTGTTTCGCGCTGATAGCGCTACTGATTTTGAAAGCCGCCATGTGCGCTTAGGCGAGTTGCTGGTGCGTAAGGCGCTGGGAATTTTACAAACAACATTTGATTCTGCCACAGGCCTGATGACGCGGGCCGCTTTTGAGGCGGAGTCGCTAGCTTTAATGAAGGCTGATACTGCCTTCCACTCAAACGCGCTGATTTATATCGATCTGGATCACATGTATCTGATCAACGAGAATCACGGCATGCCCATTGGTGACGACGTCATCATAAAATTCTCTGACATGCTGCGTCGGCGCGCTCCACGAGGTTCAATCGTCGCGCGTATAGCCGGAGATCGTTTCGCGCTGTTTCTGCCGGCCACGAGCCTTGATGATGGATTTTTAGTCGCTGAACGATTGCTAGTTGAGACCACAGAGATCAGCCGTGCATTGGGACGTGTGAATATCAGCGTGGGCTTCTCAGCCGGTGTGGCCGTTGTAGATATTGACTCAAAGCAGCCAATCACTCACGCACTTGCCGCCGCTGAGCTGTCCTGTAAGGTAGCAAAGGATAATGGGCGTTCACGGATCGAGCGCTACGAAACCACTGACGAGCGCATGCTGCGTCGAAATGATGACGACGTGCTGCGCCTAGGGCTTAAGCGTTCATTAGTCGATAACGAATTTATTCTCTATGCGCAATTGATGCAGCCTCTGGGCAACGAGAACGACGAGCCCCGCTATGAGATTTTAGTGCGTAGAAGAGTCGATGGTGAGATTTTGCCACCGGAGAAATTCTTAAACTCCGCGGAACGGCATGAAATGATGCACGAGCTCGACGCCTGGGTAATTAAAAACACATTCCTTGCGCTGGCGCCTTATCAGGCTATTTTGCATCGCCGCTTGGTGCGCTTTTCTATAAACCTATCTTCAATATCACTGCAGCATGAGTCTCTTGTTGGCGAAATTAAGCAAGCCGCCGCCTCGGCAAACATTTCACCCAACCTTATCTGTTTTGAGCTCTTAGAATCAGCCGCTGCGGCTGATTTTGAGCGAGCCGAATCTGTCGTTCAACAGCTGCGTTCACTGGGCTTTGACTTTGCCCTGGATGATTTTGGTACCGGTCAGGCATCACTTTCCTATCTACGAGCGCTGCCCGTTACGATGTTAAAAATTGATGGTTCTTTTGTCCGCGACTCATTAGGAAATTCCAGGTCTTCTGGAATCGTAAAGGCGATTGCTCAAATTGCACGCACTATGGGCATGAAAACCGTCGCCGAGTATGTTGAAACGGATGAGTTGCGTATGCGCATGCTAGATCTGGGTGTCGACTACGGCCAGGGTTTTGCTATAGGTAAGCCACAACCCTTAGACGAGCTGCTCCAAGAGATCGGTGTTTTTGCTGAACTTGAGGCGCGCTCAGGCAAAGAACCGTAGCGCGAGTCCTAATCCATGGTAGGTATTGGCCACTGTTTAGCTATCGGTACGTACTGGAGTTCGCGTCCGGCAAAGATCAAGGAGTACTCATGAGACTGCTGGGTGAGCGGCGTAGCAGCCTGGCGCAAGCCTCCGCTGATTTTGACTTGTTGCGGGGAAGTATGGCCCTGGCAAATACGCTCGCGCTCATAATCAGTGGCCTATATGAAGTGGCGACCCAGAACGGACATCTGCGCTTGGGCATGATGCTGGCCATGGGGTTATTGGGGTTGATCAGCTTGGCCTTACGTGTTCCGCGCTGGCTAGATTTTGCCGTAGGCCTGAAATTGTTCGCCGACGTTTTTTCTACAACGCTCTACGTTACTTTTGTAGTTTTGCAGACCGGTGGACCAATGAGTCCCCTACTGAGCTTGTATTTGCTGCCGATCGTTTTGGCCGCGATGGCGCTGTCATCGGCTTATCTTTTGAGTTTGCTTGCCCTGATAACTCTGTTTTACTTTGCCAGTGCGTGGTTGACTGAGGGCCTGGCTATAGGGTCCCTGCCATTTTTAGCACGTACGCTAGGTACGATCGGTCCTTTTTACATCGTTGGATGGCTAACTTCCGAGCTAGGGCATCAGTTGCTGGCTGCTCGCCGCCGAGAGCGACAGTACAGTAACTCCGACCCTTTAACAGGCCTGGCCAGTCGCGCGGCTTTCAATGACGCTGTTGACGCAGAACGCCAAAAAGGCGCCCGCACTGGGTTGCGATATTCCATTTTATTAATTCGTATCGAACCGTTAGTCAGTGAAAAAGATGACGATGTGGAGCAGTTGACTAGCGCGTCAGTTAAGTTAGTTGCCAGCGTACTGACTAGGGCACTGCGAGACTCTGATCTCGCCGCACGACTCGACGAACATACGTTTGTTGCCTTATTGCGTGGCGCGGATTTAGGGGCTGCGCAGACCGCGGCGAATCGTATTCGCCATGCCGCTCATGCGGCTACCATGCGCATAGGTAACCGCATTATTCGAATCCAAGCTCAGTGTGCTCCTGCCCAAGTAACCGTCGATGGAACCGAGCTGCGCGACTTACTGGCCGCGGCGGAACTGCGTCTGGCAAACGAACTCGTACGTCGGCAAAATGCCCGCCCGCTGCCTTAAGAACAGACTAAAAGCCGAACGTGACGCGTACGGCACCGTACAGACCGCCAAAGATCAGGGCCAGAATCGGCACTAAGGACAACATAAAGCCAGGTGCGCGTTTGCTGGGATCAGCGATGTAGGCATAAAAATAAAGCACGCGCCCGATCAGGTACACCGACCCGAGAACGGTAGCCCAAAGTGTCCCCATGTAGTAGCCGAACATGTACATGGCAGGTACAAACGCGACCAGCAGCTCCAGCGTATTCATCTGAACCCGATAGTAACGCTCAAACTCCGGATGTCCCGTCGTGGCCGGCGCTGACACCTTAAATCGGCCACGGGCACTACCTACGGCAAAAAGAAATGCCAAGTATTGCAGTAGCGCGAGTGCGATGATGATGTTGACCGATGATGAAACCATGAACTTCTCCTGACTGAGACGATTGTTCCGTGTGCACTCTTGCAGGCACAATGGTGGCACGAGCAGAGAGTATTTTCATGCAGATAAACACTCGTGGCTATGCCCACACGATCAGCATCGCCGCTGATCCGGCTATGGCCTGGCAAGCCTGCACGCAGGCTGACTGGTTAGCCCGATGGTACGCTACCGAAGTACTAATTGAAGCCCGCCGTGGTGGGCGCTGGCGCATGGTGCGCAAAGATGGCACAACCTGTGAGGCCGTCATTGATGTTTTTGATGTTGGAAGGCGCTTACGCCTGATTTACGTCAAGCCTCCTTTTGTCAGCTGTCCCCCCGATTTGGCACCGATCGTCGACGACCTGATGTTTGACGCAGACGCTCATGGTGCCGTTGTTCGCGTCCTGGGTAGTGGCGTGCCTGCACTGCCCTCCTGGGATAAGGCGTGGATGGGACTACGCAAATCCTGGATTTACTCGTTGGCGGAATTAAAAACAGCCGTTGAGTCCCAGGTCAGCGCCCAAAGGCTGCCCCGCTCATGAGGCGTCGGCATTTCCTCAAGGCCACCTTGGCAGCTGCTGGTCTACCCGTGCTGTCTACGCGAGCACAGACCTATTCCGCGAACCTTACGGCACTGGTGGGCGGCTTGCTCATTGACGGTCTGGGTGGTGAGCCTTTGGCCGATAGCGTCGTGTTGATCGATGGGGAGCGAATTCTGGAAGTCGGTACGGTCGTTAGCCTGCCGGTACCCGACCATGCGCTGCGAATCTCCACCGAAGGTTGCACGCTGATGCCTGGCCTGTGCGACATGAACGTGCATTTGAGTCGCCTGGGACACACCGATCTTACGCGCTGGAACGAATGGTACCTGCCACTCGCGCAGCGAGTGGTTATGCCTATAGCCATGGATGACCTACTGCGGGCCGGAGTTACGACAGTACGCGACACCGCAAGTCCGCTGGATGCCGCCATAACCATGCGTCATCGCGCCGCGGAGTCGATGAGCGCAGGGCCGCAAATTTTTACCTCCGGTCCTGACTTAACTACAGAAGCAACAACCCGCTGGGACCGCCGTTTTCTGGGTGATCCCAAAGAATCCGCTGTGCGCGTACGAGAATTAGCGCGTAGTGGCGTTGATCTTCTGGTCTTGCGTGATATCCGTTTCATACCCCTTCCTGTCTTAAATGCCGTGGTAACTACCGCGCATGATTTGGGCTTAAGTGTCCATGCGGTAGCTGACACTGACACTGATTGGGCGACCGCCTTGGCGTGCGGCATTGACGGACTGATTGGCCTTGGCGACGGCAGTGCGCCCTGGTCGACTCTCGTGATGGACGCGTTGCATCGACGCTTAGATATCCACCGCCCTTTGGTGGTGGTCAGTAACTTGTCACCGTGGTGGAATTACTCGTGGCTGTTAAAAAACCATGAGCCCTTCGATGATCCGCAATGGACACAGCGTTGGCCGGCAGTGGTCGCTCAAGACGTGCGGCACTCCTTGACAGATACACCGACTTTAGCAGTTGCTTATCCGAACACGGCGGCTCGAGGCGACGCGATCGCTGCTCGTGTCGCTGCCTTATTGGAGGGTGGAGCCCTGCTAGTTGCCGGCTCGGGTGCTGGTGATCCGGCACACTTACCGGGCCGGGCAACCTGGCAAGAAGTTGAGGCTTTAGTTCGTGAGGCCGGTTTAGATGTCAGCGAAGCGCTGCGTAGAGCGACTTATTGGCCAGCGGTCGCTTTAGGTGAACAGCATCAGCGAGGTACGCTGAGTGCGGGGAAGTTTGCCGATCTAGTCTGTGTACGGGGTGATGTGTTGCGTCACGTCGATCGGCTTGCCGACATCGAGTATGTGTATCGCCGAGGTGTCCGCTGCCGATAAGCGGCGGTATAGTCGAAGGGTTAGTCACTTAAAGGAGCTCACAGTGCCGAACTTTGTTTTACGCGGGTTATTCGCGGCGGTGGGTCTTTGGGTCGCCACGTTTTTTTTAGGTGGATTGTATTTTGATTCACCCACCACACTCTTAATTGCCGGACTCACCTTGGGTTTGATCAATGCCTTTGTACGTCCGATCTTGTTTGTGCTGACCCTGCCGGTGACCGTTCTGACGCTTGGGCTGTTTATCCTAATACTCAATGGCGCGATGGTCTCACTGGTCAGCCATTTGCTGCACGGCATGCACGTGGCGTCCTTCGGAACTGCTGTGGCGGCTTCCCTGATTGTGAGTATTGTTAGCTTTATTGGTCAGGCCTTCTGGCGTAAGTAGGCAGCCAGACCAGGGCGGTGGTTTAGACCTTAGCCCGATCGCTTGGCGCTAGGCGCCGATCCTTTGGCTTTATCGAAGAGCGTGATCAGGACGACACCGGCGAGAATAATGCCTGTGCCAAACACCTGGACCCAGCCTAGAGTTTCGCCGAGTACAGCCCAACCTAATACGGTCGCAATTAAGGGATTAACGTACGCGTAAGTGCCTAGCTTCGCCGGCGTGGTGTTTCGCATTAACCAAATATAGGCGCCATAAGCTAAGCAAGAGCTGATTAAGGTCAGATAAAGCAGCGAAAGAATCCCTGCCGGCGCCCATGACCATCGCGCGCTGTCGCCTGCGAGCAGGCTAAACCCCAAAAGTATTGAACCACCGGTCAGCATCTGCATAGCGGTGAACATCAGGGGTGAGGTGCGCGGGCTAAAGGTACGGTAGTACAAAGTTCCGGTAGCCCATGACAGGCAGCCTGCGATCACCGCTAACTGCCAGCCAAAGTGCTCAAGAACAAAGCCGCCGCGCGGCCACAACACGCAACCAACCCCCAGAAATCCTAACGTAAGCCCTAGCTTGGTGGTGAGAGACAGCTTATGGCCGCGCGGCCCTAGGGTCCCCAACAGAGCGATCCATAGGGCCGAGCTGGAGTTCAGTAGAGCCGACTGATTCGAAGGTAATACGCGTAATGCAAAGGTATTAATGCCGGTTGAAATCATGATGGTTAGAACGGACATCACCACACAGTGACGCCATTCGATCAGGCCACGCGGGAAAGAGTCGCCGCGCCACAGTGCCAGCGCCATCAAAAGCAGTCCACCGCCAACAAAGCGCACCCCGGCTGAGAGCAACACCGGCAGATGCGCCACCATGATCTTCGAGATTAAAAAACTCGAACCCCAAACCAAATAAATCGTAGCAAAGCACAGCAATTGCGTTCTGGCGTCACGGGCGGAGGGGGCGCTACGTTCATACATACTGGTAAGATTATAGTGCGCCGCGCCATTGCCACCTGAGCTTTTAAGTTCGGTGGATGACGCATTCGTCTCATGACTGACCAACAAAGGTGTGTTGAATGACCAGAGGGTGGAATTTGCCGGCAGCTATCAGCCGATCTGGGTTACGTTTGAGTCCTACTCGTTGTCTGGCGATGCTGCTGTTGTGTTTTTTGGTGGGTAGCGCTCAAGCCGCCTATAACAAAGACGGCGGGTCGGTCTCCGGGCGCTTTGAGTACTACGTGCTGACACTGTCGTGGTCGCCGGCTTTTTGTTTAGAGTCACCGATGTCGGCGCAGTGCAGCGGACCTCGCGCTTTTGGTTTTATCGTGCACGGCTTGTGGCCGCAAAATGAGCGCGGCTGGCCCGAGCGCTGTGAGCGCAGCCGTCCGCCGCGTTACGTCGTTGACTCCATGCTAGACCTTATGCCGGCTCGCGGGCTCATTGAGCACGAGTGGAGCACGCACGGCAGTTGCAGTGGTTTAGATCCTCAGGATTATTTTCGTTTGGTAAGAACAGCCCGTGCCAGGGTCAATCCACCGACGGCCTTAAGCCTGGCGAAGCTACCCATCGAAGAAAGCCCTGAGGTATTAAGGCAAACTTTCCTAAAAACCAACCCAGAGCTGCGCACCGACTCTCTGGTCATAACCTGTTCCGGTGGCAGTCAACCGCGGTTGCGAGAAGTGCGAATCTGCTTAACGCGCGACTTAGCACCACGCGCGTGCAGTAGCGAAGTACTGCGCGGCGCCTGCCGCGCTAATACACTATTGATTCCTCCGATTCGCTAAAGCGCTGAATTTAACCAGCTGAACTTGCCGGCCTACTGGCGGCGCGATAGATCCATAGGCTCATCAGCGCTAGCAGCCCTAAGGCTGACCCTTGGCCTGCGGCCCAAGCGTCATTGAGGGCGAGTACGTCTGCGTTTTTAAAGATGACGATCGGTATAGCCACTAACACGCCCATAATGGCCTCACCGGCAATCAGTCCGGCAGCAATGAGCAACCCGGACTGACGTGCTGATTCCAGAGCCGTATCCTGATAAGCTGCGCGCAGCTTGCGTTCTACTAAATCCGCCAAGATTCCGCCGGCTAAAATCGGTGTGGATAACTCCAGCGGTAAATAGATGCCCACCGCAACAGCCAAAATCGGCGCTCGCCAGGCGGTTTTAAAATGGGCCAGAATTTGATCCAAGATAATCACCAAGCTGCCGATGACCGCGCCTAAGCCCACCATGTCCCATGGCAGCCCGCCGCCAAAAATTCCCTTGGCTACAGCCGCCATGAGGTTGGCCTGGGGTGCTGCCAACGGTTCAATGCCAGGATGTGCAGCGGCGCCGATGCCGTAGGCTTCAAGCAGCAGATTTAAAACTGGCGCCATGACCACCGCGCTGGCCAGCGTACCAATCGCTAGCATCAACTGCTGTTGCCACGGAGTCGCCCCAATGAGTTGACCTGCTTTGAGGTCTTGCAGATTGTCGCCGGCCACCGCCGCTGCGCTGCAGGTTACCGCACCAATTAAAATCGCGGCGACTGGCCCTACGGCGGAGCCCGAGCCTAAAAACAGCAGCAGCACTAGCGAGGCAAATAAAATGGTGGAGATCGTGATTCCGGAAACCGGATTATTGGAAGAGCCCACGAGGCCTGCCATGTAACCGGAGACGGAGGAAAACACAAAACCTGCCACGATCATGATGATGGCCATGGCTAAAGCGATGCCTAACGAGCCGACGACCAACCAGTACAACACGTACAAAGGAATGACGAACAACACGATGCCGGTCAGCACTAGGTGCATGGGCAGGTCTCGTTCGGCCTCAGCAACTTTCGTAGATCCCTGACGTGCGGCACTCAGGCCCGTGGCAATGCCAGACCATAAAGAGCGGCGCAGGCTCCACAGTGACCAGAGTCCGCCGGTGAGCATGGCACCGACGCCCACGTAGCGTACCTTAGCACTCCATAACGCATGGGCGATTTGCAGGGTGCTTAGGCCCTGCAGCTGCGCGGCGAGTACGGGTTCATGGGTAGGAACATAAGCGGCGAATGCAGGGATCAAAACCCACCAGGCGAAAAACCCACCGGCAGCCATCAAAACGGCCACGTTAGTTCCAACGATATAGCCCACGCCTAACAAGGCAGGCGACAACGCAAAGCTGAATACGGCCGGAATGCCGGAGGCAAAGTTGCGCGTGATGACAAAAAGGTCCGGAATCAGTCGTAAACCCGATGTGGCGCTGAGTTTGGTTAAAGCCGCCATCAGCCCGGCACTGGCTAGCAGGCTCACACCCCGCGTGGGGTCTGCGCCAACTTTCAACACCTCTGCAGTCGCCACGCCCTCCGGGAATTTGAGGTTCTGTTCCAGAATGAGCGTACGACGTAAGGGAACGGAAAACAGCACGCCCAAAAGCCCACCGAGCCCGCTGATCGCCATAACCCACCAGTACGGGAAGCTTTTCCACGTGCCCAATACCACTAACGCTGGGAGCGTAAAGACGGCGCCCGCCGCGATCGACGAGCCTGCCGAAGCACCCGTTGCTACGATATTGTTCTCAAGCACCCCGGACTTGCCGAGTACCCGGAGCACGGCCATCGAGATCACGGCCGCCGGAATGGCGGTAGCGACTGTAAGTCCTGCAAAGAGCCCCAGATACGCGTTGGCGGCCGCCAGCGGTATCGTTAACAGGATAGACAGTACGACCGCACGAAAGGTCAGCTGTGCTTTGCCATTCACCATGATTTGCCTCTGCTATCGACTGATCTGTGCGCGTAGACCGCGATTATTCAACGCCAGCCATCAGCTTTTGCGCAGGTCGTGCCAGTAACACAAGCACGACAGCACCTACGGCACCTAACACAAAGACCTGAAAGAATTGATCAGGGAAGGCAGCGATATTATCTGCCGAGAACTGCCCCGCTGCGATGCCGGCAATCAGATTACCCAGTGAGGTGGATAAAAACCAAAGCCCCATGGCCTGACCCACAAAGCGCTGCGGGGCCAGCTTAGTGATGAAAGACAGCCCCACCGGTGAAAGAGCCAGCTCGCCAAAGGTGTGCAATAGATAGGTGGCGATCAACCAAGACGGTAGCGGGTGGCCGCCGCGCACAACGACTTGGGCCGCACCGACCATGACTAAAAAGCCCAAGCCCATTAACAACAGGCCAAACGCAAATTTTAAGGGTGCGCTCGGGTTCAACTGATGCCGCGCCAGCATCACCCATAGCCAAGAAAAGATCGGCGCAAACATAATGACGAACAGCGAGTTCCACGACTGGAGCAGTTCAGCAGGCATTTCCCAGTGCAAAGCGCTGATCATGCGGTCGGTATAACGCTCGGCAAAAAGATTCAGACTGGATCCTGCTTGTTCAAAGCCTGACCAGAAAACCGCCGAGGACGCGAACAACAATAAGATCACCACGAAACGGCCGCGCTCAACTGATGTCAAATTAGCCAGCAGTAGCAAATAGCCAAAATAGCCAATTGCTGTGGCCACGATTAGCCATGCCGCATAGTGCGATAGACCAGTCGCTGTAACGGGTATGAATCCCGTGCCTAGCGCGATCGCCAACAATGCCAATGCTCCCGTGCCGATTAACATCGGATACCAGTCCGATCCAAATCGAACAGGGCATTCAGCACCCTTGGCATCGCGCGGGCTGGCACCTGCCGTGCCTAGGTGTCGTCTGGACAGCCAAAACTGAGCGACACCACAGATCATAAAGAACGCGCCAGCGATGAATCCCCAGCGACGATTGGCATACTGCGCTACCAGTCCTGCCACAATAGGACCCAGAAACCCGCCGGCATTAATACCCATGTAGAACAGGCTAAAGCCCGCATCGCGTCGCGCTCCACCCTCAGGATAGAGGCTGCCGACAATGGCGCTGACGTTTGGCTTAAGTAAACCTACACCGAGTGCGATAACCAGCAGGCCACCGCAAAACAGCGTAGAGCTCGGTGCAATTCCCAGGATCAGGTTGCCTGCCGTAATCAAAACACCACCGGCCATAATGGCATTACGCGCCCCGATCAGCCGATCGGCAATCCAGCCACCCGGTACGGCCATTAAATAAATGCCGGCGGTATACAGTCCGTAAATGGCCGCCGCGGTGTGATCGTCCAGCGCGAACCCGCCGTCACTTACCTTGGATACCAAAAACAGCACCAGCAAGGCCCGCATGCCGTAATAGGTAAATCGCTCCCACATCTCCGTGAGTGCTAAGACCCAGATGCCGCGCGGGTGACTAAGAGTGGGTGGCGTTGTTGCGGGTGCCGTTAGCGTCATGATGTTTCGATATTCCTGTTGGCAGAAGGCCATCGGAGTGTGCAGTATCTGACCTAGCCCCTGCAATGACAGTCGGCATCGCCGGAGCACCAAAATATGCTGCACAACGGTATCCATAACCAACGCTTAGGGTTGAGGCTGAAGTGAGCACTACAGACAGAATGAATCCTTCGGTTTTGTTTGGCGGGGACTATTTTTGCGCCACTAGCGGCTGCGAATTGCACGTGCGCGAAGGCGACAGCGGCGTGCAAGGCCATGGTAACTGGGCGGTGCGTGCCGACGGCTCATTCGCCAGTCGTTCACGTTACGGTGAAGCGATGTTATGTGATGTCTGTGGCCGTCAGTGGTTACTCAGACAGCGCGTCTCTTAAGAGTCGGTAGGGTGAAAACTCAGGCGTCTTTAGCTTTCTCAGCGGCATCTTCGGCCTGGCGTTCGGCGATTTTCTTGCGTGCCAACACGCGCGCCATAATCATGCCAATTTCATAAAGCGCATACATCGGTATCGCGATGATCACCAATGAAATCACGTCCGGCACAATCACGGCCGATTGCACGCAAATACCAAATAGGACGTAACCACGGTTGGCGCTTAAGCTTTCAATGCGCACTAAGCCGGTTGCCACCAATAAAACGATCGCCACCGGAATTTCAAAGGCCAGACCAATAGCCAGAAACATCACCAGTACGAAGTCCAGATACTCAGAAATATCCGTCATGATCCGCACGCCAGCAGGTGCCGCGTGCGTTAACACCGTGAAAAGCAGCGGAAATACAGCGAAATAAGCGAAGGCTATGCCGGCATAGAACAACACGATGCTGGATATGACCAGCGGCAGAGCGAATCGACGCTCGTGTTTATAAAGCCCCGGTGCGATGAAAGCCCACAGTTGGTAGAGAATCACTGGCATCGCCAGGAAGATGCCGCAGTAGAGTGCTAGCTTAAAAGGCGCAAAGACCGGCGCTGCCACACCGGTAGAGATGAGCTGGCCGCCTTCAGGCAGGCTTTTAATGAGTGGCTGTGCTACTTGTTCAAACAGCCAGTTGGCGTAAACCATGCAAACCAGCGAGCACAACACAACGGCAATGGTGGCATTAAGCAGGCGCCGTCTGAGCTCCAAAAGGTGGGAGATCAGCGTGCCTTCTGCCATCGCCTCGCGTTCAGCCGTGGGTGGCATTGCCTGCGGGCGACGGTGAGGTTACCCCTGTCGTTGGTTCAGCGTGGAGGGTTCCGGCTACGGCGGCCAAAGCTGCCGCCTGTCCGGCAGCATAATCAGGGTGCAACTCTTGATCACCATGGGCATGCGAAAAAGCCGGATCCGCATTTGCCATGCAGGCATTCGTACTGTCTGGGTTTACCGTCGCGGCCGCTGGAGCCGCCGGGCTTGGCGCTTGTGCTGCGGCAGTAAAAACACGCTCCGGTTCACGAAGAGCGGCACTGAGATTGACCTCTTGATCCAGCTGAGCTTGAAGTTGGCGGGCCATGGAGCGCGCACGCCCCACCCAACGGCCTATATCGGCCGCCAAGCGGGGTAGCTTTTCCGGACCGAGCACCAAGAGCGCGATCACGAGCAGCAGCAGGATTTTGCCTTCAGCCATGGGTGGGGTTCGAGACGGTCGAACCTAGACGCCCGATTTCTGCTCGGTCTTTACTTCCGATTTCTTATCGGTCGAGAAGTCCGCATCGCGCGCGGTGTTGGCCAGCGCCTTCAGCCGCTTCTCTTCTTCTTCGTTATCGCCTTCGGCCATGGCCTTTTTGAAGTCTTTCACGCCAGCGCCGAGGTCGGAGAGGATCGGGCGGATCTTCTTAGTGCCAAATACCACCAGAACGATCACCAGAATGACTAGCAGTTCTTTCATGCCCATGGCTGAACTCCGCGTAAGAAATGATGAGGTTGCCGAGGTGACGACAACGTCGGTTAAGCCCAGCTCACAGTATACCCGACTGCACCTGCCTGGGGCTTAAACGCCGGGCGGTACCTCCAACCAGAACGTGACGGGCCCGTCATTAGTCAGACTCACTTGCATATCGGCACCAAAGCGTCCGGTCCCAAAGCTAGAAACCTGTGGCCGGGCACGTTCTACAAAATAATCGTACAGGCGCTCACCATCCGCTGGCGTGGCGCCCTTACTAAAGCCCGGGCGCGTGCCCTTGCTGGTTTCCGCCACTAAAGTGAACTGGGAAACCACTAACAGGCCGCCGCTTATGTCCTTGACGCTGTGATTCATCCGATCCGCGTCATCGGCAAAGACACGGTAATTGAGTATGCGGTCCAGGAGTCGATCCGCTTGGATGGTGGTGTCGCCTCGGGCAACCCCCAGCAAAACCAGCAGGCCACGGTCTATGCGGCCGCAGAGCTCACCTTCAACGCTGACGCTCGCGCTGGTGACCCGTTGAATAAGCCCAATCATGATCCGGTGCCTCGAGGATTTACGAAGGTTTTCACGACTGCAGACCTCTAAAAGATCTAAATTAACCACCCGGATTAAAATAAACAGCGTTTTTTATTATTGAATATCAAAAACTGGAGTTATTAATATCGAAAAAACCACTTATTTTCGAAAATTTCTAAAAATATTAAAAACATCTCTAATATTTTAAAAAAAATCGAAAAACCTCAGGATTCGCGCACGATTTCCCTAAGGTGGATTTTTTAATGAGAAAAACGCTCTATTTAACCTTAAAGTGGGAAATAAAAGACTATAAAAGCCATTACCGACGCCAAAAGGCCGGAGTGAATAAAACCAACAGCGTAAACACTTCTAATCGGCCGACCAACATCGCGCCTATACAGATCCACTTACCGGCTGCCGGTATGCCCTGAAAGCTGTTAGCCACCTGGCCCATGCCAGCGCCACCGTTGTTGAGGCAGCTGGCAATAGCCGACCACGCGCTGACTTGATCCAGGCCCGTCGCCATTAAGGCCACCATCATGCAGCCGAACAGCAGCAGGTACATGGCAAAGAAGCCGGTCACGGCCGCCAGAATTCGGCCGGGTACGCGCTTTTCGGCAAATTTGACGGGTAGTTCAGCGTTGGGGTGCAGCAATCTTTTCAGTTCGCGTATGCCTTGCTTGACGACCAACTGCCATCGAATCACGGTGATGCCGCCGGCGGTGGACCCTGCGCAACCGCCAATAAAGGTCATCAGCAGCAACATGACCGGCAGGGCACCCGGCCAAGCGGTCATCGTCGCGGTCGTGTAGCCGGTAGTCGTCTGCATGGAGACCGCCTGCAGGGCACCGTAGCGAAATGCCGCCGGTAGGGTGGCGTAAGTGTGCGAGGCGTACAGATAGGTGGTCACGAAAATGACCAGACTGAGGGTGATCCAAAGGTAGGCGCGAAATTGTGGGTCCGTCATGTAGGTCGACAGATCCCGGTTACGCCAAGCCAGAAAGTGCATAGCAAAGTTAACGCCGCCGAGGAACATGAACAGCACTGCCACCATGTCGACCGCATAGGAGTCAAAATAAGCCAAGCCTTTATCGTGCGTGGAGAATCCACCCGTGGATACTGTGGCAAAGGCATGGCCGATAGCATCAAAGATTTCCATGCCTACGAACCAATAGCTAAACGCGCAGGCCGCCGTGATACCGGCATAGACCACCCATAGGGCGCGCGCGGTTTGCGTTACACGCGGAGTGAGCTTTTCTTGTTTAACTGGCCCGGGTGAGTCGCCCTTGGAAATTTGCATACCACCAACGCCCAAGACGGGCAGCACGGCCACCGCTAATACAATCGTTGCGCTGCCCCCTACCCACTGCAGTTGTTGGCGATACCACAATACAGACTTCGGAAGATTTTCCAGATGCGGCAACACCGACGCATTACTGGTCGTCAGGCCGGAAACGGACTCAAAAATCGCGTCGGTGAGACTCATGTGGGGCAGGTCGCCCATTAGAAAAGGCACGCAACCTGCGAGTACTACGACGACCCATAAAAGAACGACTAAAAGGAAACCGTCCCGTAGCCGTAATTCACTGTGTTGGTTTCGCACCGGCAGCCAAGCGATGACGCCGGCACCCAATGTCACCATCAGGCCAATCAAGAAAGCTTGACTGTGGCCATCGTTGTAAGCCAAAGAGACAAAAATGGGCGGCAACATGGTCAGGCTAAAGCCGACAAGAATGAAGCCAAGAATACGTTGGACCATCGCGGGATTCATCAAAGGTCTCCGGCGGTGTGGGGCCGTTTAGATATAAGAAACACCCAGCTGAAATAGTTTTTCGACGGCTTCCACATGGCGCCTGTCGGTCAGAAACAGGATCAGATGGTCCCCTTCGGCGATCACCACATCGTGATGGGCCATCAGCACATCTTCACCGCGAACTACCGCACCGATCGTTGTGCCCGAGGGCAAGGGAATACTGCCGACCTGTTGTCCGACTACTTTAGACTCTGTTTCATCACCGTGGGCGATAGCCTCAATGGCCTCCGCCGCGCCACGACGCAGAGAATGCACCTGGACCACGTCTCCGCGTCGCACATGCGCTAGCAGCGAGCCGATCGTAATATTTTGCGGCGCGATGGCAACGTCGATGCTGCCGCTCTCAACAAGCTCAGCGAACGATGGCTTATTAATCAGCGCCATGACTTTATGGCAACCCAGGCGTTTAGCCAGCATGGCGGCCAATATGTTGGTCTCTTCGGCATTAGTGACCGCGATAAAGGTATCGGCGCTATCAATATTCTCTTCTAGCAACAGTTCTTCGTCAGAGACATCGCCAGTTAGAACGATCGTCGAGCGCAGAGTCTCGGATGCGTGGCGAGCCCGACGTTCATCACGCTCAATGAGTTTGACTTGATAGCTGGATTCCAAACACTTGGCCAGGCGCAGTCCAATATTGCCGCCACCGGCTATAACAATACGACCGGCCGGCTTTTCAAGCTTACGCAGTTCGCTCATTACCATTCGAATATCATCGCGAGCAGCCAAGAAGAAGACTTCATCACCGGGTTCGATGACTGTGTCGCCCTGTGGCTTTACGCTGCGACCCTTGCGGTAAATGGCCGCCACGCGCGTATCAATTGTTGGTATGTGGTTACGAATGTTGCGGATGGGTTGCCCTACCAGCAGTCCGCCTTCAACCGCTCGTACCGCCACCAGTCGCACCCGCCCATCAGCAAAATCCAGCACCTGTAGAGCACCGGGATGCTTGATTAACTGCTCAATGTACTGCGTGACCAGTTCTTCTGGGCTGACCCAGGCGTCAACGGCGAACCCGCTGCCTTCAGCAAAGAGTTCTTGGTTCTGGGCGTAATCTTGGGAGCGAATACGGGCGATTTTGGTGGGCGTTTTAAACAGCGTCCAGGCGACGTGGCAGGCGACGATGTTGACTTCGTCGGAATGCGTCAGAGCAATGACCAGATCGGCACTGGCGCAGCCGGCCGCCTCGAGAATGTTCGGGTGACTGGCGTTGCCGCAGATGGTTCGGATATCCAGACGGTCTTGAAGTTCACGCAGCAAATCATCGTCAGTATCGACCACGGTAATTTCGTTGGCTTCTTCACGCGAGAGTTGGTACGCGGCGGTCCTGCCTACTTGGCCTGCACCTAAGATGATGATTTTCATCTACAACACCTCTAGATTTGCATACGCGAGCATCAATACTTTGCGGCCTAGGCGCTCAAAGTTAACCTCGACTTGCACGTTGGGCCCTTGAGTGTCTAAGCGCAGAATGACGCCTTCACCAAACTTCGCGTGACGCACCCGTTGCCCTAGCTTCATGCCTGGAACGTTTGACGGCTCTTCGATGCGCAATGGCGCTTTCGCCTCGACTCGAGGTGTGCTGGGGTAGTTATCGCGGCGACCCGCGCTGTGGCTACCCGCACCGGAACGTCCACTGTAGGAACCGCCACCACTGGCTTCACCTGCAAAGTGGCTCCGACCCTGATAGAGCGGTCTCGACACCTGCACGCGAGGGCGAACCTCTTCAACCAGTTCTGTAGGAATTTCGCTGATAAAGCGCGACGGCACGCCAAACTGATCCACACCATGCAGTCGCCGACTCTCGGCGTAGGTTAGATAAAGTCGACGCATGGCGCGTGTAGTACCAACGTAAGCGAGTCGGCGTTCCTCTTCCAGCCCGCCGATATCATTAACGGAGCGCTGATGTGGAAACAAACCATCCTCAAGCCCGCACAAAAACACCATAGGAAATTCAAGACCCTTGGCGGAATGCAGGGTCATCATTTGCACGCAGTCTTCCCATTCGGAGCCTTGAGCCTCGCCGCTTTCCAGCACGGCATGGGCCAAAAAAGACTCCAGTGGCGGCAAATCCGATGATTCATCCACAGCGTAGCCACGTGCCGCCGATACTAACTCCTCGAGGTTCTCCACTCGGGCTTCACCGCGATCGCCTTTTTCCTTGCGAAAGTGATCCACCAGCCCGGATTGGACGATCATCTGATCCACTTGCTCGTGCAAGGGCATATCTTTAGTGTCAGCCGCCAGCTTATCGATCAGCGTGAGAAAAGCCTGCACGCATTGCCCCGCTTTGGGCCCTAGCGATCCAGCCGCGATGCAGGCTTGGGCCGCTTCCCATAAAGGTATGTTCTGCGCGCGAGCATTTTCGCGTATCAGTTCTAAGGTACGCGCACCTATACCTCGGGTCGGTAGATTGACTACACGCTCGAAGGAGGTATCGTCGATACGGCTGGACACCAGCCGCAGATAAGCCAGCGCGTCCTTAATTTCGGCGCGTTCAAAAAAGCGCAGGCCGCCATACACCCGGTAGGGAATCTTGCCAACAATAAGTGCCTCTTCAAGCACGCGCGACTGGGCATTGGATCGGTAAAGAATCGCTACGTCTTGCCGGCGATTACCTTGGCGCGCCCAGTCGCGGATCTTGTCGACTACAAAGTCGGCTTCATCACGCTCATTGAACGCGGCATACAGGCGTATGGGCTCGCCTTTTTCGCCGCTAGTCCACAAAGTTTTACCCAAACGCCCCGAATTGTTGCTGATTAGGGCATTAGCCGCCGTCAGGATCGTGCCGGTGGAGCGATAGTTCTGCTCCAGGCGCAGCAGCTTGGTCGCGGGGAAATCGCGCTGGTACTGTTTGAGGTTCTCAACCTTAGCACCGCGCCAGCCGTAGATGGACTGGTCATCGTCGCCCACCGCGAACGGGATCCCGCCGCCCTGGCCGCAAATGAGTCGAAACCAGGCGTACTGGATGGAATTGGTATCTTGAAACTCATCAATAAGTACGTGCGAAAAACGCTGCTTGTAGTGCGCGAGAAGGCTCGGCTGATCCCGCCAGACTTCGTAGGCGCGCAGCAGTAACTCAGCAAAATCAATAACCCCAGCTCGCCGGCAGGCCTCTTCATAGGCTGCGTAAATTCGGATCAGTTCCTTGCGAGTGGGATCGCCGCTGTCTTTTACCTGGCCTGGACGGATGCCTTCGTCTTTTTGGGCATTGATGAACCACTGAATCTCCCGTGGTACCCAGCGAGTTTCATCAAGGTTCATGGCGCGGATGGTTTTTTTAACCAACCGCTGCTGATCCTCCTGGTCAAGAATCTGAAAAGTCTGCGGCAGACCGGCTTCACGCCAGTGCAGCCGCAATAGCCGATGCGCCAGCCCGTGAAACGTGCCGACCCACATGGCATGGACCGGTACGTTTAAGAGCGCCTCGATGCGTGCGCGCATCTCACCAGCGGCCTTATTGGTAAAGGTAACCGCCAGAATCGACTGCGGGGACACGCCATCTTGTGAAACCAACCAGGCGATACGGTGGACCAGTACACGCGTCTTGCCGCTGCCGGCTCCCGCAAGCACGAGCATCGGCCCTGGCGGAGCCGATACGGCTTCTGCCTGAGGGGGGTTGAGTTGGTCTAGTAGTGATGAAGCATCCACGGGAGGATTCTAACGTCCTTCCCAACATCCTGCGCGGTTAAGCGCGTGCTTTCGTAGTTACCACGATGCGGGTCAGGCCCTTACAACCGTAATGTGTCCGACGAGTATGGCAATGGGCCGAAACACGAGGACGTACAGGCCATGAACCCCCTGATTTTGGCCATTAACGCCGGTAGTTCCTCCATCAAGCTCGCGGTGATAGATGGTGCTGGCGCGCGGCTATTGGATATGAAAGTAACAGGGCTGTCTGACTCACCCCGGCTGCATATCAATGCCGTGCAATCTGCGCTTGACTGCACGAGCGTGGAGGTGGCTTTTATGCGCCTGTACAACGAGCTGGCTAAGTACCCAAGGCTTACCCGCGCCTTGGTCGCCGTGGGTCATCGGGTAGCCCATGGGGGTGCTGATTTTCCCACTAGCGTTCGTATTGATGACGAAGTCTTGGCTACGATTCAATCGTTATCAACCTTAGCGCCACTACATAACGGCTCGGCACTGACCGGGATTCTACAAGCTCGGCGTCACTTTCCCGGATTGGCTCATGTGGCGGTATTTGATACGGCATTTCACAGTACCTTGCCGCGCCGAGCGCGCGAGTATGCTTTGCCGGCGAAGTTACGCGAACAGTTTTCGATACGACGCTTCGGCTTTCATGGCATCAGTCATGCCTGGGTATCTCAAGTCGCTGCGAAATTCCTAGGCATTCCCTTAAGCCAACTGCGTCTGGTGAGCTGTCACTTAGGCAGCGGCGCGAGCGTATGTGCTGTGGAGTACGGCCGTAGTATTGATACCAGCATGGGAATGACACCCTTAGAAGGGCTGATCATGAGCACCCGCTCGGGCGACTTGGATCCAGGGATTTTAACTTTATTAGCCGCTTCCGGTTATGACGCGGCCTCCTTAGATCATTTACTCAACTACGAGGCTGGCCTAAAAGGCCTGACCGGCACGGCGGACATGGCTCGGATTGAGTCTAGGGCTGCTGCCGGTGAGGCTGCGGCGCAATTGGCGCTCCAGCTGTTTGCGTATCGCGTGCGTAAATACGTGGGCGCCTATGCAACCGCGCTGGGTGGTATGGACGTGCTGATTTTTACGGCAGGTATTGGCGAGCATAGTGCGGGTGTCCGTCATCGGATTGCGCAGAGATTAGAGTTTCTCGGTGCATCGTTGGATGAGGATCGTAACCGGCAGGCTGCGGTCGATCATGAGCATCCGGTCTTTGAGATTTCAGCTAACGGTGCCCGTTGTCGGATCTTGGTTGTTGCTACTGATGAGGAGCGAGCCTTGGCTGGCGACGTACACCGCCTGCTTAAGCCTGTGCAGGCCCATCGAACTTTGCCAAAGATCGCGGTCGCTGTCTCCGCGCACCATGTGCACTTAAGTCAGGCTAGCCTAGAGATCCTTTTTGGCCCTGGGCATCAATTAACTCAATTACGACCTATCTCGCAGCCGGGCCAATACGCGGCGGCAGAATGCGTAAGAGTGGTTGGGCCACGAGGTCACCTCGATCATGTCCGCGTGCTCGGGCCCGTACGACAGGCAGATCAGGTTGAGATATCACGATCGGATGAGTTTATTTTAGGGATCGATGCACCTGTGCGCGAGTCAGGCGATTTAGCTCAGTCTGCTGGGTGCCGATTAGAAGGCCCTGCAGGTGCTATAGAACTCACTCAGGGTGTGATCTGCGCCTTACGCCATATTCATATGAGTCCGGATGATGCGCGACTTTATGGCGTTAAAGACGGGGAGAGTGTTGAGGTCAAAATTATCGGTGGAGCCCGACCGCTCACATTCAGTGAAGTGAAGATTCGTGTGAGCACCCAGTTCGTGATGGAGATGCACATAGACACGGATGAAGCCAACGCCGCCGGTATCGGTGATTGGGGTGAATCACCGCTGGTGTCATTAAAGTGCACGGCACAGTTGAGCCGCCGCTTAGGCTCTAAAACCTAATACTCGGGTGTTTCGAGTTCCAGGTCAGCGACCTGCGCATTGCATTGGTGATGCCAATGACGCGCTTGCGCTACAGCAAGCTTGGCGGCCAGCAAGCGTGGGTCGTTGGAGGCGCATGCTTCGCGCAGACGCCAGTAGTCCTGTTGCGCAAGCCTTAAGCGCTGGTCTGCCAACAGCCAGTTTTGCAGCAGCGAACTGACCATAGCTTCCGCGGCCGTCTTAGCCAACGGATGCGGTGAGGTCCCAGTCATTTCCAGTTCAAAGCCCATAAGGGTCAGTCTGATTCAAGACGATTACGGCAGCGCTACGCGCGCGTTGCATACCGATGAATTCATTTAATCCCAAGTCGAGTTTGTCGCCAATTTCGCACACCGCCACGGGTTGAGCGTCTTGCTATCCCTCCGTAGTCTGCTTTTGCGGTTTAACTAAAGACACGCGCAGTGAAATCTTTGTTATGTAAAAAATGAGGCTGTTTTGACCATTACCGTTAAATTCGCGCGAGTTATTGTTCAAAGTGTGATCGAGTGCGCGAAGAAACTCCTCACTAAGCATTGCTCGCCACGCAGACCATTTTCTACACTGCGTGCTCATGAAATCCATGCGTCCTGCGCGTTGGTTTCATCGGTTAGATGACTTTTTTGCAGAGTGACAAGGGCATACCCGTCGTGAGGCGGGGACGCAAAGCCACCGGTCTTCGTGATTGCGAAGACAGCGGAGCCGCCGGAGATGCGAAAGAGGGCCTTGCACGCGGCCTGTCTTTTCGGCCGCCTGTGCGCGGACTCCAGCCCTTGCCTATACGGGAGGTTGGAGTTATGTCAAAAACAAACGCATTTCGCCTCGGTCGGTTGGTGCTGATGCTGGGTTTACTGGCAGGGCTTACTGCCTGTAACGAAAACGTCCAACCTAACTCGCTCGCCTCTTCCGCGGTGCCTGCCTCGGTATCAGCGCCCATCCCCGCGGTGGTCGTGTCCGGAGTACCCGCCGTGACCAAAATCAGCGTGGGTCACTCGTTCAAATTTACGCCGACGGCGGGCTCGACCGACGGTAAGCCATTGGCTTTTATGCTGATGAATGGGCCGGCCTTCTTAAGTGTTGACAGTGTCACCGGGGAGGTTAGCGGCACGCCTTCGGTGGTGGATATCGGTGATTACAATAATATCCACGTGGTCGCCACCGATGGCGTGGTGAGCAGTCCTGGTCCCCATTTTTCTTTACAGGTTATCGCCGACGCCAGCAGTGTGACTCCTTCATCAGCCACCGGTGCACTCACCTTAAGCGGCTCACCGATCACCGCGGCCGTCGAAGGAGTGAGTTGGTCGTTTCGCCCGGTGGCAACGGCTAAGGTTGCCAGCAGCGCGCTGACCTTTCGTGTCACGAATGCGCCAGCTTGGCTTACGTTTAATGCCGCGACCGGGACGTTGGCGGGGACGCCGCCGGCCGGATCCGTGGGCACGTATTCAAATATCGTGATCAGCGTTACCGATGCCACGGCCGAGGCGGCACTGCCACCCTTTGCTCTGTCCGTCTCTGCCCCCAGCGCGCCCACTATTGCCGGTAAACCCAGTACCACCGCGCAGGTAGGTAGTGCCTACGCGTTTCGCCCAACTGCTACGGCCAGTGGCATGAGCCTGGCGTTTAAGGTGACCGGCCTGCCGTCCTGGGCTAGCTTTGACCCTACCACGGGTAGTTTGACCGGTACGCCGCCCCAGTCCGCTGGCGGCTCACAATCCACCATTACCATCAGCGTATCCAACGGATTTACCAGCGCTAGCCTGCCGTCCTTTGTATTGACGGTAGTGGCACCGGTCTCCGGTTCAGCCACCCTGTCTTGGGTGGCTCCCACGCAGCGTACTGATAACAGTGCATTGACCAACTTGGCGGGCTTTAGGATTTACTATGGCAAGCAGGCCGGCAGCTATCCCAACAGTGTCTCAGTGACTAATGCGGCGTTAACCAGTTACGCACTGAGTGCGCTACCGGCTGGTACCTATTACTTTGTAGTCACTGCTTTTGATACCAACGGGGTGGAAAGCAACTACTCGGTACCGGTATCAAAAACGATAGGCTAAACCCAGCTTAGATCCAGCCTAAAACCCCCTTAGCCAGGCAACCTGAGACGCTTAGAGCTTATCCAGTGCCGCGCGAATGCGACTGGCCTGGCTTTCAAGTACGGTCAGATCGGCCTGCTGCCTAGCATGATTGCGCATGGCCGTAGCCTCATAGACCGGAATCACGTGAAAGTGCAGATGGAACACCGTTTGCCCTGCCGCTGGCCGGCTGAACTGCGTCAATATAATTCCCTTAGGACTAAACGCCTGATCCACGGCCCGCGCAATGCGCTGAGCCGTGCTGATCGCGGCACTCAGTGAACTAGCCGGTGTATCGAGCAAATCTTCACCAGCGACCTTGGGCACGATCAGCGCGTGTCCGTCTGCTTGGGGCATGATGTCCATGAAGGCTAGCGTGTGCTCATCTTCAAACAGGCGAATGCAGGGGATTTCTCCACGCAGGATGCGGGCAAAAGGATTGTTGGGATCGTAGGCCATGACTGCTCTTATCCTAGAGACGATGCGCGTTATTATTACAGGCTTCAGGTAAGCGTTGCGACCATCGCATCGCGGCGCATGGTGAATAGCCGCAAGAGGATTTTGACGATGACTGCGTCGACATTGGCCCTGATTGTTTTTCCGGTGACGGCCTTCGAGCAAAACTGCTCGCTGATTTGGGATACCACGACCTTAAAAGCGGCCGTTGTCGACCCGGGGGGTAACCCAGACGGTATTTTGCAGCTGGCTAAAGCGCACGCAGTGACGATCGAAAAAATCCTGATCACTCACGCGCATCTGGATCACGCGGGAGCTACTGCTGAACTGCAGCGCCGACTGGCCGTGCCGGTTGAAGGTCCGCATGAGGCAGATCAGTTCTGGATCGACGCCATGCCAGAGCAGGCTCGTCAATTCGGTTTTGCGCACGGTGAAAGTTTTGTGCCTGACCGCTGGCTTAAGCAGGGTGACGTCGTAACGCTAGGGAGTTTGGAGCTACAGGTGCATCACTGCCCTGGGCATACCCCGGGACATGTGGTTTTCTTTCATGAGCCGTCGCGATTGGCTCTAGTCGGGGATGTCATTTTTGCCGGATCCATAGGGCGCACGGACTTCCCCGGCGGTCACCACGCGACTTTGATTCATTCGATACGACAAACGCTTTTTTCACTAGGCGACGACGTACGATTCCTTCCGGGCCATGGTGGTATGTCCAGCTTTGGCGCAGAGCGGCTATCGAACCCTTATGTTTCTGACCGGGCCCTCCAAGGGCCGGGGCGTTGAGCGATAAGCCTCTAGAAGCCTAGCTCAGTGAGTGACGGGTGGTCATCCGGGCGCCGGCCCGCGGGCCACAGTAGCCGCCGGTCATTCTCTGAAATCATCAGATCATTGATACTGGCATGGCGCGTGTGCATCAGACCTTGGGGGCTGAATTCCCAGTTCTCATTTCCGTAAGAGCGGTACCACTGGCCGTGCACGTCATGCCATTCGTAAGCAAAACGTACGGCGATACGCGCGGCATCGTGCGCCCAAAGTTCCTTGATTAAGCGATAGTCCAATTCTTTGGACCATTTGCGCTGCAAAAAATCCGCTATGGCCTGACGGCCGCTAAAAAACTCCGCGCGATTACGCCAGCGGCTGTCAACGGTATAGGCCAGTGCCACTCGCTGCGGATCACGGCTATTCCAGGCATCTTCAGCCGCGCGCACTTTTTGTGTGGCGGTGTCTACGGTGAATGGCGGTAGTGGTGGACGGCTAGTATCAATTGACATACACGATACCTTCGGCTCTCAAATCAACCCACTCCATCAGCCCTGCAAAAGGGCTGCGGGTATTAAAAAGCGATACGTAGATAGTGATCGATCAACAGTGCCGCAAACAAAACACCTAAATAGGTGATGGAATATCGAAACGTCTTCATGGGTAATTCAACCCGCTGTTCGGCGCGTAGCGACCAAGCATAGAACAGGAAAATCGCATTCAGAACCAGCGCCGCGGCTAGATAAATCAGCCCCGCCATTCCAGTCAGCACCGGCAGTAAGGTGACTAGACACAACAAAACCGTATAAAACTGAATATGCAGACGGGTAAACGCCACCCCGTGGGTCACGGGCAACATCGGGATGCCGACTCGCGCGTACTCATCACGTCGGGCAATAGCTAGCGCCCAAAAATGGGGCGGCGTCCAAGTGAAAATGATCAGAAATAAGAGCAGAGCGTTGGGATCTATCGTGTTAGTAACCGCTGCCCAGCCTAGTACGGGTGGAGCGGCGCCGGCGGCTCCACCGATGACAATATTTTGTGGGGTCGCCCGCTTAAGCCACATCGTGTAAACGATGGCATAGCCTATGAGGGAGATGAACGACAACAGCGCCGTGAGCGGATTGACCAGAAACACCAGCACGGTCATTGAGGCCGCACCGAGCATAAAGGCAAAGGTGAGCGCTTGCGACTCGCTCAAGCTACCCGTGGGCATGGGGCGATGACGGGTTCTGGCCATCACCGCATCAATACGACTGTCGATGACATGATTAATAGCCGCCGCCGAGGCGGCGGCCAGCCAAATGCCTAAGGTGCCAAAGATCAATGCATTTAGCGGAGGCAGGGCCGGCGTCGCCAAAAACATGCCGACTACGGCAGTGAAAGCGATGAGCAGCACGACCCTAGGCTTGGTCAGCTGATAGTACTCCCGCCACAAAGGTTTCTTGGCGGCCTGCAGCGATTCAGCCTCTAGCATGCCGGACAAGGGATAATCTCCGAAAACGGGTGAAACCAGGCGCAAAGACTAGCATGCGCCGCCAAAGATCGCAGACCCAACCACGCTACTAACCCGCTCTGCTACCGTTCGGCCGACGGCGCCATGGGCGTTAAGGCGCGCAGCAGTGTCAGCGTACAAAGCAACAGTATGGCGGCCCCTGCGTTATGGGATGTACCCAACCACAATGGGAAACCCTGCCAAATCAGATTCATACCGATGAGCCATTGCAGGCCCACAGCCATGATGACCGCTGCCGCTGCCCACCGGGTCGTACGGTGTGTGGAGCGCAAGAACGTGACCAGGCTTACGATCAGTAGCGTTAACCCGACTACCACCGCTCCACCGCGATGGGTCCAATGTATGGCTACACGCGCTTCAGGCGAGAGCACGCCACCCTCGTAATCCTGATTCAGGCCGCGCCAGAGCACAAAGCCTGACGCAAAGTCAGCCTTCGGCGCAAAGCTGCCCTGGCAGGTAGGAAAGTCTGGGCAGGCGGTTGCCGCGTAGTTTGTACTAGTCCAGCCACCTAACAGTATTTGCATGATCAACGCCAGTAGCGCTACCACGACCGCCGGGCGTAAACGCTTTTCTACAGCGCTCAGTGCCCGTACGGGTCGGTTCAACGATAGCCACCATAAAAGCGAAAGCGTGGTTAAACCACCTGTGAGGTGCAGCGTGACAATGGGGGGCGCAACGAGTTTGGTGACGGTTAACGCGCCTAATAGCCCTTGCAGGCACACGACACTCAGTAACACCCAAGGCAGCCACCGTGGCTGTCCGTTCACGCGTCGGTTAATCACCGAGGCGATGACCAGACCGACAATAATCAAGCCCAGCGTTGTTGCTGCATACCGATGCACCATCTCGCGCAAAGCCTTACCGTAGTCAAAAGGATGCGAAGGATGCGCCACATTGATGGCCGCCGCTTCCGCCACGGCTGAGGCTGGATGCAAATGTCCATAACAGCCAGGCCAATCCGGACAGCCCAGCCCAGCGGCCGTCAGCCGAACCCACGCACCCATAACGATGACAACCAGAGCTAACAAAGCGCCTAGCAAAGCTGCACGTCTGAACCAAACCAGTGACAGGGAGGAGTTGATCGTAGGCATTTAACCGTGACTCCGCGACTTAACCGATGTGCGAGTATTTCAACAGACGCTTCATGTCGTCCAAAAACCCCTGACGGATATCCGTTCCCGACGGATATCGCATCATCAGATTCCCGTGCGGATCAATAATGTAAATATGTCCCGCTGCGTCCTTTGGGAACTGGTCCAGCAACGCCTTCGCGTCATTGTCGTCAGCATGGATTACTAAGAGCGCACTGGTCTGTGCTGTTATCAGCGCGCTATCAGGCGGCGTCCCTGAATACAGGAAAACGCGCTGAATACGCGACGCATCTTTACCCAAAAGCTGTCGAACTACTGCCGTTGTCTTCAGTCCGTCCTGACAGCTGGCATCACACTGCCCTGGGCCTAGCCAAACCAGGGACCAGTGATTAATGAACACATCATCGGGAACGTTTCGGTCCAGCGAGTCTTTTAACATCAGCCGAGGTAGCGGGCGCGCTGGGCTGATTAATTCGCCGTGATTGGCTGTGGCCGTGGGCCGGATACCGGGCAGCCCGTAGTACAACAAAAACGCCAGAGCCAACGGCCCAAAGAATAAAGTCGCCAGTCCGACTAGCTGCCATCGGCTTTGAGTTTTGGTACGCGCTGCTTTGTTCAAGATAAGGTCACCACTCGTCGTGATCGGTAAATGTAAAGACCCAATAACGTCAGGGCGCAAGTGAACCAAGTAACCGCATAGCCTAGATGTTGTTCTGGTGGTAACCCGGGAGCATGCCAGTCTCGGATAAACCCGTCTGGCGCATGTGGATCGAGTAACAGTATCTGGGGATATAACGGACGGCCTAAGGCACGCTCTAAGGCATCCATTCTCGGATAATTCATTAAGCGCGGCCAATCGTGCGAGACTGTGTCTGGCAGATTAATTCCTCGGCTCGGCAAAAGATCCATTCGTCCGGTGAGGTGCACAACCTCGGTGGTCAGCGTCAAGTCCGGAGTTTTTCCGGTTGAGCGTCGCGGCACCCAACCACGGTCCACTAAAACAGTGGGGCCCAGATCGGTTTCAAGTGGCACCAAGACTCGATAACCAGACTCACTACCGTGCGTCATGCTGTCCAGTAAAAATTGCCGTTCACTCAAAAACCGTCCGGAGACCTGGACATGGCTGTAGCGCGCCGGGGGAGTTGCCGCTCGCGGCAATGCAATCAGGGCATCGGAGCCTCGGGCGAAGGCCGTCCACAACGCCTGTTTTTGCTGAAAGCGTGAAACCTGCCAAAAGCCCAGGCTGCATAGGAAAACTAAGCCGATCAAAGTGATCAAGCTTCCACTGAGGCTGGGACGAAATTGACGAGTTAATTGCGGACTTGGCACGGCAGTACTACATTAAGGTTCTAATTGAGGAGATGGTAGTGGAACTGATTAAACTCGGTGTTGTCGGCGTATTCATTTTGATCATCTTCAATCTAGGTACAGCCTTGATGCACTTAAGCTCATCGCGCGGTGGCGTAGATGATCAGCAAAAATCAGCCAAAATGCTGCGAGCTCTCACTTGGCGTATAGCTCTATCGGTGTGCTTGTTTCTGCTGATCCTGCTGGCCTGGTGGACCGGCTTGATTCACCCGCATCCAGTTGGTGGCTGAACCGCGACGTTATTATATTAGGTATCGGCTGCGTCTGCGGTCGGTGCAGTAATAAAAAAGGCCCGGTAGTCGAAACTACCGGGCCTTTTTAGTCCTGTACGTTGTGTGGCTTTAGAGCCAGTACACGAATACGAACAATCCCAGCCAGACCACGTCAACGAAGTGCCAGTACCAGGCAACGGCTTCAAACGCGAAGTGGTTGTCGGCAGTGAAATGGCCTTTCAGCGTGCGCAACCAAATAACCGTGAGCATGATCGCGCCGATCGTCACGTGCAGACCGTGGAAACCGGTGAGCATAAAGAAGGTTGAGCCGTAGATGCCGGTGCCCAACTGCAGGCCACGCTCGGTGTAAGCCTCGTGATACTCCAGAGCCTGGCAACCTACGAAGATGAAACCCAGAATGAAGGTCAGTGCCAAAAAGATCGAAAGCACAGCTCGGTTGCCAGCGCGCAAGGCGTGATGGGCAACGGTAATCGTAACGCCTGAAGTAAGAAGCAACAGGGTGTTAATCGCAGGGAGACCTACGGCATCCATTTTCTCGAACGATCCGTCAGCGTGAGGGCCCAGCTTCAACGGACCGTTGGTTGGCCAACCGCCCTCATAGGAACCCCAAATCAAAGCATGGGTGGCGTGTTTAGCACCCTCACCGGATAACCAGGGAATGGACAAATTACGGGCATAGAACAGCGCCCCGAAGAACGCCGCAAAGAACATGACTTCCGAGAAGATGAACCACATCATTCCCATACGGAACGAGCGATCCACATCCAGGTTGTACATTCCTGCCTGGTTCTCTTCGATGACCTTGCCGAACCAGCCGTAGAACAGCACAAAGATCAGGGCGAAGCCGGCCATCAGCACATAGCTACCGGGAATACTGTCGCTACCCTCGAGAGTCAGGGCGGCGCCCAGCATGAGCACGAACAAGGAAACGGAGCCAAAGAAAGGCCACGGACTGCCGTGGGGTACGTAGTATTTGCCTTGATCGGCGGGTGTGTGTGCGTTTGCCATGACGGCTCCTTAAAGTCCCAAAAGTATCAGCGTGCCGGGGTTAACGGCCTTCGCCCATTGCCTAGTTTGCCGCAGCAACCTGCGGTCTGTCGAAAAAAGAATACGAAAGCGTTATCCGATCCACGTCCGCCGGCAGGTCCGGGTCGACGATAAACCGCACGGTCATGTCACGGCCCTCATCAATGCCGAAGTACTGAGGCTTAAAGCAGAAACACTCGGTTTTCTGAAAATACTTGGCAACTGATGAGGGTGCAATCGAGGGTACGGCCTGCGCGACAACGGCGACCGGCGATAGGTTATGAGCAAAAAAGGTTGCCGTATAGAGCTTGCCGGGGTGAACCTTCAGTTCGGTGAGATTCGAACGAAAGTCCCAGTGGCCCGCGTTGGGCACGCTGGACAGGAATTCGATGGTGACCCAACGATCGACGGCCGGGCGTTCGACTACGTGTTTGGCTTGAGTGCCGTACCAGCGATTTCCGGTGTCCCAGACTTTGCACAGCACGCTATATAACGGCACAAGCGCAAAGCCAAAAGCAAAGCTGCCTAAAGCAAAGGCGATCAGACGAATCACGAGTGCCCGATGCCGGTGCTTTCCGGTGGGTACGGTGTAATGCTCAGTCATGGGCATCGTGTGGGTTGCGCGACCTCATCAGGATTGGCAACCCGGCAGCCGCGTCAGTGAGGGCGGGAGTGCAGAACCTGCACTCCGATGAAGGTCAGATAGAAGGCCAACGCCAGCAGTCCTAGTAGGACGGCGTTGCGCCGGGCTTTCGCCCGGCGCGCGTCGGTAGGGTTGCTGGTAGACGATGTGCGATCAGTCATGGCATTGCCTCTAAGCGAACACTCTCTTAATGGGAGGGGTGCGTGTTCTCTTCGGTGATAACAGGCGGGGTCTCAAAGCTATGGTAGGGGGCAGGTGAATCTACCGTCCATTCCAGACCCTCTGGCGTCGCGTCATCCCATACCTTCGCACTGGCCTTCGGGCCGCCACGTACGCACTGAATGATCACGATGACAAACAAGATCTGCGATAAGCCAAAGACAAAACCACCCAGTGACGACACACGGTTCCAGTCGGTGAACTGGGTGTTGTAGTCAGGGATACGGCGCGGCATGCCGGCCAAGCCCAGGAAGTGCTGCGGGAAGAACAGAACGTTGACGAACACCGCAGACAACCAGAAGTGCGTCTTTGCTAGTGCCATGCTGTACATGTGGCCAGTCCACTTAGGCAACCAGTAGTAGACCGACGCCATGATGGCAAACACCGCGCCACTCACCAACACGTAATGGAAGTGAGCCACCACGAAGTAGGTGTCCTGGTACTGGAAGTCAGCCGGTGCAATGGCCAGCATCAATCCGGAGAATCCACCAATGGTGAACAGGAACAAGAAAGCAAGTGAGAAGAGCATTGGCGGTTCAAAGGTCAACGAACCCTTCCACATGGTGGTGGTCCAGTTGAACACCTTCACACCGGTTGGAACAGCGATCAACATGGTCGACATCATGAAGAACATCTGGCCTGCCAAAGGCATGCCCGTTGTGAACATGTGATGCGCCCAGACGATGAAGGAAAGGAACGCGATGGACGCGGTCGCGTAAATCATCGCCTCATAACCAAACAACGGTTTACGCGAGAAGGTCGGGATGATCTCCGAGACAATACCGAACGCCGGAAGGATCAGAATGTAGACCTCTGGGTGACCGAAGAACCAGAAAATATGCTGGTACATGACCGGATCGCCACCGCCGGCCGGGTTGAAGAAGCTGGTGCCGAAGTAGTGATCGGTCAGCAACATCGTCACCGCGCCAGCAAGCACCGGCATCACAGCGATCAACAGGTAAGCGGTAATCAGCCAAGCCCAGCAGAAGATAGGCAACTTCAGAAGGGTTAGCCCGGGTGCACGCATGTTCATGATGGTAACGATCACGTTGATCGCGCCCATGATGGATGAAGCTCCCATCAAGTGGATGGCGAAGATCATCAGCGGAAAGCTAGTGCCAGCCTGCAGCGCCAGAGGTGGATACATCGTCCAGCCACCAGCAGGGCCGCCGCCGGCCGTGAAGAACGATGACAACAGCAGCGTGAAGGCAAAGGGAAGAATCCAGAAGCTGTAGTTGTTCATACGCGGCAAAGCCATGTCTGGCGCGCCAACTTGCAACGGGATCATCCAGTTCGCCAGACCGACGAACGCCGGCATCACGGCGCCGAAAATCATCAGCAGCGCATGAGTGGTGGTCATGGAGTTAAAGAACAATGGATCCACGAACTGAAGCCCTGGCGACCAGAGCTCTGCGCGGATGACCATAGCCATCGCGCCGCCCATGAAGAACATGATCAGCGAGAACACCAAATACATCGTGCCGATGTCTTTGTGGTTTGTTGCGTACAGCCACCGGCCGATGCCCGTTGGCTTGTCGTGGTGGTGATCATCGTGGGAATGATCGAGGTGGTTTACGCCGTCGTGTGTGTGAGCGTGTGCCATGATTAAAACTCCAAATGCTATAAGGCTTTACGGCGCAACAGCGGCGGTAGCCGCCGGCGCAGAAACGTTCAGGGCAGTTGCGGCAGCCGGTGCTGCGGCCGCTTTCTTGTCAGCCAACCATTTGGCGTAGTCTTCCTTGGACAGAACGTCTACGTTGATTGGCATGAAACCATGGTCACGACCACACAATTCGGCGCACTGACCGAGGTAATGACCAACTTTTTCCGCCTTGAACCAAGATTCATTCACAAAACCTGGGATCGCGTCCTTCTTGATCGCAAAGTCAGGCACCCACCACGCGTGAATTACGTCATTACCCGTGATTAATACGCGGATTTTTGTATCCACCGGCACAACTAACGGATGATCAACCGACAGCAGGTAATCCTTCACCGTTGCAGGGTCAATGCCTGATCCGCGCTGACGTGCTTCATTGGAGTTCTGCGACAAGCGTGAATAGAACATCACGCCCTCGCCAAGATATTCGTACTGCCACTGCCACTGGTGGCCAGTGATTTTGATCGACATTTCCGAGTTACGGGTGTCTTCCATCATGATCAGCGTTTTTGCGGCCGGTATGGCCATCGCGATCAGAATGAACACGGGAATCGTGGTCCAGATGATTTCGACTTTCGTGCTGTGCGTCAGAGTTCGATCGGCTACAGCGCCGTTGGAGCGGCGAAAAGCAATGAGTGAGTAAATCATGGCGCCGAAAACAACCACAGCAATGGCGACACACACCCAAAAAATGATCATGTGTAACGCATACACTTCATGAGCCACCGGCGTGACGCCCTGAGTCATGTTGTAGCTGCTTTGGTTTTGGTAGCCCCAAGCCGGCAGCGTTGCCACTAAGCCCGCCAGAACGGCGGTCAACTTCTTTCCATTCACATCAAACATTTCAGCCCCTTTCGGCCTGAGCCTAGATCCCTGAATTTCAAAACCCGTCTACCCGTCTCAAGTTCCACCGACCCTTCGGCGGTGCCGAAGGTAATACCCATTGCCTAGCCTACCGAGGCCTGACCGTTCCACCGACCCCAAAGAGCCGGGCAAACCCCCATCAGTCCATGGCTGACCATCGGAGTGCATCTATCGATATTGACGCGGTGCAGTTTAACCTGCCGCCGACACCGCGCCTACGCGCGAGTCGAAAAGATTACAGATCCCTGCGCCGCAAGCTTGCACCCCTGCAAAGCCTTGCCCTAAAACAAGCGTGGCGAATGGTATACAGATGCTCAAATCGTTGCAATCACAATGACTTGCACGCACTACCTGCATTGCTTAGTCCAGTACTGAAGAGCTTTAAGTTACCTGCTTGCATGGCGCAGTTTTGGCTGCTCATGGGTTTCAAATACGTCGCAACGCAGATGCCGCGCGCATTGGGGCAGACTTCGGCATCTTAAGGGTGCCAGTGTGGCGGTGCATCGTTAGAATGCCACGTGCGGATAAAGCGACGATAATGCTCTGAAAAGCAGCTAAAAGTAGTTAAATTCGCCGATTAGATCGGTCGCTTTTTTATTTTATGCAGGGGAATCGAGACTTCACCGCCGCTGGTCACGTCACGTGAGTCTTTCGTCGCGATAGCCCGCCCAAAGATCACCTCGAAGGTGGCCGGCAGTCGCCCCTGGTCCCTCAGGGTTTCATAGGCGGCACAGACCCGGCTCGGAAAAGCTCGGCCCCGCAGTCCGACTTGGGTTGCCGGCAAGGCGGTCGCGCCATTTCCCCGTAAGTCCTTCCAAAGGTCAGCCACCTGCTTGTAGGTCAGTGTGTAGTGCTCAACGTCTAAGACCGGGTCGCTAAATCCGGCGCGGACCAGCGCGTCGCCCACGTCATGCATGTCTAAAAAGGTGTTGACGTGGGTATGCTCGTCGACTTGAGCATAGGCGGCACGCAATTCTTTTAGTGTGTCCGGGCCTAATGTCGAAAAGCACAGAGTGCCGCCGGGTTTCATGACGCGAGCAACCTCAGCCAGCGTTTGGGAGGTATCGCTCACCCAATGCAGCATCAGATTCGAATACACCAGATCAAACCGATTGGACACGAGTGGAAGATGAGCCACATCGGCCGCCAGCAGGGGATAACGCGCCAACCAACTCTGACGCTTGGCAGCAACCTCGAGCATGCGCGGAGAAAGATCCAATCCCAACAGAAAGGAGCGACGAAAACGCTTTTTAAGCAAACTCGTGGCACGCGCTGTGCCGCAGCCTAGATCCAGAATATGGGATGGGCTGAGTTTCAGCTCATCGACGCGCTCCAGTAGGGCATCCGCTATCAGCGGTTGCAAAGCTGCTATTGCATCGTAGCCGCTGGCTGCTCGATCAAACTTGCGCCGAACTAAACGAGGTGATGGCAAAGGCCGTTGAGCAAGGGAACCTGCATTAATCATTGAGCTTATCAGCCGCGCCAAGCGTCGCCGTGCGACAACGCTTTCATGGTAATCAATACCCAAGGAACAAAGAAGTTTTAAATGGGGATCCGGCGTGCTCGCGTGACCCTAAAAAGGAATCCAACGCATCACGGATGTGATGCGTTGGATCCTGTGCCATCACTAGAAGTGATACGAGATCTTTAAGCCCAGTACACGTGGTCGAATCACGGTCTGAGTTTCAATGGCCTGTGAGTCACTGAAGAAAGGCTTCCCACGCGTGTCTGTGATGTTCTGACCAAAGAACGTCGCCGTCCACGCGTCACGACTGACGCCAAACGACGCGTCATAGGTTGTGTAGGCTGGCTGATCAAACGACTGACTCGTTGAACCCGTCGGCGCCAACGATGGAGCGTTGCCTACCAAATTCACGGAGTGCGCCGTGATGACCGTTCCGGCTTGCGCGAACGCTTGATACTGACCCATGTCCCACTCGTATCGAAGCCGTGCATTAGCCTGGAATGGCGGCGACATCGCCAGCGAGCTACCCAGCTGTCCGTATACATTGGCAATGCTGGTGATCGGCTTGCCAAAGTTAACGCTATTGGGATTATTCGCCAGTAAGTACGGAGCATTGGTTTGCTCGGAGTGATTCCACGATCCGCCACCCTGCACTGACAAGCCTTGCGTCAGTCGTGCGACTACTTGTAACTCCAGGCCCTTGACCTTGTAGTCAGGCCCGTTTGTGACAAAGGCCTGTGTGCCTAGGGCGGCTGGGTCAAAGATAGGAAACTGAACGTTGGTCCAATTTTCCTGATAGATCGCACCATTAACCAACAGTCGGTGATTGAACCACTGCGTCTTCCAACCCAGCTCGTTGTTAACCAACTGATCAGGTGCGTAGCCGGCAGGCGTGTGGTACTGGCCAACGCCGTTCTGGTCGGCGACGAACGGACCGTTTTCCGTGCGGTTGAATCCACCAGGTCGATAGCCCTGCGACCAGGTGTAATACACCATCGCATCAGGCAACACCTTCCAGGTAACGTTGGCGCGGCTCTTAAACCCTGAGTAGGTTTGATCCAGATGTTCGGCGTCAATGCTACCGCCGCCCGCACTGCAAGGGGCTGAGCCTTGCTGGAAGCAACCAAAGCCACCACCAAACGCACCCTTCTCGGTATTGTCGAAGTGGTAATAACGAGTGCCCGCTGTCGCGGTTAGCTTCTCGGGGATAAGGTCAACATCACCGGATATGAAAAAGGCATATTGTTGATAGCCACGCACCGCATCAATGAGATACGACACATTGGAATTTCGAACATTCGGGTCACCAACCGTCGATCCGGGATATGGAATGATGTTCGATAAGCAACCAACGTTATTCTGATCCGTACAGGCGGGCAGTGTTCGGTACATCCAGTTGTTGCGATCGTAGACTTTGAAGTCTTCCCAGAATGCGCCGCCGACCAGCCGCACGCGCTGGTCGTCCGGTGTGCTGAGTCGCAGTTCATGGCTCAGATGGGTTTCACGCTGCGTATCTGACCAGCTCGCGCTAGGTGAATAGCATCGCGCTGTGCCTGTCACTGACGGGCCGTAACACTGGTAGTAGTCGGCAAAATAACCGCGTGAATAGTTCGTGTAATCCTGAGTCTGTTCAATATTGCGAACCAAGTAGCCGCCAGCGTAGACGGCCTTAAGTGCGCCCACGCGCCCATTGATAGTCAGCGCGGTATTGGAGAACTTGTCGTGAGCATCAGAAGGATTGAAGTTCGTTACCGACAGCTCTGGCAGCGGCTGACCCTCGGAGCCACGCGGCATTTGATAAAACACGCCTGCTGCATGTATCGCCTGGTAGCTCTGCGATAACAGCGCATCCCAATCGTCGTTAATTTTCAGAAGAGCCTGAACGCGCAATCCCGAGTACGTCACCGGGTTGATGGCGCGCTGAACCAGGTTGTAGTTATTAATAACGGGGCTGCCAGCCGGGACGCTACCGCCGGCATAGCTGATACCTAGATCGGTGTCACGCCGGGTGAACGTGCTGGGCACGTTATTGATATAGCCGCCGCGAGCATCGTTATAGATAACACCGCGTACCGCCAGCCGATCTTCAATCACCGGAAGGTTTAAAGTTGCTTCAACGCTGGAGTTGGGGTCGCCGTGAGCGGTCGTACCATAACCGGCCGTCAGGTTGCCTTCGGTTTTGTTGAGCTTTGGCTTGTTGGTGATATAGCGAACCACGCCGGCCTCCGCGCCGCCGCCAAACAAAGTACCTTGCGGCCCCTCTAAGACTTCAATGCGCTCAAGATCCGCGGCATATACGTCAAGGTTGCGGCTGGGCAACATCGATGACTGCTCATCCAGGTACACCGCTACGTTGGGAAAGTTCCCGGTAATGCCGTTACCCTGAGGCCCTTGAGTTCCCAAACTCAAACCACGCATGTAGATCTCGCCCTGGCCCGGGCCGTAGGTTGCGGTGGTCACATTGGGCAGATACCTGATGTAGTCATCAAAGGTCGCGACGTTCAGCTGCTTGAGTGTTTCGCTGGTCATCGCCTGAATGGAAATGGGAACAGACTGAAGATTTTCAGAACGACGCTGTGCGGTGACAATAATCTCCTGCAGCTGCAGGGAGTTGGCGTCATCACCCGCGCGGGCAATGTCTTGCGCTGCAAAGCCGCTCAAAACCAGGGTGACCGCGACTGACAGCGTGGGGCTAAATTTCATGCCAAAACTCCTTGAATTCCTCGAACACGCAAAATAGTAAGCGACGAAAAACCGCTATTCCCGCCTCCATGAAGGCAAAGCTAGAGTACTTCAGCGAAAGCTTCGCGGCCGCCAATAACGCAGTGCAGCATTATCTGGCGGGGCGTGATAACCATCGGGTCCACACTATAGCGATTTTGCTATCGTTTCGCCCCCTCTAGTGCCCGTGCTCAATAGTGACGTGTTGTTTGTACGTCTGCGTTTATAAACGGCTATCCTCACGTTGGGTTTCAAGATGACAGGTGATGCATTGGCTTTAAGAACAGTTAGCGGCGCGACATCGCGACCTAATCCCCAGTGGCTTGCTATTCGTTGGCGAATCTTTGGCTTTTTATTCGGGATCGGTTTCTTGGAGTATGTGCAACAGAGGGGTTTGACGGTTGCCGCCGAACAGATGATGCCCTCTCTGCACTTTACGCAGATGCAGATTGGCTGGGTCGAACAGGCCTTTGTGTTTGGTTACGCCTTATTTTCGATACCAGGTGGCATGCTGGGACAGCGGTTTGGTGCACGCTGGAGCTTCTTAGCGATCGGCATTATTTCGGTTTTTTGCATCGCACTGACTGTTCTGGCTCCTGAGTTGATGAGTGGCTCGCTGCTTTTCGTGGTGCTTTATGCGGCGCAATTTTTGATGGGTGCTGCCCAGGCTCCCACCTTTCCTGTGTCCACCGGTGTATTCGAGAGCTGGTTTCCGGCTCGTCAGTGGCCGTTAGTACAAGGCATGCAGACTATGGGCTTGGGCTTTGGTGCGGCGGTCGCCGCACCGTTAGTTGCAAACTTAATGATTACTGTGGGTTGGCAACGAGCGTTGCTATGGACTGGCCTGCCCGCCTTGCCGTTAGCTATATGGTGGGCGTGGTACGGACGTAATACGCCGCAGCAGCATCCGTCCGTGAGTGAAGCCGAGCTAGCGGACTTGCAGGCGTTGTCCAACCGTGAGCCTAGCTCGCAACTGAATCTGGCAGATTTTCTTATTATTCTGCGTGACCGTAACGTACAGCTGTTGACCTTTGCTTATTTCTCGATGAACTACCTGTTCTATCTGTTGGGTAACTGGTGCTTTCTTTATCTGGTACAGGAACGGCATTTCTCTATTGTTGAAAGTGGCTGGCTGGCCGTTGCGCCACCGATTGCTTCGGGGCTCGGTGCCGGCTTAGGCGGCATCATCGCTAGCCTGCTTTACGTACGCTTTGGAGGTCGGCTGGGATTGAAACTAACGCCTATCACGGCTTTGCCGTTGTCGGCTATTGCACTGCTTTTCGCCGTCTATACCAATAACCCCTATTTAGCGGTGGGCATGCTGACCCTTTGTTATGGGTTGGTGGAATTGACGGAAGGGTCGTTTTGGGCGGCTGCTATGAACGTCGGCCGCAGTAACGCGATGGTTGTTGGCGGAACCATGAACATGGGAGCCGCGGTAGGCGGTGTGATCGGTATTCCTATCGTGGCGTACCTGTCTGGCCACGGATTATGGACGGAAGCTTTAGACCTCGGTGCTGTTTGTGCGGTGGCCAGCGCAATCGCCTGGTGTTTCATCGACGCCAGCCAGGAAGTCGATGCAAAGACAGACGCGAGCTTAATTCGCGACGAGCCCGCCTAGCGGCTAAGAGCGTCCGTAAAAGTACTCCATTACCAAGCCTAGGAACACGCAGAGTCCGAAATAATGGCTTTGCACGAAAGCTTTAAAGCAATCTGGTGCGCTGCGCCGGCGAATTAATATTTGTTGCCAGACAAAGCAACCCGCGCCCGCTAATAGCCCGGTTTGATAGCGCCAGCCAAAATTTAAGCTAGCGCCTACTTCTAGCAGTCCCATGATAATCAACAACTGCAGAATGCCCAGAATCCATCGATCCCAGTCGCCGAACAAAGTAGCGGTAGAGCGCACGCCCGCACGCAGATCATCGGCACGATCTGCCATGGCATACATGGTGTCATAGACAACAGTCCAAAGTAGCGCGCAAGCAAATAACCACCAAGCTACTTCAGGTACCGAGTTGGTTAATGCTGCAAATGCCATAGGAATAGACCAACTAAAGGCCATACCTAACCATGCCTGTGGCAGCGAGGTGATGCGCTTCATGAACGGATACGCCAGTGCAAGCCCCGCGCCCGCTATCGCGTAATAGCGCGTAAGCCAGTTGAGTGGCCAGATCAATGCCAGTGCGGTCAGTGACAGCAGCAAATAGACCGCTATCGCTTCGCGGCCGCGGATGCGTTTAGCAGCCAGAGGGCGGTCGCGAGTGCGGGTGACGTGAGGGTCGATGTTACGGTCTGCGTAATCATTAACCGCGCAGCCCGCCGAGCGCATGACCACCACGCCGGCGATAAAGATCCACAAGATATCTTCGCGTGGATGACCATTCCCGGCTATCCACAGGGCCCACAGCGTGGGCCACAGCAGTAACCAAATTCCAATCGGCTTATCGAGTCTGATCAGGCGGCCGTATTCAACCAGCCGTGAGCCAACTAAATTCAACAACTTATTCACTGGCCACCAGCACCACACGATTGGCGGCCGGAGACCACAGAGTCGGCAAAAAGACCTCCTGAACTAGCAGTGCATGGCCATTGAGGGTCAGCACGCGCCGGCGCGCAAATACAGCCGCGCGCTCGCCGGCCTCTATTTTGACTTGGGCTCGCTGCGCGAGTCCGTGCTCGGCAGACAGTTGTGAAAACTCAAATTCACCCCGCGTAATTCCGGGCATGCCTTCAAGTAAGGTGTCGAGGTCGCTATCAGCTAATTCAGCCAGCCACGGATAGGCGCGCAGGGTGGCGTCCGGTATGACCAGTTGCACGTAGATCATGGCCGTGCCCGCCGCTCTTAGCTCTAACTCACGCAGTAAGCAGTTGGCGTGAAGGGCGTGCAGTGTTTCTTGCTGTTCTGCGCTGAGTATCGATAAACATTGTTCGAGTACTTTAATGCGCACCGGTTCAGATTCTAAGGCCTGCAGTTTGCTAGGCAGTGCTTCCAGGCTTTGTAACCAGTCACGAACCACTAAATCCTCCACGGGTGCGGATGTAGTCCACTGGTCTAAGCTCAACGGCAAGGCGCTGGTCGTGAAGGCTAGCGGATCAGACTTTGCCATAAATTTCCTTGGAACCAATCCATCGGCGCAGCAGTGGAGCTATGTTATCCGGATGCTGATTGAGCATCACCTCCGCTGTGGACTGAACGCGTGGCAGTAGATCAGCATCGCGTGACAGTTCGGCGACTTTCATCGTCATCAGCCCGGTTTGCCGTGTTCCTAGTACTTCGCCAGGGCCGCGCAGTTCCAGATCACGTCTGGCTACCTTAAATCCGTCGTTGGTCTCACGCATAACCTGTAAGCGCTCACGGGCGATTGCTGACATGTTGCTCTTATAGAGTAGCAGGCACATGCTTTCAGCCGCGCCGCGCCCAACTCGGCCGCGCAGCTGGTGCAGCTGGGCAAGGCCCATGCGCTCGGAATTTTCGATAACCATCAGAGTCGCGTTGGGCACATCCACGCCGACCTCGATCACAGTTGTAGCAACCAACAGGTCAAGCTCATGACGCTTGAAGGCAGCCATGACCCGCTCCTTTTCTGCAGACTTAAGCCTGCCGTGGAGTAAACCGATACGGACGCTGGGCAAAGCGGATACCAGCGTGCCGAAGGTGGCTTCTGCCGCCTGGTAATCGAGCTCCTCGGATTCCTCAATCAGGGGACAAACCCAGTAGGCCTGCCGTCCCTCAGCAATGGCGGTTTCTATTCGAAAAACGATTTCGTGGCGGCGACTTTCTGGCAGAGCCACGGTTTTTACGGGGGTTCGCCCGGGTGGTAGTTCGTCGATAACCGACACATCCAGATCTGCGTAAGCGGTCATGGCTAGGGTTCGGGGTATGGGTGTGGCGGTCATCACCAATTGATGTGGGAAACGCCCCGAAAAAATCCCCTTGTTGCGAAGTGCCATGCGCTGATCGACGCCAAATCGGTGTTGCTCATCGACAATCACTAAGGCTAGTCGGTCAAATTTAACACCTGCCTGAAACAACGCATGGGTCCCGATGGTCATCGGCACTTCACCGCTGGCGATGGCGTTTAAGGCACTTTGGCGGGCCTTACCCGTTAGTCTGGCGGTCAACAGGGCCACCGGTAACTGTAAAGGTCGCAGCCACCGTTCAAAATTCTGGCCATGCTGTTCGGCCAGCAATTCGGTGGGTGCCATTAAGGCAACCTGGAAACCGGCCTCAATAGCATTTACCGCAGCCGCCGCTGCAACGATCGTTTTTCCTGAGCCCACGTCACCTTGCACAAGGCGCAACATCGGCGAGCTGCTTTCAAGATCGACACTAATCTCGCTCAACACCCTTTCTTGGGCAGACGTAAACGCAAAGGGCAGCGCCTGGCGCAGTTGGCTCAACAATACACCGGCGGGACGCACCGGCCAGCAGGGATCGCTTTGGACTTGGCGACGCAAAATGCGCAGGCTTAGTTGATGGGCCAGCAGTTCTTCAAAGGCCAATCGACGTTGGGCAGGATGTACGCCGGCGGACAGTTCATCTACGTCAGCACCGGGTGGAGGCCGGTGCACGTAATGCAGAGCGTCTATTAGTCCAGGCAGCGCTAACTCTTGCAGGATTGGCGGGGGCAACCAGTCTAAAAGTCGGCCTTGATTCAGTTGTTCTAGGGCCTGAGCGGTCAGAATTCGTAAGCGGCCTTGCTGTACGCCTTCGGTAGTCGGATAAACCGGCGTTAGCGAGTCTTCTGTACCCTGTGCATCAAAAGAGTCTGCCCGCCGGTACTCCGGATGCGCGATTTCCAGCCCCAGAGTCCCTCGCTTGGCCTCTCCGTAAAGACGCAGTCGAGTGCCTTTGGTGAGCTGCGCCTGTTGAGCGGCCGTGAAATAGAAGAACCGCAGGGTCAGAAACCCAGAGCCATCAGCGATACGGACCAGTAACTGGCGTCGGCGCCGAAAGACGACCTCGGCCAGCTGAATCTCACCTTCAACCACGGCTCTATCTCCAGGTCTTAGCGCCCCTATGGAGATAATTTCGGTGCGGTTTTCATAGCGCGTGGGTAACAGAAACAGCAGATCCTGCACCGACTCAATGCCCAGCTTGCGCAACTTTTCAGCAAGCGCTTCACCAACCCCTTTTAAGGTGGTGACTGAGCGCTGATCCAGTGGAAGTTCGGGCACCGCCGCCCGGGCTATGTCCGGGCGGCGGGATGTCGCTGCGATGGGCCTGCTCATGAGCGCTGGCCGATCTAGAGGCTTACAGAGAAAGAATACAGTCGATTTCGACCCCAGCACCCCGTGGCAACGAGGCAACACCTAAGGCTGCGCGTGCTGGATAAGGCTCAGTAAAATACTCGCTCATGACTTTGTTGACCAAAGCAAAATGGCCCAGATCGGTTAAGTAGACGGTAACGCGAGCGGCATGATCCAAGCTGCCGCCGGCAGCCACAGCGATCGCCTTTAAGTTATCGAATACACGACGAATCTGCGCTTCCATGTCACCACTGATCATCTCTTTAGTGGCTGGATCCAGAGGGATTTGCCCGGAGATGTACACGGTATCACCGACTCGCACGGCTTGAGAGTAGGTGCCGATAGCGGCAGGTGCGTCAGTCGTTGAGATAATAGTTCGATTCATGATTTTCCTTAAAAAGCCAAGATAACAACGAGTTCAAAGTTATACGCAAGTGAGGGTCTGGTTGCGCCTAAGCCTGCCACAACGTAACCGGTTTAGTCACGGTGTTGAGCCGCTCATGCTCCTTACTATTAGCCGCCGGTGCGCTCGACGGATAGAACGTTTGGCATGCGGCGTATCGCACGAATCACTTGTGCCAGATGGGCACGGTTGCGCACCTGCAGTTCAAAAGTGATCGCAGCCGTGTCATTGTCACGCTCGGTCACCGAGACGTGCGCGATATTGGTATTAACACCGGCAATCTTTGCAGCTAGTGCTGCGAGCACACCGACTTTGTTGGCCGCTTGAATGTACAGTTCTGATGAGAATTCCCGCGTCAGATCCGGCTGCCAACTGACGGGCAACCATTTATCCGGTTGCTTATGCCAGCCGGCAAGGTTTTTGCAATCCGTTCGGTGGATTACTACCCCACGTCCTACTGACAGATACGCCAAGATCGGTTCGTAAGGAATGGGGAAACAACAGCGTGCATACGAGACCAGCAGGCCTTCGGTGCCCGCTACTTCCAGCGCTGCAGTATCGGTTTTGCGGCTTGCATCGGTGGGCAGCAGTCGTCGTGCGACGAGTGGCGCCAGCCGTTCACCCAGCCCAATTTGCTCGAATAAGGTATTTAAAGAACTTAAGCCTAGGTCGCGTGCTGCCAGTTCCAGCGTATCGGGTTCTATGGTCTTCAACGACAATTTGAAGTCGCCTAAAGCCTGGTCAAGCATTCGTCGGCCTAGTTCGGTGGCCTCGCCTTGCTTCATTGTGCGCAAGTAAGCACGAATGGCCGCGCGTGCTTTGGCAGTAACAACAAAGTTAGACCAGGACGGATTCGGGTGAGCTCCTTTAGCCGTGATGATCTCAACCGTCTGTCCGTTGCGCGGCGTCGTGCGTAGAGGGACGAGACGGCGATCGATTTTGGCGGCCACGCCACGATTGCCTACATCGGTGTGTACGGCATAAGCAAAATCCACGCAGGTCGCTCCACGCGGCAAACGCAAAATGTCACCTTTCGGTGTGAACACGTAGATCTTGTCGGGAAACAGGTCTACACGCACACTTTCTAAGAACTCCTCCGGATTGCCACCCTCCTGCATTTGCATGAGGCTCTTGAGCCACTCCCGGGCATGCTCTTGCTGATTGCCACGCTCGCTATCGCCGTTTTTATATTGCCAATGAGCAGCGATACCTTTCTCGGCCAGTTGATGCATGTCGTTGGTGCGTATCTGTACCTCTAGCGGTACTCCGTTGGGACCAAACAACGTCGTGTGTAATGACTGATAGCCATTAATGCGTGGGATCGCGATGTAGTCTTTGAATCGACCGGGCATGGGCTTGTAAAGGCCGTGCACGACACCCAGGACGCGATAGCAGGTGTCGATATCAGGGACCACAATTCTAAAGCCGTAAACATCAATTACCTGCGCTAACGGCACTCGTTTGCGCTTCATTTTTTGAAAGATGCTGTAAAGGTGTTTTTCGCGAGATTGGACTAGGCCGGTAAGGCCGGATTTTTGTAAGCCACTTTCAAAACGGGCGGAGATTTTTGGAAGGAACTCTTTTTGGTTACCGCGCGCCAGTTTCAGCTCTTTCTCCAGCACGCGATAACGCGCCGGATACAGGGCTTTAAAGCCTAAGTCCTCTAGCTCGAGCTTGATCGAGTGAATGCCCAGCCTGTTAGCGATAGGCCCGTAAATATCCAGAGTCTCTATAGCGATCCGACGCCGCTTTTGCGGGGGCATGGCGCCGAGAGTGCGCATGTTATGCGTACGGTCAGCTAACTTCACCATGATGACGCGAATATCGCGCACCATGGCCAGGATCATTTTTCGGAAGGATTCAGCTTGTGCTTCTTTGCGGCTCTTAAACTGGACCTTGTCCAGTTTGGAGACGCCATCGACCAGTTCTCCAACATCGCGACCGAACTGCTCGATGATTTGTTCTTTGGCAGTCGGAGTGTCTTCGATGACATCGTGTAATAGGGCAGCACAGATAGTTTGGCCGTCTAGATGCAGATCGGCCAAGATGCCGGCAACGGCGATCGGATGGGTGATGTAGGCTTCGCCTGATAAGCGCTTTTGCCCTTCGTGGGCTTTGTTGGCAACCTCAAAGGCTTGCTGGACTAGGGCAACCTGCTCAGGCGGCAAATACCCTTCAAGCTTAGCAATGAGCTGATGGATACCCGGAGAGCGGCGGCCTCCCGGCAGGAGATTCAGCAGGGAGGCCGTATAGTCCATCGTTAGCCGGCTATCCTCGGCTTGAGGTGTGCGTTACTCGCCCAGGCCAAATTGCGGGGCACGGAAATCACCGGGCGCCTCCATGCCATGATCATGCACGGGCATTATGGGTGCCTGTGGCTCGGGTTCTGGCTCTAGCAACAGATCACGGTGGACTTTGCCTTCCGCGATTTCACGCAGGGCGACCACGGTAGATTTATCGTTTTCCCAGTCCACCAGCGGATCGGCTCCGTTAGCCAGCCGGCGGGCGCGCTTTGCAGCGAGCAGCACGAGCTCAAACATGTTCTCTACGTGGGACAGACAGTCTTCAACGGTAATGCGCGCCATAGCAACCTTGGGATTCAATCCGTACTGGGCCGAGTAGAGTACCTGTTCTTAGGCTGTTAGGCGAGCAACTGCTGCGTAAACTGCTTCAGCCCGTCGCGATGGCGCTCCAGTCCGGTGCCCTCGCCTTGGGTTATGCGCTGCAGATCGGCCAGCGCGTCGTCAAAGCGGTCATTGATAACCACGTAGTGAAACTCTTCCCACCGAGACAATTCGCTCACGGAATCACGCAGCCGTCGGGCAATGACGGCGTCACTGTCCGTGCCGCGGCCGCGCAGACGCTGCTCCAGCGCAGCCCTGGACGGTGGCAGTATAAAAATGTGAATGGATTCGGGCATCCGCTCGCGTACCTGCTTAGCTCCCTGCCAGTCGATTTCTAAGATCAGGTCAATGCCGTCGGTTAAGGCTTGCTCAACAGCGGATTGACTGGTGCCGTAATAGTTATCAAACACCTGCGCATGCTCAAGAAAAGCGTTCTGCGCAATCATCGCCCTAAATTGCTCAGGGGTTACAAAGTGATAGTCCTTACCATCGATTTCATTGGGCCTGGGTGTGCGAGTTGTGTGTGAAATGGAAAAGCCAATTGCGGGGGTGGCTTCGCGTAACGCTTTGACTAAGCTTGTTTTTCCGGTGCCAGACGGTGCTGAAATCACGAATAGTTTGCCGCGGCGTTGAGCGGTAACGGACATGGCAGAACTCCTTGCAAAGACGCAACTACAGCCTTTGACGGCCAGTCTTTAAGCTTAAGCGTATTCGGCTATCGGCGGGTGGCCGGTGGTCGCCTATTCGCTTCGTCTGACGATGACGTCATTTTACGACAGGTAAAGCCCTTACTGGGCCAGGCTCTGAGCGTTACAGTACGAATACCTTACAATAGGCCAGCGCTTGTGCCAGTCTGTCGAGCGGAAGGGTTGGGTCTTACTGACTAGGAGTCTACTGAGCATGTTTTCAAGACGCGGCGGGAACCGAGGATGGCGTAGGGCGGGTGCTTTGGTGATCGGCCTAGGGTTGCCCTGGGTGTGCCAGGCTTCACTTGGGGGTGATGTTCGCACCGTGCTCGCTGACGCCGAGCAACTCAACGCTACGGCGCAGGTTACTTTGGCAACAAGCTACCAAGTCCATGAAATTACCACTTCAAGTGGCCAGGTCCGTGAGTACGTGGCCCATGGCGTGGTCTTTGCCGTAGCCTGGAGCGGGCGCTCAATGCCCAATCTGGATGCTTTGCTGGGGGTGCATGCGCAAGAGTTTCGCGCCGCCGTGGCGCCGCAGCCGGGTAACCACCACCGGGTTAGCCTTGAAAGCGACCACCTGAAAGTTTACCTGCGCCAATTGCCGCGCGGTTTTGAGGGGCGAGTCGTGGCTGCCGCGTTAGTGCCTGAAGGTGTAGATCTAACGCTAGTGCGTTAACCGCCTCTCTCACAACCAGGTTCTATTAGTTTCTTTGATTTTTAGGGGCTAGAAGCTCATGCGAAATGCAATCCTCAGAGTATTAGTAATCACGGTCACCTTCGGCGCTTCGGCTTTGCTTAGCGCCTGCGGTGGCGGCTCTGGGTTGACCGGCTCTTCGTCTGGGGGCGGTTCATCCGGTGGTGGCTTGTCTGCCGGTGCCAACAGTGTGGTGGCGGTAATTGATGGTGGCCCGAACGGCAATGCGCCGAACACTCTTTATACCTCTGTCCAAGTCTGCGCTCATGGCAGCAGCACGAACTGTCAGATCATTGACCATATTCAGGTCGACACGGCTTCCTATGGCTTTCGCGTGTTAGCACCGGTGCTTACGGTTTCAGGGCTTGCGCCAACCACGGACCCTTCCGGAAACGCGATTATTGAGTGCACTGCGTTTGTCGACGGCTATAGCTGGGGGCCGGTCACTACCGTGGATCTTACGGTGGGTGGTTTGACGGCAAGCAATATCCCGATACAGGTCATTGGTGATAGCGCGTCCGCGAATATGGTGCCGTCGAGCTGCTCTAACGGCCAAACGGCAGAGAACACCGTGGCGGCTTTTGGCGCTAACGGAATTCTGGGCGTGGGCTTTTTTGCCGAGGACTGTGGCTCGTACTGCGCGTCCGGCACTACAGCTCCACCGGGGCAGTACTATGCCTGCTCCAACGCTGGAATTTGCAATCCCACCCTAGTAAGTAAGGCCCAGCAGGTGCTCAATCCGGTGCCTTTATTCGGCACCAACAGCAACGGTGTGGTCATTCAGGTGCCGCAGGTGTACTCGCCCGGCGCATCCACCGCCACGGCCAATGTGATCTTCGGTATTGGCACAGAGACCAACAATCAACTCACGGCAGCCCACCTATTTGGGGTTTACGGATCAGACTGCCAGGTTTATTCCGGCTGTCCGGGTACGTTTATTTCCACCTATGCAGGCACGACTGAGGCTGGCTTCTTGGATTCAGGCTCCAATGCTTATTTTTTCGAAGACTCCTCGATTAACAACTGCGTCGCACCCAACCCGGGCTTCTACTGTCCGGCAGCTTCGTTAGCTTTAACAGCCACCATTCAGGGCGTTAATGCCCAACCTAACGCAGTCAATGTGAACTTCACGATTGATAACGCCTTAACTTTGTTTAGCACCGGGGATTTCGCGCTGCCGACGCTGGGCGGCGGATCCAGCAGCTTAGGCGCCTCGTTTGACTGGGGCATGCCTTTTTTCTACGGCAAGACAATGTTCTTCGCGATGGAAGGCGCCACAGTGGCAGGGGCCAGCTCGGCCGGACCATGGGTGGGCTTTTAAGTGTGGAAACCTTGAGCCTGTCGCGGCGGTAAGCTGAGCCACACCCGGAATGGGTCCGGGTAAGCACTGGGCTTTATTCGATGTTTTGTACCTGTTCGCGCGGGGTACGCGCAACCAATTGATTAATATAATATATTGGCATCATGCGCTCTCCCTAGCTACAAGTATAGCTACAGGTGGGTGGCCAGGAATTCCCCAGACAAACGCTCGCGGAAATCGCCTTGGGGCCGCCGCCGCGCCCGCCCGCCCGCCCCGCCAGGCCGCCGGTCAGTTTACTCAATACGCTGAGTAAAAATACTCAAGGTCCTGAGTAAATCGCGGCTGATGGCCGCCGCGGAAGTAATGCACCGGCGCCGAGAGACACGCTACGCTTAGGTATTCGCCGCCAAGAGCATGCCAATGTCAGAGTTAATCAAGGTCCGAGACGAGTTACGTGCGTTCACCGCCGAGCGGGACTGGGACCAGTTTCACTCGCCGAAGAATTTGGCCTCCGCCCTCGCGGTTGAGGCGGCCGAGCTGCTGGAACCCTTTCAGTGGCTGACAGAAGAGCAGAGCAGAAATCTGACTGAGAAGCAGCTCGCGGCAGTGAAGAATGAACTGGCCGACGTACAGATCTACCTGATCCGCTTGGCAGACAAGTTGGACGTCGATCTGCTGCAGGCGGTGCGCGACAAAATCTTTCGCAACGCCGAGAAATACCCTGCGCATGTTTTCAAGGGATCGGCACGCAAGTACTCGGAGACCTGACGCGCTCGCCCTCCGATGATCATTTATCAATCAACCAAGTCGGGATTCCTCGACGACGCGTTCGGTCACGACATCGAGGCCGTTGTTCTCGGCGCGTACCGGGACCGGACCGGGCGGCGCGTCGCGAAGACTGAAATCCGCGCTTGGAAGGAATCATTGATGGCGATGGCCAAGGTGCTGCGCCACGAGTCCATACCAAATGACTGTGGTATTGCCATCGAGTACGTGATTCCCCAGACGGCCAAGCGCATCGACCTGCTGATGTCGGGGCTCGACGAGCAAAATCGCAGCAAGCTGATCATCATTGAATTG
>CAIKMS010000031.1 GCA_903828595.1 uncultured Pseudomonadota bacterium | reverse complement strand
GCTCGGACGAATCATCACCAACGTCTCCGGGCGTCCCTATGCCGAGACGATTACCCAAACGCTTCTCAAACCCCTGGGGATGGAATCATCCGGCTTCTTTGTCGATGCCGTTTCCCAAGATCGCCGTGCTCTGGGTTATCGATGGGAAGATGATTCGTGGCGCCTCGAGCCTACGCTGGGGCATGGTGCCTTCGGCGCGATGGGCGGTATTCAAACTAACGCGAAGGATTACGCTAAATGGGTGGCGTATTTACTAGCGGCCTGGCCACCCCGCGATGAGGCCGACCCGGGACCGGTAAAGCGAGCGACGGTTCGCGAATTGGCTGAAGGATCTAACTTTCCTTTACTCAGGCAGCGTCCGGGTCATAGTGGGTCGACTTCTTGTCGTCACGCTATCGCCTACGGCATGGGGTTATGGGCTGCCATCGACTGCGACCTAGGTCATACGCTACAGCATAGCGGCGGCTATCCGGGTTATGGATCACACGTGCTGCTCCTGACGGACTATGGGGTTGGTATATTTGCTTTTGCCAATCGCACCTATGCCGCTCCTTCGGCGGCTGTTTGGGATGCAGCGCTCGTCCTGAGTAAGGCGGGTTTTCTGCATGACAGGAAATTGCCCCTGAGTTCTGAACTGGCGAGTGCCTATCAAACGGTCGGCGCCATGTATCGGAGTGGGGATGTCATGGTGGGCGCTGATAAGCTGGCGATGAATTTTTTGTTAGATCGCGACGCTGCGGGGTGGGCAAAATATTTGGCCACCTTGAAGAAGCAAGTGGGAGATTGCGAGGTCGAGGCGCCGCTGACCGCGAAAAGCGCTATGGCAGGCGGATTTACCTGGCGCTGTTCGCATGGACGGGTCACTGGTAGCGTGACGCTCACCCCAACGAAGCCGCCGCGCATTCAAGAGATTGAACTCGATCGTCAGGTGCCGTAGCCGCGTGATGGCTCACGACGATCATAAAGATCTCAAGGCCAAATTCGAAAGCTGCCCGCATTGGGGGTTAATGGCTTGAGACAGCCGACGGGTTGCCGCCGCTTGTTTACGGTCAATGCTCTACGCGTTTGCTGCCGGTGGTGCGTGCCCTTTAGGTGCTGCGTTCACTCATAAGGGTGTGCTGATCGGGCACCCATTTTTCTAGTCAAAATTTTAAGCCCAAATTTTAAGCCCGACGCGGCGAGCCTGGCGTTAGTGAGCCGATCTAAGCGCGCTTGTATGCATCAACCGGCGCGCTCTATCGCCCTGGATCACTCTCATCATGATGCGTTGCAAAAGACTCGTCAGCCCCTGCACCGGGGAGGGCAGGTGACTTTGAAGCTCAACACGTGCTTTAGCGATCGAGTCGCTCAACGCCACGTGGGGTGCCGATAATAAGAACGTCAGCGCCGCGGCGCGCGAATAAACCGCAGGTGACCACACCGGTGAGCATCGTAATGGTGGTCTCTAAAGACTCAGGATCGGTGATCGACAAGCCGTGTACGTCGAGAATCACGTTGCCGTTATCGGTGATAACGCCCTGACGATAGACCGGGTGGCCACCGAGCTTGACGAGTTCTCGGGCTACGAAGGATCTGGCCATGGGTATGACTTCAACCGGCAGCGGAAAGGCACCTAACTGCGGCACTAATTTGGATTCATCGACGATGCAGATAAAACGCTGAGCGACAGCAGCCACTATTTTCTCGCGAGTCAGGGCGGCACCGCCGCCTTTAATCAGCGACAGGGTCTGGGTTGCCTCATCAGCACCATCGACGTAAATCGCCAGCTCGGCGACCTCATTAAGGTCGAGAACCTCGATACCAACGGACTGCAAGAGCTTCGTGCTTTGCTCAGAGCTTGAGACGGCCCCTGTGATGGCATCCCTTCGGGTCGCTAGCGCGCGTATGAAGTGGTTGACGGTGGACCCGGTGCCTACCCCGATAACTCCGCCTTCAGGCAAGAAGGCCAGAGCAGCCTCGGCGGCTAGTCGCTTTTGATCGTCACTGGTCATCGGCATTCCCCGTCGGCCCATTAGAGCCTTTAATTTAAGCCTTTTTACGTACCCCAGAAACAACTGTGCCCGCTTTCGCGGGCACAGTCTTTGAAGCAGCAGAGGAGTAGCGATCGTTCTATCTTGCGATTTTACCCATCGCTACTCTTACTACTTCTAAGGCTTACTTCTTCTTAGCAGCCTTCTTCTTCGTTGCCTTCTTCTTAGCAGCTTTCTTCTTAGTCGCCATAGTAGTTCTCCAAGTTAGGATTAGTCCGAAGCGGAGTATATACACAAAAAGTCAAATTACAAGCAAGAGAATTTATCGTGTGCTAGAGCGTAATCATTGATCGCCCGCTTCAAGCGCCATCTCAATGCACTAAGCGATCTTCTTACTAGAGATATACATTACTCATGACTGATGTGATGTGTGCGAGAAAATATCTTTTTTTATAGGACTTCGTATTAACTAAGAGATATAACAAAGTCCCATTCATCTTTAGCTATCGGCGTGACGGATAGACGGTTGCCACGTCTTAGAATGAGCATCTCTGGAAGTTGCTCTGAGTGACGCTTAAGTGCCTCTAAACTGACCGGATGCGCAAATTTGCGCACGTACTTTACGTCGATCAGGTACCACTGAGGTGCTTCGCGTTTACTCTTAGGGTCATAGTGATCATTCGTCGGGTCGAAGGCCGTTTCATCCGGGTAGGCAGCGCTCGACACCTTGGCAATGCCGTAGATGCCGGGCACATCGCAGTTGGAATGATAAAAAAAGATTTGATCACCCTTCTTCATCCCGTCACGCATGAAATTACGAGCTTGATAGTTACGTACCCCATCCCAGGCCGTGGTCTTGCGAGGTGCTCGGGCTAGGTCATCAATGCTAAAGACGTCAGGTTCGCTCTTCATTAACCAGTAATTCACGGCTTTTCTCGCAGGCTGAAGGATGTAGGAATGAGTCGGGTGGGCGTTGCGACCATGTCCAAGGGAATGTCCCAACGGGCATTGTGTAGCGATGAAGCTTCTTGGCAGTCGTAGGCAAGACCAATCAATAGCGGTTTATGCCAGTGATTGCGCCGTCCGCGCAAAGCTAAAGCGCGGTCGTAGTAGCCGCCACCCATACCTAAGCGATGGCCCTGACTATCGAAGGCAACGAGTGGAAGTAGTACGACATCAAGTTGTGCCGCACTGCGGTGCAGTCGCGGTATAGCACCGGGCTCATGAATGCCATAACGGTTCGCGCGCCAGGCGCGCGGCGGACTATTGATCGGTGCAAAGCGCATACGCTTGTTCTGCGCTGAGGTGATCACCGGTAAATACACCAGCGCTTGACGTCGATGAGCTTGTTGGATGATGTCCTTGGGATCGAGCTCGCCGTCGTGAGCCAGATAAACGGCTATGCGTTTACCTGGCAGCAGTAGATGGGCCTTTGCCAGCAGGCGGGCGATTTTTCGTGCGGCTATGAGTCGCTCGGACGGGGTGATGGCGCGGCGCCGCTTTCGGAAGTCACGACGCAACTCGCGTCGGTCGGTCGGCTCACGAAATTTGTCGGAGGGGGCGGGCATGTCCGCGTTCATCGGGCGGTCCGATGCAGTTCGATGCAGCGGCTTAGCGATAGCGTGACGCTTCGCCAGAAAAAGAGGTGGCGCCACCCGCCTGTGCCGTCACAAGTCTTTGCTCTCGAGCCAGAGCAATAGGTGGAGCGCGCCTTGGCACTTAAGGCTTTCCGCTCGAGGGCGGACTTGCACAATACTGCCAAAAACGTGATGCCCCAGGATGTCAGCATTAAGGTCGAGAGGTACCTACGACCCATGTCGAACACCGCAGGCGGCGCCAACTCAAGAATACTGCATTACCCGCCCGGGTGGTATGCGGCGAAGGCCGATAGGGCAGGTATTTATACGTGTAAGTGTGCGGTGTTGCACAGTTACAGCTCGAGTTGCTGGCTGCGCTCCAAGGCGGATTCCACACGCTCACGCAGATTGCGCACACGATTGGTCAGCTCGCTATCCACCGTGGTGTCCGTCTTACGGACTTTGAGTAACTCGTTGGCCATATTTAAGGCGGCCATAACCGCGATTCGGTCCAGTCCTACGACCCGGCCGGTATCGCGAATCTTTCGCATTTCCGAATTTAAGTATTCAGCCGCGTCGAGCAGGGCGGCGCGCTCTTCGACGGCGCACGCGAACTGGTATTCCTTTTCCAGAATCCGAACGCTGACGCGCGAAACAGCCGCTTCGGTCAAGTTCCGTGCTCCATCGCCTTAAGTCGGCCAATCATGGCTTCCACCCGGGTTCGTACCTGCTCATTTTTCTGCAGCAGTTGTGAGCGTTCGGCAGTTAGCGAATCCTGACGGCTGCGCAAGGCGCGATTTTCGTCCTTCAGGTGCTTCATCGTCGTGACCAGTTCGTCCAGTCGCTTTTCAAGGCGGCGGACTTCGACTTCAAACTGCGATTTGGCGGGCGCTTCACTCATGTCGGCAATATAGGCTGTAGGCCCCGTACTGGTCAACGAATGCGACACCATTTGGGCCTGCCAGAGGTAGAATTAGCGTATGTCGAGCACAACTTATTCAGAATTAGAGCAGGCGCTGCACGCGCCGGGCGTGAGTCTTGCGGTTGCCGAGGCGCATGGCGCACTTTGCGGCGCTTTATGTGCCGCTGGAGGATACCGGGCGCAGGACTGGATTTCAGAGGTACTGCCCGATGGCTCGGCGTCCACACACCTGCGTAACCTTTTGACGCAGGTTCATCGACGCACCGTTGAGGAACTCAACGGCCACATGTTTGAGTTTGCGCCCTTGCTACCCGACGATGAGCAGCCCTTGGCTACGCGCGTGGCGGCTCTCGCGGACTGGTGCGGTGGCTTTTTATACGGCTTGGGCGTAGGCAGGCTGGCTTCACCTCACCAGTTGGTGGGTGATGTGGGCGAGATCATCAAGGATTTCAGTGAGATCAGTCGCGCTGAGTTGCCGGATAGCACTGCTGACGAAGCTAACGAAACGGCTTACACCGAGCTGGTTGAGTTTATACGGGCGGGTGCTCTGGTTGTTTTTGAGGAATTGAGTGCGGCACGTGGACGTAGCGTCCCTGCATCGGGAGGTTTGCATTAGCGCCTTGAAAAAAAAGATCGGTCAATCGCCCGCTTCGCGTCGTGCGGTGACGGCCCTTAACGCTAACCAATCCGAAGTGGCCTCGGTAGCGGCGCTGCGCCAGGAGTGCGCCCGGCGGCGGCGCGAGCTCATGCGCATGATGGGGCGGGATGCTATCGCGATCGTTCCGGCGGCCGATGTGTGCTATCGCAACAATGACGTCGAATACGACTACCGTCAGGACAGCGATTTCTATTTTTTAACTGGCTTTGAAGAGCCGGAAGCGGTTGCTGTTTTGATCCCTGGGCGAGCATCAGGCGAATACGTTTTGTTCTGTCGCGATCGTGACCCCACCCGGGAAATGTGGGATGGCACTCGGGCCGGCCCAGAGGGTGCTGTGGAGCGCTATGGCGCTGACGATGCGTTTCCGATCGGCGATATAGATGAAATTCTGCCCGGATTGCTGGAGCCGCGTTCGCGGGTGTTTTACACGATGGGCTTGAGCGCAGATTTCGACAGTCAGGTCATCAGTTGGGTTAATGGATTACGAGCCCAAGCCCGTAAAGGGCTGCATTCACCGCAGGAATTCGTGGCTTTGGATCACGTCTTGCATGACATGCGCCTGACCAAGAGTAGTGTTGAGATCGCCTGGATGCGTCGAGCGGCTGATATTGCTGTTGCTGCCCATCAGCGGGCGTTGCACCGCGTGGCACCCGGCGTGATGGAATACGAAGTGGCTGCGGATATTTTGCATGAGTTTCACAGTCATCGTGCTCAGGCGTCCTACGCGCCTATAGTCGGCGGCGGTGAGAACACCTGTGTGCTGCATTACCGTGCCAATTCTGCAGTGCTTAAAGACGGCGACCTGATTTTGATCGACGCGGGTTGTGAGTACGAGTACTACGCGTCGGATATTACCCGGACGTTTCCGGTGAACGGCCGCTACAGCCCCCCGCAGCGGGCGCTCTACGAGGTGGTACTGGAGGCTCAGTATGCCGCGATAGAGCAGGTTCGAGTCGGTAACCACTGGAATGATCCCCACGAAGCTGCCGTGCGGGTGATCACTACCGGGTTGGTGCGTCTGGGATTGCTTTCGGGGAAAGTACCTAAGCTGATTAAAGACGGCGCTTATCGACGCTACTTCATGCATCGCACCGGCCATTGGCTGGGGATGGATGTGCATGATGTGGGGGATTACCGGGTTGGTGATGTCTGGCGAGCTCTTGAGCCTGGTATGGCACTGACCGTAGAGCCGGGGATTTATGTCCCGGCCACTGATCGACAGGCGCCTAAAGAGTTTCGTGGCATGGGCATTCGTATTGAGGACGACGTCGTGGTCACGCGGGGTGAGCCCAAAGTGCTGACCCAAGCACTGGTCAAAACCCCAGACGACATCGAAAAATTCATGAGCACAAGGCCAACGAATTGATTAACCCGCCTGACAACGTGCCTGACACCTATGATGTGGCTATCGTTGGAGGCGGCATGGTCGGCGCGAGTCTGGCCTATATGCTTAGCAGTACGGATTTGACGATTGCGATTATTGAATCCTACCCGGTGGAGTCTGATGAGCAGCCATCGTTCGATGCGCGCACGACCGCGTTATCCAACGGCAGTCGGCAAATCCTCACTGCACTTGGACTATGGGATGATCTAGCGGCACAGGCCACTCTTATTCGCTCTATCCATGTCTCTGAGAGCGGGAGATTTGGTCGAGCCAGTATCAGCGCGGAAGAATTGGCCTTGCCAGCGATGGGCTATGTAGTAGCTAACCGGGCCATTGGCCGCGAGCTTTGGCGCCGACTGCGCCTAAGCCCCCGTGTGCATTTGATCAGCCCGGCGCAGGTTTCATCACTACAAACGCAGCCCGACTGCGCTCGTCTGACCATGTCCCATGAGGGCTGCGACCGAGTGGTACAGGCCAAACTGGTTGTCGCTGCGGATGGTGCTAACTCACTGATACGCAGTCAGGCCGGTGTTGCCCTGAATCGGCACGATTATGAACAGACCGCGATCGTGACGAGCGTAAGCCCTGGGGTGTTTCATGCCCACGTAGCTTACGAACGGTTTACGGCGGAAGGGCCCTTGGCCGTGTTGCCCCAGGCCGACGGGCGTTGTGTGGTGATCCTCACCGTAACGCCGGCGGTAGCAAAGCAGGTGATGAATCTTCCGGAAAAAGAGTTTCTGGCGCTCGTTCAGGATCGTTTCGGCTGGCGCCTAGGGGAATTTACGGGCTTAGGTCGTCGTGATGCCTACGCGCTGGCGCTGACCGCTGCGAAGCAAAGCACGGGACCGCGACTGGCCTTAATCGGCAGCGCAGCTCAGGGGCTGCACCCCATCGCCGGTCAAGGCTTTAACCTAGGGCTGCGTGACGCCGCCACGCTCGCGGAGGTCTTAAGTGACGCGCTGTCTGATCAGCACTCAGACCTCGGCGTTGAGTCGGTATTAAATCACTACGCACAGTGGCGACAGGCTGATCGTCGTGCGTTGATTTCTTTCACCGACGGTCTGGTCCGATTGTTTAAAAGCGCATTGGCTCCGGTTCGCTTCGGACGGACTTTGGGTCTGTTGGCCTTTGATGTGTCGCTAAGCGCTAAATCAGCCTTGGCCGGTCTGTCACGGGGATTTTCGACGGTGCAGCCGCGACTGGCGCGTGGCCTTGATCTTCGCGGGCAACCTAAATCATGAGTTCACCGCGTGACTTTGATGTGTTGATCGGCGGTGGTGGCATGGTGGGTGCCGCGGTAGCCGCGCTGCTGGCGACTGATCCGCGTGCACGCAACTTAAGGGTAGCCTTGGTAGAAAGCGCGCCGGCTACTTTACCGTTGCCCGAGGAGCCGGCCGAGTTACGGGTTTGTGCTTTATCACGCAGCAGTGAACAGTTGCTGGTCAACGTCGGTGCCTGGGGTTTTCTGCGCGCTCGACGACCGGCACCTTATACCCGCATGCGAGTGTGGGATGCTAAGGATTCGCCGAACGGCACGCGCGCTCTTTCGTTTGATGCAGCCACCATCGGTGAGCCTAATTTAGGCCACATCGCTGAAAACCGCAGCGTCAACGCTGTCTTGCTTTCCGTGGCTTTAAATCACGGCGTAACGCTACTGCGCGCGCCATTGCGGGCCTTACAAGTAGAACCTGATCAGGCCACCGTGACGGTTGGCGAACGTGAGTTGCAGGTGGCTTTAGTGGTGGCCGCGGACGGTGCGCAGTCAGAACTGCGTGAATGGGCTGGGATCGCGGTAGAGAACTATCCTTATCCTTCATCGGCTGTTGTCGCGCGGTTAGCCTGCGAGCAACCGCATTACAGCGAGGCTCGGCAGCGATTTTTGCCCTCCGGTCCGTTAGCGCTGTTGCCACTGGCCGATGGCAGCGTGTCGCTGGTCTGGTCTACCAGCTCCCAGGAGGCTGACGCGTTGATTGCCCTGAGCGACGAGGCGTTTTCGGCGGCGGTGACACAGGCCTCAGACGGCGTACTGGGTGCTCTGCAGCTGTTAGGCGCCCGCGCCAGTTTTGCGCTGAGTCGCAATCACGCTACTACCTATAGCGTGGCGCGGGTGGCGTTGGTCGGCGATGCGGCTCACACCGTTCACCCGCTGGCAGGTCAGGGTGTCAATCTGGGCTTTCTGGATGCCGCTGTTTTGGTCGAAACGATACTGGCTGCCAGACAGCGCGGCGAAAATATCGGGGATCTGGCTACACTATCTCGCTACTCACGCGCCCGGCGTGCAGATAACTTGATCGTCTCGGCGGCTTTACACGGTATTTATCGGTTGTTCGGTACAGAACAGCCGACTGTCAGCTGGGCCCGTCGATGGGGATTGGCGTTGGTTGAACGCAGTACCTTAGCCAAAGGGCATTTCATGCGAGAAGCTTTAGGTTTAGGCGCGCAGATGCCCGTTCTTTTGCGTCCGCGGCAGCGCTAGGACCGGGTGAGCATCGAGTGCGTAAGGCAACTCGACCCGTTGCGAAAGCCGATTTGCCGGTGAAAATCTGTCCGGTCTGTCAGCGACCCTTTTCTTGGCGTCGTCGCTGGCTCAAAGTTTGGGATGAAGTGCGTTATTGCAGCGACGCCTGTCGAGCTCGGCGGAATCGCGTGTGTTAACTACCCGTGAGGTTAAGCCCGTTCGTGTGCTGCTGGCCTGTGTGTTGGTAGCCGCTGTGGGTGGTGGTGTCTCGGGCTTGCTTGCCATAGGGCCGAAAGCCGCGCAGTGGTCTGTATCCCCCATGCTGGTGCAATGTGCTTCTGCCGGTGTGTTCTTCTGGGCACTGCTGCGAGCGATGAGTACGGCATGGGTTTTAAGCCCGCGCCTTGGTCCTGCTGCTTCGCTCTTCTTCGGTCTGGGCGTGACCGTCACGGCCGCTGGCATGAATGGTTTATGCCATTACGGGCTTTATTGCTGGCAGCCTCAGCGGTTGTTAGAGGCTTATCAGGTTGACCAGCAGCGCGTGCTAGGTAGTGGGCAACCGGCACCTATTATCGCCCGTGAGTTAGCCAGGCTTGAAACGTTAAAGCCACACTATCTTGATGCTTTTACCAGTGCTTTAACCGGCTGTGCGGGCTTAGCTTTAGTCGGTGCCGTATTGGTGTTGTTTTTGATTTGGAGGCGTATGTCGCGCGACAAACACGCGCGGAGCAGGCAAGGATCTTCACATGCTTGATCATCGCTCCAAGGGCTTTTCTAGCCCCCGTCTTTGCATTCTCTGTGTGTTTATCAGCGGGCTTTTTGCCTGTTCGAAAGCGCCTTTAGAAGCCACAGCACCTATACGCGGCGGTATCGCTCGTGCGGTTCAATCGCCCTCACTGAACTCCACGGCCCCCTCTACGCCTGGGGGCGCCGTACGCACGGGCGCTTTGAATTACCTGTCAGCGTTTGTGGGTAAGCCGGCTCATGGAGCTAAGCTTTGGCAAACTCAGCCGCTACGGGATCGTCTGCTGGCGATGTTAGGCCAGGATTTTGAACGTCTCCTGACTAGCCTGTCCGAGGCACCCTTGCAGATGGAAGGGGGAACGTACTTTGTGACGCTGCAGCCTGCTGGCCGTATAGCGGCCGTCGTCATGGATCCAAAATCCGATACGCTTTATGCGATCGAGCAAGACCAAAATGGCCGTCGCGAGTACTTGGAGCGTGGTCAAAAGCCGGAGTTGCCGGCTAGTGTGACCACGCTGATCTTAAGCCTGCCTTTACGCTGAATGCAGGCTACTTAAAGCTCCGCATTCAGCGAGGAGTCTTTCAAAGTTAAGCTTTATTTTGCTTTGCCTGGGGCGAGCATTTGCTCGCGCACAGCCTTGAACTCGGCTCCGTTTTTCCACACGGGGAAGGCTGCACCGGCCGCTAAATTCTCACCGACGTTATACAACAGTTCGATGTTTTCCACGGCGCCGGACATGTCCCAGTCGGCTTTGACCGTGTCAGTGACCTGATGGTAGTCATGCTCGGTGTACTCCTGCAGCTTTGCATCGCCAAAGCCCTTGGGCTTTCCAATAAAGTCTGTCCCCGCGTCTAAGAACAAGACAGGCACACCGTGCTTAGCAAACTCCAACTGATCCGCACGATAAAAACCCCCGTGCTCCGGATGAGGGTCTGGGCGCGTTTTTCGCGCCTGGCGTGTCGCATAGCGGGTTGCCAGATCCTCCAACGTTGATTTGCCAGCGCCGATGATCGCCACGTCACGTGTGCGTCCGTAGGGGGCATTGCCGTCAATATTGAGATCCGCCAGCGTAGTTGTCAGAGGATAGAGCGGGTGTTGCGCGTAGTAGCGAGCGCCCAACAGGCCACGTTCCTCAGCGGTAGTCACCAAAAACACCAGACTACGCTTGGGTGGTGTGTGCGCTGTGCTAAAGGCTCGTGCAACAGCTAAAAGTGAGGCTACACCGGATGCGTTATCGATAGCACCGTGATAAATCTGATCGTGCTTGGTGCCGGGCAGTGAGGGATCCCATCCAAAGTGATCCCAGTGAGCTGAGTAGATAATGGTTTCTGCGCTGAGCGTGGGATCAGAGCCGGGTATCCGTGCCACAACGTTCTTTGAATCTACGGTGCGTATCGTGTTTTTCACATCAAAGTTAGCGGTGGTGCCTAGGACGACCGGGCGAAAGTCGCGTGACAGCGCCTTAGCTTTAAGTTCCGCATACGTGTGCCCGGATGCTTTCAACATCGCCTCTGCGGCATCCAGCTGCATCCAGGCCGCCACGGGTGGAAAGTCCGGGTTGGGGCCAGCGCTGCGCAGAGCAAAGTTCTCTTTGCCCCAGCTGTTTTTAACCACCGAGTAAGGATAGGCGGCAGGCTCGGTTTCATGAATGATGATGGCTGCAGCCGCCCCAAGTTTGGCGGCCATTTCATACTTGTAAGTCCAGCGACCGTAGTAGGTCATGGCCTTGCCGCCAAACATTTTAGGATCGAGTTGATCTGGATGTTTAGGGTCTTTGACAGGCGGATCGTTGATCAGCATGACGAGAGTTTTGCCCTTCAAATCCATGCCTTTGTAATCGTCCCAGCCGTATTCAGGGGCTACCACGCCGTAGCCGACAAAGACGAGTTCGGAGTTCTTGGTCACGGTCTGTGGCTCGCCCGTGTAAGACACAGCTACAAAATCATCAGGAAACTTCAGTGTCGTTTGATGGGCGCCGGCGGTCAGTGTCAGCGAAGGATTGGCCATATAACCGTTCATGGGTACGTCTTGGACGTAGCTGCCATCCGGATTACCCGGCTTTAGGCCATAGCTTTTCAGTTGATCGATGAGAAACGCGACTGTTTTTTGCTCTCCAACCGTACCCGGCGAGCGGCCTTCAAAATCGTCGGAGGACAGTGTGGTGATGTCTTGTAATACCCGAGCCCCGTCGATGTGCGTGGCATTTGCGTGAGCTACTTCAGCTAGTGCGCTGTTTGCGAGCAGCAGGCTGCAAGCCAGAACGCCTATTTTTACCAGGTGTTGGGTGAATGGAATGAATGGTTTCGAACAGTCAGACATCGTGAGATTCCTTTTGACTAAAAGGTGCGGTGCGCTGGTCTAAAAAGGGGCTTAGGACAGGCGGTCTATTTTTGCGGCACAGATGAAATCGTTCTCCGACAATCCCTTAATCGCATGGGTTGTGTAGAGCACGTGGCAGTAGTTATAGCCGATCTTCAGATCCGGATGGTGATCTTCCGCGTTGGCGATATGCGCTAAAGCATTTACAAAACTCATGACCCGATAGAAGTCCCGAAATCGGTAGGAGGCCTCAATGGCCGTGCCTGATTCGTTGACTTTCCATACCGGCTTTAAGGCGGTCAGGTGGTCACGGGCTTGCTCGGCTGAAAACGGCAATACACCGCCTTCACACGGTGCGCAGCTTCGATCCGCCAATAGATTTTGCATGCTCATGTGGATCAAATCCTTGCTGGGTACTTACGTGCGATGTAGTTCTCTAAGAGTTCTTGGAACTCCTCGGCAATGCGGTCGCCCTTGAGCGTGACGGTTTTCTCTCCATCCTCATAAACCGGCGCTACTGGCCGTTCACCCGTGCCCGGCAAGCTGATGCCGATGTTGGCGTGCTTGCTCTCGCCCGGGCCGTTAACGACGCAGCCCATCACGGCAACAGACAGTGATTCAACGCCTACGTATTGGGTTTTCCAATGCGACATGCGCGTTCGCAGGTGACTCTGTATGTTTTGTGCTAACTCTTGGAAGTAGGTGCTGGTGGTACGGCCGCAACCTGGGCAGGCAACGACCAAGGGCGTAAATGCACGCAAGCCCATGGTCTGCAGCAGTTCTTGTGCCACGATCACCTCACGTGTGCGATCGCCGTTAGGCTCTGGGGTTAAGGACACGCGGATTGTGTCGCCGATGCCCTGTTGCAGCAGTACACCCATGGCGGCTGAGGAGGCTACGATGCCTTTGGAGCCCATACCGGCCTCGGTCAGGCCTAGGTGTAGTGCGTAGTCGCAGCGGTTAGCCAAGTTTTGATAAATCGAGATGAGGTCTTGGATTCCGCTGACTTTGGCGGACAGTAAAATAAACTCACGCGGCAGGCCAAGTTCTACGGCGCGTGCCGCACTTTCTATCGCCGAGACAACGATAGCTTCGCGAACGACTTCCATGGTGTCCCATGGCGCCTCGCGCGCGGAGTTCTCATCCATCAATCGCGTTAACAGGTCCTGATCAAGACTCCCCCAGTTAACGCCGATGCGTACCGGACGCTGGTATCGGCATGCCACCTCGATCATTTCGGCGAACTGTGAGTCACGCTTGGCGCCTCGGCCCACGTTGCCGGGATTAATGCGCAGCTTGGCGAGTGCCTCAGCGCAGGCCGGATGCTCGTGCAATAACTTATGGCCATTAAAATGAAAGTCACCGACCAACGGCACGTTCACGCCGGCTTTATCCAGCTGCTCGCGAATATGTGGCACCGCGGCGGCGGCTTCGCTGGTGTTGACCGTGATTCGAACCAGTTCCGAACCCGCGCGTGCCAGATCAGTGACCTGCCGAACGGTAGATGCGATATCCGCGGTGTCGGTGTTGGTCATCGATTGCACAACGATAGGCGCACCTCCACCGATGAGCACATGCCCAACTTGGACAGGGACGGTCTGGCGGCGAATCGGGAAAGCCATAGGCAATGCTCTCGTTAGGTTAATTTGGTGAAAATTTCAGCCTAGTCACAGGGCGCCTGACGGGGTTTGGGGCGCCGTGCCGTGGTCTGGCTATCTTACAACGGTGAGCCAATGCGCGTGGGTATCGCTGGCGTCTGAAGTCTCGGCGCTCATTTTAGCCGGCCAAGGGGTTGGGCAGCGTGAGCTTTGTCGAGAAATCCTGGGAGGCGGGTTTTGAGGCGGCGTCACTAAAATCCTGTAAAATCAGGCGTTAGTACTCCATACGCCACAAATATCTTTCGAGTAACTCGCTATGTCTAACCCTTCCACTGGCCGTAAGGCATCCGCGCCGGTGAATTCGCCATGAGCGAGCACGCCCGTCCAACGATCGTTGCCGGCAGGCCAAAGCCGCGCGGATGGCAGCGATTGATGGAATCTTTCCAAAATTCTTGGAAAGGGTTGGTCGGAGCCTGGACCGAGGAGGAAGCGTTTCGACAAGAGTGCATCGGCGCTATGTTCGTCATTCCTTTGGGTCTTTTGCTCGGTCGCACCGGCGTGGAGCGCGTCCTGCTGATTCTGCCGATGCTGTTAGTCTTATTGGTGGAACTCATTAACAGCGCTATTGAAGCGGCGATTGATCGCATTGGCGTGGAGCGTAACCCGCTGTCGGGGCTTGCCAAGGATTTGGGATCGGCCGCTGTGCTGTTGAGTTTTGTGGTGCTAGCAACCTGTTGGGGTTTAGTGTTGATAGGTCGCTAATCACTGCTTTTGCTAGCATCCCCGGCACGCAACTAGTATCGTGCTGTTCATCTTATACCCGGAGCTTTTCCCAGCATGTCTGTACTGATTTGTGGCTCAATCGCTTATGACACGATTATGGTTTTTGACGGTCGCTTCGGCGATCACATCCTGCCAGATCGTGTTCACAGTCTTTCGGTAGGTTTTCTGGTGCCTTCGTTGCGCCGTAACTACGGCGGCTGCGGCGGTAACATCGCGTACAACGCCCGATTATTGGGCATGGACGTGTGTCTGCTGGGTGCGGCGGGCGATGACTTTGCCGATTACGCAGCCTGGTTAAAACGTCACGGCGTTAACCTGGATCACGTCAAAGTATTTCCGGGTAGTTATACGGCGCAGGCCTACATCACCACAGATGTTGATGCCAACCAAATTACTGCATTCCACCCTGGTGCCATGAGCCATGCCCATCAGATCGCCATCCCGGTAGACGGATCGGTCAAGCTTGCTATCGTCGCTCCTGATGATCGAGCCGCCATGATCGGCCACGCTAAATCCCTAAAAGCGGCTGGTATTCCGTTTTTGTTTGATCCTGGTCAGAACTTGCCCATGTTTAACGGCGAGGACCTAAAGGGCTTTATTGGCCAAGCAGACTGGCTGGTGGTTAACGACTATGAGGCCGCATTGGTGGAGGAGCGCACCGGTTTAAGCCCGGAGGCGATTGCTGCACAGATGCGCGGCTATATCGTTACCCGTGGCGCCCAAGGCTCGACGATCTATTCGCAGGGCGTAAAGCACGATATTCCCTCGGTGCCTGCCCAAAAGATTGCTGACCCAACCGGCTGTGGTGACGCGTATCGCGCAGGCCTACTCTACGGACTGACGCACGGCTTGTCATTGCCAACGACCGGTCGCATTGCGTCCTTGCTAGGTTCCATCAAAATTGAACACCACGGTACGCAGAACCATTCGCCCGATTTGGCTGAAATTCGTCGTCTTTATACCGCGGCGTTCGGCGAAACTTTTTAGGATTTGCTAGCGCCACTGGTAATGAGTGGTCTGGGGCATTGGTGAGCGTCATGGACAATCTAAGTAGGTGGCCTCGTGTAAAGGCTGGGCTCAGGGTGGTGGCGCTTAGCCTGTGCCTACTTAAGTCCGGTACGGCCGTTAACGCCTCTCCTGTTGTTAAGAGCGCGCCATCCACTACAAACCGTTCGGCTTCTGCGCCAGCGCGTGCGGATTGGGCTTTAACGCTAGAGCAGATTGCTAAGGGTGTAGTTTCGATTCAGATCGACGCTACGCGGGCTTTTGACACCGAGAACAATGCCACCGGCCAAGCCACCGGTTTTGTCGTAGACGCTAAGCGCGGATTGATACTCACCAATCGGCACGTGGTTACCTCAGGTCCTGTAACGGCGCAGGCGGTTTTTTTAAATCGTGAGGAAGTGCCGCTCTACCCAGTCTATCGAGACCCGGTCCATGACTTTGGTTTCTACCGATACGACCCGAGTAAATTACGTTTTATGGCGCCGTCTGAAATCCCCTTGTACCCGGCGGGTGCACAGGTGGGTACCGAAATCAGGGTCGTGGGTAACGATGCAGGCGAGCAGCTTTCGTTCCTGTCTGGAACCATCGCGCGACTGGATCGGCATGCACCCGCCTACGGTTTCGGTCGTTATAACGATTTCAATACTTTTTACTACCAAGCCGCTTCCAGTACCTCAGGAGGATCGTCGGGTTCGCCGGTCGTGGATATTTCGGGTCGTGCCATTGCGTTGAATGCCGGCGGTGCGACGGGCGCAGCGTCAAGTTTTTACTTACCACTGGATCGGGTCGTGCGGGCCTTGCGCCTGATACAAGCCGGGATGCCGGTGCCGCGAGGAACCTTACAGGTTGTTTTTGACTATAAGCCGTTTGATGAATTGCATCGTTTAGGGTTAAGTGCGGACACCGAAGCGCAGGTCCGCCGCGAGTTTCCCCAGCAAGTCGGGATGCTGGTGGTGGGTCAAGTGCAGCCTGGATCTCCGGCTGCAGGTCAGTTAGAAGTCGGTGACCTCTTGGTGCGTATCAATGGCCACTGGGTGACTGAATTTCAGAGCCTGTCTGAAGTGCTGGACGATTCGGTTGGAAAAACCATTCAACTTGAGATCCAGCGCGGTGGCGAGGTGTTGCAGCGCTCACTAAGCGTTACCGATTTACACAGCATTACCCCCGCGGAGTATTTAGAGTTTGGGGAAGCTGTTTTACATCCGTTGTCTTATCAGCAGGCTCGCCACTTAAATGTACCCATACGCGGCATTTACGTGGCAAATCCCGGTTATGTATTGGGTTCAGCCGGAATACCGCGTGGCTCGATTCTGGTGCAATTTAATGGTCGGCCCGTGCAGACCTTAGACGATATTGAAGCTGTGCTCGCCGGACTCGAAGATCAGAGCCAGGCAGTCGTTCGATTTGTGACGATGGACGATGTACGCACGACTCAGGTTCGTTCGGTGCGCATTGATCGGCGTTGGTTTATAGCCAGGCGCTGTGTCCGCGATGATGTCAAAGGTTATTGGCCCTGCCGTGAGTTGGCGCCGCCGCCGGCGGCCAAGCCGCCATTGGTGGCGAGTACTAATTTTAGCAGTAATGCCGGTGACGAGATGGGTCGCCGACTGGCGCCATCTTTGGTGTACGTCAATTTTGACATGCCCTACTTGGTCTCAGGCATCGCCGAGCGCAGCTACCACGGGACGGGAGTCATTGTAGATACGCAACGTGGCTTAGTGGTGGTCGATCGCAATACGGTGCCGGTGGCTTTAGGCGATGTGCGACTCACCTTCGGTGGGGCTCTGGAAGTGCCGGGCCGAGTCGAGTTCATTAACCCTTTGCACAATCTGGCAGTGATCTCCTATGACCCTAAGTTGATCGGTACCACGCCGGTTCAGGCGGTTACGTTCAACGCGGTAGATTTCTCGCCGGGTGAGCCTGTCTGGGTCGTGGGTCTGCGTTCCGATCAGCGGGTAATGAATCGTCAGGCGCGCGTATCGGCTCTGGATCCGGTGGCATTCCCTTTGTCAAGAACGTTGGCTTTTCGAGACACCAATGCGGAAGTCTTGTCTTTGGTGGACGGCCCCAACGACTTTGACGGGCTGATCGTCAATAAGTCGGGGGCTGTATCGGCGCTCTGGTCGTCTTTCGCCTTTGAAACGCCGCGCGAAATGACGCAAGAGAACTTTGGAATTCTCAGTGACGTGATCAACCCAATGGTCACCGCGGTGCGAGATAAAACCCAGTTGCGCTCACTGGAAGTCGAGTTAGGTGCAGTGCCTCTGGCTACCGCGCGGCGTTATGGCCTTCCTGATTTCTGGGTTAATCAATTTCAAAATAATCCGGCTAATCGTCGTCAGGTGTTGAGCATCGTGCGCCTAGTGGCTGGAACACCGGCCGCGCAGTGGTTACAGACTGGCGACTTGTTACTGAGTGTGGACGGACACTTAGTCAGCCGTTTTGCTGAGGTGGAGCGAGCCGCTCAAAAGCCGCGGGTGCATTTGGTGGTGTGGCGTAATAACACCGCGCAAGAGATAGATTTGGATACAGTCGCGCTAGGCGGGCATGACATCGATCGTATCGTGCAGTGGGCTGGCGTGACTTTGCAGAGCCCCCATCGCGCATTGCCAGCCCAACGGGGCATCGTTCCTCAAGGTGTGTACGTCGCTTACTTCGCTTACGGGTCGCCAGCCACTCGTGCCGGATTGCTGGCTGGGCGTCGCATCGTGGCGGTGGATGATAAACCCACGCTTGATCTGGATTCGTTTTTGGCGGCTATCCGTGGAAAGGCTGATCGCAGTGCGGTTCGATTGAAAACGGTGGCGTTAAATAACGCGGTGGACGTGATTACCGTTAAGCTGGATATGCACGATTGGCCGACCTATGAGTTGCGGCGTGAGGAAAGTGGCTGGGTTCGTCACGCTTTAGACTAGGCTTTTAGCCGGTCTGTCGGTGCGTGGGTTGATTGACTCAACGGTAGGTTGCCTTTGCCCGGATCTGTCTATGTCTGATCACTCACAAATTGATCTGTTTGAAAGCTACGGGGCGGCTAACGAATTAGTAGCCGCTGCAGTGCCGTCTGAGGATGTGGTTGAGCTGGCTTTGCGCTTGCCGCAACAGCTTCGTCTGGGTACTTCGAGCTGGTCTTTCCCGGGCTGGGCAGGACTGGTCTATGCCGAACGCTCCACCGAGCAGTTGTTAGCACGAGCCGGCTTGCCGGCCTACGGCAAACACCCGTTGTTGCGTACCGTCGGATTAGATCGCACTTTCTACGCACCGATCTCAGCGGCTGACTTTGCTCGTTACGCTGAAGCTACCCCGGGTGATTTTCGGTTTATGGTTAAAGCTCATGCAGCGATAACCACACCGGTAGCACAGTTGGCGCGTAATAGTCCGGTGAGCCCAGGTCCTGAACGGTTTTTTGATGCCGACTACACCGTGCGCGCGGTCATCGGACCCATGATGGAGGGCTTAGGCGACAAGCTGGGTGTCCTGCTTTTTCAGTTCCCTCCATTGAGCACACCCGCCATTCGGGATGCGCGTAGCTTTGCAGCGCGATTGGGTGAATTTCTGGCTGCATTGCCCCGCGGTCCGCAGTATGCGGTGGAAGTGCGTAATCGAGAATTTCTGATTCCAGAGTACACCGATGCCTTAGCAAGTTCCGGTGCTACCCATTGTTATAATGTGCACCCGCGAATGCCATCGGTGCTGGAGCAGTGGGATTTATTGGGGGAGGCGGCCTGGCGCTCGGGTAGCGTTGTTTTGCGCTGGATGCTGCATCCCAGTCAGCAGTACGAAGCCGCTCGAGATCGGTATTTTCCGTTTGATCGGCTGATCGATCCGGATCCACGCAATCGTTTGGCTTTAGTTAAAGTTGTTCATCAGTTAGTGGGCCACGGACATGACACCTTCGTGATTGCCAATAACAAAGCCGAAGGCTCGGCCCCGCTGTCGCTGCTGGGGCTGGCGCGTGACCTGGATCAGCGATTGATGGCAACTTTAATTGAGCCTAAGCGATGAGCAAAATCTCTCTAACCGCCAATGCGTCACTCATAACCCAAGCGGTCGACGCCTTGCGCCGCGGTGCTTTGGTAGCGTTTCCTACTGAGACGGTTTACGGCTTGGGCGGCGATGCTCGCAATCTAGAGGCCATTCAGCGAATTTATGCGCTCAAAGGTCGGCCACTTGACCATCCGGTAATTGTTCATCTGGCGCCTGATGCAGATCTTAATGACTGGGTTTCGGAATTGCCCCCGGCCGCACTGGCTTTAGCTGACGCGTTTTGGCCGGGTCCATTAACTTTGGTGCTGCCACGTGCGCCGGGCGTGTTAGATGCGATCACCGGTGGTCAAGACACGGTTGCGCTAAGAAAGCCCGCGCACCCGCTGGCACAGGCCTTACTGAGCGCTTTCGGTGGCGGGTTGGCGGGACCATCGGCAAACCGCTATGGGCGCATTAGTCCTACCTCGGCGGCGCACGTGCGCGAAGAATTTGGTGCACAGGCACCCTTGATTCTGGATGGCGGTGATTGCACGGTGGGTTTGGAGTCTACGATTGTGGGCTGGCTGGACGGCCAATTAGTGCAGCTTAGACCGGGACAACTCAGCTTAAGCGAGTTATCTCGGGTTGCAGGTCCTATAGTGACGTCAGTGGCCACGCAAAAACCACGCGTATCGGGCAGTCATGAGTCGCACTACGCGCCACGCACGTCCACTTCGCTGCTTAATTTTGATGAGATACTTGCGATAACGACTGGAAAGTTCGCTGTGCTTTCTTTGTCCACAGCACCGATTACGCACAAGGCGGCGCTTTGGCTGCAAGCACCGGATGATGCGATGCGGTACGGCCAACAGTTGTACGCCACTCTACGCCAACTGGATGCTTGTGGTTGTGAACGAATCCTGGTGGAGCGTGTACCTGAGGGTGATGATTGGGCAGCTATTCGGGATCGGCTGACTCGTGCCGCGGCGCGTTAACCGTATTGCAATCTTCACGGCTTGCATCAGTGCTCAGCTGGCCGCACAATTCGGGTTATTGCAGCCTGCCGGTGACTTTTACCATCGGTGGGCATTGTCATTTCTAAAGCGCCCTCGGCGCGCGTGAAAGGCCCTAAGCAAAAGCTGAAAAGCCTGTCAGGCAGGACCTTAAGGAACGAAAATCCATGAAGCGATTGAGATCTCTTAGCTCCGAATCTCCCACTCTGACGGCACCTTACGCGCGTGAGGATTTGGAACATCTGCTCGCGCGCTTTGGTTCGCCCTTGTTTTTGGTGGACTGTAATGTCTTGCGGGAGCGCTATCGGCAACTCAGTGAGGCTCTGCCGGGTGTTGTTTTGCATTATGCACTCAAGCCGTTGCCTCAAATGGCTGTGGTGCGCACGTTAGCAGCCCTCGGGGCGCATTTTGATTTAGCCACCAAGGGCGAGACCGCTCTGGTTAAGGCGGCGGGTATCTCGCCAGATCTTTGCATTCACACGCATCCGATAAAAACGGATAGTGACATTCGCGACGCACTGCGCTTTGGTATACGCACCTTTGTGGTGGATAACGAAGACGAAATTGGTAAGTTCGTCAAACACCGCACGCGTGTGGAATTGTTGTTGCGTCTGTCGTTTCGTAACCCGGAGGCGGCATCAGATCTGTCGCGTAAGTTTGGTTGCGAGGAGGCCGATGTGCCGCGCTTGCTGGATTTGGCCGCGCGACTGGGTATTAAGGTTTGTGGGTTCTCCTTTCACGTCGGCTCGCAAGTTCCTAATGCACAGATGCACGCCAAAGCCATACAAGTGTGTGCACCCTTACTGGCTCAAGGCAGGGCATCAGGGCAGCATCCCCTACGCGTGTTAGATATTGGCGGAGGCTTCCCCACGTACCTTGACACCTCAGAGGGAGAAAAGATTGGTGACTTTTGCGCGCCTATTCGTGAAGCGCTCAAGGTACTTCCTGCCGATATTCGGGTGATCGCTGAACCAGGACGCTTTTTGGTGGCCTCATCGGCTACAGCGTTGACCACGATTGTGGGGCGCGCCGAGCGCCAAGGACGTCGCTGGTACTACCTGGATGATGGCGTGTACGGAACGTTCAGCGGCCAAGTCTGGGATACGACTCAATACCCGATTCAGAGTCTGAATACCGAGGGTCCTTTTTACCCGTCCACCCTAACCGGTCCTACCTGTGACAGCATCGATTTGATTCGTGAAGATATTCATCTGCCGGAGCTGGAGATTGGTGACGTCTTGATGGCTACTGCCATCGGGGCTTACACGACCGCGTGCGCATCCGATTTTAATTTTGTACCCCGCGCACGGATCGTTGCGGTGAACACAGACTTTGCCGAGGCGGACTAAGACGTTGTTGGCTCATAAGGCAGCGCTTATCGCAGGACAAGTCGAGCCTAAGCTTGACGAGGTGTGTGAGCACCTTCTAACTCGCCGCAACGTGCTATCGGGACTGATTGGTGGGGCTGGACTGGTTCTAGGGGCCACGGCGTTGCCTTCTTTTGCGGCTGCCGATGTGACGGTTGAGCGCGGATTCGGGCATTCGCGCTCACTGACGCTTCATAACACCCACACTCAAGAAAGCGTGACGGTTGAGTACTACGCTTTAGGCGCTTACCGCCCGGATGCTTTGCTTAAGCTTAATCACGCTTTGCGCGATCATCGTACGGGCGATGTGCATGTGATGGACCCGGCATTGATTGATCTGCTGCACACCGTTGCTTGGCGCGCTGATCACGATGCGGAATTTGAAGTGATCTCTGGTTATCGCAGTCCGTTGACCAACGCTATTTTGCACGAGCGCTCTTCCGGGGTGGCGAGTCACAGTCTGCACATGGAAGGGCGCGCCATCGATATTCGCTTAGTGGGTTGCGATCTGGCAAAGACGCGCGATATCGCTTTAGGGCTGCAGGTTGGCGGAGTTGGTTATTACCAGGCTTCGCAGTTTGTGCACCTAGATACCGGCAGAGTTCGAGCATGGGCCGGCTGATCGGAGTTTTTTGCGTGCTGGTCTTGTTGGCTGCCTGCGCTAAGCCTAAGACCAGTCTGCATGCCAGTGATCCGGGCGATGTGCTTTACGGTCGTTACTGCCGGGCGTGCCACCAACAAAATGGTACAGCAGCCGCCAATGGTTGGCCGGCGTTATCGGGTAGTGCGGTCGTCAACGGTGATCCCAAAGTACTTGCGCTTTGGGTCATGTACGGCATCCAGCCGACAGCTACTGTGTCTGGTGTTTCCCCATCGCGTATGCCGGCCTACGCCACGCTTAAAGACGAGGAATTGGCGGTGTTATTAACCTACGTACGCAGCCATTTTAAGAACAGCGCAGAGGCTGTGGATCTGGACCTAATTAAAAAAATACGCGCTGAGCATCCGTGACCCTGAAATCTTCTGTCATGCAGCCACTGACGCTGGTCTTTGATGTAGGCATGGTTTTAATCGGCGCTGACTACGAGCCTTTTTTAGCATTCATGCGTGCGCATGGAGCCGACACCTCGGATATCGAAGAATTTTGCGTGAGAGTGGATCTGGATGGTCATGAGCGTGGTGATGTGGATGCGCTCACCTTTATGCAACGCCTCTCGGCGGTGTGCACCCAAAAGCCTGAGCCGGCGGAGTTGCTAAAGTACTGGAATAGCTTTTATTTCCCGGACCTTGTGATGACGGATTTTGTGCGCCGCGCAGCGACTCGGCAGCCCGTGTATCTGCTGTCTAATATGGGAGCCTTGCATTGGGACCACCTGGAAAAGGCTTTCGGAATTCCAAGCTTAGGTCACGGGGCGGTTGCCTCCTACACCGTAGGTGCGATTAAGCCCCATCCGACGATTTATGAAACCATTGAGCAACGCTTTAATCTCGACCCGGCTCGCACGGTCTTTATTGATGATCGACCGGTGAATATCGCCGCCGCGAAAGAACGCGGCTGGGCTGGCATCGTGCACCGTGATGCGACGCAGACGCTTCAGGCACTGGCGCAATTAGGCGTGGATATTTCCTGATGGTAACCACGGCCATTCATCGACGAGTTGCCGCGCTAAATGCTGGTGAGGATCCAACGGTTATTGCACGTTTAAAATCCGGGTGGGCCGTTATGGGGGACCCGCAGGTTTTAGCGGGGTATTGCTTGTTATTGCCCGATCCGGTAGTGCCTGATTTGAATGCCTTGGCTACGCTTTCGCAGGTGGCATTCTTGGCGGATATGGCCCGGCTCGGCGATGCTGTTAAGTCACTGACCGGTGCGGTGCGCTGTAACTACGCGATCTTTGGCAACGTAGAGCCGGCTTTGCATGCGCATGTGTTCCCACGTTTTACTGACGAGCCTGATTGGGCGAAGACCGCTAACCCGTGGGCGTATGACTGGAAGCAGGCAATACCTTACTCGCAGGCTAACTGCCGCGCATTACAAGCTCAATTGGCGCAAGCGCTGGCCTTGCACCACCCTTAGTTGCCTGCGGCCTTATGCGGGAATGTGATCGCGAAGTTGGCGAATCAATGCGCTCAATGAGTTGGCTGATGAAAGGCTTTTACTGCCGCAAGACAGGTAGGCTACAGCGACTTCACTGACGGGTTTGGTGCTCAAACCTTCCGGCAGGCCGCTGGCTTCGTTGTGCAAGGGCAGTACGAAGGTGTCAGGAGAGTACAGGGGTGCTAGTGCATCACTCCATTGGCGAACTTCGCTGCGGGGTCCGCGCAGGATAACCAGACAGGCCGGGTGTTGTTGTCGCTGCAGCGCGCTGAGTAGAGTGACGTGCGAGGTGGGATGCGCCGTCATGACAGTGGCTGCCGCGTTCAATACGTTACGCGCGCTAGTAAGGTAGCGTTCTTCGCCCAGCAAGTAGCCGAGAATTTGCAACACACTTGCCGCAATGCCATTGCTAGAGGGAACGCTCGAGTCATGAAAGACTTTTCCACGCTCTAAAAAAACGTCGGCGTCATGCGCGGTGAACCAGAAGCCACCGCCGTGCAAATCTTCAAAGTGGAGCAGGGCCGCGTCAGTCAGTTCTATACAAAAGCGCAGATCATCGGCGTCGTAGCGGCACTGCAGTAGCTGCAGGGCGGCATCGGCTAAGAACACGTAGTCATCCAGACAGGCATGCCCTGTGGTTTTGCCGTTGAAAGCTACCGATTTAAGGCGTCCGCCTTTCCAGTGAGTCTCACGAACAAAGCTCAACGCACGACTGGCTGCTTGGGCGTAATCTACGCGGCCCAGCGTGCGCGCTGCAATGGCCAGTCCGCGGATCGCTAAAGCATTGTAGGCGGGTAGGGTTTTTTCATCACAAGCCGGCGCCGGGCGCGCATAACGCCATTGCCGCAGTTGCTTGAGTGCGTCGGCGAGTCGTTCCTGCGTTTCGCTAGCCTCTAGCCTAAGTGCTTTGGCTACGTCGAATAATGACCGGCGCGCGTAGAGGTGCCAACCTTTGTCTTTAAAGTTTGCGGGCGCGTCTAAATTAAAGCGTGCGACGACGACGTCTCTTAAGTCTGCCGGTAACTCGTCTTGGACTTTAGCGCTGTCCCAAAGGTAGTAGCTGCCCTCCTCACCGTGAGTGTCGGCACTCAGGCTAGAGCCGAATCCGCCGCTGGCCAGTTGCAGATGCTGGATAATCCAGTCGGCGCATCCTTGTGCTGCTGCACGAAAAAGGCTCTCTCCGGTAGCGATAGCGGCCTGCGCGTACAGTCCAATCAACAGGCCTTGGTCCGGCAGCATTTTCTCAAAATGAGGGATCGTCCAGGCGCGGTCGGTGCAGTGGCGAAAGAACCCTCCGCCGACATGATCATAAAGCCCGCCTTCAGCCATGCGCGTGAGCGTTAAAGTTGCCATATACAGTGCTTTAAGATCCGGTTCCTCACTCGCGGCGGTGTGCGCCCAGCAAGCGAGCAGGTATTCAATGAGGGCCGGATGTGCAAATTTAGGCGCTTCACCAAAGCCGCCTTCGGCAGCATCAAAGCGTTCCTCCAATTGCTGGCGCGCCTGAGCCAACAATTCGGTGGTGTCCAGCCCTGCGGTGGGTGGCGTAGCCTCAAGCTGGTGGAGTACCTGGCGCAGCCGCTGATTTTGCGCCTCAATGGAGGCGCGCTCGGCCCTGAAATAGGAAATCAAGCCCGTTAACAGGTCGGGGAACGGCGGGATCCCTTGAGCGGCCAGCCGCGGGAAATAGGTGCCGCCGTAGAAAGGGGTCTGATCGGTCGGTGATAAGAACAGGTTTAGCGGCCAGGCGCCTTGGCGCCCGGTTAGCAGTTGATGGCAAAGCTGACCGACCCGATCCAGATCGGGCAACTCCTCGCGATCCACCACAACGCTGATGAAGTGCTCGTTCAAGATCGCAGCGACCACCGGGTCAGCGAAGGACTCCTGACTCATGACCTGACACCAATGACAGGCGCTATAGCCGATCGACAATAGGATCGGTTTATCTAGCGTCCGTGCAAGCTCTAAAGTCTGTGGATTCCATGGATGCCATTGCACGGACTGCTCGGCATGAAAGCGCAGATAGGGGCTTAAAGCGTCCTTTAGGGGCGTGCCGTTGGTCTGGAAATGGGGTTGGCCATCGAGGGTTGCCGTCACGGTGAAGCTCACAAATTAAAGAGGCAGATCCGCCTGAGCACGATTAAGGGCGTGTTCGGCGCTCGCTCAGCTAGAATGGCTTATGGACTATACCAAGAACCTGATCATACGATGTTCCCCTCGGGGTTTAACCACGGGCTTTTTAGGCAAGGGAGCCGTGTTATGACGGAGAATTCAATGCACCCAGTAGATCTCGGCAGCGACGCTGAGCTGGCGAATTTTGAGAATGAGTCGGCGGGTGACGCTACTGAAGGAATGCGCCGAGCTAAGGTAGATTTGCCTTTGCTTCGTCTAAAGCGCGATGAGGATCGCCGTCTGGCTGCGGGTCACTTGTGGGTGTTCTCCAACGAGGTAGATACCCAAGCCACACCCCTGACGGCCTTCACGCCAGGCCAATCGGTGGAGGTGCGTTCGGCGAAAGATAAGTTTATGGGGTACGGATACGTCAATCCAAACTCCCTGATTTCTGCCCGTCTTGTCAGCCGCAACGTGGATTACGGTCCGTCAAAATCCTTGTTTGTGCACCGCCTGCTCATCGCACGCAGCTTGCGCGATCGTCTGTATCCAGAGCCTTTTTACCGCCTGGTGTACGGCGAGTCGGATGGTCTTCCTGGTTTGGTCGTTGATCGCTATGACGATATTTTGGTGGTGCAGATGGCAACCGCCGGAATGGAAGTGCAGAAGGCCGCGATCATTGAGGCTTTAGTTCAGGTCATGAAGCCACGCGGCATTTTGCTGAAAAATGACTCCAGTGCGCGCGAGCAAGAAGGCTTGGACTCCTATGTTGAGGTGGCTGTAGGCGAGGTTCCTGATAGCGTTCGAGTCAGCGAAGCGGGGCTTCATTTTATGGCTCCGCTAGCGCACGGTCAGAAAACAGGCTGGTTCTACGATCAGGCGGCTAATCGTGCACAGTTTTTAGGCAACACCCGGGGCGCAAAGCGAATTTTAGACGTCTGCGGTTACCTCGGGCCTTGGGGTATACGCGCGGCAGCCGGTACGCAGGCTCAAGTCACGATGATCGATTCATCGGCGGCAGCTATTGAGCATGCTACCGCTAATGCCAAAGCCAACGGCGTGTCCTTCGAGGGATTGAAAGGCGATGCGTTTGCGACCATGGAAGCGCTGCACGAGGCTCGAGAAAAGTTCGACCTGGTGATTTTAGATCCGCCGGCCTTTGTGAAGCGGCGTAAAGACTCCCATAAGGGCGCAGCAGCGTATCGACGATTGAATCAGCTGGCGATGCAGCTGATGAATCGCGACAGCTTACTGGTGACCTGCTCTTGCTCCTACCACCTGGAACCGCAAGCTCTGGAGGGTGCTGTACAAAAAGGGGCACGCCATTTGGGGCGGTTTGTGCAGGTGCTCGCGTCGGGTGGCCAGTCCGCGGATCATCCGGTGCATCCGGCTATTCCTGAAACCCGCTACCTGAAAGCATTTCTGGCCCGTGTAACGCCAGAATAGGAGTTGTCGATGCGGATTCATGTCACGGGCTTGCGCTACAATCCGTCACCATGCTGACCTATCCTCACTTCAACAGCGTTGCACTGAGCCTAGGGCCCCTGCAGGTCCATTGGTATGGGCTGATGTACGTGGTGGGTTTTCTAGCGGCCTGGACCCTAGGAAAACGGCGTGCCGCCCAGCCGGGTTCGACTTGGAACCCTACCGATGTTGAAGATCTGATCTTTTACAGTGTCTTTGGCGTCATCTTAGGTGGGCGTATCGGTTACTTGCTGTTCTACGGCCGGCAGGCGTTAGCCGCAGACCCCTCGTATTGGTACAAGATCTGGCAAGGCGGTATGAGCTTTCATGGTGGATTGGTAGGCGTCATCGTATCGATGACCGTGCTTGCCATTGTGCGCAAACGAAACGTGCTGGATGTGTTTGACTTCACCGCGCCCTTGCCGGGGTTAGGCTTTTGTGCGGTGCGCATTGGCAATTTTATTAACGGTGAGTTGTGGGGTAAGCCCACCACGCTGCCCTGGGGTTTTGCCATACGCCAGGAAGACGGATCAAGCATTGTGCTGCACGCCAGTCAGTTGTACGAAGCGACTTTAGAGGGGCTCGTATTGTTTTTGATTCTCTGGTGGTACTCGCGCATTCCGCGCTACCGGGGCTCTGTGGCGGCCCTGTTTTTGACGGTCTACGCGGTCTTTAGGATAGCGGTGGAGTTTGTGCGAGTCCCGGATGCTCAGTTAGGGTATCTGTGGGCGGACTGGCTCACCATGGGGCAAATCCTGTCATTGCCGATGCTCTTAGGTGGGGCCATGCTGTGGGGCTATGCCCAGCGTGCCCGCGTCCCTTCCGGTAACTACCGCAGTTAGGCCATGCGTCAGTACGAAGAACTGTTGGCGGCGGTACGGGCTCGCGGCGCGCGCAAGGAGGATCGTACCGGCACTGGGACGCTATCGCTTTTTGGATGGCAGATGCGATTTGATCTGTCGCAGGGCTTCCCGCTGGTGACCACCAAACGGGTGCATCTGAAATCGGTGGTACACGAGTTGCTGTGGTTTTTACGCGGTGAAACTAATGTTTCCTCGCTGCAGCAGGCCGGGGTGACTATTTGGGATGAATGGGCCGACGAACGCGGTGAGTTAGGCCCGGTATACGGCAAGCAATGGCGTGACTGGGTTACGGCGGATGGTCGGCACATCGATCAGATGAGCCAGGTAGTCGAGGGGCTGAAAAAGAACCCGGACTCGCGTCGCCTGCTGGTCAGTGCTTGGAACGTGGGCGAGCTAGACCAAATGGCCTTAATGCCCTGCCATGCTTTTTTCCAGTTTTACGTCGCCCAGGGGCGTTTATCCGTGCAGTTGTATCAGCGTAGTGCGGACGTTTTTTTAGGCGTTCCTTTTAATATTGCTTCCTACGCTTTGTTGACTCACTTGGTTGCTGAGCAAACTGGCCTTGAAGTCGGTGATTTCATTTGGACGGGTGGCGATTGTCATTTGTACCTGAATCACCTGCAGCAGGCCGATCTGCAGCTGTCACGAGAGCCTTATCCGTATCCTCAATTGGTCATCAAACGCCGCCCGGCGAGTCTGTATGATTACCAGTTTGAAGACTTTGAGTTTGCTGATTACCGCTATCATCCGGCGATTGCGGGATCTGTTTCGGTTTAAACTGTTCTTATGTGTCTTAACCTTTGCTGAGGACTCTCATGGCGACCCAGAAAACCAAGCAACTTTGGCGTGTGCGACGTTCGAAAATTCACGGCACAGGCGTGTTTGCCGCCGAGAAAATCAGAAAGGGTACTCGCGTGATGGAGTATATCGGTGAGCGTATTTCGCACGCCGAGGCAGATCGCCGCTATGAAAACAAAGCAGCCGACGATAACCACACGTTTTTGTTCACGGTTAATAACCGCGCTGTGATTGACGGTGGTACGTGGGGTAATGAAGCTCGCTGGGTTAATCACTCCTGTGACCCGAATTGCGAGTCGCTGATTGAAGACAATCGCGTGTTTATTGAAGCGATTCGCACGATTCAGGCCGGCGAGGAACTTTCATACGACTATATGATTGAGCGTGATCCTTCAGATGCGCCCGATATCGATACGATTTTTGCGTGCCGTTGTGGCGCGGCAAACTGTCGCGGTACGATGTTGTTGCCACCGAAGAAGAAAAAGAAGAAATCCAGTAAGGCTAAGTCTAAGGCCAAGGCAAAGTCCAAGGCTAAGAGCAAAGCTGTCGCCCAGTCCAAGGCCGCGGCTGTTGTAAAGACCTCTAAGGCTAAGACCGGCAGCAAAAAGAAAGCCGCTACCGTCAAAAAGGCGGTCAAAAAGGCGACGAAAAAAGCTTCCAAAAAGAAGTAATCGTTTGCAGAGCCAGTTGAGCTGCGCCAAGCCTTTCGGTGGGTGAGATGCCGGATCTGACGGAGCTTCTTGAACGCGGGTACCTCATTGTGCCCGCGTTTTTGGATGCAGGCTTAGTGCAAGAGCTACAGCTGGCTATCGATCTAAGAGACTCCCGCGGTGAGTTTCGCGCCGCCGCGGTGGGTGCCGGTGTGGCAAGAACCGTCCGGCCGTCGGTGCGCGGTGATCGCATTCAATGGTTAGACAGGCCGCAGGGCCCGGCGGAAAGCCAACTGTTGGAGCGTTTGGAAACGCTACGGTTAGCACTCAATGAGCAGGGCGGACTGGGCGTTTTTGATCTGGAGTGTCACTATGCGATGTATCCTCCGGGTGCCCGCTATGCCAGACATCTGGATCGCTCAGCGGCCGGGGCAGAGCGCATCGTCTCGGTTGTTCTTTACCTTAATCCCCAGTGGCAGGACAGCGACGGCGGCCAACTACGCCTGTACAGCAATCCGGTGGTAGAGGTAGCGCCATGCGGTGGGACTCTGGTTCTGTTTATGAGTGAATCGTTAGAGCACGAGGTGTTAGAAACCCGTGCCGAGCGTCGCAGTCTCACCGGGTGGTACAGACGTCGTGCGAGGCAGCTCAACGGTTAATTGCCGATTGAATTTCGCGTTGTCCGTCCTTAGGGAGAGGCTCACCATGTCGCGAAGGTTTAGGACTCTTTGCATTGTTCTGCTGATCACGAGTCTGCCGAGCCTAGTCAGCGGCGCCGCGGCCCCGGCCCCTTTTGATTTGGCAGGCCCGATTTTAGATGTACGTGTCACGCGCGCCGGCGTCACTTTGCCGATGCTGCAGGTGGCAAGTTTGCAGGCTGGCGACAACCTGCTGATCAGAGTGCGTATGCCGGACAAGCAGACCACCCGTTATCTCATGATAGCCGCCTTTTTGCGTGGCTCCACCAATCCACCGCCCACTGAATGGTTCAAGCGCTGCGACACGTGGAAAAAAGACTGTCAGGAAAAGGGCTTAAGCTTAACCGTGCCGGCCGATGCCCAGCAGTTGTTGTTGTTTTTCGCACCGCAAACAGGCGGTGACTTTAAAACTTTGATGAGTGCGGTGAGAGGTAGGCCTGGTGCTTTCGTTCGCGCTTCTCAGGAGTTGAATCAGGCGGCGCGGGATCACTTACGTCTCGAGCGTTTCTTATCGGCCTTACGCGATTTGCAGCAGAAAGATCCGTCTCGCGTTAAAGAAGCAACACCGCTTTTAGCGCGAAGTCTTGCGATCAAAGTGAATGAAAAATGTTTAGAGCGCGCGGCGTCATTGCAAGCGCCCTGCTTGATGGAGGGACGTGACGCGCTGATTTTGGATGACGGACGTGAAAAATCCATGTTGGCCACGCTGACCTCCGGTCCGGCAAGTGATCTGGCCATGCAGGCGGGTAATACGCCTATGCTCAGTGGTTCTTACAGCCCTTACATCGGCTCGGTGATGGACCTGGCGCGACTAATGGATTCGTTTCGCACGGCCAATTACCAGTACATTCCAGCCCTATCGGTCGATCAAGACGATCGGCTGGAGTTGATGCTGAACACACCGCCTTCTTTTCATGAACCATTTTCTGTTTTGGTGGCGGCCTTGCCTGCAGTTGAGGTATCGGAAAAGCCCCGCTTAAACGCCATAGAGCCGAATAAGAGCTGGTGCGCGCAGAGCCCCAGCCTGCTGCTTGCGGTGGATGGGTCGCCGTTATTATTTGCCAGCCGCTATGCGCGTGACATCCGTTTGCAGTTCACCGATAAAAGTGGACAACTGATCGCTTTACCTGCTCACGCTGATCCTGTGCAGGGAGCTTATGTGGTGGATATGCAGCCGGCAGCTCAGGCTGACTTGCCTGAGCGCTTGACCGCAGAACTGAAAGGCTATTGGGGTTTTGATAGCTATCAGGGGCCAGCATTTTCCTTGATTAATCCGGCTCGTCACCAGTGGTCGTTAGCACCGGGTGAGGAAGCGGGTCTTATTGTTGGTCGCGAGGACGTAATCCATTTGCAATCGGGTCCGGCTGTGTGTTTGGAGCAGGTTGCTTTAACCGATGCACAAGGTAAGGAGATTTCGCTTGCCTGGACTACGGATAAGCAGGGCCAGGTTGCCATTACGCTACCCCTACACGATGCGGTTCCGGGGATTATGACCTTAGTACTGCGGTCAATGGGTCAGCCCCAGCCCCAGGAAATACCCCTTCGTGTTTTTTCCGATCCGGGCCGCTTAGAGTCCTTCACGATTCATGCGGGAGAGCCTCTGGCAATACTGAAAGGTACGCGGCTTGATCAGGTAGATCGCGTCTTCATCAACAACCTGGAATGGGCGATCGCCCAAAGCAAGACCCAAAAAGGTATTGATGAGTTGATGGTGCAGGCTGCGGATACGCCAACCACGATCCTACGTCCCGGTGAGCCCGTGCATGTCAAAGTGTATTTAAACGATGGCCGTGAATTGCTACTGGATACAACCGTTGCCAATCCTAGGCCTGGCGCCTCGTTACTGGCTAAGAGTGCCAGTCGTGCCGCCCCGGCTGCCGGTTTGCTGCTGAATCTAGGGTCAGAGGATTTAATTCCGGTTGATGCCAAACTCAGCTTTTCGCTACGCGCAGTCTCCCCAATTCGCTTTGGCCGTGATGACGAAATTGAAGTGGCAACCGAAGCTGAGGACTTTTCAGTACGACTATCGATGACTCGCGGTGGACTGACCTTGTCGAGCAATCAAGTGGCCGTGCTTAAGCTCGATCCGGTTACGGCTTTTGGCTCGTCGGCTTTTGGCGAAATTAAGTATCGCCGCTGGGTTGGTGGAGTTGCCGGAGAATGGCAGCCCTTAGGTACCTTGGTACGATTACCGGTGATTAAGCAGGTGGTCTGTAATAACCCGCCCGAGTCGGACTGTGAGCTGAACGGTGATGATCTTTACTTGTTAGAGGCGGTAGCTGCTAATGAGCAGTTTGTTGATGCCATAAAGGTGGCTGAGGGGTTTCCGGGTGATAGGTTGCAGGTGCCTCATCCGGTGGATGCAAGGCTTTATCTTCGATTGCGTGACGCGCCAGACACCGTCAACGTTTTACAGGTCATGCATAGCAATCCGGTCGCACAAGGCACGTAAAAAAATGCCGCGGACTTCGTAAGAAGGCCGCGGCATCGGATCGCACAACCTCGCCATCACTGCGGGCTGATTGATATTTCAACACCAGGATCAACAATGAGCCTGTCGTGCCGATGCACGAGTACCAAGCTCAGCTTGAGTTTAGTTGTCAGACTTGTGTACCAATACCTACTACGTCACATTACTGGATGATTATGACAAAAATCGCTCAAGTTTTTTTAAGACTGGAAATGGTGGTGGCCGTGGCAGATAACGGCGTGATCGGCCGCGAATTGGGCTTGCCCTGGAGACAGCGGGCGGATCTGGCTCACTTTAAGGCCCTCACCTTAGGCCATCCCATCCTGATGGGGCGCAAAACCTGGCAAGGGCTGGGACGCGCATTACCCGGGCGTCTGAATCTGGTACTGAGTCGTACCCCCGATGACGCGATGCCCGGTGCGACCGGTGTCAGCTCATTAGCTCAGGCCAGAGACATCGCACTGCGCGAACAGGCGCAGGTCGAATCGCCGGTGCTCATGATTATTGGTGGAGCTACTGTCTATGCTGAGGCCATGCCGCAGGTACAGGTTATCCACCTGACAGAGTTGCATGGCAGCCCTACAGGCGATGTGTTCTTTCCGCCATGGGATCGAAGCTTATGGACGGAGACCACGCGGGTTAGTCATCCGGCGGATGAGCAGAACGATTTTCCCTACAGCTTCGTAACCCTTACGCGGCGGGCATCTGAGTAAGTCGTGCCTCAATTTGCGCCCCAACGGCTACAAAATCCACCTCAGCAAGCGTGGTGAGGCCGCGGGTTGCCTCGTTGAGTATCTGGGTTTGTATGGCGCCTCGGCTCTCGGCCTGTGAATACGGGATATCAGCGCGAAACGAGACCATCGCGTACTTTGGAATAAAACGTGTTGGGTAGCGACGCTCCAGCTCTAAAGACAGTTCTTTTTGCAGAGCAAACGATGGATCACGCACGGTATCGCGCATCTCGCCGTAATTTTCTAACGCCATACGAATGATCGCCTCGGCGTCTTTACGACGCTCGGCGTTGAATTTCTCAAAAACGCTGGCCCAAGACGGGGCGCCATCCAACAGCCCTTCCAGCACGACGCAGTCCTCAAAGCCGCAGTTCATGCCCTGCCCGTGAAAAGGCACCATGGCATGGGCAGCATCACCCAGCAGTACGGCCTGGCCTGACAGATTCCACTGGCTTACATACAGTGAACCCATCAAGCCTGCCGGGTGGCCCAAAAACTCCGCGACCAGGTTGGGCATGAGCGCGCGCGCATCCGGATAGTGCTCGGTAAAAAAGGCATCAACCGCTGCCGCATCGGTGAGCATTTGAAAGTTGGGAGCATCACCGGCCCTTGCCAGAAACAGTGTAGCGGTAAAAGTCCCATCATGATTGGGCAGTGCGATCAGCATATGGCCGCCGCGTGGCCACAAATGCAGCACTTCGCGCTGCATTTGATACTCGCCTTGCGGTCCTGCCGGAATCGACAATTCTTTATAGGCGTGATCCAAAAACTCTTCACGGGCGCTGATGCGTCCTGTTTCGATCATCGCTCGTCTGAGAACTGAGCCTGCGCCATCAGCACCAAAAACCGGCTGCGCTTCATCGAGCGTAATGTGCGAGGTGCGCGCATTGGGGTCAATGAATTCCAGCTCACCGCGGCTAAGGTCGGCACGTGTGCAACGCTGCCCGAAATGAATCTGCACGCCTCTGGATTCGGCGGCATCCAGCAGTAATTCATTGAGAGCTGCTCGTGGTACTGACCAGATCATTTCATCGGCACGCTGACCGTACGGAATCAAAGTCTGCGAGCCATCTAAACCGTGTACCAGGCGTCCGTACATAGGCACCAGCCAGGGATCCACCGCGCGGCGTAGGCCGGCGTGCTCCAGTGCATTTAAACCACGTGCGGCTAATGCCAGATTGATGGAACGCCCTGTTTCACGTTGTCCTAGTCGGGGATCCGGGCGGCGCTCAAAGATCTGCGTCTTAAACCCCCGGCCCGCGAGCAGGATGGCGAGCAGAGGGCCGGTGCAGCCGGCACCCAGAATGATGGCGTTTTTGGTCATAACGTTTGTAGAACCTGCGCGAGTCCGCGTATTGCCGCCAAGACATCCGCATGCGAGTTATAAAGAGGATGCGGGGCTAACCGGATCACGTCAGGCTCACGCCAGTCGCCAATGATACCTCGTCGTGTGAGCGCATCGAAACTTTGACGCGCGCGATCCTTGCCGCCATGGACCCGCAGGGACAGCTGGCAACCTCGGGCCGAAGCTGCCCGTGGGGTGATGCAGGTCACCTGCGCTTTGAGCTCGGCATCCAATAAATCGAAGGCGAACTCGGTTAATGACAGGGACTTGCGACGCAGCCGATCAACGCCGGCCTGCTCGTACAGCTGCAGACTGGCTGCCAGAGGCACCATGGCCAATACCGGGCTATTCGACAATTGCCAGCCTTGCGCCCCGGGTATGGGGTTGAAGTCAGGTCCCATCTCAAAGCGAGTGGCTTTGTCGTGACCCCACCACCCGGCAAAGCGTGGCAGCTTGTTATCGTCACGGTAGCGTGCATTGACATAGGCCCCGGCCACTGAGCCAGGCCCACCGCACAGGTACTTGTAGGTGCACCAGACAGCAAAATCCGGTCCCCATTGGGCGAGTGACAGTGGAAGGTTTCCAATCGAATGCGCCAAATCCCAACCGATGGTGATGTTCAGGCGGCGCGCTACTTGGGTGATAGCTTGGATATCCAGAACCTGGCCGGTTCGGTACTGCACACCTGGCAACAAGACTAGCGCTAAAGTTTCAGCGTGCTTTTCAATGGCCTCGATAATATCTTCAGTTCGCAGCAAGTCTTCGTCAGTGCGCGGACCTACGGTAATTAAGCCGTCTTTGGCGGTATAACCATGAAACTGCAGCTGTGACTCCACGGCATAGTGGTCTGACGGAAAAGCCCCTTGCTCAATTAATATTTGGTAGCGCGCGGCGTGGGGTCGGTAAAAGCTAACCATCATCAGATGCAGGTTCACGGTCAGCAGATTCATCAGCACCACATCCTGCGGTTCGGCGCCGACTAAATGAGCTAGAGGTGCTGCGTACTCCTCGTGGTACGGGATCCACGGACGTGGGCCGTGATGATGGCCTTGCACGGCGCGTTGTGACCAGTCGTTGAGCGCCTGATCCATTCGTCGCCGCGCATCCTTGGGCAGTGGTCCTAAGCTGTTGCCGCACAGATAAGTCAGGGGTACCCCGTTTTCATCGATCGGCAATTCAAACTGCGCGCGAAAAGCAGCGAGCACGTCCTGTGCATCCAGTTGCTGCGCTCGCAGGTTAAAGTCGTTAGTGCGCGTTGTCATATCAGACTCGCTGGATAAAGAAGGGGTCGTGCGGGAGCCGCGTCGCTGACAAAAGCGGGGATCTGCAGATCCAGCAGATAAAGGCCATCGCTAACGCTCGGTGCGATGAAGGCCAGTTCGGTGATCGTGCAGTGGCGGCGCGATTGCGGACCCGCCATGGCCGATCCCGGGGCAACCCCCCAAAACTGACGGTGAGCTGTTAATTCGCCGGCATCGCAGGAGCGGTCCAAGGAGGGCAGATCAATGATCACATGCTGGATGTTTTGATTGACCAGCCAGCTCGCGGCCGCACCCGTAAAGTACGCAGGGCTGGGTTCTAATGCATAGGATTGGCAGAGCTTATCCGGGCTGTTGGGTAGTGTTCTGACCACCAAGGCAGTCAGGGGCAACGAGGGATTGCCCAACGACTGCAACGTTTCTTGCACGGCTGTCGCCAGTGCTTGAGCGGTGATCAGTTGATCCTCGGGCCGGCACTGTAGATCACTACTTTCCGTAGTCTGTGTTGCCAAGGTGCTGGTTACGCTGACAACCAAGGCTAGCCACAGACCGCCCAGGAGTACGTCGTGCACGGCGATGCGTTCCTGCGTCAGATGACCAATACACTCGGTGTGCGTGCCGTTGCAGTGCGGGCTCAGCGTGAGCGTCTCGCAGTTGACGCTGCCTCCGGCTCTGGTGTCGCCGATGAAGTCGCCTGCCCGTGCGGCTTGGGCGTGTGCCGGGGTAATACCAAACGCGTTGGGTTGGGGTCCATTGAAGTGCAGGGGTATGGCTAACGACACCGCCTCGGCTAAATCAGCGCCGACGAGTAAGTCTCCATAGGTCGCCACAAAGCGCATTAGGCTGGCTCGGTTGGGGACTTCGCGATCTGCCCGCAATGCCTGCAGGTACGGTGTTCTATCGAGTCATTGAACCGAGCGAGGATCGGTGGAAACTGCGTGTCGATCTGCGTCAGACGAAACCGCTCACTGTAAAGTTTGCGATTGCAGCCCTCGCAATACCATTCGAAGGCATCTTCTTCATCTGCCCGGCGCGCCCGCTCGATCACCAGCCCCACCGTACCGGCCGGTCGCTGCGGCGAATGCGGAACCCAGGGAGGTAGCAAGAACACCTCACCGGGTCCGATCTGGTAGTCGACTCGGTCGCCGTCTTGTTGGGTGCGCAGGGTGATTGACCCCTCGAGCTGGTAGAAGAACTCAGCGCCCGGATCAACATGGTAGTCGTTACGGGCGTTCGGCCCGGCGACTACCATGATCACGAAGTCACCGGCCGGGAAGACCTGACGATTGGAAACCGGTGGCACCAACACGGCGCGGTGCTCGGCAATCCAGGCGTTCAGGTTGAAAGCGGGTTTTATGCTCATGGCGTAATCCTTGACCGTCGTGCCAGTATAGCCGGGCAGGGCTGTAGTCTGACGGTTCCTGTCAACCCGGCACCGGGAGTAGCCGTTAGCTAAAATGGGACCGTTCGGTCACCTTAAAAGGGTGTGCATAAAGGAGTCTGGTGATGGCATCGCGTAAAGTCTTTGTTTTGACGACGGCCCTGGCTGGCGGCTTGATGGCGGGTTTGGCCTTAGGCGCTCAGGTCGATCCAAAGGAGCCGCAAGTCAGTGCGGGTGTATGGACGCAGCATACGTACTCGTTCACCCACCTAGGCTTTACTTCTTACTACTCCTGCGACGGGTTGGCGGCAAAGCTTAAGGTGCTGTTACGCGCCGCCGGTGCTCGCGCCGATGTGATCGCCACTCCGCGCGGCTGCGCAGCCGGCTTCGGTCGGCCGGACCGCCTTGTCTCGGCTGAGCTTAAGTTCTCCACGCTCACGCCGGCTGTTGACGCCCCATCCACGCCTACGGATGGCGAAGTGGCCTTGAGCTCGCCCGTGGCTACGGTACCGGGTTATTGGAAAACCATATCCCTAGGCTCAAGAAAACCACGCGAGCTCGATGCGGGTGACTGTGAGTTGGTGGAGGAGTTTAGGGATTTATTGCTGCCGATGTTTACGACGGCGCAGATCCAAGATCGGATGCGTTGCGTGCCTCGGCAGTCCACTTTGGGTGGTCTGAACTTAAGCTTTGATGCGTTTGTCGCTGTACCGGTGCCTAAAGCGCCGGTACCGACCAAACCCTAATCGTTGATCAGTACACCGGGTATACCTGGACACTTAAAGTGTATGGGTGTGCCCGGTGCGGCGTTATCTAAGCGTAACGCCGTCAGCGCACCGCCCCAGACGCAGCCGGTGTCCAGTCCGTAGGCATTGTGGGTGTCGTTGTATCCCAGCGCTGACCAGTGGCCAAAGACGATACGCTGGTTGGCGGTTGGTCGGTGGGGAACGGCGAACCAAGGCAGGGCATTGGCCGGGGCCGTGGCCGGTGGTCCTTTTAGTTTCAATAGCAACTGACCGTCGATGGTGCAGTAGCGCAGGCGCGTGAAGCAGTTAATGCTAAAGCGCAGCCTGTCTGAGCCTATTAAAGTCTCCGACCAGCGATCGGGTTGGTCGGCGTACATCGCGGCGAACAGAGCATCAGGATCGGTCGCTAGAGCTGCTTCTACCTCACGCGCGGCACGTCGTGCGGTCTGCATGTCCCATTGGGGCGGCAGACCGGCATGCAGCATGCTCCAGCCTAGATCAGCATCTTCGTGTAGCAGCGGCTGCCGGCGTAACCACGCTAGCAGTTCGTCACAATCCGGGGCTTCTAAGATATCGATGAGCGTGTCACCGTTGCGCAAGCCACGCCCACGCCCCGCAGCAACTGCCAACAGGTGCAAGTCGTGATTGCCAAGCACCGTGCTCACGCAGTCCCCTAAATCACGCACGTAGCGCAGGGTGGCTAAGGAGGACGGCCCTCGATTGACTAGATCACCGGTGAGCCAGATTTGATCCTGCGCTTTGTCAAAGCGCAGATGATCTAAAAGCCCCTGCAAGCTTTCTAGGCAGCCTTGCAGGTCACCAATCGCATAAACAGCCATCGTGACCGGCGCTTAGTGCAGTGCGTGCGGTACGGCTAACGTGAAGGGAGCGATCGGGGCATCAAAACTGTGCCCGTCATCCGCCTGCATCTGGTAACTGCCGTACATCGCCCCAACCGGAGTTTCTAAGATAGCCCCGCTGGAATAGCGAAAACCCTGCCCTGGTTTTAGATGCGGCTGCTCACCGACCACACCATCCCCGCGAACTTCTTGGACTTTGCCGTTTGCATCGGTAATGACCCAATGTCGGGTCATCAATCGTGCCGGCACTTCGCCTTCGTTGCGGATCGTGATCGTGTAGGAGAATACGTAGCGATTATCGCCGGGCTCGGACTGATGCTCGATGTAGCTGGTATCCACTTCGATAGCGATCTTGTAGCCCGATTCGCTGGCGGCGTCTGTGCTGGTGTTGGGCGGAGTGGTCACAATCATGCAGCACCTCGGTAGAGTCAGTGGGTTACTCGATATCCCCCGTGCATCTTAGTGAAAGCCGACCTTCGTGCACAGGCTTTTAATGGTTGCCGTGCATTCCTATCCGCGACTGTCTCAAGGCTTAAGGTTCGGTTTGTTCAGTACGCGGCGGCGGCGTCAGCGCCAAACGCCCAAACTCCTCGGGGGACAGGGTTTCTGCCCGACGGATGGGATCGATATCGGCACTGATAAAGCCGGCGTTATCGACTTGACCCTTCAAAGAGTTTCTTAAGGTTTTGCGCCGTTGACCAAAGGCGGCTGACACCACGCGGGCAAAACGCGCCCGGTCAGGTATAGCAAATGGCAGCTTAGCGCGCGGCCGTAGGCGCACAACGGAGGACTGCACGCGCGGCGCAGGGGTAAATGACTCAGGCCCTACATCAAATAACGACTCAACCTCGGCGATCACGGCAATCATCACCGACAAACGCCCGTAAGCATCGTCATTGGCGTGCGCGGCCATTCGGTCTACCACTTCCTTTTGCAGCATAAAATGCATATCAGCGATAGACGGCGCGGCTTCTAGCAGGTGAAACAATAACGGCGTGGAAATGTTGTAAGGCAAATTGCCGCAGATGCGCAGGCGCCTGCCGGCAGCCAAACGCGTTAAATCCACATTGAGTGCGTCTGCCTCATGAATGATCAACTCACCCCGGCCCTGCATTCGCTCACGCAAAACAGGAATGACATCGCGATCAATCTCTATCACTTCCAAACGTTGCGCACGCTTGAGTAACTCACCGGTAATCGCTCCTAAGCCGGGCCCGATTTCCAGAATCGGCTCGCCAGGTTGCGGGTTGATCGCATTGATGATGTTGGCGATGACTTGGCTGTCATGCAGGAAGTGCTGGCCAAAGCGTTTGCGAGGACGTATCACGTACTTGCGCAATCCACAGCTAATTGCAGGGCGGCGATCAGGCTACCTGCATCGGCGCGGCCCGTGCCGGCTAAGTCCAGAGCAGTGCCATGGTCTACGGAGGTTCGGATGATAGGCAGGCCTAAGGTGACGTTGATGGCAGAGCCAAAGCCGGCATGTTTGAGCACGGGCAGGCCCTGATCGTGGTACATCGCCAGTACCGCATCGGCATCGGTGAGTGCGCGTGGTGTGAAGGCGGTATCGGCGGGTACCGGGCCACGAATCACCAAGTCTTGTGCCCGTGCCTGCTTAATGGCGGGCTCAATGATGTCGATTTCCTCGCGACCCAGATGGCCTCCTTCGCCGGCGTGCGGATTTAAGCCACAGACCACAATGCGGGGTCTGGCTAATGCAAAGCGGCTACGCAGTCCCTCGTCAAGGACGCTGAGAAGGTTCACCAGTTGGGGGATCGATAAGGCCTGGGGCACTTGCGATAGGGGCAGATGGGTGGTGGCCAGGGCCACGCGCAGTTTGCCGGCAACCAACAGCATGACCGGTAAAGCGCTGTGGGTACGCTGTGCCAGATACTCGGTGTGGCCGGTAAAAGCCAAACCACTGTCGCTGATAATGCTTTTTTGAACCGGTGCGGTGACCATGGCTTGAAACCGACCACTCAGACAACCGTCGCAGGCGATATCGAGCATGCGCATGACATACGCGGCATTGGCCGTGTCCAGGCGGCCGGCTTCTACGGGCGCGCCGAGGGTTACGGGGCTAACGCGCAGCACGCCGGCCTGGTGAGCGATCAATTCGTCCGTGACTTCAATGCTAACGGATGATCCTGTCTCAGCGGCTCGTTCACGAAAGAGCAGGGGATCGCCGAGAAACAGCAATTTAGCTGGCCAGGGTTTTTGAGCCACGGCCAGGCACAGATCCGGACCTACACCCGCCGGTTCGCCGGAAGTGACCACAATCGCCGGACCGCCTGAGGCGGTGACGGCGTTAATTGCGGATGTCGACGTACGCCTCATCCCGCAACCGTCGTAGCCAGAGTTCGGTTTCTTCGTCGGCTTTGCCGGCACGTAGCTGCTCGTAGGCTTTACGGCGTTTATCTTCAGCCGTCATATCCTGTGTGCGACGACCGAGCAGTTGCATGATGTGCCATCCATACTGGGTACGAAAGGGCTCGCTGATTTCATCGGTCTTAAGCGTCGCCAAAGTCGATTCAAACTCCGGTACAAAGGTACCCGGTGAGGTCCAGCCCAGGTCTCCGCCTTCGCTGGCCGAACCGGGATCTTCCGAGACCGCCTTGGCAATTGATGCGAAGTCTTCTGTGCCTTTGATAATACGCTCACGCAAGGCCTGTAGCCGTCCACGAACCGTTTCATCATCCTGAAGTTCGTTGGTTTTAATCAAGATGTGTCGTGCGTGCACCTGTTGAACCATCACGGTGGCGTCAGCAACGCGCGCTTCATTCAACTTTACGATGTGAAAACCCGACGGCGTGCGCACCGGTGATGCCACCTGACCGGGCTTAATTTTGGCAATGATTTCCGAAATGAACGTTGGCAGCTCGCCGCCTTTGCGCCAGCCCAGTTGTCCGCGATCAAGGGCGGATTGGGCCTGCGAGTAGGTCACCGCGAGTTGGCCGAAGTCTTCGCCTTTAGAGGCGCGGTCATAAATGTCACGCGCTTTTTGCTCTACTTGATCAACCTGTGCAGCGGTGGCCGCTTCAGGCAGTGAGAGCAAAATATGCGATACGTTGTACTCGCCGTTAGTCTCGGCGCCACTGGCTTGTTTGGCCACCAGCTGATCGACTTCCCGTGGGCTGATATACATGCGTGAAAACACGTCACGATTACGCAGCATCGACTGGCTCATTTCACGGCGCATCTGCTCGCGGTACTCAGGGTAGGCAATGCCCTCTTTGGCCAGAACATCCGGTAACTGTGCGAAAGCAATATGATTTTGCTCAGCCATATTGCGTAGCGCCGTATTCAGCGCTTCGTCAGTGACCTTAATGCCCAGTTTGCTGGCCCGTTGCGCCTGGATCTCCTCGGTGATCAAGCGTTCGGTGATTTGGCTGCGTAACACCGAAGCGGCCGGTAAGGGTGTTTTTTGCTCGGTCAGGCGCTTGGTCACCTCGGCGACTTTTTCATCAACCTGGCTTTGGAGCACGACGCCGTCATTAACGATCACAGCGATGCGATCAAGCAGTTCACCTTTGCCACCGATTTCACGCGTTTGGGCCTCGACGCCCCCCGCAGTCATCAGCGCCAGCAGAGCGCTTAAGGCTAAGGCGGCCCGTCGGCGGATCAGCGAACCGGGGAGGGTGAGAGTTGAAGCGGTGATTGGCATGCTATGAGGTTCCAGGCGCAAAAAGAGGGGCCTTTAGTCGGCCAGCGGATTCCTGCCGACGGTGGGGGAGTATCCCCGAATCGCCGTCCGCAGGAAAGTGTTCGCAGAAGATCCGACCGCCGCCAGCCCGTTGAGTTCCAATTCCAGGGCAATGGAGGTGTCGCTCGAACCCACCAACTGGGTAAGGTCTGTCGGGCGGGTGACAATATCGCGGCGAGCAACGACCCGGACTTTCCAGCAGCAGCTGCGGTACTGGAGGCCAAAAACGGTATCGATGCTGGCGTGATCTTTGGTGGAATAGACCTGTCGGGCAACCACCTGCCAGGACGGCGTCAAAGGCCAGGCGGCGCTGCCCTCGACTTGGCTTAGCAGGTCACGCCTGAAGCGGTAAGCCAGGTTGACTACCTGCTCACCGGAGCGGCGATACTGAACGCCGATTTCGGTTCTTTCGGCATGCGAGCTCTGTGGCGCCCAGGCCTCACCCAGTTCGATATTCCAATGGCTGAAGGTGTGCAGAATCACATCGGCCACCACATCCGAGGTTGGATTGGTTGATGCAGCTTCTCCGGGCAGGGTGATGCGAGGTTTGGAAAAGTAATAAATATTGCCCAGCGTTGCGTTGAGCAGTTCTTCACCGTTACTGGCTTGAATCAGGCGAGTGGTGACGCCGCTGGCCAATTGATTGGCATCGGCGATGCGGTCGCCGCCTACGTAACGGGTACTGCGGAATAACTGCACAATGTTGAAATCGGGCAGCGCCGTATCAAACAAAGGTAACGCGCTTTGATTGCGATAAGGCGTGTAGGTGTAAAGCACACGCGGCTCTAGCGTGCTGAGCAACGTTCCCCGATTGCGCTCAAAGACCAGGCCACTATCTAATCCTAAGGTCGGCGCGTTCACGATCGGCGAGTGCTCGACACGGTCGGGCAATGCCATTGATCCGTTGAGATTATTAGACAGGCTGTAGCCCAGCAGTTGATAGCTTAATGAGGGGATAACAAAGGCCCCGGGCTGACGCCATACATAGCGCAGGCTGGGCAGCACGCTTAAGCGTCCGCCGTTGGTGGAGTTCTCGCGCGTGAAATACACCGCCTCGGCATCGAGCAGGCCTTCGAAATGAGCCGGTAAGCGCCAGCGGCCCATGACGCTTAAGTCGGGCAGGCGGGTGTAGGGCCGGCTTAATGGTGCGACACTCAGGTCAACGGTTTGAAATTGCTCGACCAGCGCTATAGCTCGCCAGTTGCCGTCAAGGTAGGTCAACTGAGCTTGACGCGGCAGATAGCTCAGGCTTGAGCCTTCGGGGCCTTGGCTGAAATCTTCAAAATAGCGACTGTCACTGATTGCCGAGGCATTCAGGTTCAAGCGCAGCTGGGAGCCAAAGTCCGTGCGATTTTGCAGTCGTAAATAGCCGCGACTATTACCGGTCTGCGAGTCGGCAGCCACCGAGTCTAGCGCCAGCGAGCCCCTGCTGTTCTGGGTCAGATAACGAAACTCGCCACCCACGGTCGGGCCACGCGCGGTCATCTCGCCTAAGGACAGCGTCGCGTCATAATTGGGCGCTAGATTGAAGTAGTAGGGTACTGACAGCTCAAACCCGTTACGCCCTGAGTGGTTCGGTACTGGCACCAGAAAACCGGACTTGCGCTCATCGCTGACCGGGAAGGACAGCATAGGCGCGTAAAGGATGGGCACACCTAAAAAGTCCAGCTCCATATTGTGTGCGGTGCCGACATTGGCGGCGCGATCAATGTCCAGTGATGAGGCTTTGATCTGCCAGTCATCACGACCGGCCGGGCAGGCGGTGAACGAAACACGACTCAGCGTCAGCGCACCGTTAGGTGCGAGCGTAATATCCTTGGCATGGCCACGAGCCTGACCTTGGCCTAACACAAACTCGCCTTCCTGAAAGTCCGCGGCGCCGGTTTGCGTCCAGGTTCCGGCAACACCGGTCAGGGTCACCTTCGGCGTTTGATAGCGCACGTTGCCGCGCGCGCCGATGGCGCCGCTGAGCGCATCGTAGGTGGCGGTTTCGGCATCCAAGGCTCGGCCGGCTTGGCTAACCTGCACATGGCCGCTTAACTGGGTGTTGCCTTGCGGGTCCAGAGTCGCCCCGTCACTGGAAATTTCTACGGGTGCGTGCAAGTCCGGCGATGGCACAATGGCGTTAGACGCTGCGGCTACGGGCGCGTTCGCGCGGTTCGGCGGGCAGTCAGCCAGTGCGACTACTGCCCATAGGTAGCCGGTCAGGCTGAGCAGCAGCGGATATCGGCAGGTGCGGGTGAAGGAACTCAGTACCAAGCGCGACGATCCATCGTGTCGCCGGGGTGGCGGCGGAAACGTCAGTATTATAATCAGGTAACCATGAACTCAGGCACTTTACCCAACGATCCTCGATTAGATGCCTTGCGGCAGTGGCTTTTTGAGTGTTTTTCGGGGCGCTCGTTTGAGCTCGCGCCCGCCTCTGCTGACGCCAGTTTCAGGCGCTATTTCCGGATCTTTGAAGGCACCAATACGTGGATCGCGATGGACGCGCCGCCCCCTCAGGAAGATGTGCGCCCTTTTGTGAAGATAGCTCAAGCCTTGCAGGCGGCCGGTTTAAACGTGCCTTTGATTCACGCTCAAGATACGGCCCGCGGTTTTTTGCTGTTATCTGATTTGGGATCGACGCACTATTTGGCCGCACTCAACGCCGGTGTCGCGGCGTCCAGCCTATACCCGGCGGCGGCGGCGGCACTGCTAAAAATGCAGACGAGTTCGAACCTGTTAGTGGGACTTCAGCGCTATGACGCTGAAGTGTTTGCGCGTGAAGTTGCGCTTTTTCCTGAGTGGTTTGTCGCCCGGCACTTACAGTTACCACTGAATGAGGCTCTGGGTGAGTTGCTTAAGCGAGTGTTGCATCGTGTCGACTTGGCCGTCGGGCAGCAGCCTTACGTCTTTGTGCACAGGGATTACCACTGTCGCAATCTGATGGTGTGTGGTGAGGCTACTCCTGGGATTCTGGATTTTCAGGATGCTATTGAAGGTCCCCTGACTTATGACCTGGTGTCTTTGTACAAAGACTGCTACTGGCGTTGGCCACGATCCCAAGTGACTGCTTGGGTAGAAGACTATCGGCGCCGCGCGGCGGCCACGGGTTTGGCTGTCAGCGACACGGCAAGTTTTCTGCACAGTTTTGATCTCATGGGGTTGCAACGCCATCTCAAAGTGCTGGGCATTTTTGCCCGGCTTTGGTACCGAGATGGCAAGAAGAATTACCTCAACGATCTGCCTATGGTGCTTGATTATGTGCTGGAGGTTGCCCGGCTTTATCCGGAGCTGAGTGATCTTGATCGGTACCTAACAGATCACGTGCTGCCCGGCTTTGAGGCCGCCCAAGCGCGCGCATTGGCATGAGTGCTTTAATCACACGCGCGATGATCCTGGCAGCCGGCAAAGGTGAACGCATGCGACCGTTAACCTTGCATACCCCTAAGCCGTTACTTAGCGTTTTTGGCAAGCCGCTGATTGTTCACCATATTGAGCGTCTGGCCGCAGCGGGTGTTGCTGACATTGCCATTAACATTTGTTGGCTCAAAGACCAGTTTTTGCCGGTGCTGGGTGATGGCCGTGCCTTTGGAGTACGAATCGAGTACTTCGATGAGGGAGATGAACCGTTAGAGGTAGCCGGCGGCATTATCAATGCCTTGCCTTTTTTTAAGGGTGAACCCTTCGCGGTGGTCAATGCCGATGTGTTCAGCGATAGCGCAAGCCCATTGCGCCCCCCGGCGACAGGCCGGCTGGGGCACTTGATGCTGGTACCCAATCCCTTGCAACACCCTCGCGGCGATTTTGGCTTAGAAGGCGATGAAGTTCGCGTGACTGGCCCGATGACCTACACCTATTCGGGTATGGCCTGCTTTCATCCGGCGTTGTTTGCCGGAGTACCACCCGGTCGACGTGCTCTTAAGCCGTTGTTATTGCAGGCTATGCAGTGGGGTCGTTTAAGCGGTGAACGCTATACGGGGCTGTGGAGTGATGTCGGCACCCCGGATCGTTTGGCGGCACTGCAGGCGCCGCCGGATGCACACTAGGCGAGTGCGGAAGCAGCGTATAATAGGCCTCTTTAAAGCGATGGTTGGGTTTCGCGCATGACGCAGTTTAAGGGCATTGACGTGGTGACAGGACCGGCGGCGCGCAGCGGCGAGAAATACCGCACGAGCCAAGGTCATACCGCAATCAAAGATGGCATCAAGAGCGTTCAGGAAGTCACCCCGGCCCCGCCTAAACCGTCTTGGTTGCGTGCGCCCTTGCCAGCGGGCGAGCGTTTTAATGCGGTACGCGAAACAGTACGAGAGCATCGTTTAGCGACGGTTTGTGAGGAAGCTAAGTGCCCCAATATCGGTGAGTGCTGGAATCACGGCACAGCCACCATCATGTTGATGGGTGAGGTCTGCACCCGGGCTTGTCGGTTCTGTTCGGTGGATACGGGCAACCCACGTGGCTGGCTGGATCTTGAGGAACCCGCCAATGTGGCGCGCACGGTCGAACTTATGGGCCTTAAGTACGTAGTGCTGACCTCGGTTAACCGTGATGACTTAAGCGACGGTGGAGCCGCTCACTATGCCGCCTGTATTCGGGCGATAAAAACGCGTACTCCAGGCGTGGCAGTGGAGGCGCTGACCCCTGATTTTCAGGGAGTGTCCGCGGATATTGAAACCGTGATGGACAGTGGCCTGAGTGTGTTCGCACAGAACGTGGAAACGGTGCGGCGTTTAACTCATCCGGTACGCGATCCGCGCGCCGGTTATAAGCAGACCTTAGCGGTACTGGCTCATGCCAAAGCGTACCGCCCTGAGGTGTTAACCAAGACCAGCTTGATGCTGGGGCTCGGCGAGACGGACGAAGAAATTCATGAGGCTATTGCCGATCTGCGTGCGGCTAGAGTGGATATTCTGACCTTGGGGCAGTACCTGCGCCCCACGCCAAATCACTTAGCCGTGCAGCGGTTTGTAACACCCGAATCCTTTGCGCAGTACCGACAGGCTGCGCTGGCAGCCGGTTTCTTAGAGTGCGTCTCTGGACCCCTGGTGCGCTCCAGTTATCGCGCTGAGCGGGTGCTGGAACAAAACAACTGTGGTCTGCCGGGCAGTGATCCTGTGATGGCTAATTAACGCACGCAAAGCACATGCCAGACGTTAATTTACGTTGGTTGGGGTTGAAGGCCTACGAGCCTATCTGGCGGCAGATGCAATCTTATGCAGCAACCCGCGACGCTAACAGCCCTGACGAAATCTGGTGTTTGGAACATCCTCCGGTCTATACCCAAGGAGCAGCGGGTAAGGAGGAGCACGTCCTTAGGCGCAATGCGATACCCGTGGTGGCTGTTGATCGCGGGGGCCAGGTTACCTACCACGGACCGGGTCAGCTGATGGTTTATCCGTTGTTGGATTTAAAGCGTCATAGCTTGTCCATCCGCGATCTGGTCACGGCACTGGAGTCGGCCGTGGTTCTGACGGTTGCCACTTACGGTATTCACGCGATAGCTAAGCGCGAGGCACCTGGTGTGTATGTGGAAGGTAAAAAGCTCGCCAGCATCGGTTTAAGAGTGCGCCGTCAGAGCAGCTATCATGGCGTAAGTATTAATGTGGCGATGGACTTGAGCCCTTTTGATGACATTAATCCTTGCGGTTACGCGGGACTGGCAGTGACCGATCTATCGCAATTAGGCGCTGTCATGACCCCACGTGATTTCGCCATTCAGATGATCCCGTTTTTGTTTAACACTCTGCGCCTATCATTGCCTGTGACTTGGCAGGCTTGAGGTGCGCGTGAGTTAGGTTTGTTGAGAGTTTTGCCTGTACTGAGTGGTTCTTTATTTTATTCACTGGAGAGACAAATGACTAACCCTTGTAATTCGAGCACCAGGCTTAGGCGTTTGGTCTTAGGTATCACTATGAGTTTGGGTGTAGCGGGCGCTGTGGTTGCGGCCACGCCGGACTTCGCTGTACTGAGCAGTAATCGTATTGGTGGCGCCGGTGGTTGGGATTACCTGGCTACCGATTCGGCTGGCGCTCGCGTTTATATCTCGCGTGGCGACCATGTGGATATCTATGACACAGCTGCGGCCAAAGTCGTTGGAACCATCGCTAATACCAATGGCGTGCACGGCGTTGCCCTGGATGAAAAGCGCAATCTGGGTTACACCAGTAACGGCAAAGCAAACTCTATTACGGTGTTTGAAATATCAACCATGAAAGTCATCAAGGAAGTGCCAATCAAGGGCATGAATCCGGATGCAATTATGTACGAGCCGGTTAATGATCGTCTGTATACGTTCAACGGTAAGAGCCAAGACGTCACCGTATTAAATGCCGCTAACCTGGAACTCATAGCATCCTTAAGCGTGCCAGGAAAGCCTGAGTTTGCTCATTCCGATGAAACCGGCCGCGTGTTCGTCAACATCGAGTCTGAGCCAGGCCAAATGGTTGTCATTGCGGGCGGCAAGACTCCTTCAGTGCAAAATGTATGGAAGCTTAACGGCTGTAACGCACCGACCGGTCTGGCACTGGACGTGGCTCATTCGCGCGCGTTCTCGGTGTGTGATGATAAGGTCATGGTGGTCACCGATACCAAGACCGGTAAGCAGGTTGCTAAGGTTACGATTGGTGAGGGTCCTGATGCGGCAGAATTCGATGCCGCACTGGGTCTGGTGTTTGCTTCCAATGGCGACGGCACGCTGAGCATTGTCCATCAGGACACGCCAAACCGTTATACCGTAGTAAAGAGCCTGGCAACCCAGCGTGGTGCTCGAACCATGGCTTTAGACGCGAAAAACCATCGCATCTATCTGGTCACGGCTGACATGGGCCCAGCCCCAGCGCCGACGGCGGATGTGCCACATCCGCGTCCAACGATGATTCCGGATACCTTCACCGTGCACGTGGTGGGCGTTCGTTAAGTAACCGTCAATCTTCCAGTGATGTATCAGCGTGACAGATCCGGTTCTGTCACGCTTTTTTAGGGGTTGCAATGACATTGGCTAAAGGACGTTTGTGGCGCAGGCTTAGCTACATCGTGGCGGTGGTTGCTGTGCTGGCTACGGTCTTCGCCGTGGTAGAGCGGGCAACTATTCGTCGGGTTTTATATGCACGCACCCTGTTTACGGGTGCTGACCAGGTTCAAAATTTCAGGCGCATGGCCTCTATTTTTCCGGTGCACACGCTGCCGGCTGCTGCGCATCCGGCGCCTTTTGAATCCGGCTCGCCGATGTCATTGCCAGAGACGTACCGGTACGACGGCCAGAGTCGCAGTACCGAGCAGTTTCTAAAAACAACGGATACGACCGGACTGTTGGTTCTTAAAGACTCTCAGGTGGTTTACGAAAAGTATTGGCGCGGCGTGGATGCCGGTACGCATTGGATTTCTTTTTCGCTGTGCAAGTCTTTTGTCTCTGCGCTGGTCGGCATTGCGGTATCCGAGGGATCCATTAAAAGCATTGAAGATCCGGTGACCCAGTACCTACCGGACCTGCGTGGTAGCGCGTATGACGGGGTGCGTATCAAAGACATCTTGCAGATGTCATCGGGTGCGAGTTGGAATGAAGACTACAGTGATCCGAGCTCTGACATTAATCGCTTTGCAAAGACTTTCGCCTTTGGCGGATCATTTGATGCGTTCGTCAAAACCCTGAAAAAAGATCGTGCCCCGGGCACCTTTAATCGCTACAACAGCATGGATACGCAAGTTTTAGGCATGCTGCTGCGCCGGGTAACTCATCGCTCGCTCACTGATTATTTATCGGAAAAACTCTGGCAGCCCTTGGGCATGGACAGTGGTGCTGAGTGGATCGTCGATGATGAAGGTTCGGAGTTTGCAGCAGGTGGTTTGAATGCGACCTTGCGCGACTATGCACGACTCGGGGAGCTTTATCGCCGGCAGGGATTGTGGAATGGTAAACAACTGGTGGATGCGAATTGGGTCAAAGCATCCATTACACCGGATGCACCGCATTTGCAGCCGGGCGTTCGTAGTAGTTCGGATTCGGGCTTTGGCTACGGGCTACAGTGGTGGGTTCCCGATAATAGCGGGGCTTTCTCGGGTATCGGTATTTACAACCAATTTATCTACGTTAGTGCTGACAGGCGCATCGTGATTGCGAAGATCTCGGCCAATCATCTTTACGGCACGACCAATGACGAAAAAAGTTACCACGAGGAAGAGCACATAGCGCTCTTTCACGCTATTGAAGCGGCTAGCGAGGGTCAGTCACCGTAGCGCCGTTTGCTGGGCCTGTGACTGGCCAGTCAGAGCGCCATTAATACCAGCCCTGTGGCATGCAGGGCTCGGTATAGCTGATCGAGTTGATCTCGACTCGTCGCATCCACGGTGCATGTCAGCGAAATAAACTTGCCATTCGAGCTGGTTTTTGTAGTGACTGTAGTCGGCTGTCCATCCCCCATCTGTTCACGGATGACCGTTTCCATCGCGACCCGAAACTCCGGGGCGTTTTTACCCATTAGTTTTAATGGATGAGCGCAGGGAAAGGTCAGTGGTGAGTCTTCCATGATCTTTACAGCCTCTTCGTCCGCTCTTAGGTCAGTTTCGCCCGGCCAATGCCGGGAGGCTGGCGATATCACGTCGGTACTGGTCGAAGCGTTGCCTTACCTGTAGCCAGTGGGCGCCTACCGTTCCTGAGCCTACCCGCAGACCATCCAGACGCGTGATGGGCATCAGCGGTCTGGTTGCGCTGGACATCCAGATTTCATCGGCTGAACGTAATAACTCTACCGGAACGGGAGCGACCACCACGGACAGTCCTGCCGCTGCGGCGAGTTTTACAACCAGCGCACGGCTGGTGCTGGGCAGGATGGCGTTTGTTTCTTCCGGCGCGTAGAGCGTATCGCCCTTGATGACCAAAATGGCACTGGAGGAGCCTTCGTGTAAGAAGCCATCAGCCAAGAAAATAGCTTCCGTAGCACCAACTGCTGCCGCTTGGGTTTTAGATAAAACGTTGGGTAAAAGGCTGGTGCTTTTGATGTCACACCGGCCCCATCGCCACTCGGGCTGGGTGATCGCCGAAATACCCGGGGTGTCTTGCGCGGGATATTCTTCGGGCAAAGGTGCTGCAAAGGCGAAGATCGTAGGCTCTAAACCGTCGGGGACGGCATGGTTACGCCCGTATTGAGCGCCACGTGAGACCTGCAAGTAAATATACATGTCGCCACTGCCGTTAGCGGCGATCAAGATGGCTAATATTGCGGCCCATTCGCTGGCCGTGTGCACAGGCTCCATACCAATGGCGGCCAGGCTTCGATCCAGGCGTGAGCAGTGCTCTACCAGCAAGAAGGGCCGTCCCTCGTAAACAGGGACAACCTCATAGACTGAGTCCGCATAAAGAAAGCCACGATCCAGTGGTGAGATACGCGCTTCTTTAAGAGGCACCAGTGCGTCGTTTAACCAGGCAATCGGATGCGGGTCAGCCATTACACAAACCAAAGCCGAATGGCGTCGATTAAACGGCGCCAGAAGCCACCGGCAGGCACATCGTGCGCCGGATAGACGGGCAGCTCAGCGAGCTGTTTATCTCCCAGCATCACACGCAGTTTACCTATGGCTTGATTGGCAGATACCGGGGCAATCACTCGCTTATCGAGCATTAAGCTTGTGGACGCTGATTGGGTCAGCCCGCGTGGTACGGTCGCGGCCACATCTTGGTGCAGGACCACGTCGGCAAGGTCTGAGGTTTTCCAGACGTGGGCTTGACCGACGGACTGGTTGGCAGCGTAGAGCTTGCGAGTTTCGAAGAAATTAAAGCCGTAGCCTAACAGCGAGGCGCTGGCATCTTCGCGAGCGGCGAAGCTGTCCGTGCCCATGACGACCGAGACGAATCGCGTGCCGTTGCGCAGTGCCGAGGCTGCCAGGCAGTAACCGGCCTCTTGCGTATGACCGGTTTTAAGACCGTCTACGCTGGGGTCACGCAGCAGCAATCGGTTGCGGTTGTCCTGCTTGTGGCCGTTAAAAGTGAAGCTTTTTTGCGAGAAGTAGTGGTAGTACTGCGGGAAGTCCGTGGCAATGGCCGCTGATAACACGGCGATGTCATGGGCGGTGGTGTAGTGCAAAGGATCAGGGTCCGGCACGCCAGAGGCATTGTTCCAGTGAGACCCTTTCAAGCCTAACCGATCAGCGTATTGATTCATCAGGGCGGCGAAGGTGGCCTCGGAACCGCCTAAGGCTTCGGCTAAAGCGATGGTCGCGTCATTGCCGGACTGAACGATCATCCCCTGAATCAGATCATCCACTTTGACCTGAGAGTTCAGCTCCAGAAAGGACGTTGAACCGTCGGTAACCGCGCCGCCGGCGCGCCAGGCGTGCTCGGAAATAATGACCGGTTGATCCAGCGTGAGTTTTCCGTCGCGCAGCGCGCTGAACACCACGTAGCTGGTCATTAATTTGGTGAGGCTGGCCGGATCAACCCGTGCGTCTTCATTTTGCCCCGCCAGCACCTGGCGGCTGTACGCATCGACCAACACATAGCTTTTGGCCGCGATGCTCGGCGGCGGAGGAATCGGTGCCGCAACGGCAGGGGCGGCTGGCGCGTTAGTGGCCTGACTCAGTGGCGGAGCCAGGGCGATGCTTAAGGTGGTTAGCGTGACCAGTGCAGCGACGACGCGCATGTTAGATGGATACCTCAATCAGTGGAGCCGAATACGTAGCTTAAGTGTAGCGCGGTAGTGGCCTCTACGCTTACTGCATCGTAGTTTCTTGATCAGTGGGCATTGAAAGCCAGGCCTGATTTACACCGGCCGCCTGCAGTCGGCTAACCCATTGGTCAAACTCATCCACCGTGGCGATAGGACCTACCCGTACTCGGTAGACCCGTTGGCCTGACGCGTGTGCCTGAAACACACTGACTCCGGAAAAACCGGCACGCGTGAGCCGTTCTTTAAGTCGGTTGGCGTTCTCTAGCTGCGTAAATGCACCGGCTTGAACGTAGAGCGGCGCTGCCGGCGGCGGCGCAGGCAGTGAGCTGCCCGGGTCTAGGACCCGGATTTCAACCAAGGAGGTTCCTTCGCGCAGCATGCCCAGTTTCAGCGCGGCTGTGTACGACAGATCAATAATTCGGTTGGCTTTAAAAGGCCCGCGATCGTTCACGCGAACAACGACCTGTTTGCCGTTTTTTAGGTTGGTTACTTCGACATAGGCAGGCAGAGGGAGTGTTTTGTGTGCAGCGGTTAAGCCGTACATGTCATAGGGTTCACCGGTGGAGGTTTTCAGCCCGTGAAAATCCGGTCCGTACCAAGAGGCAACGCCTCGCTCAACAAAACCCTGTGCTTGTGCTTTGATCGTATAGCGAACCCCGTAGACCTCATAGAACGGCGGATTGCCTCGCGTAGCGCGTGGTTCGGCCTTGGGTACGAGATTGGGGAGTGCAAGAAGTTCCGCATCGGATGGCCGTGTCTGGGCCGGCGAGGGACTTGCACCAATGGCAGGTTTGGCTGCCTCAGACACCGGGACTGGCGCCGCGGGCTGGCTTTTAACTGGGTGTACGCCACCGCAACCGGCCAGCGTTAGGGTGACGAGCCCAAAGGCTATCCAGCGTATCGGCCCATACGTGCGCATCCGACAAGCACTGAGCGCTTTATACACTTAAGGCTCGCTGGTCGCGCCAATCGCTTCGGCCAGCTCACTGACTGCAAGCGCATACATCAGGCTATGGTTGTAACGTGTGATTACCCAGAAGTTTTTAAAGCCCACGCGGTAAGTGGGCGCATCGGTATCACGATAGGCAGCAAACAGCGCTGGCGTGGAGTCGGCAATGGTGGATTCCAACACCACGCCTTTTTTGCGAAGCGCACCTACGGTGGTATTCAGGTCTAAGCCGCTGTGCAGATCCTCCACGTCCGGATCAATCAACATGGCTTTGCTGTAGACCGGCTCACCCTTAACCCAGCCGTGGTTGGACAGGTAGTTGGCAATGCTCTCGGCAATGTCGCGCCAGTCCGAATACAGGTTGATCGTGCCGTCGGAATCCCCGTCTAAACCAAATTTTCGCACGTTAGTCGGCATAAACTGAGGTGCGCCTAAGGCTCCGGCGTAGGAACTTAAAGCGGTTAGCGGATCCAGATCACCATCACGAGCCAGCAAAACAAACTGCTCGAGCTCGGATTTGAAGTAGGCCGCACGCGGCGGGTAATCAAAAGCCAGGGTCGCCAGCGCGTCCAGCGCTCGATACGTGCCGACCTGTCGCCCATAGGAGGTTTCTGCACCCAGCACGGCAATCATCACAGAGGCAGGCACGCCGCTGCGAGCGGCAACACCGTCAAAAATGTCCTGGTGGGCGGCATAAAAGGCGCGCCCCTCGCGTATACGTTTTTCGGTAACGAAAATTTTTCGGTATTCGAACCAGGGCCGCACTTTCTCGGCGGGTTTTTGCATCGTCTCAATGATGCTGGTTTTAGACTGAGCTTCGCTCAACAGACGTTTGAGCCAGTCTTTGTCGACGTGATGGCGACTGGCCACCTCTTCAATAAAGCGACTGATTTCCGGGCGGTTGGTGTCCATTGCCCGGACACTGGGTGCCAGAAAAGCAAGTCCTAGAACCATGAGACTCAGGCAGGACTTGACCCGGTAACTGCGCAAATTTAAAGCGTCCAAGTCCATTAGGATCCCACGAGTTTTCGATGCCGATAAAGAGACATCAGGATACCGAAGCCCGCCAGCAGGGTCACCATTGATGTGCCGCCATAGCTCACCAGTGGCAAGGGCACTCCTACAACCGGAAGAATCCCACTCACCATACCCGTGTTGACAAAGGCATACACAAAAAACGTCAGCCCCAAACTACCGCACATCAGTCGAGCGTAAGTGTCTTGGGCCTCAGAGGCCATATAAAGAATGCGTGCGATGACCAGCAAATAAAGCAGCAGTAACAGCATCTGTCCTAAAAAGCCGAGTTCCTCGCCGATCACCGCAAATATGAAGTCTGTCGATCGTTCGGGCAGAAACTCTAACTGCGCCTGGCTGCCATGCGTCCAGCCTTTGCCGAATAGGCCCCCTGAACCGATGGCGATTTGCGATTGGATCGTGTGATAGCCGGCGCCTAAGGCATCTCGGGAGGGGTCCAAAAAGGTAATGATGCGTTGCTTTTGATAGTCGTGCATGAAGTGCCACGCGACCGGGACCGCCGCGCCTGTTACCGCGATGCCGCTTACGAGCACCCAGATACTCAGACCAGCCAAAAAGATTACCGAAAACCCGGCTGCGGCAATCAAGATGGCCGTGCCCAAGTCGGGTTGCTTGGCGATTAGGGCGGTGGGCACTAGAACAATCACGCCCAGCGTTAACAAGTCGCGCACGGACGGCGGCAGCGGCCGCTCGCGCAAATACCAGGCACACATCATGGGTACACCCAGTTTCATCATCTCAGACGGCTGAAAACGAAACAGGCCGAGGTTTAACCAGCGCTGCGCCCCTTTGCTAGAGGTGCCTACTAAGGCCACTGCAATGAGCAGCAACACGCCCAGCCCGTAAATGACCGGTGTCAGGCGTTTTAACCAAGCTGGCGGGATCTGCGCAAGGATTAACAGCGTGAATAAGGCAAGACCTAGTCGCTCGAGTTGATTGGCCCACTGCCCAAAGTTTTGCCCTGTGGCACTGTAGAGCACAAAAAGTCCGTAGATAATGACCACGCCTACACAGGCCAGCAAAGGCCCGTCGAGGTGCAAGCGACGCATTATCCGGCTAGAAGCCGACAAGGTTCTTCGTGTCGCTGATAGTTGGTCTTCTTCAAACAGCATCAGCGCGGCTCCTCAACCCCGGCCTCAGGCTTCACATCAGCCACCGGCGCCTCATCGTATTTGCCCAACAAGAAAGCATCAAAGATATGTTTGGCTATGGGCGCGGCTACCGTCCCGCCATGGCCGCCGTTTTCGATAAAAACAGCGATGGCGAGTTTGGGGTCATCGGCCGGCGCAAAAGCAATGAACAGCGCGTGGTTACGTAATCGTTCAGGCAGTGCGTTGCCGTGATTATCGTTGTCGCGTGTGCCCAGCGAAAAGACCTGTGCGGTGCCGGTTTTAGCTGCAATCTTATAAGTGGCTCCTCGCAAGGGGCCGAACGCCGTACCGCCAGCTTCCGTTACCGCAACCATGCCTTTGATAATGTCATCCCAGTACTGCGGCTCATTCAGGGTAACCTCGGCCATTTTCTCAGGCTCGTGCGGGTTGATTTTGCCTGTCGATGCATCGCGTTCGGCTGTTACCAATCGAGGCTTAAAGCTTTTACCGTGTGTGGCAATGACCGCCACCGCATGCGCTAGCTGCAACGGTGTGGCTAACAGATACCCCTGGCCGATGCCCACAATAATGGTTTCGCCCGGAAACCACGCCTGCTTGTAGGTTTTTTTCTTCCATTCCGGCGAGGGCATTAACCCCGGACGCTCACCGCCAATGTCGATGCCGGTGTTAGTGCCGAAGCCTAGCTTGCTCATGGTGTCGTGAATACGATCAATGCCCAACACCTGGGCGAGCCCGTAAAAATACACATCGCACGATGTGGCTATTGCGCGGCTCATGTCGACCGAGCCGTGGCCGTTTTTTTTCCAATCACGGTACGGGTGGCTGGAGCCTGGGAGCGTGTATACGCCCTGACACAGGCGCGTTGCCTTAGGGTCGATAACTCCAAACTCGAGCCCTGCCAGTGCCATCATCGGTTTGACCGTAGATCCCGGCGGATAGGCGCCGCGTAGGGCGCGATTGAGCAGTGGCTTGTCCGGATCATCACGCAGTTGGCTGTAGTCTTTGGTTGAAATGCCGCGTGTGAACAGATTAGCGTCATAGGTGGGCGTTGACGCCAGTGCAATCACATCACCGTTGTTAGGGTCGATCGCCACCACCGCGCCGCGATGATTGCCCAGCGCTGCTTCCGCTACTTTTTGTACTTTCATATCCAATGCTAGGTACAAATCATTGCCCGCATGGGCAGGCTTAGTCTCTAGCTGAATAAATTCGTTGCCGACGCGCTCAACGCGCTTTCCTTGGGCATTGACCACCACCTGTCGGTATCCAGCCACGCCGTGTAAGACACTCTCGTAGGAGGCCTCCAGTCCTATCTTGCCGATTTGCGAGGAGCCCGCGTAATCGTCGCGATCGATGTGCTTTAAGTCCTCGTCACTAATCGCCCCCACGTAGCCCAGGGCGTGCACGGCACTGGGGCCAAACGGATACCAGCGCGCTAAGCGGGTGGCGATTTCCACGCCGCGAAACTCATGTTGATGCACCGCAAAGCGCCCGATTTCCTCTTCGCTCAAAGACAGCCGCAGCGGTATCGATTGGAACGGGCGACTGCTTTTAATCAGTCGGTCCAGTGCCGGGACCTGCTCGGGTTCTAACAGATGGATATCCACCAAGCGCTGCAACGTCTCGGGAACCTGAGCTACCAGTTCGGGTGTGAGTTCGAGTTGGTAGGCCGGTAGGTTTTCAGCGATTACCGTGCCGTTGCGATCATAAATAACACCGCGATCGGGTGGCAGCGGATCGGTACGTACGCGGTTGCCTTGCGATAACTCAGCGTAATAGGAGTGTTTGATGATCTGCAGCCAAAACAGCCGCGCGCCCACCAATCCCATGAGCATGATCAAACCGACCAGCGCAAACAGTATCCGACCGACAAATAGCCGCTGCTCACCCCAGTGATCTTTGATGCGCGCTGAGCGTCGCATGGTCGCTTAACGCCGCGCCATGAAGCGCGATAATACGGAGTCAAGCAAAGGCCAGAATAGCGTGCCAGTCAGCACGGGTAGCCACCGGGCCCAGCGTGTTACCGGATGGCCACTCACGCCATCGATCCAAAATAAGATGAACTGATAAAAGAACAGCAAAGCCAGCACCGTGAGAACTTGGTGGGCTTGGGGAAACATGCGTACTTGCAAATGAAATCGGTGCACCAGGTAGGCGATAACCACAAAACTAAAGGCATGTTCACCCAGCAGCAGTCCCTGAAAGGCATCCAGCAACAGTCCCGCCGCAAACGCAAAGGCTAAGCCGCCCGCACGTGGCGCGGTGAGCGCGAACCAGATCACTGTCAGAAGCAGAAAATCTGGCCTTAACATCGCGAAGCTGGCAGGTAAGGGCAGCGCCGAGAGCAGCAGTGCGAGCAGGCTGCAGGCATAAATCAAAGCGCTGGGTACGTGGCGATCGCGCGTCATGGCGTACCTGCGGTTTTGCTGCTGCCAACTGCTGGCGCGACTTTGTGTTTGTTCGAGGTGGGTTTGGGCGCCTCGGGTGGGGGTGGCGGGGCTGCAGGCTGATCAAACCAGACCATCAACACCTCCTGCTCGCGATCTAAACGGGCGTAGGGTTCGACGCTGACGGTGAGCAGTGGCTGACTGGGGTCACGATGCACCTCCACCACACGCCCTACCGGATAGCCCGCCGGAAACACGCCGCCCAAACCGGAGCTGAGCAAAACATCATCCACTTTGACGTCGGCGGCACGCGGCAGATAGTTCAAGGTTAGGCGGTACGGATCGCCGGTGCCGGTGGCTACCGTGCGTAACTCATTACGGCTGATCTGTACGGGTATGGAGTGGGTACTGTCGGACAGCAGAATCACCTGCGCGGATACGGGCCCCACGTTGCTGACCTGTCCCACAACTCCGTAAGGGTCCAGCACGGCCTGACCCTTATAAATCTGATCACGGGTGCCGCGATTAATTAAAACGCTCTGGCGCAGACTATCAAGTTCTACGTGCAGCACATCAGCCATGGCCACTCGCTCGGAGATGCGCGGTGCGGCATTCAAAAGCGCCCGTAGTCGGTCGTTTTCACGCTCAGCACTGGCCAGTCGCAGCAGACGAATGGCATCGGTTTGCGCGGCCGCATGCAATTGGGCGTTTTCACGCAGCAAGGCCTGATGACTGGCGAAGGTATTGCTCAGGTTTTCCAGAGCCGAGATGGGTGAGTGCACCAGCAGCTGCAAAGGGTAGACCGCCGTGCTTAACGCCGCTCGTATCACCTGCAGCTGATTTTGCCGGTAGTCGATCACCATCAGCGCGACCGACAGCGCGCACAGCACCAGGGCCTTAAGCCCCAGCACTGAAAAGCGCTGGAAGGGCGCGCGGATCCCCGAGTCTCTCAGCAAAGCCATGCGCGCGCCCGCTTAGTCATCACGCCGTTGAGTGGTCGTGACGCTGATCGCCCCGCCCTCACTGCAGCCCGAAGGATCCAGGGTGTTCCTGTGACAGTTCCAAAATCCGGCCACCACCGCGCGCTACGCAGGTCAACGGGTCCTCCGCGATCAACACGGGCAGTCCGGTTTCTTCCATCAGTAACTTGTCGATGTCTTTGAGTAAGGCACCACCGCCGGTCAGCACAATGCCACGGTCGGCGACGTCTGCACCCAGTTCCGGGGGCGTTTGCTCCAGCGCCTGCTTAACAGCGCCGACGATTCCCTGCAAGGGCTCTTGCAGCGCTTCGAGGATTTCATTGGAGTTCAGCGTAAAGCTGCGCGGCACACCCTCGGAGAGGTTGCGGCCTTTAACCGAGATTTCACGCACTTGCTGGCCGGGATAGGCCGAGCCGATTTCCATCTTAATGCGCTCGGCCGTGGCTTCTCCAATCAAAATGCCGTAGTTGCGGCGCACGTAGTTAACAATCGCTTCATCGAAGCGATCGCCACCGATACGCGCGGAGGCGGCGTACACGATGCCGTTCAGCGAGATCACCGCGACCTCGGAGGTGCCGCCACCGATATCCAACACCATGGAGCCGCGCGGCTCGTGGACCGGTAAGCCCGCGCCAACCGCTGCTGCCATCGGTTCGTCGATCAGGTACACCGCTCGCGCGCCGGCGCCTTCCGCCGATTCTTTAATCGCTCGGCGTTCCACCTGGGTGGAGCCGTAAGGCACGCAGACCAGCACGCGTGGGCTAGCCGGCAGGAAGCGGTTGCCATGCACTTTTTTGATGAAGTACTGAAGCATAGCCTCGGTGTAGGTGAAATCGGCGATGACGCCGTCTTTCATCGGTCGGACGGCCGTAATGTGGCCGGGCGTACGACCGAGCATGCTTTTGGCCTCGGCGCCCACCGCGACGATGGTTTTGCCACCTCGGGAGGGCTCGTCACGGATTGCCACAACCGACGGCTCGTTTAACACGATGCCTTTGTCACGGACGTAAATCAGAGTGTTTGCCGTTCCCAAGTCGATGGAAACGTCATTAGAAAAATAGCCGCGCAGGCTCTTAAACATAGGATTCCAGTGTGCGGGAGCTGTAATGAGGTGAGTGGGTGGGATTAGCCGCGGGCAGGAGTAGCCACAACGCCTAACGTCTTAATTTAACAACCCTTCGCCCAATGAGCAAGGCAACGTGTATGATTAGCAAGGCTTTTTATAGGCTTTCGCCGGGCGGCGAAAGTAAATTTAACTCGTCTTTAATCCGCAGGGTGCCCATGAGTCTTACCCGTCGTGACGTCGAGGGAATCGCACACCTCGCCCGTTTACAGTTGAGCGATCAGGATTTGAGCCGTTACACGGACTCGCTGACTAAGATTTTTGCATTCGTAGAGCAATTATCGGCAGTGGATACCGGTGCGGTGGAGCCGATGGCCCATCCTTTGGCCGGTGAGGCGCAGCGATTGCGTCTAGATTCGGTCTCGGAGAGCAATCATCGCGATCTGTATCAGGAGAATGCGCCTCTCGTCGAGGCGGGTCTGTACGTGGTGCCGAGGGTGATCGAGTGAGCCTGCATACGCTGTCTATCGCTGAGTTATCCCGTGGTCTGGATAAGGGCGAGTTCTCCTCGGTGGAGTTGACTCGCTATTTTCTGGCCCGTATTGCCGAGAAAGATCCGGCCTTAAATGCCTTCATTACTGTGATGGCTGAGTCTGCTCTGGCTGCTGCGGCACAGGCCGATACGCGCCGGGCGGCAGGACAAGCCGGTCGTTTGACCGGAGTGCCCATCGCCCACAAGGATATTTTTTGTACGCGCGGTGCACGCACCAGCTGCGGCTCAAAAATGCTGGATAACTTTGTCGCCCCCTACGACGCGACCGTAGTAGCCAAGCTGGCGGCTGCTGGCGTGGTTAATTTGGGTAAGACAAACATGGATGAGTTTGCCATGGGCTCGTCCAACGAGACCTCCTGGTACGGCGCTGTCCATAATCCCTGGGACTTATCGCGTGTGCCGGGTGGTTCTTCCGGCGGCTCAGCCGCGGCGGTCGCGGCACGACTCATCCCGGCAGCGACCGGCACCGATACCGGTGGCTCTATTCGTCAGCCGGCCGCACTGGTCGGTATTTCAGGCATCAAGCCTACCTACGGACGGGTATCGCGCTACGGCATGATCGCCTTTGCCTCCAGTCTTGACCAGGCCGGTGTCATGGCGCCCAGCGCCGAGGACTGCGCTTACATTTTGTCGGACATGGCCGGTTTTGATACGCGCGACTCTACTAGTGTGGATCGGGCCGTGCCGGATTATGTAGCCGACTTAGGCATGCCGCTGAAGGGCTTACGTTTAGGCGTGTTGACCGAGTTTATGGGGGAAGGCCTGGAGCCGCAGACCGCGGCGTGTGTGCAGGCGGCCATTGATGTCTATCGCCGACTCGGCGCTACCGTCGTGGATGTCAGTTGCCCTAGTTTGCCGTTGTCGGTGCCTACCTATTACGTGGTGGCTCCCGCGGAGTGTTCGTCGAACCTGTCGCGCTTTGATGGGGTACGGTTTGGGCATCGCTGCGAGAATCCCAAGGACTTAAACGATCTGTACAAGCGATCGCGTGCCGAAGGCTTTGGGCCCGAGGTGCAGCGCCGGATTATGACCGGCGCTTACGTTCTTTCAGCCGGTTACTACGACGCTTACTACCTGAAAGCACAAAAAGTGCGCACGCTGATTGCCGCAGACTTTCAGCGAGCCTTCAGCCAGGTCGATCTGTTGGTTTGTCCAACAACCCCTGGCCCGGCTTTCGCTATTGGCGCGAAGATCGATGACCCGGTGACGATGTATCTCAATGACATTTACACCATCGGTGCGAACTTGGCTGGGCTGCCAGCCATGTCTTTACCGTGTGGTTTTCAGGACGGTCTGCCGGTGGGCGTGCAGCTTATCGGCCCGCATTTCTCCGAAAGCCGGATGTTGTCAGCGGCTCATGCTTATCAGCTTGAGACCGATTGGCATCAGAAGTTACCAGCGGCTTACAGTTAAGGATCGACATGACGAATCAAACCACGTGGGAAGTCGTCATCGGGCTGGAAATTCATGCCCAGTTGGCAACGCGCTCAAAAATCTTTTCGGGTAGCCCGACTCAGTACGGCGCTGAACCTAATACGCAAGCTGATTTGGTTGACTTGGGTTACCCGGGTGTGCTGCCGGTACTCAACGCTGAAGCGGTACGTATGGCCGTTAAATTCGGTTTAGCGACCGGATCAACGGTGGCCACGCGCTCTGTCTTTGCGCGTAAAAACTATTTTTATCCCGATCTGCCTAAGGGCTATCAGATCAGCCAGTACGAAAAGCCGATCGTTGAACATGGCAAGATGGACATCATGCTTGAGGATGGCACCATCAAGACCATCGGCATCACCCGTGCGCATTTGGAAGAAGACGCCGGTAAGTCTCTTCATGAGGGATTAGTCGGTGCCAGCGGCATCGATTTAAATCGAGCCGGTACACCGTTGCTGGAAATTGTCTCTGAGCCGGACATGCGTTCGGCGAAAGAGGCCATTGCGTATTTGAAGAAGATTCATTCGCTGGTGCGGTACTTGGAGATTTGTGACGGCAATATGCAAGAAGGCTCGTTCCGTTGCGACGCCAACGTTTCGGTACGTCGCTTTGGTGCTGAGAAGTTCGGCACCCGTTGCGAAATCAAAAACGTGAATTCCTTCCGCTACGTCGAAAAAGCGATTAACTACGAAGTCGCTCGTCAGATTGATGTCATTGAGGGCGGTGGAACGATCACCCAGGAAACGCGCCTGTACGACGCCAATAAAGACGAGACGCGATCAATGCGTTCGAAGGAAGAAGCGAATGACTATCGCTACTTCCCGGATCCGGATCTATTACCGGTAGTGATTGCGGCTGATTACATTGAAGCGGTGCGCGGCACGTTGCCCGAGCTGCCGGACCAAAAAGCGGCCCGTTTTCACAGCGACTACGCGCTGTCTGCCTATGATGCCGGTGTGCTCACGGCCAGTCGTGAGATGGCCGATTACTATGAGGCTTCCTTACGTACGCTAAACCTGGGAACGGATGCGGGCAAACTGCACAGCGCAGCCAAGCTGGCGGCAAACTGGGTAATGGGTGACCTCTCGGCGGCGCTGAACAATCACAACCTCGATATTGGCCAGTCACCGATGGATTCCACGCGTTTTGCCGGTCTATTGGTGCGTCTGCTCGACGAGACGATTTCCGGAAAAATCGCTAAGGAAGTCTTCGAGGCTATGTGGTCGGAGGGCGCAACCGCCGATGCCATTATTGAGTCACGGGGCTTGCGTCAGATTACGGATATCAGTGCCATCGAGCAGGCGATTTCTGAGGTGATGGCTGCGAGTCCTAAGCAGTTAGCCGACTACCGTGCGGGTAAAGACAAGTTGTTTGGCTATTTCGTGGGTCAGACCATGAAAGCGACACAGGGCAAGGCTAATCCGGCGGTATTAAATGACCTCCTGCAGAAGATGTTGCCGGGTGCTTAATCGTGCGGTTGGTTTATGAGTGACCAAGACCGTAGCCCGCCCGGCAGCGACTGGGGACTGGAGTCGGAGTCGACGCCGCAAGGCTCTGCGGATCAGCTGACGCGCTTTATGTTCGATACCTTTCCGGTGCGCGGGCATTACGTGCATCTGGATGCGAGTTGGCGCGCGCTGATTGCCCATCAGGAGTATCCACCACTCATTCGTGAAGTGCTGGCTGAGGCCATGGCGGCTACAGCGTTACTGGTTGCGACGCTCAAATTTGATGGTGTATTGACCTTGCAGATGCAGGGTGATGGTCCCATGCATCTTTTGGTGGTGCAGGGTACGGCCAAGCAATCCCTGCGCGGCGTGGCCCGCTATACGCGGGAGCCTGGCTCCAGTGACCTGCGCGAACTCTTAGGTCATGGCCAGATGACAGTCACTTTGGAGAACGCCGATCGCAGCTCACGCTATCAGGGCGTGGTGCCTTTAGTCGGTGCGCGTATCGCCGAGTGTCTGGAAGAGTATTTTCGGCGCTCCGAGCAGTTACCCAGCCGTTTATGGCTGAGTGCGACACCCACCAGCGTGGCTGGGTTGTTGCTACAGCGTTTGCCGGTGGGTTCCAGCGCCTCCTCCGATGACGATCTCAATGAGTTAGCCGAGGCCGACGACGACTGGAAACGGGTGGTCATGCTCGCGCAGACCGTTAACGCGCAGGAGCTTTTGGAGCTGTCGCCCGCGCACCTGCTGCACCGGCTCTTTAATGAAGAAGTACTGCGCGTGTATGAGTCGGTGCCGGTCTTTTTCCAGTGCGTGTGTTCACGGGATCGGGTGGCTAATATTTTGCGCTCGCTGGGTCCGGTGGAGGTTCAATCCATTCTCGACGAGCAGGGTCAGGTGGAAGTTCGCTGTGAGTTCTGCAGCCGGGCCTTTAGTTTTGATGCGGTGGACGCGCTGGCAGTCTGCGCCCCGGCCAGTAGTGTGCTGGGCACCGCCGGCCCGCAATAGTGAACCGGCTGTAAAGCCCCCAGGGGCTTAGAGATCTTGCCAGTGCGCCAGTGTGGTGATAGCGTCGTGCCATGAGTGTTGGAAACGCACATAGAACTTCGGTTTTGGCCACGCTGGTGCCGTTTAGCGCGCTTGGTCTTGGCCTGCTTCTTCTGCGCCGCTAGGCGCAACACACCACGCGCTACCGGTCGGCGCTGACAAGACCGAAACCTCACTAAAAACCTCCCAAGGCTAAAAGCCGCTGTTAGCCTACGTGTCTTCAAAGAGTGCTGTTATGTTGCGTAATCCTTCATCGAAATACCGTGCTTTTGCGCCTATCGCTATACCGGATCGGACTTGGCCGAATCGTGTACAGACCGCGCCACCCACCTGGTGCAGTGTCGATCTGCGTGATGGCAATCAGGCGCTCATTGAGCCTATGGATGGGCCGCGTAAGTGGCGGATGTTCAATGCCTTGGTGGAGATAGGTTTTAAGGAAATTGAAGTCGGCTTCCCGGCCGCGTCGCAGACGGATTTTGATTTTGTTCGCGAGTTGATCGAGCAGAAAAAAATTCCGGACGATGTAACCATCCAAGTGCTTACCCAGGCACGGGCTGACCTGATTGCGCGTACCTTTGAGAGCGTGCGCGGCGCTAAGCGCGTCATCATGCACTTGTATAACTCCACTTCGGTGACGCAGCGGCGTGTGGTGTTTCGCCTGGATCGCGATGGTGTTAAGGATATCGCCGTCAAAGGGGCGCAGGCCATTGTCAGCCACGCGGCTTTACAGCCAGATACGGATTGGGTCTTTCAGTACAGCCCGGAGAGCTTTACCGGCACTGAGTTGGACTTCGCGGTAGAGATTTGTAACGCCGTTAACGCGGTATGGAATCCCACCCCGACCCACAAAACCATTCTTAATTTGCCGGCGACGGTTGAAATGGCCACGCCGAATATTTATGCCGACCAAATTGAATGGTTCTGTCGGCATATTGAAAATCGCGACAGCATCGTCATCAGTCTGCATCCGCACAACGACCGCGGCACGGGCGTGGCGGCCGCTGAGTTGGGCGTCTTAGCAGGTGCGGATCGGGTAGAGGGCACGTTGTTTGGCAACGGTGAGCGTACCGGTAACGTGGACATCGTGACGCTGGCGCTTAACCTCTATACCCAGGGCATAGATCCTGGGCTGGATTTTTCCAATATCAACGCGGTGGCACGTACAGCAGAAGCCTGCAATCAGTTACCCATCCATCCACGTCACCCTTACGTAGGTGATCTGGTATTCACCGCCTTTTCCGGCTCGCACCAAGATGCGATCAAGAAGGGATTTGCGGCACTGGAGCCTGAGGGGCTCTGGGATGTTCCCTACCTGCCCATCGATCCGGCGGATGTGGGCCGTACCTATGAATCTATTATTCGTGTGAATAGCCAGTCGGGTAAGGGCGGCATTGCCTACCTGTTGGAGCGCGATTTTGATTTGGTTTTGCCCCGACGCCTACAGATTGAGTTTAGCCGTGTGGTGCAAGAGCGAGCGGATGCGACCGGCAAAGAGCTTTCATCGAGTGAAATTGGTGGACTGTTTGAGCGAGAGTATCTAGCCGCTAACACCCCTTATACCTATCAATCGCATCAAGTCTCCGCCTCGGTTGAGACTCCCGATCAGACGGCTCTGGCTTTGGTCCTTGAGCATGAGGGTGAAACACGTACTTTAAATGGCTTAGGCTCCGGGCCCATTGATGCCATGATTCATGCGCTGCGTTTGCCTGTGGATGTGGTCGCCTACGAGGAACACTCGGTAGGTAAGGGCAGTGGCGCTACGGCAGTGGCCTACGTAGAGATCTCAACGCCATCGGGTCGGGCGCTGCACGGAGTGGGGAAACATTCCAACATTATCACGGCCTCGGTCCTGGCGATCATGTCAGCGGTTAACCGTGCGCATCGCTTAAACCTGATGGGTGCGCGAGCTGTCTGAGCCTGCAGTCGGCGCGTGAGCGCCGGTCATCGACCGATCCAGCTTAGGTCAGACAGCTTAGGTCAGACAGTTTAGGTCAGACAGTTTAGGTCAGACAGTTTAGGTCAGACAGTTTAGGCCAGAGGCAGATACACATCCGTGATCATGTCGGCTGGCCTAACGTTCGGACCGACATTCACGTAATGAAAAATTACCGGAAGAGCACCTAAGGATTCGCCGCTGCTAGGCAACCACGATTGCATTAAATGCACGATGGCCTGATTGTTGTGGCGTGAGCCTATATCCCGAGCTAACGCACAGCGACGAGCCGGCAGGGTTCTGGCGGTAATGCCGTCTGAATTTTGGGCAATATCGCCGTCAACAGACAGGCAAAACTCCACCCGATGCTGATCCGCGGCGGTGTTCTTAGGGTCGCCGTAGTGCAGGCCGTAATGACGGTTATTTTGCGGATTGGTGAGTCCGTTTTTGAGTTTCCAAGCGACCAGTTTTCGCACCGTATCAGTTTCAGTGGCCGGATCGCCGCGATGCTCGATAACCGCCACGGGTGTTTCCGGGAATAAAACGATTTGCACGATCATGGCGCGGCCTGGGCTTCCAGGCTATGAATATACTGCGCCCCGCCGAGCCGATTCATCTGCCAGATGATCCATGCCTGGCGTTTGCGTAAATACACACTCGGCATGTCGGCGTGAAATTTGCTGGGCGCAGGCAGCACGGCGGCCAGTAACGCCGCTTGCCCTTGCGTCAGTTCGCTGGGTCGGGCGTGAAAAAATCGGGGGGTAGCTGCACCCACGCCGTAAATGCCCGGACCAAATTCTGCGATGTTGAGATAAACCTCTAGGATGCGTTGCTTCGACCAGAAAGCCTCAATCAGTAACGTCAGGTAAGCCTCTAGACCTTTGCGTACAAAACTCGGGCCGGACCAGAGAAAGAGGTTTTTGGCGACCTGTTGGGTAATGGTGCTTGCGCCACGCAGTCGCTTGCCGCTCTCGCGCTCTTTAACGGCGCGGTCTATTGCCTCCAGATCAAAGCCAGGATGATAGGCAAACTTCTGATCTTCAGAGGCAATCACCGCCAGCTTCGCGTGGCGTGAGATCTGGGAATAATCAGTCCAGCGATAATCCACGTGATACGAATAATCGCCCCGGCCCCAGGCGCTGAAGTAACTGCCTAGCATGAACGCGCTGGTGACTGGCGCGACAAACCGCAAGGCAAGGACGCAGCCGATGCTTAAGATTAAGCAAACCGCCAATGGCCAGAGCAAAATCTGCCGTAAACGGCGTCGCAACGGCTGCGTCCCTAACGGATTGAGTCGTTAAGCTTCTGTTACCACACGGGTCACCGACTCCATGACCACCGGCTCTACCGGCACGTCGTCATGATGGCCGTGTGATCCGGTTTTGACGGCGGCAATTTTATCAACAACGTCCATGCCGTCCTTTACACGACCGAATACCGCATAGCCAAAGCTACCGCCACGCTGATCTAACGCGGCATTGTCTTTAAGGTTCACAAAGAACTGCGAGGTGGCGCTGTTGATGTCGTTGGTGCGAGCCATGGACAGCGTGCCACGGAGGTTTTTTAAACCGTTGCTGGCTTCGTTCTTGATGGGCTCGTGATTTTTCTTTTGCTTCATGTCAGGCGTCATGCCACCGCCTTGAATCACAAAGCCGGGGATCACCCGATGAAACACCAAGCCGTCAAAGAATCCCTCATCGACGTAGCGCAGGAAATTCTCCACGGTGATGGGTGCATCTTCCGGGTGCAGTTCGACAGTGAAGGTTCCGAGCGAGGTTTTAAAGCTGAGCATGGACATGGCCTGTTCCTAAGGTGAGGTTTCCAGCGCACAGTTTAGCTGTTTGCGCGGCCCTGAGTGACTCGCTCGTGACCGCCAAGATCCCGGGTTGTGCGGATAGCCAAAAAACCGGCAGTCTGCAGCAGTTGCCGGACGGCAGGGCCTTGCTCGGCGCCGTGCTCTAGAGCCAACCATCCGTTTGGCCTTAAGTGCCGATACGCTAACTGAATAATGAGGCTCAAAGCCTCCAAACCGGTAGGCCCGCTCACCAGCGCCAGGCGCGGCTCGTGGGGGAGCGAGTCACCGCAAAGATGGGGATCGTTTTGCGCCAGATACGGTGGGTTCGAGGCGATTAAATCAAAGGTGTCGGTGGTGGTTAACGCGCTAAACCAATCACTGTGTACGCCTTTGATATTGCCCAGCTTTAGCTTGGCGGCATTACCCAGCGCGACTTTTAAGGCCGCCTCGCAGGTATCAAGAAGGGTAATGCTGGCGTCGCCGCGCTCATGGGCAAGCGCAAGACCAATCGCCCCGCTGCCGGTGCCTAAATCCAATACCTGAGGTGTCGCCAGACCCTGCAGCAGGGTCAGTGAACACTCAACTAGCGTCTCGGTGTCCGGACGCGGTACGAGGACGGCGGGAGTCACCGTCAGCGGCAGCGACCAGAATTCGCGCTCCTGGCACAGATAGGCCACAGGCACTCCCGTGGCACGCTGACGGATCAGCGTGTCATAGGTGCCGCGCTCAGCAGGTGTGAGCGTTAGCTCTGGGAAAGCTCGCAGATAGGCCCGGGTACAGCCGCGCACGTGCGCCAATAAGACTTGCGCATCGACGGTTGAGTCGGCCGTGGCTAACGTGGCCGCGGCATCTGCAAGGGCTTGGGCGATGGTCTGCATGGCTGCAGTATACGTGCGCCTGCATAAGACATCGCAGCACCCACGCTATTCGATACTTTCACCGTGTAACGTCACATCCAAGCCTTCGCGTTCTTCGTCTTCTGTCACCCGCAGGCCCAGCGTTTTGTCTATCAGTTTGAATAACAGTACGCTGACTAAAAAGCCGTACACGAGGGTGACAACCACGCCCAGGGCTTGGGCGCTCAAAGAGCCGGTCGTCCCGCCTATCTCAGGGTCAGCCAAGGGGCCGGTCAATAGCGCGCCGGTAATGCCGCCAATGCCGTGGACTCCAAACGCATCCAGCGAGTCGTCGTAACCTAGCCATTGCTTGAGTTGAGTGGCTCCCCAGAAACACACGCCACCGGAGATAACGCCAATCAGCACAGCGGCACTGGGGCCCACGAAACCCGAGGCGGGCGTGATGGCAACCAGGCCGGCAACCGCACCCGAGGCAATGCCCAGCACCGACGGTTTGCGTTTAGTCGCCCATTCAACGCCCGTCCACGACAATGCCGCAGCAGCGGCTCCCAGTTGGGTGGTGAGCATGGCCATTCCGGCGCGTGGATCGGCCGCTCCGGCAGAGCCTGCGTTAAAACCAAACCAGCCCACCCAAAGCAAGCCGGTGCCGATAACGGTCAGCACCAGATTGTGGGGCGCCATGGAAAATTTCCCATAGCCTGAACGCTTGCCCATCACTAACGAGCCGGCCAGGCCCGCTACACCGGCGTTGATATGCACAACTGTGCCGCCGGCATAGTCGAGCATGCCTCGACCATTCAGCCAGCCACTGGTTTCCCACACCCAATGGGCTACCGGCGCGTAGACCAGTAAAGACCAAGTTAGGGTAAAGAGCACTAGGGAGGAGAACTTCATTCGTTCGGCAAAAGCACCAACAATTAGGGCCGGTGTGATGATGGCAAACGTCATCTGAAACATGGCGTACACGCTTTCGGGGATCGTCGGCGCTAGTGGTGACACGGCGACTAAGCCACTGGCTTTGTTAAAGGTCATGCCAGCAAAGCCGGCGCGGCTTAATCCCCCCAGCCACGGCGTGCCCGGTGTCAAGGCAATGGAATAGCCAATTGCCCACCACAATAAAGTGACCAGAGCGGTAATCGTCAGCGTCTGCATGAGCATCGACAGCACGTTTTTTTTGCGCACCATGCCGCCGTAGAAAAGCGCCAACCCCGGCAGCGTCATCATCAGCACCAGTGCAGTGGCTACTATCATGAAGGCGGTGTCTCCGCCAGAAAGGCTGCTCACGGGCATCAGTGCTGGCGTGGTGGTTTGCGCCAAACCTTTTGGTGCGTAGAGGCTCAAAGCCGCAGCCAAACTAGCGCCGCCGACCGCGGCAGGGCGGTAACCGGTAGGTGATGCCGTATCTTGGATGTGTTTACCGCGAGCGATCATGACTGTCCCCTACCAACACAAAGTTTTATGCCGTAAGGGAGTGCATGAGACATGCCAGCATCGGGTCGGGCGCTGAATAATCGCTAAGCGCTTGATTAATTGGCGGTGCCGGCGCTGGTGACTGAATAAATTAAAGACCGCGTGCGGCCGGCAAAAATTCCGGATGCTTTATTTTGGTGCGCCGTGCAATGCCCGTGCGCAGGCACGGTGCACGACGCAAAGCGCTTATTCGCTCAGTGCCGCTAGTTGTTCGGTCTGGTACTCGCGTTGCAGCGGATCAATGACTTCGTCGAGATTGCCGCCAATGATGTCTTCAAGCTTATACAGCGTGAGCTCCACGCGGTGGTCGGTGAGTCGGCCCTGTGGGAAGTTGTAGGTTCGTATACGCTCGGATCGATCGCCGGTTCCTACCTGTAATTTTCGAGCGGCCGCTTGCGTGGCCTCTTGTTTCTCGCGGGCACTGGCTAGGAGTTTGGCTTTGAGCAGCGACAGCGCCCTGGAGCGATTCTTGTGCTGCGATCGTTCGTCTTGGCACTCGACCACAATGCCGGTGGGGATGTGTGTCATGCGCACGGCTGAGTCGGTCTTATTGACGTGCTGACCGCCCGCACCCGAGGCGCGGTAGGTGTCTACCCGCAGATCCGAGTCGGCAATAGGGACGTCTTCCACTTCAGTTAGCTCGGGAAGAATCGCCACGGTACAAGTCGAGGTATGAATACGTCCCTGAGCTTCAGTGGCCGGTACTCGTTGTACTCTGTGCGTGCCTGACTCAAATTTCAGACGGGCAAAAGCGTTGCGGCCAATCAGGCGGCTGATCACCTCGCGATAGCCGCCGTGTTCGCCGCGATTTTCCGACAGAATCTCTACCGTCCAGCCGCAGCGATCCGCGTAGCGGCTGTACATGCGAAATAGATCACCTGCAAAAATCGCAGCTTCATCACCGCCGGCGCCGGCACGAATTTCCACATAAATATTGGAGTCGTCACGCGAGTCTTTGGGGATCAGCGACAGTTCAAGCTCTCGCTCATCGGTTTCGATTTTCGCCTTAAGCGCTTTAAGTTCCTCGCTGGCCATCTCGCGCAATTCGGGATCGTCACCGTTGGCCATGGCCTCGGTATCACGGGCTTCTTGCTCTAAGGCACGAAACGCACGGTAGTTAGCGACTAGTGATTCGAGCTTCGAGTACTCCATGGACAGATCGCGGAACTGACCGCTTTTACCACTGACGCTAGGGTCGGCCAGCAGTCTGCCGACCTCCTCGTAACGCTCGGCTAAGCGATCTAATTTGATTCGTATCGAAGGTCTCATGAGTTTTGGCTTAGTTTGAAAATTTGGCGGGTCGCGGCAACGAGTTCGGCGTCGCCGGAGTTACCGGCATCGCGCAAGGTTTGCGTGGGCGCATGAATCAGGCGATGGGTCAACGTATCGGCGAGGTAGTTCAGCACATCATCGACCGGGCGACCAGCCTGTAGCAGGCGACGCGCTTGATCTAGCGTTTGTGCACGTACGTCTTCGGCAGACTCACGCAGTGCCCGGATGGTGGGTACAACGTGCAGGCCTTTGAGTTCAGCCATGAAGCGTTGCACTTCATCATCAATGAGCTTACGCGCTTCACGCGCACCGTCCTGGCGGGCAGACAGATTGCTTTCAACGACCAACTGCAGATCATCAATGGTGTAAAGATAAACGTCCTCGAAATCACCGACCGTGCTTTCAATATCGCGAGGAACGGCGATATCCACCATGAACATCGGGCGACGGCGCCGGGCGCTCAAGGCCGCCTCTACATGGGCTCTGAGAATGACCGGGTCTGGGCTTGCGGTGGAGCTGATGACGATATCGGCCTGCGGTAAAAAATGGGGCAGGGCATCCAGCGAAATGGCCGACGCCTGGAACTCCTGGGCTAGCGCTTGGGCGCGGTCCAAGGAGCGATTGGCGATGATCATGCGGGTCAGTCCCTGTCCGCGCAGGTGGCGAGCCGCCAGCGCAATCGTTTCGCCAGCACCGACGAGTAAGGCAGTGTGATTGTTAAAGCCGGTAAAAATTTGTTTGGCCAGACTCACCGCAGCATAGGCCACTGATACCGCGTTGGCGCCGATCCGAGTTTCAGTGCGCACGCGCTTGGCAACCGAAAAGGTAGCCTGCAAGAGCCGGTTTAACTGCGGGCCTGCGGTGCCAGCCTGCTGCGCCGCGCGGTAGGCGTCTTTGAGTTGTCCTAAAATCTGCGGTTCGCCAACCACCATGGAGTCTAGCCCCGCGGCAACGCTAAATGCGTGCGCCACGGCCTTTTCGTCTTGGTGGGTGTAAAGCGAGGTTTTGAGATCCAGCGTGTCGCCGTGGTAGCGCTCCAGCCAATGCTGCAGGGCGCCTGGGTTTTCGCTCACGCAGTACAGCTCGGTGCGGTTGCAGGTGGAGACAATTAAGTTTTCATCGGCGCCCTGGGTGGCTTGCAGATCCTGCAATGCCGGGACAAGCACGTCCGGCCCGAACACGATCCGTTCACGGATGTCGAGTGGGGCGGTGCGGTGGTTAATCCCTAGAACGAGCAGCGGCATGCGAAAAACGTGGCCCCAGAAGCAAGGTGGAATTCTCCGGCAAGGGGCGCTTGGGGGCAAGCGCGCGATTGGATCGGGCGTTGATCGGCTATAGTGGATGGCATGAAAACATCGACATTTTTACAGCAATCGATCCAGACGCTGCGTCCCTGGGCGGTCGCCGGGCTGCTGTTAGCCGCAACGCTTGTCGCCACTGGCGCTGAAGGTGCCGCCGGCGGCTGGGTTACGGCTGAAGTTGCGTTAGCGCGCGGCGAGTATCCGACGGCTGCACGACGGCTACATGAGGCGGCGAATACCAGCCGGGATACCGCCGTTTTTGAAAAAGCGGCCCGACTGGCTTTTGACAATGCGCAGCCTGCTGAGCTTGAGTCTATCGCCAACGACTGGCTTGCTCGCGAGCCCCGCTCCGAGGCGGCTCGACGGTTTCGCGCGATCGCCCGGCTGCAGCTGGATCGCCCGCAGGCGGCTGCCGATGACTTTAGGGTCCTAATCAAAACCGCCTATTCGACCCCGGCTGCCGCTTTTAGCGCCCTTCAAGAGTCCTTGGCAGGCGCGGAATTCGTTGGAGCGGCAGAAATTGCGATTTCTGATTTGCTGCGCGATTACCCCACCACGCCGGAGGCGTGGATGGCGCACGCTGACTTAGCCTTGCACGCCGGCAATTCCCCAGCGGCCCTAAAAAGCATCGAGCGGTTGCTCGCTTTGAGCCCGAGTAATCGTGAGGCTTTGTGGTTGCGCGCGCGCGCACTCGTGCTCGGCGGTAACTGTGATCAAGGTTTAGCCAGTGCGGCGGTATTGGCTCGGGACGGGTCTGCGCGCGACCGACTGATGCACGGTTGGTTGGCGTCGTCCTGCGGTCGCGGCGAGGAGGCCGAGCGACCCTTAAAAGATTTGACACGGATTGCGGCACTGAAAGGCGAAGCGCTGCAATTGCTGGCCGCTAATGCCCTGGACGCCGGTCGCTTGGATGTGGCCGAGGCGCGCTATCGTGAAGCTCTGGGTGCTGGTGGGGCCGTGGATGTCATTACCTTTGGCATGGCGCAGATCGCCGAGCGGCGCGGCCAAACCAATCAGGCTAAACAGCTGTATTCGGGTATTACCGAGGGTAACCGTGCGGTGGCCGCGCAGCTGTCGTTGTACCGGTTATTGATGGACTCGGGGGATGACGCTCTGGCCGCGCGAATGCTCGATGATTTTGTTGCGCACTCACCGGAGCGACTGTCGGTTACGGCGGGTCGTATTGATGTGCTCAACGAGCGCGGCCATGCCGAGACGGCCTTAAGCTTATCGGCCCGCGCCTTACGTGTTTATCCGGATGACCCGACCATCACGCTGGCTCGGGCCGCCACTTTGGATAAGTCCGGACGGATGGACGAGGCACTGAAAATTCTCAAGGTCCTGCGTGCGCAGCGGCCCAATGACGCGCTGGTCGCCAACTCGCTGGGCTACACGCTGGTGGATCACGATCGCGATTTAAGCACGGCGCGTCAGTTGATTACGGCCGCGCTGGCTAGGCGTCCGGACAGTGCGGCGATACAAGACAGCTACGGCTGGCTGTTGTTTCGCGAGCGGCATTTTGATCAGGCTATAGTCTGGTTGTCGAAGGCTTACGACCGCGAACCTCAAGCGGAAGTCGCGGTGCATTTGGGTGAGGCCCAATGGGCATCCGGTGACCATGAGGCGGCCGCGCGAACCTGGTCCAGCGCGCTGATGCGCGTGCCGGATAGCGTGATCCTCAAAGAGGTCCTGGGCGCACGCGGCGTGGCTATGCCGGACACGCGAGCCAGCCAGTCGCCATGAGCAAGCGACTCGTAGCTACCCTGGCCTTTGCGGTATTTTTGGCGGGTTGCGCTCTTCACCCACCCAAAAAGCCGATGCCCGAGCGTGACGCCGTGGCGCTGGCGAATCCGTTAACGTCATGGCGGGCCACCGGGCGGTTGGGCGTTAAGGCGCCGGGTAACGGTTTTAGCGCGAGTTTTGATTGGGCAGAATCGCTGCAAGGCAGCGTGATCGAGGTGCACGGGCCGCTGGGCTTGGGGGCTGTACACATCACGCGCACCGACCAGGAGATTCGCATTGCCAACGGCCAAGGCCCGGTACAAGTCAGTGTCGCACCGTTTGTGGATTTGCAGACCGTACTCGTTGAACGCTTGGGCGCGGCGTTGCCGTTAGCGCCCTTACGTTATTGGTTGCTGGGGATTCCTGATCCGCAGGCCGAGCAGACCCTGCTAACCGACTCCGGCTTTGAGCAGTACGGCTGGACGGTCACCGTGGCTGACCCGCAAGACGTTCCCGGTACGAGCCTACCCTTGCCACGTAGCGTCGTTTTAGTTCAGGGCGACACCCGGATTCGTCTGCTGGTACAAAGCTGGGCCGTGGGAGCCCAGGCGGATCAATGACAGTGGCGGTGTCACGCGGCTGGCCCGCGCCGGCCAAGCTGAATTTATGTCTCTACGTTACCGGCCGTCGTCCTGACGGGTATCACGAGCTGCAAACCGCGTTTCAGTTGCTGGATTGGTCCGATGAGCTGCATTTTACGGTGACCCATGAACCTCGGGTGCGCCGTCTGGCGGTCAGCTACGGGGTATTAGAGTCTGAGGATTTGGTGGTGCGGGCGGCCAATGCGCTAAAAAGCTGGGTCGGCCGAGCCGATTTAGGGGTAGATATTGAGGTTATTAAGCGGCTGCCATGCGGCGCTGGTTTAGGCGGCGGCAGTTCGGATGCGGCCACGACCTTGGTGGCTTTGAATCACCTGTGGGGTTTGCACGTGCCGGGTGCGGAACTGGAGCGCTTGGGCGGCTCACTGGGTGCGGATGTACCGGTATTTGTGCGCGGTTATTCGGCCTGGGCTGAGGGCGTGGGTGAAAAGCTCACCGTTTTGGACCTGCCACCGGCCACCTACCTGGTGATTTTTCCCGGCACCGGGATGAGTACAGCCCAGGTGTTTCAGGCGCCTGAATTGACAAGAAATTCCCCAAGAATCACAATGACCGGCTTCCTCGAACGATTGCAGGGTGATCCGCTTACCCAGCGTCTGTTGAGTAATGATTTGGAACCGGTAGTGCGTAGCCGTCACGAAGGCGTGCGCGAGGCATTACAATGGTTAGCGATACGCGGCTTTGCGCGAATGACCGGCAGTGGCGCGTGTGTGTTTGCCGCCTTTGAAAGCGCGACACAAGCTGAGCAGGCACTTCAAGAGTTGCCGGCACGCTGGCAGGGGTGGGTAGTGACCGGTGTAAACCGATCCCCTCTGTGGTCGCGTTTTGATGTTGAGAGTTGACAGGTGGGGCGTCGCCAAGTGGTAAGGCAGTGGATTTTGATTCCACCATGCGAAGGTTCGAATCCTTCCGCCCCAGCCATCTAGCTGTTACCCGAGACAGGGTCTACATAAGAATTGGAATAGCGATGGATTGCCCGAGAAGGGTGATGGGGGCGTAGCGGTGGATCAATCGACGATGGCGGTGTTTACCGGCAATGCGAACCCGGCGCTGGCGCAGGAGATCGCGCGCCATCTGACCGTGCCGTTGGGTCGCGCCTACGTGGGCCGATTCAGTGACGGCGAGGTCACGGTTGAGCTGATGGAAAACGTTCGCGGTCGCGACGTGTATCTGGTGCAGCCTACGTGCGCGCCCGCTAATGACACGCTGATGGAATTGTTGGTGATGGCTGACGCTTGCCGTCGGGCCAGTGCCGGACGTATCACGGCGGTGATGCCGTATTTTGGATATGCCCGCCAGGATCGCCGACCGCGCGCCACGCGCGTGGCGATTACCGCTAAGTTGGTCGCTAACATGGTGGCTCGCGCCGGCATTGATCGCGTGCTAACCGTGGATTTGCATGCCGATCAGATTCAAGGATTTTTCGATATTCCGGTGGATAACGTTTACGCCTCACCGGTCTTATTAGGGGATGCCTGGAAACACCATCACGAGAAACTCATTGTGGTGTCACCGGATGTGGGCGGCGTTGTTCGAGCACGCGCACTGGCGCAGCGTTTGGATGATGTGGATCTGGCGATTATCGATAAGCGCAGGCCACGCGCTAACGAATCCAAAGTCATGAACATCATCGGCAATGTGGAAGGCAAAGTGTGTGTGATGGTGGATGACATGGTGGATACCGCCGGTACCCTTTGTCAGGCTGCCGCGGCGCTTAAGGCGGAGGGCGCTATCAAGGTGGTCTCCTATGTCACCCATCCGGTGTTGTCCGGTCAGGCGATTGAAAGGATTTCCAACTCGGCGCTTGATGAGTTGGTTGTTACTGACACCATTCCTTTGTCCGAGCCTGCCAAGGCTTGCCCTAAGATTCGCCAGTTATCGGTAGCCGGCTTGTTAGCCGAAACCATGCGCCGTATTCGCGACGAAGAGTCGGTCAGTTCGCTGTATATCGATTAATTCAACAACCGCGTGAGGAGTCCTTGCGGGGTTGGCTGTATCTTGATGCCGGTCGTCAGACCGGCATCTTGCTAAAAAAGGATGGCATTCACCAGGTCGCGGGTGATGCCAGCCTGTTGTGTTGTGAAAGTGTTAAGGAGTCATCATGCAGACCAAATTTGAATTGAATGCGGAAGTCCGCGTTGAGCAGGGGAAGGGTGCGAGCCGCCGCCTGCGTCACGCGGGTACGCTTCCGGCCATTCTTTACGGTGGTCAGGTAGAGCCGACCAAGCTCACCTTGGATCACAATAAAGTCCAACTCGCCTTAGAAAACGAGCGCTTCTACTCGTCGATCATTGCGATCAACCTGTCCAGCGGCCGCCAGTTGGCTTTGCTGCGTGATGTGCAGCGTCACCCCTGGAAGAACCAGATCGTGCATCTGGATCTGCAGCGCGTGTTTGAAGATGTCGAAATCAAGATCACCGTGCCACTGCACTTCAAGGGTGCAGAATCTTGCCCTGGTGTGAAGACTGAAGGCGGCATGGTCTCGCATCTGAAGAACGAACTGGAAGTCACCTGTTTGCCTAAGGATCTGCCGGAGTTCATCGAGGTCGATTTGTCGGCTATGCGCTTGAACACCGCGCTGCATTTGGCTGATGTGGTGTTTCCGGCCGGCGTGACATCGCCTGATTTGGCGCAGGGTCGCAATCCTTCGGTGGTCTCGGTGCACGGTCTTCGTGCAGCGGAAGCCGAAGCAGCAGCCCCGGCGGCTGAGGCAGCCCCAGCCAAGGGTAAGGCCGCGGCTAAACCTGGCGCTAAGCCTGCGGCAGACGCCAAGGCAGCTCCGGCGAAGGCTCCGGCTAAGAAGTAAGCGTTCTTCGGTTGGCACAGGTTGGACGCAAACCGTAGGGTTTGCGTCCTGCCTTTTTTTGCGGTTCGGGGAACTCTCGTGGCCGGACTGGATCTCAAACTTATCGTTGGTCTGGGAAATCCGGGCCCGGAATACGCACAGACTCGCCACAACGCGGGTTTTTGGGTAGTTGATGAGCTGGCTCGCCGTTTTGGCGGCAGTCTCCGACCCCAGGCGCGTTATCACGGGGAGGCCGGTCGCATTGTGGTGGCTGGTCAGGAAATCTGGTTGCTCAAGCCGATGACGTTTATGAATCGCAGCGGTATCGCCCAGCGAGCTTTGGCGGATTACTTGAAGATTTTGCCGGCACAGACTTTAGTGGTGCACGATGAGATCGATCTTCCGGTCGCCACCCTGCGCTTAAAGCTGGGCGGTGGATCGGGTGGACACAACGGTTTAAAAGACCTGATTGCGCACGTGGGCGAGGGCTTCTGGCGAGCACGATTGGGTGTCGGTCACCCGGGCAGGCGCTCGGAGGTGATTGATTACGTTTTAAAACGCGCACCGGCAAGCGAGGATACCTTGCTGCAGGTGGCGGCCAAGGCAGCGGCCGATTTAGTGCCGGAGTTATTGGATAAGGGTGCTGAGGTAGTGATGAACCGACTTCATCGGGCGCTACCGTCGGTCTGAATTTTGGGTTTTGATCTCTAAGGTTGGTTAACAGCCAGTTTCGAGGTTTTTGTTTTAGGAGCGTGACTCAACGTGGGTATTAAGTGCGGTATCGTCGGTTTACCCAACGTCGGCAAGTCGACGCTGTTTAACGCTTTGACCCAGGCGGGCATTGCAGCGGAGAACTATCCGTTTTGCACCATTGATCCGAACGTTGGCATCGTCACCGTTCCTGATCCGCGCCTAGATGAGTTAGCACGGGTAGCTAAGCCCGAGCGCCTGTTACCCACAACGGTTGAGTTTGTGGATATCGCGGGGATCGTCGAGGGCGCCTCCAAGGGTGAGGGTTTAGGTAATAAGTTTTTAGCGCATATCCGTGAGGTAGATGCGATCACCCACGTGGTGCGTTGTTTTGATAGCGACGACATTATTCACGTCGCCGGTCGTGTCGATCCGTTAAGTGACATCGCGGTCATCAACACGGAATTGGCTTTGGCTGATCTAGACACGGCTGATAAAGCCCTAATGCGCGCCGAGAAGGGTGCTAAACAGCAGGATAAAGACGCGATACGCCTGCGTGATCTGGCTAAGCGTGTGCGAGATTCGTTAAACGAAGGCATACCGGCGCGCGCTCTGGAAATGGATTCGCAAGAGCGTGCACTGCTGCGCGAGATGCACCTGTTAACTGCCAAGCCGGTTTTGTATGTGGCTAACGTGGCGGAAGATGGCTTTACGAACAATCCCCGCTTAGATGCGGTCAAGGCTTTGGCCGCCAGCGAAGGCGCGGAGGTCGTTGCCGTCTGCGCCTCTATCGAAGCGGAGATTTCCGAGCTAGAGGACGCGGATCGAGCCGAGTTTCTGACCGGTTTAGGTTTGTCGGAGCCCGGGCTTAATCGGGTGATCCGCGCCGGTTACAAGTTGTTGGGTTTGCAGACTTATTTCACGGCTGGACCTAAAGAGGTTCGTGCCTGGCCGCTGGCAGCCGGCTCTACCGCACCGCAGGCGGCAGGTGTGATCCATACCGACTTTGAGCGCGGGTTCATCCGTGCCGAAGTCATCGGTTACGACGATTTCATCACCTACAAGGGTGAGGCAGGCGCGCGGGAAGCTGGCAAAATGCGGCTGGAAGGCAAAGAGTACGTGGTTCGCGAAGGCGACGTCATGCACTTTAGGTTCAATGTCTGATTTATGGCCCAGATGCCGCTGCTCTCAAACGTCTTTTCGATGATGCCCAGGAGGCCTCTTGATACGCTCATTGGTTAATCGTTGGATGTCCGTGGCTTTGCTGGGCCTGGTGGTGCTGTCCGTAGCTGGCTGCAGCAGTAATAACGGTAATGCGGTTATCCCAACGGCGGTCGGTGTGGGCGTGCAGATCGGTGCTTCTGGTAGTACCAACCTGCTACCGGGCGGTCAGGTGATACTCAACGCCGGCGTATACAACGACAGCAATAACCAAGGCGTCACCTGGGCTTTAAACGGCCCGGGTACCTTATCCCAAGCCACGACTTCGCAGGTGACCTACACGGCACCGGCCTCCGGGGTGACGGGTGCAGCGACGGCCACCATCACCGCGACCTCCATCGCTAACACCGTCTACAGCTCGAATATCACGGTTACCACTAGCGGCGCGCCGCAGTTGCTGCCGCAGAACATCCTGCCAGCCAATCTGCGCGTGGGCTATGGCACCTCCATTGCCGCCACGGGCGGTGTCGGGCCGTTCAACTGGGCGGTAGTCGCTGGCCAGTTGCCGCCGGGTTTATCGCTGCAACCTAGCAACGGCGGCTCGGTGTCGATCCTAGGCACGCCGACTGCGCAAGGTAGTTGGACGTTTACCTTACAGATTACCGACCGTAACGCGCATATCGATAAGGGCGACTTCACCATTCAAGTGAACCCTCAGGCCTCCTGTCTGTTGCAGGGCTCCTTTAGCTACTTGCTGCACGGTTTTAGCCCTAGTGGTACACCAGCAACTCGTGCGGGATCTTTCACCGTCAATGCGGACGGCAAAGTCGTGGGCAGTCAGGATCTCAAGGCGGATTTTGCAACACAGATCGGTCAACCCGTGATTGATGGTAAGTGCCAGAATCAGATCGGCAACCACGGTGTGATCACGTTGAAGTCGGCCGCGTCCAGCAACACGCCGGCACAGACCCTGACGTTCTTTTGGACGATTTTATCGTCCCTGAACGAAGGCTACATGCAAGAGGCCGATGCTTCGGGTGTTGCCGGCACTGCCAACTTCGTGCGAATCGATCCGGCGACCAGTAACGTCAGCGGCGTGAGCAGCATGGCCGGCACGTATGCGTTGGGCGTGGTGGGCACGGATGCGCTGGCTGAGCGATTGGGCGTGGTGGGCCGCATGACGGTGGCCAGCGATGGCACCCTAAGTAACGCAAGCGTTGACAGCAACGGCTCGTTCAACTTTACCAATACGCCGGTGACCGGCGCGTTTAGTGCGCCGGATGCCAACGGTCATGGCACGTTGAACATCAGGGTCGGCAGTACGCCGCTGCAATTTAGCTACTATGCGGTCTTAAGCCAGAGTGGACGAAAAGTCTTTTTAATCGCCTCGGATGCCGGTGCATCGGCACCGATTCTGGCCGGCGAGCTCACCGCGCAAGCCAGCGGCTTGACGAATGCTTCCTTCGCGCCACCCGCCCAGGGGAACGTGGCGGCGGTTCCGGCGATTTTGGAGCTGTGGAGTGCCACGGGCAGTCATTACGCCACCTCGAGCAATGCGCTGGGCCAGATCACTGGAGTTTCGCCAGGCGCGGGCACGGCAAGCATCTTGCTGGATTCGGCGACCGGTGGTTCGGATGCCTTGGATCTGACCTATCCGGGCAGCTACAACGTGTCACCAACCACCGGGCGATTGACCTACAGCTTTGTCGGTGGCGCGGGCCTGCGCACCTTTGTGGGCTATTTAAACGGCATATCCAGTGGCTATCTGGTGGAGACCACGCCTAACTCGGGTAACGGCTACGGGCTTTTAGAGCCGCAGACCGGGGCGCCATTCACGACCTTCCAGGGCGGCATCTACTTAGGCACTACCGTGCTGCCTGCCGGCATGTCACCGCTGGTTCTGCTGAGCTCGGTCAGCGTTTCGTCCGGTTCCTTTGGCGGTGGCTTTACTGGCCAGTACGCTTTGGACGGCAATACCGGACGCGGTGAGGCCGAGCTCGGCCGCAACCTCTTTGGCGGCACCGGCTTGGTTTTCTATGTCGTTAACGACGGTAAGCTGGTGCTGATGGGCAACGGTGCTAACGCGATTAATACGCAAATCGGCTGGTTGTTCTATTAAGGCGAGGGTTTAAGGGGCCGGGATTTTTAAAAAGGTGAGTTTTTCTGCCTAAGGGTTTGACTCCGAGGCAAAGGACAACGAAAATCCCCGGTCCTGTCGGTCGGGCTCCAACCGACCTTTGATGACTGCAGGATTCGGCTAGGTAGCTCAGACGGTTAGAGCACGGGATTCATAACCCCGGGGTCGGGGGTTCGATTCCCCCCCTAGCCACCATTTTACCATCCAACCCCATCCAATCGAAAAGCAGAAGCCCGCAAAAACGCGGGCTTTTTGCTATCTACGCGGTACAAGCGGGGGCAACTGTGTCCATTGACATCCGGCGGCAACCGGGGGCAACCTTGGGGGCAACTCACCTGCCGCCAAAAAAGTTGCCCCCATGCCCCTCACCGATGCCAAGATTCGCAGTGCGAAGCCCGCCGATAAGCCCATCCGTCTATTTGACGATGGCGGGCTGTACCTTGAAGTCTCCCCTTCCGGCGGGAAGTGGTGGCGGTTTAAGTACCACTTCGCCGGCAAGGAGAAACGGCTGAGCCTAGGCGTCTATCCCGCCGTGCCACTGGCCGGCGGCAAAGACAAGGCGACAGGCCTGCGCATTGAGGGTGCCCGTGACAAGCGCGACAACGCCCGCAGGCTGATGGGGCAGGGCATCGACCCCGGCGAGTACAGGAAGGCCGCCAAGGCCGCCACCGAGGCCCGAGCTGCAAATAGTTTCGAGACGGTGGCCCGCGAGTGGTATGCGAAGAACTCCCCGGCATGGGCGAAGTCGCACGGCGAGCGCATCTTGCGCAGACTTGAGCGCGACGTCTTTCCGTGGATAGGCGGCCGGCCGGTTGCCGAAGTTGCCGCCCCCGAGTTGCTCTCGGTACTCCGGCGCATCGAGGAGCGGGGAGCAATCGAAACCGCCCACCGGGCGTTATCCAACTGCGGTGCGGTGTTCCGATACGCCGTGGCGACTGCACGGGCCGAGCGCGACCCTTCGGCCGATCTGCGCGGTGCGCTGCCGCCGGCGGTGGGCACGCACTTTGCGGCTGTGACCGAGCCGAAACGTTTTGCCGAATTGCTAAAGGCAATCGACGGGTATCACGGCACGCTGACGGTCCGCTGCGCGCTCCGATTATCCCCCTTGGTGTTCGTTCGCCCCGGTGAGCTGCGGCACGCGAAATGGGTTGACATCGACCTAGACGCCGCCCAGTGGCGTTACACCATTAGCAAGACCGACACGGCGCATATCGTTCCCCTATCCCGGCAGGCCGTTGAAATTCTGCGCGAGCTGCAACCGCTGACCGGCAATAGCGTCTATGTGCTCCCCGGCGCACGGAGCCGGCAACGCCCGATGTCCGACAACGCAATTTGCGCGGCGCTGCGCAGCGTGGGCATCCAGAAGGAGGAAATGTCGGCCCATGGATTCCGGGCGACCGCACGCACGATTCTGGATGAAGTGCTACACGTTCGGCCGGAGTATATCGAGCACCAACTGGGCCATGCGGTCAAAGACCCGAACGGCCGCGCATACAACCGCACGGGCTTTCTAGCAGAGCGGGCCGACATGATGCAGAAGTGGGCGGACTACCTTGATGCGATCAAGACGCCTAACGTGGTGCCGTTTACGTCAACAAAGACGGCGGTTGTGGCATGAGCACTAACCCCAGGAGTTATCTCACACTTGAGGCAGCACTCCCGCCGATAGATGACTCGATGAAACGGCTGAAGCACTTTCGCGCTGCGGTCCGAGCTGGGCTGCCGGTACATCCAGACACGTTAACGTGGGTTGCTGACGCATTCTCAAAGTACATCGAAGACGGTGAGGGCCTGACGCTGGATGAAGCTTTCGACTGCAAGCCACGGCAGCGCGTTGGTAATGCGTCTCAGTCTGAGGCACTCAAAGAAGCCCGGATGCGCAGGTGTTGGGCAATGAGAAAGTACCTGCACGAGCATCCAGAAAAGACTCAAACACAGGCTGCCGAGGCCGTGAAAGATGATAAAGACGGCGAGAAGCTTGACGTAGATTCAATGTGTCGTGACTACCGGGCATACTTTCGAGACTATAAAAAGTAGAAATTAAAACAAGGAAAATAACGCCGGTTTTGTCAAGGAAAATAAACGCCGGTTTTGTTCCTCGACCCGCCAATCGGCCGGTGCTGTAGTGCGTCCGACGCAAGCAACCCGGAGCGCACCCCGATGGATTCTCTCCTTTCGACTAGATTACTTCGCCTTAGCGATATTCTCGGCAACAAGAAGGCCACGCCCCCCAGTCCCGCGTTGCTGCCCATCTGCAAAAGCACTTGGTGGGCCGGCGTTAAGTCGGGGCGTTACCCCCAGCCCGTAAAGCTTGGCCCGAACATCACAGCGTGGCGCTGCGAGGACATCCGCCGACTAATCGAAAGTGGTG
>CAIKMS010000030.1 GCA_903828595.1 uncultured Pseudomonadota bacterium | reverse complement strand
TTGGTCACACGGTGATCAGGAATTATTTAGCCTCGAGGAAATGATTCAGGCCTTTGATATTGCCGACGTCAACAAAGCGGCCTCGGCATTCAATGGTGAAAAATTAGCCTGGGTAAACCAGCAGCACCTGATGCGTAGCGATGCGCCGCGGCTGGCAGCGTTGTTGGCTGAACAGCTGGTTTATCTTGGAATCGACGCTGCCGGCAAGAACTTGGAGCCTTTGGTGGAGGCGCAGCGTGAGCGGGCTAAAACGCTGAAAGAAATGGCCCTAAACAGCCGATTCTTTTTCGAGCGGCCCGAACAGTACGAAGAAAAAGCTGCCCGCAAGCATCTCACTGCGGAGGCGCTGGGTCTGCTGGATCAGTTGCAAAAGGCTTTGTTGGCCGTAACGGATTGGTCGGCGCCGACATTGCACGCGGTGCTGATCCAATCGGCTGAAAATGCGGGGCTAGCTCTAGGCAAAGTCGCTCAGCCGCTGCGCGTGGTGCTCGCCGGTAGCGGGGTATCCCCGCCGATTGACCAGACTCTGGCCATCTTGGGGCGTGAGGAGACGCTGCTCAGGATGAGTCGAGCCCCGCAGATTCTAGCTGGACTGCCGGCAGGCTGATTTTTAGGTTAAACTCTAGAGGTTGACACGGGTGCGGGTTGTCAGCACAATCCCGCACCTTCTGTACGGGGCTATAGCTCAGCTGGGAGAGCGCTTGCATGGCATGCAAGAGGTCGTCGGTTCGATCCCGACTAGCTCCACCAACCCCGGTTTTTTTTGAGGAGCGACGTCCCCATCGTCTAGAGGCCTAGGACATTACCCTTTCACGGTAGCGACACGGGTTCGAATCCCGTTGGGGACGCCATTTTGAAAGACGGATTCGCCGGTGTGTCCCCGGCGAGGCTGTCTAACTCGCTAATCCACCCGCCCGGGTGGCTATGGCTTAAAGGTTGCTGGTTCGCGCTGGTTCGCTCACTGCAGCGCCCGCAGCGGTCGTAAGGATCCGAAGCCCATCGGGCCTGACCCGCTTTGGGCCCAAAGCTCAGCCCCGAGTTCCGCCCCAAGCTCAGCTTGACGTTTACCGTGAACGCGGCCCAGGGCCGTCGCCTGTGGCTGGGTGATGTGACATATGTCCTGTTTTGACCTACCGGCCTCGTTTACTCTGTCTAATCTTAGTGGTTGGTCGCCAGCTGCAAGCAGCGGCGGGCGCTGACCGCGAGTTGGTCTTAATTTAGACGAGAATGTGACTTGTACGCTCATTTTATGACCCTGAATCTCTCTACGCTGTGCGTCGTTAGGAAGACCGTCTGCGGCCGTTTGGCCGTGTGCGCGTACGGGCGTGCAAAGGAATGCCTGAATTGCGTGTAATGGCTCCGATGGTGCGTTTACCTTTGCTGGTACTAGCCCTGCTGGAAGGGCTGGCCTTCATGGCAGCCCCTTGGGCGGCTGCGACCACGGTCCGGCAGTCGGCCATCCCGCTGTGGTCGACCGGTGCGCTGATCTATGCGCTTGCGCTGTCCATTTCTCTGCTGGCCATGGGCTTATACAGCCACCGTCAGCGCGCTCGCTTGACCGGTGTGGTGCTGCGCTGCGCAGCGGCCGTGCTGGCGGGCAGCTCGGTAGCCGGTGTTTTAGCCTTTTTGGTACCCTCGGTGGGGATCGATCGGGCCAGTTTTATTCCCGCCGCCGTGATGAGCATCCTGCTTTTGCTGTTGACCCGCTGGCTGTTTGATCGGGTCGTGGATGATGAAATGTTCAAGCGACACGTGCTGATGCTGGGCGCCGGTAAACGCGCCTTTAGCGTCATCAAATTGCGTCGCCGCAGCGACCAACGTGGCTTTATGGTGCACGGCTACGTGGCTAGCCCCGGCGAAGTGGTCAGCGTGCCGGAAGATCGCCTGGTGGTGCCGGGCGCCGATCTTTTGGCCTACTGCCAAACGCACATGATTGATGAGATCGTCGTGGCGATGGATGATCGGCGGCGTAATTTTCCAGTTCACACGCTGATTGAGGCACGCCTGGGCGGCATTGAGGTGATTGATCTGGTGGATTTTTTGGAGCGAGAGACCGGCAAGGTAAGACTCGACGTACTCAATCCCAGTTGGATTATTTTTGCGCCCGGTTTTAGACGCAACACCCTGCGCCGTCTAACCAACCGGTTGTTTGACCTGGCTATCAGCGTAGTGCTCCTGTCACTGGTTTGGCCGTTGATGGTGTTTGCGGTGCTCGCCATTAAGTTCACGGAAGGGTTGCGCGCGCCCATCCTTTATCGCCAGGTGCGAGTCGGCCTGGACGGCGAACTATTCTCGGTCCTGAAATTTCGCAGCATGCGTGTCGATGCAGAATCCGGCCGGGCGCAATGGGCGGCTAAACAAGACCCCCGCGTTACGCCGGTGGGCAACTTTATGCGCAAGACGCGTATCGACGAGTTACCACAGTTGATCAACGTACTGCGCGGCGACATGAGTTTTGTGGGGCCGCGACCCGAGCGGCCCGAGTTCGTGAAAGGCTTAGAGCAGCGTATTCCTTATTACCGTGAGCGGCATACGGTTAAGCCTGGAATCACCGGTTGGGCTCAGCTGTGTTACCCGTACGGCTCCTCCGAGGACGATGCACGCGAGAAACTTCAATTTGATCTGTACTACGTGAAGAACCATACGTTGGTGTTTGATCTGATGATTATGGTGCAGACCGCTGAAGTTGTGCTTTGGGGTAAGGGGCGCTGAGTGTGCCGTTAGCTCCTGCGATCGTAGGTCTGATGGGCTACGGGCTAGCAGCGGCCGTCTATGGCCTTTTCAGCCTGTTGTTAGCAACCCTGTGGCGTGAGCGCACGCGCGGATCGTATCTGCTGCCCGCGGCTTTGGGTAATACGCTGTGGGCTAGTTTGTTGGGTTTGATGTGCGTGCGCGGCGTGCTGCTCATCGAGTGGCCGCTGCTAGAGGCGCTGCGCCTGGCGCTGTGGTTTAGCTTCTTGTTGGGAGTGCTACGCGCGGCCGGTGATCTGCGTCAGCAGTCGATGCGGCCTTGGGCTTATGGAGGTGCCGGCACTTTAGTCTTAGTGGGTTTGGTGCCCCGGTCTTTTTGGCCTGCCGGTGCGTTCTCACAGCCCGACACGCTGGTGTTATTGCAGCTGTGTTTATCGATCTTGGGGCTGCTGCTGCTTGAACAGGTGATCCGGCATACCCGGCAGAGTCAGGAATGGCGCGTTAAGTTCTTCTGGCTGGGTCTGGGCGGTCTTTTTGTCTACGACTTATTTTTATTTTCGGTTTCCTTTTTGTATCGATCGCTGGATGCTGATCTTTGGTTAGCGCGCGGCTACGTCAACGCGATGGTGGTGCCGTTGTTGCTGATTGGCGTGCATCGGGTCAGAACCTGGGAAGCGCGTCTTTTCTTATCCCCGACGGTGGCCTTTTACACCACCAGTATCGCCATTGCCGGAGCCTACCTGGTGGTGATGGCTTTTGCGGGGTTTTACCTGCGAGCGATGGGTGGCGCCTGGGGCGCGGTGCTGGAGATTGTTTTTTTAGTGGCTGCGGGCGTGGCCTTAGCCGTTGTCTCCTACTCGGGCACGGCTCGTGCTTGGTTACGCGTGGTGCTGGCTAAGCATTTTTTCCCGCATAAGTACGATTACCGATCCGAGTGGCTGGGGTTAACTCGCCAGCTGGCTGCAGTGAGTTCGGATCTGCCTTTAACAGAGCGCACGGTGGAGGCCTTTGTGGCGCTGGCTAAGGCAACCGGTGGGGGCTTGTGGTTGCTGCAGGGTGATGCCTTTCAACCGGTCGCTGGGCGTATTTGGTCGGACTTGCAGCCACGCTCGCTGGATCGCGAGTTCGCCCATTTTTTGCGTGATAGAGAATGGATTGTCGATTTAACGGTGGCGCGCTTGGATCCCACGGACGGTGGCCGTATGCCCAGTGTGCCGGGATGGTTGCGTGAACTGCCGGGCAGTTGGTTGGTGGTGCCGCTGATTTACGAAACCGATGTCGTAGGTCTGATCGTTTTAAGTGACCCGCTTCTGGATCAGCCGTTGACCTGGGAGGATTTGGACTTGCTGCGCACCGCCGGGCGACAGGCTGCGAGCTATCTTGCCTTAGATCGGGCTGCGCAAGATCTAGCCGAGGCGCAGCAGTTCGCCGCCTTTAACCGGTTCGCGGCATTTTTGATGCACGATCTGAATAACCTGGTCGCACAGCAGCAGTTGGTGGTGCAAAACGCGGCCAAGCATCGGCACAACCCCGCATTTATTGATGATGCGATTGAGACCATTGATCATTCGGTCAAACGTATGCGGCGATTATTGGCAGAGTTGAAGGCCGGTCGTGATCAAGGGGAGCTGCGTCGAGTCGCACTGGCATCGGTTGTCGCTGAGGTGGTTCGCCGCACGGGCGATCGACAGCCGGTACCCACTTTGCAGCTGCCTGAAGATGAGATCTATGTTTCCGTTAGCCAAGAGCGGTTGGAAAACGCGCTCCTGCATGTGATTCGTAACGCTCAGGATGCCACCCCACCCGAGGGAGTTGTATCGGTGCAACTGCGTGTCGTGACCGGCTATGCGCAGGTTGAAATTTCGGACACCGGTGCGGGTATGGAAGCTGAGTTTTTGCGCAACCGTCTGTTTAAACCTTTTGATAGCACCAAAGGTGTGCAAGGTATGGGTATTGGCGCTTTTCAGGTACGCGAGTTTGCGCGGCTTAGTGGCGGTAGCGTTGAGGTCGATAGTGCGCCGGGTGCGGGTACTCGGTTTAGGTTGAGTCTGCCCTTGGCCGCGCCGCGGCTGATCGGCGCAGGAGAGGTTTAATGGCTGCGAATGAACATGACGTGTCTACAACACAGCGTCCCACCTTACTCATCGTCGAGGACGATGCGGGGCTCATACGGCAACTGCGCTGGGGCTTTGATGCGTATGAAGTGATCACAGCCGGCAGCCGTGAAGAAGCGATCACCGCCTTAAGGCGCTATGAGCCCGCTGTCGTGTTGCAGGATTTAGGGTTGCCACCCGATCCTGCCGGTACTGCTGAAGGCATGGCGACTCTTCAAGAAATCATTTCCCTTCGACCGCAGACGAAAATCATCGTCATGACCGGCAACGGGGAAAAGGACAGTGCGCTGCACGCCATCGCCAGTGGGGCGTGGGATTTTTATTCAAAGCCCTTGGACCTGGATGTTTTAAAATTATTAGTCGATCGGGCCTTTCGTATCGCAGCCCTAGAGGCGGAGAACGCCCGTCTTCAAGAGGCTCGTGGCGCACAGCCCATCGCCGGGATTATCGCTAACTCAGAAATCATGCTTGGTGTCTGCCGTAAGCTGGAGAAAATTGCGCCGGCCGAAGTGTCTGTGCTCCTGCTCGGCGAAAGCGGCACGGGTAAAGAAGTGTTAGCCCGGGCGGTGCATGACTTATCTGCGCGACGTAAGAAAAAATTTGTGGCGATTAACTGCGCGGCTATCCCGGATCAGCTGCTAGAGGCTGAGCTCTTTGGCTACGAGCGCGGCGCGTTTACCGGTGCGGTTAAAACCACGCCAGGTAAAGTGGAGATCGCCGACGGCGGTACGCTGTTTTTGGATGAGATCGGCGACATGCCGCCGCCACTACAGGCGAAGATGCTGCGGTTTTTGCAAGAGCGTGTCATCGAGCGGGTGGGTGGGCGTGCGGAGATCGCCGTGGATGTGCGGGTAGTCGCCGCTACCCACCAAAATCTTGAGACCCTCATTACGGAGGGGCGCTTTCGCCAAGATCTTTACTATCGCTTAGCCGAGGTTAGCCTAAAGGTTCCGGCGCTGCGCGAACGATCCAGCTGTATTCCGCTGCTCGGGCGATTCTTCTTGCAGAAGTACGGCAGTTTAAGCAAGCCTGCGCGGCGCGGCTTTGTGCCTGAGGCAACAGCGTCCATGCTCGCGTATCCCTGGCCTGGCAATGTGCGTGAACTGGAGAATCGCATCAAGACGGCCTGCGTCATGGCCGATGGCCCGCTGCTGTCGTTGGAAGACTTATCCTTACCCGCCGCTGACGAACAGCCCACGTTGTTTAATCTGCGGGACGTTCGACAGCGCGCGGAACGAGCCGCTATCCGTCAAGTCATGACCCTTTCTCAGGGTAACGTCTCACGGGCCTCCGAGTTGCTCGGGGTCAGTCGACCGACGCTCTACGATCTGATCGAGAAATACGGTCTAAATCTGGACTCTGAGGCGTCCGCACCGTGAGGGCTAGGGGCCTGTCTGGACTGGCTGGCGTCAGCTAAAGGCATGAGCAGGCGCTCGGATTGTCACGGTCTCGGGTTAACATATCCTAGCTTTGGACGGCGCTTGGTCGGGCCGATGGGCTATGAGGCCGCAGCGGTGCGCAGGAAAACGGGGTGAGTGTGTCAGGTAAAGCCGTTTCGCCGGAGTTAAGCCTTAAGCCCGGGCCGGCAGAGCCTGCCTGGGTCAAACTCGCGAGCCTCGTCGGTATGCTTTTGGCTGTGGGGATCCTTGCCAATGGGCAAGCCTGGCGCACGCTGACCACGCTGTGGGCCAGCTCCTTTACCTATGCGCACGGCTGGCTGTTGGCAGCCGTGGTGCTGTTTCTGATCTACGAGGTCTTGCCTGAGCTGCAAGTGACCTCAAGGGTGTCGGTAGGGGCCTTAGGCGCTCTGGCCGTGGCCCAGTTGGGTGTGATGTTCATGGGCTATGCGCACGTGGATATCGGTCAACAAGTGCTGCTACCCGTCGTGCTGGGGCTGTTATTAACCACCGTGTACGGCTGGCAGGGCGGTCGGTTGCTGGCGTTCCCGCTGGGGTATCTGTGGTTTGCAATCCCGATATGGGATTCGCTGATTCCTTGGCTACAGCACTTAACCGTGCAGGCCAATGCCGTGTTGCTGCCCTTAGTGGGGGTTGATGCGCGTATCCAGGGTGATCAGGTTGCCGTGCCGGCGGGCGTATTTGAGGTGGCCGGTGGCTGCAGTGGCGTGCATTTTTTCCTCGTCGCCTTATCGGTTAGCGCGCTGTACAGCTACTGGCGCGGCGATAGCCTGCGCGGGGTGCTGGGTAGCCTGGGGTTAGCCGCGGGGTTAGCGCTTCTTACTAATTGGCTACGCGTGTTTTTGATCATTGTGATCGGCAATGCCACGCAAATGCAGACCTCGTTAATCCACGATCATTACTGGTTTGGTTGGGGTTTGTTCGCCGGCGCGCTGCTGCTCTATTTTGCGCTGATGAGCTTGTGGCCCAGTCAGCCCGTGTCGGTGCCTAAAGCACTGATCAGCGATGCGAAGGCCCGCGGGCCTGTGCTTGTCGCTGGCGCACTGCTGCTGATAATGCTATCCGGCTATGGCTGGCTGCACGAGCAGGGTTGGTCGTCGGTCCCGGCGTCCTCGAAAGCGGCACCCGTGCTAAACGGGCCTTTTGCCGGACCCTTGTTATCGGATCAGGACTTTTATCCGGTATTTGTCAGCCCCGAAGTCCAAAGACTCGCCACGTATCAGGGCCCGGACAGTCGTGTGTCGTACTTTCGGGTGGCTTACCGGCAGCAGCAGACCGGAAAAAAATTGATCGGCTACGGTAATTCGATCGTGCCAGAAGGTTGGCAGGTGCTCTCCGAAGTCCCGCGCGCCTCGGGTTTAGCTGCGGGTCGCGGGCCGGCTAAGGTGGTAGAGGGCACCGTCGCCGACACCACGGGCCAAAAATGGCTCATTTGGTATTGGTATGGCGTGGGTTCCCGGTGGTTGACTCAGCCTAGCGCCGTACGTTTCTGGCAGGGCGCCCAGCTGTGGAGCCGGCTGGCGCCCAGCGAATTATCGATTTTGGCTACCCCGTGCAGCGCGCAGTGTGACGCAGCACAAAGGACTCTGGGGTCGTTTGCCGCGATACTGGCCGATAACGGACAGCTTATGACCGATCGACGCTCGTTATGACTACTCAACGCACGGTGCATGCTGGGCATGACCCCTTTGTTTTAGGCTGGAATGTGTAATGTTTCGTAAATCAACGGTTGTTTCCTCCTGGGTATTAACGGCGATCGCCAGCCTTGTTCTGCTGACGATTAGTGGATGCGACCTGTTTCGCAGCTCCGAGCAGTTGTTATCACTGGGACAGGCCCAACTGGCGTCTGCCGATGCGGTAGCCGCGCTGGGGTTTGCCAAAAGAGTGGTGGCGAAAGATCCTAAAAACTTGGCCGCACGCGTTTTGATGGCCGATGCGGCGCTGGCGCAAAACGATAGGGAGACCGCCGATCAGCAGTTGAAGAAAGCCCAGGAACTGGGGTTAAGCCCAGCCGAATTATTGCCGCGTCAATGGGCTGTGCTGCGTGCTAAACAAGATTTTGATGCGTTGTTAAAAGCCGTGGCGACGGCACCTGAAGCCGTACCCGAAGCAGTAAAGGCGCGCTTCGAGGGCTTAGCCTTGCTGGGTCTACATCAAGAGGTGCAAGCCGGGCAGGCATTCGAACGCGTGCTCACGGCCAATCCTAAGGATGCCGAGGCCGTAGTGGGTCTCGCCCAATCCCAGTTTATTCAAGGCCAACACGAGCAAGCACTGCAGGCCTTAGAGGCCGCGCAAAACGCCTTTCCGACGGATGCGCATGTGGTACTTGCGTTGGGCCAGGCTTATACCGCGCTAGGTCAGGCGAGCAAAGCCGAGGCGGTGTTTAAGCAGGCGATAACGCTCACCTCACCTAAAGGTGATTTAACCGCATGGCTGGTCGCGCAGAGCAGTGCAGCCCAAGTGGCGCTGACGCAGGGGCATTTTTCCGATGCCGAGAAGATCATTGCGGAGCTGGCAAAGAGTGCCCCAAATCTTGCCGGCACACGCTTACTGCAGGCGCGTTTAGCGCTGGTACAACATCGTTTGGACGAGGCCTCGCGCTACGCACAGGCGGTGGTGCGCGTGATGCCGCATGACGTGTCCAGTCGCATGCTGCTGGCTTACATCACCTACAGCCAAGGTTATTTCCAGCAGGCCGAGTCGAATCTCGATGAGGTCTTGACCGAGCGCCCGGATTACGCGCCGGCCCGCAAGTTGATCGCTGAGATTCAGTTGGCCAGCAATCGCGCGGAGTTGGCAAAGCGCAGCTTAGATCCTTTGATCGGTGCTAGTGCTGATGGTGAGACCTTAGTCTTAGCCGGGCGCATTGCAACGGCTTTGGGGGATCAGACTGAAGCGGAGGCTTTTTATAGCAGGGCGGTGGACGCTACCGGCGCCGGCGACAGCTTAAAGTTAAAGATTGCCTCTCAGTATTTGGCGAGTGGCAAGCGTGACCGTGCAGTGGAGATTTTATCCAAACTGCCGGGTGGTAGCGATCTGACGGTGCGTAGGGACTTGTTATTAGCGTTAGCGAATGGCGCGAATCAAAGTCCGGAAGTGGCGCGCCAGGCGATTGATAGCCTGGCTGCTAAATACGTGGATGACGCCGTTTTGCAGCGCACGGTGGCCGTGATCCATGCGGCGCGAGGCGACTACGTGGCGGCACGTGCGCGCTTACAGCCGCTGCTAAAGAAGAATCCGGATGACACGGTGAGTTGGTTGACCTTAGCACGGGTAGAAAGTGCTGATCATCATTACGAGGATGCGGTTAGCGCCCTTCATCAGGTGTTGTCGAAAAACCCCAAGGACGTTGCCGCACTCGATGAGCTCGCGGCTATCGCTTTAGTGCGTGGCGACCAGGATGCTGCGGTGAAATCGTTAGAGGCCGCGCGTGCGGCGGACGCCAAAGCGATTGAACCACGCTTAACGTTGGCCCGAATCTATCTCAATCGAGACGGCAATCAGGCCAAGGCTGCGCTGAACTTAGCGCGCGAGCCGTTAAAAGAAGCGCTAGCCATCGCGCCTAACCGAGTAGACGTCTTGATTTTGGCGGCGCTGACTGAAAAACGCGACGGTCATGCCGATGAGGCTGAGCGTATTTTGAAAGAGGCTGTGGCGTCTGACGGTGCTTCCGCTTCTCTTTGGCTGTCCTTAGGTGAGTTGCAGGTGGCAGACAATCGCCCCGAGGATGCGAAGGCGAGCTTCAAAAAAGCCCTGAGCCTGCAGCCGGGATGGTTGCCGGCTACCAAGGCATTGGCTGGCATTTTGATGCGTAATAACGATTATCCGGCCGCCCTTGGGCTCGTATCTAACGCAGCTAAGGTCTCCGGACTGTCAGCGGCCAGCGGGCGGGATCAGCGCGCCGGTGCTTTATTGCTGCAGGGTGACTTACAAGCCACTCAAGCGGGATTAGACGCGGCTAATGCGGCCACGCTATGGGCGCAGGCCGCTAGTAGCTACGCCAGTTCCTTTGATGTGGATCCGAATTATGCGGCGGCTGTGCGCGTGTTAAATGCCAAAACCATGGCCGGTCAGCCGGACCCGGATAACTTGTTGCTGGCCTACCTTAAACAGCACCCGGGTGACGTGAGTGCTCGCGGTGTGCTCGCCAATTTTTATGCGACTCGCGGCGACCGCGCAAAAGCGATTGCGCTGTATGAAGCAGGAGTGGTCTTACTGCCCACTCAGCCGGCGTTGTTGAATAATCTGGCGTGGTTGTACTTTGAAGCCAAGGATGCGCGGGCCTTGCCGACGGCTCGCAAAGCGCTGGAGTACTCGCAACGCCAGGCGCAGGTGGTAGATACGGTCGGCTGGATTTTGCTACAGCAGAACCAAGGGGCAGAAGCGCTGCCGCTATTAGCCGAGGCGCATAAATCTCAGCCTGCCAATCCGTCCATCACATTTCATTATGCGAGTGCGTTAGCCCAGTCCGGTAAACCGGCCGAGGCACGCACCCTATTACGTGCCTTGCTGCAGGAGGGCACCGCGTTTGAGTCCAGACCTGCGGCGGTGGCGCTGGCCGCCTCATTAGACGGCAAGGCTGTGCAACCATGAGTCGCTTCATTATCGGATTAACGGGGATAGCAACCATGACGATGTTACATCGCAAGGCATTCCGCGCCTGGGTTCAGGTTCTGCTTTTGACCTTCGCAGCTTGCGCAAGCTTCGCGCAGGCACCCACGGCCGCACCGAATACGGCTCAGCCTGTTGTCGCCACGCCGCCCTCCGCGGGGACCGGTGTATCGGCTGATTACATCATCGGCCCCGGAGATACCCTGCAGGTCTTTGTTTGGCGAAACCCGGAACTGTCAGTCACGGTACCGGTGCGACCGGACGGCAAAATCTCCACGCCTTTAAACGAAGATATGGTGGCCGTGGGCAAGGCACCCTCGCAGTTAGCACGTGATATAGAGCAACGACTCGCTGAATACGTGCGTTCGCCTACGGTGAATATCATCGTCAGCAATCCCCAAAGTGCCTTCAGTCAAGTCAAAGTGATCGGCCAGGTGAAATCACCTCAGAATGTGGCCTATCGCGAGGGAATGACGGTATTGGATGCCATCTTGGCGGTTGGTGGCGTGACAGACTTTGGTGCCCCGGGGCGTACCAAGGTTGTTCGTCGTAGTGGCGATAAAACCGAAGAGTTGCCGGTTCGTTTAGATCGCGTAATGGAAAAAGGCGAGCTGAAGTACAACCTGTTGTTGAAAGCCGGCGACGTCATCGTCGTGCCCGAGTCGCGGTTCTAGGACTAGCATTATGCAAACACAAGTCGACGCCCTGTTGGGCGAGCTGAAAAGTCTATGGCGTTATCGCTGGCCGGCAGTCATCGCTGCATGGTTAGTGGGCATTATCGGTTGGGTAGGTGTTTACCTAACACCCCCGACTTATGAGGCTCAGGCACGTGTCTACGTGGATGCCACCTCAGCTTTGCGTCCTTTACTGCAGGGCTTGGCGGTAGAACAAAATGTAGACTCTCAGTTGAACTTTGTGCGGCAAACGATGCTCTCAAGGCCGGCGCTAGAAAAAGTAGCGCGCCAGACGGAGTTGGATTTACGTGCCAAAAGTGCTGATGCTCGAGAGCAGTTAGTCGACTCTTTAAAGAAGACGATTTCAATTGAGTTCGCCAGCGGCCCGGATAAATCCGCCGATAAGCTCTACACGATTAGCTATCAGGATCGTAACCGCCCGATGGCCTTGGCCGTAGTCACCAAATTACTCAACACGTTTGTGGATGATTCAATGGGCGCAGGCCGGGCCGGCTCAGCAAACGCCCAGCGGTTTTTGCGCGATCAGATTAAAGAAGTCGAGCAGCGCTTGGGTGAGGATGAAGCCCGCGTTGCGGATTTTCGACGAAAAAACACCGGCCTCATGCCGGGCGAGCAGGGTGATTTTTTCACGCGCCTGGAAAACGAGACCCAGGCTTTGAAAAAAGCTCAAAGCCAACTGTCGATTGCCAATACCCGCCGCGATGCGCTGGTGCGCCAATTGCGCGGCGAGACGCCGTTCATACCCGGTGATAGTAAGCCGGGTACGGCCGGTAATAACTTCACGCCAGCCGGCAGTGATACGAGCCTGCGTCTCAAGGAGTCCGAGTCGAGACTGGAAGAGTTACGTTTAAAGTACACCGACCGACATCCGGAGGTGGCGGCACTCCAGGAGACTATTAGCCAGTTAAAAGAGCGACAAGCTCAGGAAATGGCGGCTATCAAACGTGGCGACCCCTCGGCGGCTTCGATGTCCGGTTTATCTTCGAATCCGGTTTATCAAAATATTCAGTTGCAGATGAATCAGGCTGATGTCGAGGTGGCATCGCTAAAAGGCGAAGTTGCCGACCACGAGCGACGGATCAGCGAATTAGATCATGCGAAAAATGTAGCCCCTGAAGTGGAGGCGGAGTTCGCTAGACTAAACCGCAGTTATGGCGTCACTAAGGCCCAATACACCTCTTTGGTTGAACGGTTGGAGAAGGCCAAGCTGTCTGAGCAGGCCAGTGACGCAGGAAGCCTGAAGTTCGAGGTCATCGACCCGCCGGTAGCCAAGCTAGCTCCCGTTAAACCCAATCGGCCCTTGCTGAACAGCCTGGTGTTTTTTGCAGCGCTAGCGGCAGGCTTGGGACTGGCCTGGTTGCTGGGTCAGTTAAGGCCGGTCTATGAATCGGCCCAGACTTTGTCAGCCGACACGGGCCTGCCGATTCTGGGTAGCGTGAGTGTGATGAATCACCAGACGGGTAACGATAAAAATTCAGCCGGTGTTTATCGTTTTGCGGCAGCCTGCGCTGCTTTTGTTTTGGTGTATCTGGTCATTGTTATTTTCATTGCTGGCGCTCATTCCAGCGCCGGTATGGTGGGGTGAAGTCATGAGCCGTATTGAAGATGCCATCCTTAAAGTCAAGGCCAGAGCGCAGGCTCAGACTCAGACTCAGACTCAGACTCAGACTCAGACTCAGACTCAGACTCAGACTCAGACTCAAGCTCAAAGCCCATCCCAGACTTACGGTCAGCCGGCGCCGGATACGAGGTCGGTTACCCCGATAACTCCGGTAGCTAGTCTTCCGGAGTCTAATTTGCGGGCCACTGCCGGCGCTGTAGTCGCCATTCCTGCAGTCGCCTCCCGAGAGCCTGCGGTATCAGAGGCGGCCGATTCCGTGGGGCGCCTGATGCTGGATATGGATGCGTTGCGCGCTGTCGGATTAGTCCCGTCCTTGGAGGAGGCTCGGAAAATATCGAACGAGTTTCGTGCGATTAAGCGGGGCTTGCTGGCAAACATTACCGGGCGCTCTGGCACCAAGATTGAGGGCGGAAATGTTCTGATGGTCGCCAGCGCCTTATCGGGCGAGGGTAAAACCTTTTCTGCGCTCAATTTGGCGTTAACGCTATCGCTAGAGAAGGACTATTCCGTTGTCTTGATTGATGGTGATGTAGTGAAACCCAACATCACCCGTGTTCTGGGCATTGAGGGTTCCTTGGGGCTGCTTGATGTTCTCAACGGCACTGGCGCTTTAGCGGACGTCGAAATTGCCACTAACATTCCGCGCCTGTCGATAGTCTCTGCCGGAAAACGTGATGAGCAGGCATCAGAGTTGCTCTCCAGTCAACGAATGGCCGATTTAGTGGCCCACATGCGCGCCCAGCCCAACGTTATTTATGTCTTTGACACCACACCCTTACTAATGACCAACGAATCACGGGTCCTAAGTGAAGTGGCTGGGCAGGTGATCTTGGTTGTGCGTGCGGCTAGCACACCTCGTAGCGCAGTAAAAAGTGCGATTTCGCAGTTGCCCGACGATGTATATGTGGGATTGCTGCTGAATCAAAAATCGCACGCCACAGGTAACGAATATTACTCATACGGCGAATACGGTCGCCACGGTTAGGGGATCCATCATATGAACATTCAAAAGACAGACTTTATCTCTTGTCAAATTAGCCGCTCTTTGCTGGTCGCATGCGGACTGCTCGGCTTAGCCTCCAGCGCGCACGCCTGGGTGGACTGGTCACTGGAGGGGGCGGCAGGTTACGACACCAACCCTGGCCGCGTGGCGATTAACCCCAGCGGTAGCCCAACTCTTTATATGGGCACGACTGTGCTGGTAGATGAGATGCGGCCACGATGGGACGTCAGACTAGGCGCTAACGTCGGGTATATAGATTTTCTCAAGGGTGGTTACCGCGGCCAGGTAATTGGCTCGCTAAGTGCCGATTTGCGCTATGCGCTAATACCGAAAATTCTATTCTGGAACGTCGATGATCGTTTTGGTCAAACCACGACCAATGTGCTAGCGCCGGCTAGACCGAATAACCGTACTGACGTGAACGTGTTCTCCACAGGTCCTACACTGGTTCTGCCGCTCAATGCCGTCACACGGCTACAGGCTGATGCCCGTTACGGTATCGACACCTTCCGTTCGGGTCAGTTACCTGACGATACCCGATACACAGGTAGTGCAGGGTTGATCCGGCAGTTAGGCCATCTGTCTGAAGTCTCGCTCAACGGTGATTACACGCAGGTGAAGTACGGCAACTACAGTTCCACGCCAGATACCTTGTTCCCGTCGGCTGATTTGGGTAACTACACGCGCGAGAGTGCTTTTGTTCGCTACCACGCGTCCAATAAGCTGGATACGCTACAGGTAGATGCCGGTATGGCTAAAGCCAGTCAGGCTGGCCAGAGTTTCACCTCGCCGTTACTGCGTGGTGAACTCACTCATCGTCTGTCGGCCTATTGGACGGTGGGGGCGTCAGGTGCGCGTGAATACAGCGACGCCGCGCTAGCTTTTGGTAATGAAATCGCACATAGCGGAATTCCGCTACCCAATTCTCCGCCACCGGGGATTATCTACACCACGCAGTCATTGCCATTGGTGAACCAGCCCATGCTGTCAGATTCGGGACGCTTAAATGCAACCTGGAGTACGGTGCGCACCACCTTCACGATGGGTGCCAGCGTAATTCATGAGCGATATTTGATTATCAACAGCAGCAATGACAACCGCACCCAGGGTGACTTGGGTTTCACACGACGACTCAATACCACTACCGATTTGCATTTAGGGGCCTCCTACGCGGTACGCCAGTTTCTGACCATCGGGCAGAACGATAAAACGCTGTACGGTAATGCGACCTACTCCTGGCAGTTTGACCCGGAGTTTCAACTCTACGGTACCTACAACTTTGAAAAGCGTGATTCCACCGCACGATACGGATACACCGATAATCGGGTGATGATAGGGCTGCGATACACGCCGGGGCGCCGCGAAGCCGCAGCTCGCTCGGTACTGTCAACCGACCGGGCCTTTAGTACCGGCCCGCGCTGATAGACCTGGACACCGCGACATGGCGCCTAAGATCCAAAATGCGTTGACTATCGATGTGGAAGACTGGTTCCAGGTGGCCGCGTTTTTTCCGCATATCCAGCGCTCTACATGGGAGAGTCGCGAATCTCGAGTGGTGCGTAATACTGAGCGGCTATTAGAGATCTTAAGTGACCGCCAAATTAAGGCGACATTCTTTGTCTTGGGGTGGGTTGCCGAACGTGAACCGGCGTTAATTAAAAAAATTGCGGCGGCCGGACATGAGATGGCTTGTCACGGACAGAGCCATGAGTTTGTATATCGACAGACCTCTGACGTCTTTCTTCAGGAAACAACGCGAGCGAAACATTACCTTGAGGATTTACTCGGGAATAGGGTGGACGGCTATCGTGCCTCTACCTATTCGATAACAAAGCAGTGTCTTTGGGCCCTGGATATCCTCGTGGACTTAGGCTTTAAGTACGACTCAAGCTTATTCCCGGTGCGCCATCCGCAGTATGGAATTCCCGATGCGCCGCGATTCCCAATAAATTACGTGACACCAAGGGGGCAGTCGATAGTCGAGTTTCCCTTATCTACGGCGCGGTTGGGGACGCTTCGCCTGCCCGTGGCGGGTGGCGGCTATTTTAGACTACTGCCTTATGCCTACACCCGTACCGGCTTACGGTCCATTAATGAGCGGGAAAAAGAACCGTTTATTTTTTACCTGCATCCGTGGGAGATTGATCCGAAACAACCGCGTGTGGCCGGAGCAGGCTGGACAGCTCGCCTACGTCATTACACTAACTTAAGTCGCTGCGAAGAACGACTCGGCAAATTGCTCGTTGATTTTTCGTTTGGAACGGTGCGATCCGCCCTGGTTGCTAAAGGCCTACTCACGTCCCTGGCTAGTGATTGAGATGGCGCTCGAGTTTGTTTTCTGGGGATCGCTCTTCTTAGGGTTTTATCCTTATCTTGTGTATCCGTTGTTGGCTTTCTTGATGGCTTTGGCTATTCGTCGTCCAGCAGCAGTAGTAGCCGGGAACCCGCCTAAAGTTAGTGTGCTTATTTCCGCCTATAATGAACAATCCTGCATTGAAGCGACTGTAAAGAACAAACTCGACTCAGCTTACAACGGAGATCTTGAGGTGCTGATTGCATCGGACGGCTCCGATGACGGCACTGACGCAATTTTAGAGCGGTTATCGTTAGAAGATCAGCGGATTCAATTCTGGCGGCAGGAGCCTCGATCAGGAAAGACTGCCGCATTGAACTACTTGAGCGGCATCGCAAAGGGAGAAATCCTTGTTCTAGCTGATGCCAATTCGATCTATAGAAAAGACACCATCAGCTTGCTCGTTGAGAATTTTTCGGACCCGAAAGTCGGTTATGTCACGGGTAAAATGGTCTACAGAAGCCGTGATAAAAATCTGGTAGGTGAGGGAACCAGCGCGTTTATTCGCTACGAAAATTCCCTTCGAGAATTTGAAAGCAAGCTAGGCTCGGTAGTTGGTGTAAACGGCGGCGTAGATGCCGTGCGAGCCTCGTTATATGAGGTGATAAGGCCTGATTTACAGTCAGACTTTTACTTACCCTTGTCGGTAGTTGCGCAGCGATTTAGGGTAATTTATGACCCTCGCGCGATTGTTGAAGAAGAGGCACTTGTTGCGCCCGCTTCTGAATTCAAAATGCGTGTGCGGGTTGCTCAACGCGCCTTGTGGGTGCTGCAGGAAAAACGATCCTTATTATTTGGAGCGGCGGGTGCCTGTTATGCCTGGCAACTCTGGTCGCACAAAGTTTTGAGGTACCTATCCGGAATTCCATTCGTTCTTGCCTTAGTCACTGGAATCGCTTTATCGATGGAAAGCGCGGTTTATGCCTGTCTGATGTCTATCTATATTGTCTGTCTGTTACTGGCTATAACTGGACATTTTGGGATTAAATTCGCACCAGCCAGATACGCTTATTATTTTCTCCTACTTAACATTGCCTCAACAGTTGCGCTCATTGCGTATCTTCGTGGTCAAAAGAAAACGCTATGGAAGCCCCGTGGCGGCTGATCAGCAGATGAAAGTTCTATTTGTTTTAGATGAATTTCCGTCGCCATCGGCTGGAGGGACAGAAGCACAGTTTTGGCTTCTTGTTAGTGCTCTAAAAAAAGATGGGCACCGTGTGAAGGTCGCGAGTCTAAGGCCCTCTGGATACCTAGCATCACACCTGAAAGCTAGCGAATATGAGCCATTAAATATTAGTCGTCTTAGCTCATTATTCACTATTGTGAAGATAGTAAAATTTTCTATTAAAGTCCGTCTGCAGGGCTACCGTATAGCGCATTTATATCTAAACGACGTGTCCGTAGTCATGCCGATGATTCTTCGGTTGACGGGAATACGGGTAATCGTGTCTAGGCGTGATCTTGGTTTTTGGTACACCAGAACACTTCTAAAAATCTTGCGAATAAATGCCCGTTTTGTATCCAAGGTGGTGGCCAATTGCGACGCTGTCAAACAGGCAGTAGTTAAAGCGGAAGGGTACCCCATCAAAAAAGTAGATGTAATTCTAAATGGCTGTGAGAAGCCTTCTGATTCTTTAGCTTGTAAAGGTGAAACGCTGAGAACTCAATTTGGAATACCACAAGGAGCAATTCTAATTGGAATGGTTGCCAATTTGCGCCCTCTCAAGCGCATCAATGACGCAATACAAGCAATTTCGTTACTGCCAGATTGCGGTCATGAGGTATGGCTCTTGGTTGTTGGTGAGGACCGTCATGAAAGCGGCCGATCGGTCCGTGAGTCACTCGAGACCCTTGCTGCTTCCTTGGGGGTTGGTGGGCGTGTTCGATTCTTAGGAAGTCTTGCGAGTTCGTGGGAATTTCTAAGCCAAATTGATTTGTTTTTATCGTGCTCTGAAACCGAGGGACTGTCTAACAGCATCATTGAGGCCATGATGATGGGTGTCTCGGTGATTGGTTCCAAGGTAGGCGGGACCCCTGAACTGATCGATCATGGGTCAACGGGGTATCTTTACCCGGTAGGTGATGTCGAAGAATTACGAGATTTGATGGCTGGGCTTATAAAAAACCCTGAACTGCGTCTAAGCATGGGCGTCGAGGCATCTCTGTTTGCTGAGAGATGTCTCAGCGTAAACGCCTTAAGGACACGTCACCTCAGTTTGTATTCTGAAGTCTCTGGCAGGGGAGTTAATTGAGTCGACGCGCCCTAATTCTGAATGGAGCCTCTGGGAGCTTATTACTGCTGGTCACACTGATCATCAGTTTTGTGATGTCACCATTTTTGGTAAAGCAGCTCGGAAATGCAAATTATGGATTCTGGGAGCTTATTCTAGGTTTAGTGGGCTATCTTGGCATCCTCGATTTAGGGGTTGGGCCTGCAGTCGTTCGCTTCGTCGCGCTCTCAAGCGGATCTGGTGACCAAGTCGCGTTAATGAAGATCATCAACGCGGGTCTAGCAAGCTTTCTTCTTGCTGGAGTGGTTGGTGGCCTGGTCGTAGGTTGCACTGCCATTCATCCAGCTTGGATATTCGGTGGCGTACCATTGCAATTGACTGAGGCGCGATACGCAATATTTTTAGGTGCGCTCGTGCTCTTGCTATCTTTTTCCCGTGCGACATTATCTGCGTCTCTGATGGGATTGCAGTTGCATCGGCTAGTTAACCTGACTCGCTGTGTTAGCGCTATTGCCGGCGCTTTTGTCGTGCGATTTGTCTTACCCTGGGCACAGCCGCATGCCTTAATTGCGCTTGCGATTGTCGTAGTAGGCTCCAGTCTCATAGAGATTGTCGTATTCGGAGCGCTTCTCAGGCGTCATGTTCAAAGTTTAGTGCTGAACCCGTTTAGAACAAAGTTTTACGATGTGAAGCAACTTCTTGGATTTGGGGTAAAAAGTGCAGGAATAATGGCATCAGGTTCGCTGATGCGGCAGGGGGTTCTGTTTGTTCTTGCACACAATCTAGGAACTTCCGCGGTCACATTCTATGCGCTTAGCGCACGACTCATCGATTACAGTCAGCAGTTAAGTGGCGCTATCGGGTTCTCACTTCCCGCTTACTTTGCAACCGCGCTGGGTAAGGCGGGCATGGAGGGGGCACGGGATGCATGGGTGTCTACAACGCGCGTCATCCAAGCCATCCAAAGTTGGATTTTGACATGCGCCGTATGGTTAGGAGTTGCGTTTTTGAGCATTTGGATGGGTAGTGAATATGGAAGACAAGGAGCGCCGGTATTTTATCTACTGTGTTGTGGCCTTCTCTTACAGATTCTTGGTTGTAATGGCAATCGAATGTTAGTTAGCTTGAATAAGCACGGATACGCCGCGTTTTTGGCGGTTATGTTTGCGGTTGTTTGCATATCGGTATCTATTATTGCGTGCCGACAATTTGGTTTAGCGGGTGCCGCGTCCGGTGCTGCGCTCTATATGGGTGGAATGGCTTTAATTGAGTTCTACTTGGTTTGCCGTGCGCTTGATGTGAATCTGGCCAGTCACGCGCTCGGATCTGTAGCTCAAAATGTTCCGCCTATCGCTATTGGCTCGCTGGTTTTTTTTGTGATCGAATTGATTTCACCAGTTACTAGTTATGCAGATATATTTCTGCACGGAATTATTGGATCTGTGGCCTTTATGCTCGTAGCAATATTTACCGTGCTTAGTTCGGCAGAACGTTCTGCCGTGGCTACGGGTATACGTGAATGGATTTACCGGACGAGGAATATTCCCCGTGATTAGGTGCTTATACCGGTGATGGGGTGCCTCCTCCAAGTCTCACCTAATCAACTCCGTGTACACTTGCTTGTAACCTTGACACATCGACGCTGCAGTGAAGTTTTTCTCTATTTGCTGCTTCCCGGAAACTCGAATGCGTTCTCGGAGTTGAGTGTCGGTCAGCAATCGTTGCAGTGCGTTCGCAAGACCGTACGGGTCGGCCGCATTTACGAGTAATCCGTCTATCCCATCTGTTATGACCTCTGGGATGCCTCCAACGGCTGTGGCGACTACAGGGGTTCCCAGGATCAATGCCTCAAGTAGGACATAAGGGATTCCCTCGTGGCTCGAGCATATAACAAGGGCATCGGCATTCTGAATGTACGACAGCGCTTTCTCTTTGAAGCCAAGAAATGACACCCGATCGGATAGGTTTAAGGCGATTGAGAGTTTTTCCAGATTTTGTCGTTCCGGGCCGTCGCCGATGATTAGGGCATGAGTCGATGAGTCAACTAGATCTAGACTCAAGGCTTTCAGTAGGGTTTCAAGGGATTTAACCTTATCCAGACGGCCAACAGCAATAATTGTCTTTCCTGGCCTTTCGAATTCGATTGGTCTGCACTCGTCTAAATCAGGTGTATTCAGAACGCCGTTATGAATAACTTTCGCAACCTTCGAATACGAGAGCCGCTTGGCTAAGTCATGGCTCACGAACACTTTTTTACTGCCGATAAGGGCGCCGGCTAGCCAGCCTAGGGCTTCATTGATAACCATCTTGATGTTTCCGTTGATCTCCGGTGCCCCGTGAACGGTGCGCACGACAGGCACCCGGTGTCCTAGGCAGGCCAGAGCGGCGATAACATCACTCCGATATCCGTGGGTATGAACGAGATCTATTGTTCCGTTACGAATTTGGGCCCTAAGAGACAGGGCGCAGCTTATGGGACTCCTAGATCTATCATGAAGCTTGATAAACGGTATCTTTTGGGAGGCAAGTTGCTTTTCGAATTCCCCCGGCAGGGTCGTGAACACCGTAGGCTGGAAGTTCCCACATGGCGTATTGTACAGCGCTAGGATTTGCCGTTCTGCGCCGCCGAAGACATCGCCAGAGACTAGCATTCCCACGCGAGGCGCTCGGGGGTTCACGGCGTTGTGGTGTTCGTGTTGCATCTGCATATCATGCACCAATTAGGAGCGCAGATTACGCTACTCGTTCATCGATCGAAATGGCGACTTTGTTGCCTGTTGGCGTTCTTGTCTTTCCCGGCGTAAGCGCCGAATCAGCAGTTCTCGGCGCTTTATTGAGCTTTTTGACGGATCGTTATTGGGACGGAATTCAAAAAAATACCGGAATTGACTGCTACAATCAAAGTCCCCTGCTCATATGATGAGCGGCCGAATTGGCTATATTTTGGTATTCTGAGACCTGTTGCATTGCGGGGTCTCTTGCGGCGGTCTTGTCCGCGTCAACTGCGAAAGAGTTATATGCGCGGTAAAATAAATGCGTAGTTCTGGAAATGTTCGGCGTTTCCCGGCTTTCATCAAGAGCCCTGGCCCGTATCCAGATCTTCCGACGCAGACAGTGCCTCTTGCGAGCGGGTTACCTTTCTTTCTGCTTCTTTGCCTTACTATTTGTACGTTTCTAAATATACCAAATCGTTCGAGCGCGTTGGCTGTTACCCATCCCACGTTAATTCTAGTTGTCTTGCTTCTGGCGTTGTTGGCTTTTCACTATCAATCGATTAAAGACAGGTTCGCGGTTTCGGAATCCCGTTGGTTATTGGTACTTATTGCTTATATCGTCGCTAGCTTGCCATTGGTTCGTTGGCCTGGCTCTGTGATTGGCGGAAATTTCGCGGTCTTAGTGCGGAGCGTGGTTTTCTTTTTCTTCGTAGTCGCTTTCGTCGATTCATTAAAGCGACTCAATACTTTCCTACTGGTGTTTTTGTTTTCTCAGTTGGCGCGCTGTATTGAACCCTTAGCAATGCATCTGAACAGTGGCTATTGGGGAGGTCAAACATATTTTGACGGGGAGTTTATGCAGCGGCTTGCGGGCGCACCCGCAGACCCGGTGAACGCAAACGGTTTGGCGTTTGTTATTCTCACCGTTGTTCCTTTCTTTCACTATTGGGCAACTTATCGGAACCGATTTTGGAGCACGATTTCGTACCTCTTGGGTATGCCTGCTCTCATCTATGCGTTGACACTGACTGCCTCGCGCAGTGGACTAATCGGCTTCGCTTGTATTTTGGTTGGATTCGTTTGGTTTTCGAAAGTGAAAATTCGATGGCTTGCGGCTTTTGCAATTGCGGCCGTATTTGCGCTTCCAATTCTTTCCGGTAGTCTGCGCGACCGTTATCAGTCCCTCTTCGATAACAGCAGTCGTCAAAACGCGACCGTTCAGGGTCGCATCAGCGGACTAAGCTCAAATTTTGAGGTGTTTACTGCGCGGCCGGTTTTCGGATTTGGGCTTGGTACCTCTTTAGAAGCCAACTTTAACGTAGTAGGGGAGACGCACTATGCGCATAATTTATACCTTGAAACGCTGATTGAGTTAGGCATTCTGGGGTTCGCGATTTTTGCCGGTTATCTGTTTAGTGTCTTTCGATCGGTAAGGCGGTTATTGCGGCTGGCTAGGGATAATACCTTTATGAGCTTGTCCGGGGACGCGGAAGTGCTTCAGTGGCTACCGAAGGCGCTATTCGTTTGGGTGGTAATGTGTGCAATCTTCAGCATTGCTGCGTATGGCCTTAGTGAGTATCACTGGTATTTGATTGGTGGGTTAGCGACGACAACCCTGAGGTTTGCGGTGCTAGCGCGAAAAAACGTATCAGAGGAGTCCCAGGTCGAGCCAGTTCGGGGCCGACCCGGCTCTCGCCCGGCGTTCCGAGGCTCTCGTGCGCCAGTGCAAACCTTCCCGTCCGGCTCTAAGGTCGGTCCGTAATAAGATGGGCGACACAACCCGAAATCGGTTATCGAGATTGCGCAGAAGCTAATGAAACCATCGTCCTTCTATGTGTTATCCGTTCGATTCCCTACAGGCGGTATTCGCACTCATTTGAAGTATGCACGGCAGCTAGTTGAAAACGATCCACGTGAATTACGGCCCGTACTGGTTTGTCCGGACGACGCCGAGGGCCATGCGCTAGCGGCCACCTTAGGGCTCCAGTCCGACTTTGTCCAGTACGCCCAAGGCTTATCCGTGCATAGTCTTGCCCTAGCCACCTTTGGCGCTGCTCGAAAATTTGGGGCGAAGGTCATCCACAGTCACGGATTTACGTCTGCTATCACCTCGTTCCCGGCTGCATTACTGCCGGGAAGACGTCACGTCGTCACAGTGCATGACGTTGTTACTCAGGGAATGATCGCTAATCAGAGTAAAGCGGCGTTGACGGCATTAGGCCTGGCAATGCGTCAGGCCTACGCAATTCACGCCGTGGGTCAGGATTCTGCCGAGAGTGTGCGGCAGTTGCCGTTCATGACGCGAGCAAGTCACTTGCGCATCATTCCTAACGGGATAAATGTTAGGCAGTTCACCAACGTCACCAGGGTCGATCTGCGTGGTCAACTCAACCTTGTTCCGAATACATTTATTGTGGGGTTTTTTGGACGATTTATGGCCCAAAAGGGCTTTCGCTTACTGGTCGACGCCGTTAAGGTCATTAGCCAGCGGAATCTAGGGATTAGGATTGCTGTCGTTACTTTCGGCTCAGGTGGATTTGTCCGCGAAGATCAGTCCTATATTGCATCCCTGGGCCTGTCTGAAGCTTTCCATTTCTGGGGCTTTGTAGAGGACCCCGCTAAATTTATGGCGTCGGTCGATGTCGTGGTTATGCCCTCGCGCTGGGAGGCATATGGTCTTGTCGCGGCTGAAGTCATGGCTGTTGGCACGCCCTTGATCGCGTCTGATTGCTTAGGGTTGCGCGAGGTTATCAATGGGACGCCTGCGCGTTCCTTTACAAACGGGAGCGTTGATGAATTGGTTGAATGCTTGCTTGCAGAGCATCGTTCCAATACAAAAAAAGAGGCTGCAGATTACGCACCTATTGCTGTTAATCGTTTCGACTTTCAGCCCCATGCCCGTGATATTCAAAATCTTTTATTAGAAGCAAATGACGCTTAGGTCGGGACTGGTGTTAACTGCGCTTCAGCTTTATGACTATCTTGGCTATGTGATTTGAATCATTAATGTGCTCTGCGTCACATGGTCTACGGCCGGTTCCTTTTCTTGAATGCTGTTTTCGCTCTTAATGCTATTCTGAGTCATGAGCATGCCTCTCAAGGTTATTTCAAATTAAATCGCCCAGTAACTGTCTGGAGTTCCTATGAAAAACCGAACGAATCTTGTAGCCAAGCTGGCTAGCGGCGGAATTTTTACTGCGATGCGATTGCTCGCAGTGATAGGCATCCTTGTCGTGTCGCCAACACGTGTTCTCGCAGCTGGTGTGGTTTTCTCTGATGGTTTCGAAGACGGCACGATCAGTCGTTGGTCGCCGAGTACCGACCGGATACCGTGTCCGGTAGTTCGTACTGCGGTGGATGGCGCGACGCCACATTCAGGGTCCTATATGGCCGAGTGCAACTGGAACGGAACCCTGCCATCGGGTGATCCTGCTGCGTTTTCCGAGTTGGCACTTTCGTCATGGTCCTATAAATCTGAATTTTTGATTCGGCTTTGGGTGCGGATAGCCAGCGATGTCGATCACCTGACCGGAGCAAAAATCTTGCGTCTGTTCCCCAACGGAGGAAAGCACGATCAGTTGTATATGCAGGCGTATATGAACGAAACGCCCCAGTACCTATTTCACGACTGGTTGCTTAATGATGTCTGGCAGAAGTCTTTCTGGGGTGACCACACGTCGATTGGAGATGGCTCTTGGCACAAAATCGAGATCTATATTAAGCAGAACGACCCGGGTTTATCTAATGGTATTGTGCGTACTTGGAAAGATAGCAAGCTTGAGCAGGAAATCTTAAATGTGGTGTCGATTTCGCCGGGCATGCAGTGGGGCATGCTCCATCTGATGTCAAACTGGTCCAATCCTCACGATGCGAATAATCATTGCGAGTGGGACGATGTCGAGATTTATTCAGATTTAGGATCAGGTGCGACTGGGAGCATGAGCGACGCGTCTATCACTACGGGATTGGTGCCTCAGCCAAAGGTGACTGCTGGACCTAAATCCCCGAACTCAGTGAGCGTAAAGTAACGCCAGACCTAGGGCAGATTTTTTAGTTTGAAAAAACCGCCAACGGTAAAAACTCAGTTGTCTAAGAAGAGGCGTTATTAAGACAAGGCGTGATCTGCTGCGAGACGGTGCTTATGTGGCGCTATCTGCAGCTGCGTTTCCTAGTTTTTCAGTAGCAAATTCTGAACAGCGTTCCCGTGCCGAAGCCCTTGCTATTGCTGACATTTACACGGTTCTGCAGCGAGCCTCTGGGTCATCAAACCTTGATACGTTAGCGCTTTCGTCACCGGTAAAAAATCAGCCTTACTCCGGGGTTGTTGAGGTTGTTGGTGGGTCGCCACCGTATCGATTTCAGATTTCCGCTAGAACGGCACTTAATCGTTGGGAAATAGACCCGGTTTCAGGCCTTATCCAAGGCGTGCCGACCATATCAGTTGCTGATCAGATAGTTGTAACCGTGGTTGATTCTCTAGGCGACAAAATCAGCAAGCGATTTGTCCTAGCGGTATTGTCAGGCGGTGTGGGAGGTGGCGTTTGGCCTGTCAGTCTGCGCCCAGCCTCATTTGGCGAAATACCACTAACGGTTGCTAGCACGAGTGTAGGTCGGCGAGCTCCCCATACGCTTCCCCAGAGTGGTCAATGCAAGGTAAAGCCCAATAATTCGTATACCAAAGTAATACGCATCACTCAGGACCTTGCGCCGCATGGGCAATACACTTGTTCTAGTCCTGATACCCATTACGTATTAATGACAGATCTTACGAGCGATACTTGGTGTATAAAAATTGCTGCTGACCGAATTCTTATCGATTTAAACGGGCATACGCTGACCTACCTGAACAGGAATTTGCGGCCTAGCTCTGATGTACTTATTGAGGCTGCTGGTATTTTCGCCTCTGGCTATGATCTGTCGTTAACAAACATTGAAATCATTAATGGCAGAATTCAGACAGGCGAGGGGGCTATCGTAGGTGATCTCCCACCAAACTGGGGGTTTTACGGCTTTGGCGCTAACCCATTTCGTACAGAGGCGATCTCAGGGACACCAAAGTTCCAGTTACGCGGGCTTTATTTGAAGTGGAATTCGTATTCCTCGAGCGGAGTAGCGGGTCATAACACAAGCTATGAGTTCGGGATAATCGAAAATTGTACCTTTGAAGATTGCGGGGCATTGGTTGCTAGCAGGGAGCTGCCGGTTTGGGGTACTGATAAACAAAAATGGGGAATAGTGCGTTATTGTCGATTTATCTCCATGCGCCAAGGTGCAATTGGAGCAGCGATTAACGCGTACGGTAACGAAATATGGGTTGATAGCTGGGTGACTAACGCTACGGGAATATCCATCAGTGGTATCGGCCAGAATATTTACGGCAACAACATTTACATTACCGGAGTTCACCCGCAGGCCATATTTATCTCTGGGTCGAAAGATGCACACATCCGGGATAATTGGCTTGAAGCGATGTACACACGCGCTGGGAATCAAGTTCCGTCCAGGAGTAACGATCTGGATGACGCAGAAAACTATGCTGTTGGTGTCACTTTTCGCTTTGGAAGCGATAGTGGCCT
>CAIKMS010000029.1 GCA_903828595.1 uncultured Pseudomonadota bacterium | reverse complement strand
TCAAGAACTGGGACGCGCTGTGTCGGTACACCGACCAGGGGTATCTTGAGCCGGACAACAACTATGCCGAACGTTGCCTTAGGCCGGTGGCTCTGGGCCGAAAGAACTTCCTGTTCGTCGGCTCCGAGCGCGCCGGTCGGGCCGCCGCCATCTACTACAGCCTGGTCGAGAGCTGTAAAGTCAACCAGGTGAACCCGCTGACCTACCTTACCTACGTGCTGAGCAACGTGCGCAACAAGCACGTCACGCTTGTCACGCCTGATGAGTTCACAGCTTCCAACATCACCCATATCGGGTAATGTGCTCTTTAACAAATCGACAATGCTAGACGCGGATTATCGGACGGACACCGATGTTCTGATCACCAAACGTCATTGGAGCGCGTTCACCCGCACCGACCTCGAGCAGCAATTATCAGAGCGCCACATCGATACCATTGTCATCGGCGGCGTGGCCACTAACTTCGGCGTGGAATCGACCGCGCGCGACGCAGCAGGTTTGGGGCTAAACGTCGTGTTCGCAGAAAACGCGATGACATCATTGGCGCCGTCTCTGCATCAGTTTGCAATCGAGCATGTTTTTCCAAGAATTGGACGAGTTCGAACCACAAATCAGATTTTGTTGGCATAATCATCGCCGGTTGATTGGCGCCTGAAACGACTGCTCCTTGGTATTATTTTTTTATCAAAAGGTGATACGGTTAAATTTTTATTCACACGTCAACCAAAAAAATGGCAACCCGTTAGTGTCAATAGCATTACTGATCATGAATCAACGATGCGCTTCTATTTTTAACCCACTTATTTACCCAACTAAGGATTTGCACATGAACAAAATCACAAAATTTCTGATGGCATTGGCGTTGGTTGCAGGACTGACTCCTCTGGTTTCATCCGCTCAGGTACTGCCAGGCAAACATCCAGGTTATTTACATTCTTTGACAGATTTGCGCACAGCACGCTGGTTCTTGTATCACCAGCCAGGTGACGCCAAAGTGTACGAAGGCGAAGATGAAGCGATCCGCGAAATTGACGCAGCGATCGGCGAAATCAAAAAGGCTTCCATCGATGACGGTAAAGATCTGAACGACCACCCTGCTGTTGACGTGCATGAACACGGTAGCCGTTTGTTGAAGTCGATCGAAACTCTGAAAAAAGCCCATGCCGATATCGATAAAGAAGAAGACAATCCAGAAGCACGTGAACTGCGTCACCGCGCCCTGGAACATATCGACCGCGCCATCCACGCTGCTGAGCGTGCACACAATGCATGGTTGAAAGAGCAAGGCAAATAAGACTTCCTTGTCTGAACAAAAAAACCGGACTAAAAACGTCCGGTTTTTTTTCGCGTCAAATTGAATCTCAAATTTTGTTGAGTCCGCCGTAGACGGTCAACAAGGACCCTCCTTAAGCCTGGCCAGGCTTTGCCTGCCGCTCATGGTGACGATGACGTTCAATGGTTGAGTGATAACGAAGTTATTGCCATCCTGAATGAGTTACCTCGCCGCCCCATGCTGGCGGGCAAAGACGGGTTGCGACTCTCACTGGCTGGCGCGCAAGACAAGCTACCGGTGGTTTTTGATGGTGCCCGTATCGGACTACCCTTGGCCGGCGAGCCCAGCTCTCACATCCTGAAACCCGCCATTCATAGCATTCAAGATAGCGTGATCAACGAGGGAGTGTGCATGGCACTGGCTGAGACCATGCAGCTCAAACCGGCGAAATCAAAAGTTCATCAGGTGCTGGATCGCTCGTTTCTGCTGGTTGAGCGCTACGACCGATTAATCGATGGCCAAGGGTACCGACAACGCCTTCATCAAGAGGATTTCTGCCAGGCACTGGGTGTAGTGCCAGAATTGAAGTACCAGAATAAAGGTGGCCCGGATCTTGTCCAGTGCTTTGATCTGGTACGCCGTGCGACACGGCCCAATGCACCGCAGAAGCCAAGCCTCACGGCGCGATGCCCGCAGCGAATCGCTGCAGTCGCTTCCCCTCGGCGCGTGCCTCGGTCAGCAGCTGGTTCCAGTCATCCGGAGGACGGCCGCTTCCCAGCATCTTGCGGAACACCCGATAGGCGTCGTCACTGCTGTCGTAGGCGCGTTTGGTGTCCTCGTCGTTGACCCATGCAAACACGATCACTTTGCTCTGTGCGTGGTAACGAAAGAAGATCCGGTACTGCTGAAAGAACTTGGCTCTGAACCAGTGCTTGTGGTCGTCGCCGAGGGTGTTACCTTGCCGGTATTCCGGCCGTGCCGGGTCTTGCGGGACGACGTCGAAGGCCAACTTAGTGATCGCCGCCAGTCGTTTAGTGGCGTTCTTCTTCACGTACTCGACGGGGTCCTTCTGCTTGAACGCCTCGACCTGCTCCGCCAAGGCCTCAAGTTGTGCGAGGAATAGCGGGTGGGCAAAAACTGTCCAGCCGTGAATCACTATGGGCGTGGGCTTGCTTGTGCTCATTCATCGTCTGCCGCCAAGCTCGCATCGAGATCGACTTCGATGCCACCGGTCAGCGCCTGGAGGCGCTGCACGAAGCTGGCGTCAACAGTCTGCAGGCGCTCTGGATGGCTGGCGATGTCGCGGGCAAGGAAGCCGAGGAACTGGCCAAGCACCGGGTCGTCTTCCTCAGAGGGCTCGGCGCGCGACATTACGACCTCGCCGCCAGGGCGAATGGTGTAGTGGATCTTGTCGCGCTTGCCGAGCCGAAGGGCGCGGCGCACGGTTTCCGGCACGGTGGTCTGATAGCGGTCGGTCAGCGTGGATTCGACTTCGAGGGTGGTAGCCATGGCGCTCTTCGATCAAAAGGAGTAGACGCTCCGCATGGTAATGCAATCGCCTTGTCTTATCAATGCAAATGCATTGCCTGCGATTGTTGCCATCCTGCCCGAGGACTCAGATGGCGAATGGCTCCCAGTTGACCACGTCGAACGCATCGCCGCTGGTTGTCCTCCTGATCTGGCGAATGTCCGCGAAAACGCCCAAATGATCCAAAATCGGGACTGTGTTCTTGCGGACGGACTCCTGTTCAGACGACGGACGCGGGTTCGAGCGTCGACGAGTAGCCAATTTCAGTCAACGCGTGTCAGCTGCGAGTTTTTTTAAGGGCGCGGGTGTAGCTAAAGATCCGCCGCAGAGACAGCGCGAAAACAAAACCGCTCTACATTGCATAGTCTTTAACAATTAGCCCTTCGATGATCCGCGATCTTGCGATCGTCATACTTCATCTCTTTGCTTCTCAATGCACGATGTTTGGTCACGCGACCTTGCATGCGCTTACGCCACATCCGAAAAGAACTAGGCGCCAACTCGTGCCGCATGAGACGAATCACATCGGCTTCCGACCATCCCGTGCGCTGCTGGATTGTCTCAAAGGTAGTGCGATCCTCCCACGCCATCTGAATAATGGCCGACACCTCTGCCTTCGAAAGGCTTAAGAGACGATCAGCGAACTTCGCACCCATGGTCACTCACCCTAATAAAACCATGCAAAAAAACATCAGCGCCGGTGTCTTATGTTTGGCGACTGCACTGCACGCGAGCTTTCAATCCAACCAGCGCTGCAAACCACCTTGCAGTCCGCCCCTTAATAATAACCGGATCTTGAGCTCACCACGTTGCATAAAAGTCTAACGATGATTCATCAATCAACGTCCGGATTTTATAGTTGGGATACCGTTGCCTATCACTGGCCAAAACCAACATAGCGTTAAACCTCAGCCACCCATTTTTAAGCGTCGTTGCTTGACCCAAGATTGCCTCAATGTGCGAATAACGGATCGTCCAATAACTGCGGTACAGGACAGATCGGCTTGCGCCATCAGGCTTGTAGTGCCGCCCCTCCCCGACCCTTGCAAAGACCCCAAGCTCCTCGTCATGCACCCACAGGGCCGTCGCTAACCGAGTAAACTCCACACAGCCAATTAAAGATCGGTTGCCTGATTTTATCGGACCGGGTTTTACCTGATGATATCGGTTAAGCCAACTTTCGATTTAAGTCAGCGGATAGAGTCAGAGAGAAGCACAGGTGTAGGCATGAATGACGCTGGTAGCGCATGGGTGGAGTTGCGAGATCTGCACCTTAAAACTCAAATCGGTACCTATGGGCCGAATGACACGATACCTGAGGTGCATGTTCTAGACTTAACGCTAGGCCTGTCCCAAGACCAAGTCGTTATTCCCGTTGATGGGATGAGTCATGTCTTTGACTACGATCCGCTGATTTTAGAAATTGATCGCCTGGCAGCGGACGGACACTACGACACCCAGGAACGGCTGATCACCCGCATTGCCAGCGCGTGTGCGGCCTACCGTGAGGTCATCACTGTGGATATCTGCCTGAAAAAAGCGCCGGTGCGACTAGGCAGCGGATCGCTCGGTGTACGCCTTACCCTAGATGCTGTGGCCTTGGAGCGGTTACGACTAAAGCACCCGGCTGCCTAAAAAGTCGAGAATTTAAAAGCGTGAAATAGCTTAAGAGCATTGGCCTGTGATGGATCGGCCGAGACGTTGGCGACTAAGCCGTTGGAGTGATTGAAATGGTAGACGGATATATAAAAGGCGCTGGCGTCTTAGTGGTGGCCTTGCTCTTTGGCGGGATGTTTTTATTTTCAGCCACCTTTGCCAGCTTTCTTTTTAAACACCTGTCACCCAAAGACGCACGCCTGCTCATTCGTAAAGCGTTTCCCTCGTTTTACCTATTCGTCATCTTCTGTTCAGGCTTGGCTGCACTTTTGTTTTTTCCATCAGACCCGCGTAACGCGGCGTGGATGGTAGGGGTTGTGATCACGGCCTTGATGGCCAGACAGGGATTGATGCCGGCGATTAATGCGGCCACCGATGCTGGCCTTAAAACACGATTTCTGTGGCTGCACGGATTTTCCGTGCTGCTGACCCTGGCACATATTGTGATCGCCGGTCTGGTCTTAGTTCGCGCCTCGCATTGACCTAATCTCAATTATCAAGCCGTATGCCTCAAGGTCGCATCAAACGACTTCAGTTAGAGTCGCGCGCCGCCACGCTTCAGTTTTCAGTGGCGCAGGTCAGCGTTTGTGAGCTGTGCGATCGACCTATTCCGGCGCCACTGCGAGATGCTCATCACTTAATTCCAAAATCCCGCGGTGGCGTGGAGACTGTTTTTTTACACCGAGCCTGCCACAAACAAATACACGCTTTATTCACCGAAACCGAATTAGCAAAACGCTATGCCAGCGCTGAGGCGCTGCGTGCTCACCCCGAGATGGCTAAGTTCATCCAATGGATTCAAGATAAGCCCAGCGACTTTAATCCTCCGACGCGGCGCAGCCGTCACAAAGGAAAGCTTTCGCTGAGTTGAATGCACTGCGGTGACCAACCGCTCAACGTATCGGGTATTGTTATGCAGCAAGATCATTCGCAACTCACCTACGAGCAACTGACCACGAACCTGTGGCAGCAGCTTACGCGAGCACCTAATGATCGGCATCATGACTGGCGCACGCCCGTGTTAGCCACCCAAGGTCTGGACTTAGCGGGACCCCAGGCAAGAACCGTTGTGCTGCGTTCAGCAGAATACGCAACGTGGGTATTGCGCGCCTACACCGATTCGCGCTCCCCGAAATGTTCAGAGATCGCCGCACAACCTCGGGTGCAATTAAGCTTTTGGAGCAAGCGGTTGAATTGGCAGTTACGCGTGTCGGCTATCGCCGTGGTTGACGTGGACAGTGACGCCGTTAAAGCCGCCTGGGAAAAAGTAAGACAGTCGCGCGCCGCGGGGGATTACCTGAGCCATTCACCCCCCGGGCATGTCCAATCGGTAGGCGATCACTCGGTAACCCATGGCGAGCCTTCCAGTCAAAAACACCACTTGGCGATTCTGACGTTCAAAGTACAGGTCATGGACTGGCTGGCTTTAAGCCAAGACGGCCATCGTCGAGCCAGACTCACCGCCAATGGCCTATTGGAGTGGTTGGTTCCTTAAATCTGCCTTTTTCGTCAGCCTGATTCGATCAGGCCTTAGTCCCCGTGATCGCTAGCGTAAGCTCACAATAAACTCGCGCAGATATTGATCAGCAGTGCCAGTACCACCGTATTAAATAGATACGCCAAGATGCAATGCAAGGTGCCGGTACGGCGCATGGCGGTCGTGACCAGTGCCACGTCGGCTGTTTGGCCCGAGGTACCAATAATGGCGGCAAAGTAAAAAAAATCCGCATAGCCGGGCTCTTCAGAGCCGGACTCTTCAGAGCCGGGAAAAGCCAAACCACCAGGCTCTCCGCGCGCCTTTGCCACGTAATACTGATGCGCGTAATGCAAGGCGAACATCACCTGAATAAAGGCCCACGAACTGACAACCGTCATCCCCGCCAGCGCGATATGCAGCGTGCGAGCGAGTCCGTGAATATCTTTAACAACGGTCAGTTCTACGGCGATCGCCATTAAACTGGCAACCGCCGCGATACTGGCGAGACTCAAAATGACCATCGCGCCTTCATCTTGAAGCTCTGCCCGTCGGCGCATATTGGACGAAGTGGAACTCATCATCATGAGTGTGGCCAGTAACACGTACAGATCCGCACCCGTATTCCAGCCCACCAGCGCGCGCGTGACATACAGCTCGCCCAGCGCTGACGGCGCAAAACTTGCCACGATGAGCGCGACCAGTGCCGCTATAAAAATCCGCGGCCGCGCACGAATCTGACGTAACAAATTCAACCTGTAAATGCTCATGGGGGAAGACCTCAACCTTTCTCAGCGCGGCGCCTACCAAAAAATTTATCGCTAGAGTCTTAAACTGTCTGGGCTCATCGGACTTAAGATAAATGTCTGCTGAATCAGTCGACTCATCGCACCCGTTAAAGGCACTCACCCAGACGTCACAGCCCAGCACCGTCCAGACCCTTAAGGACTGTATTGGACAAGCTCGCGCTCCATTCTATCGTTGTCGGACAACCCATGGGGCTGGCACGCTAAACATTGCCAGCATCCTGTGTGGGTTCGATCCCAACAAAACCAACCAAAGCGAATCAAGACTACAGTGCGATTAGTGCCCCACGTCCCCCTAGACCCTCCTACGCCTGTCACCAACCCACGCTAGCCAGAGTACAATATAACGCTTGTGCTCTGATCTGACCGCTACACCATCGTAAAAATCTGACGAGCTCTTGCTACAGGCTAATACCCCATGTCCTCAACCACCATTTTTCTGAGTCGCTTACTGGGTCTGTACTGCCTGATTATGGGTTTGACCATGGCCACCCGAGGCTCGGACTTTGTTGACACCCTCACCCTCGTTCTACGCGATGCACCGTTAATGCTGACTCTAGGCATGATCACGCTCGTTGCCGGACTGAGTCTGGTGCTTGTACACAACCACTGGAGCGGTGGTCCGGTGACACTGCTCATCACCGTGTTGAGCTGGCTTACGCTCGCCAAGGGCTTGGCCTTAGTGCTTTTAAACAAAGATGTAGCGACTATTTTGTTTGTGAACGTTTTGGTTTATCGCGAATACTTTGAGTTCTATACCGGAACGTTTATCGTGCTGGGCTTGTATCTGACTTACGCAGGCTTTACCAAAAAGCCTTAGCCGCGCAGTTGCAAGCGCACGCGCCGCCACGCCGGGCTAGAAGCGAGCTTTAAAAAGCCCTGACCATCGGCCAGTTGCTCAATCTGTGAGGCCAATACCGCCGCCTCGGTCGAACGACGCTGCGAGCGCGTGCGCCCGGCACGGCGCAAGCTGGCCCACAACCCTGCCGGTTCTGAGATCGACCATTCGGTACGCACCAGCTCGCGCTGGCCGATTAGTGTAGAAGCAAACTCAGCCGTACCTCCGCGCTCAGATGCCGAGCAGCGCAACACCAAGGTGTTGGAGCAGTTCTCAACGATGGTCTGCGCTTCACCGCGACCGTAGGTGGAACTGACCTGAGCCAGCGATTGAAAACCCAGCACACATCGGCCGCCAAACTTTCTAAGCCGCGCCAGCGCATCTTTCAGCCCGTCCATGCGACCCAGCGCATCTAACTCATCAACTACAAACCAAATCTTATGATCGCCTTCGGGCAGGCTCATTGCCTGAAAAATGGCCAGCCGCATCCAGGTTGAAATCAGCGAGCGCAGCGCGGCAATTTGTTGGGCGCTGTAGGGCAAAAACAAAACTCCCTGGCCCTCACTGACCCAACGGCGCACCGAGAACGGCGTGGAAGATGAGGAGCTCAAGTAACGCAGCGGCGCTAAGTGAGAAGTCGCCACCCCGCGGATCGATCCGAACAGGCGCTCATTACCGGCTTGCAGAAAGGACTGGGCCGGTGTGCCTTCCAGCAAAATCTGCAGCTCCTCCACACTGGCCAGGGTAATCACCCGGTGTAATTGCGCCGTGTCAGTCACACCGGCCTTCCACAACTGTTCCATCACGCTGGCAAAGTAAGTGCGTGCATAGCCCAGCCACGCGCGATCCGAACCCTCCTCATCCGGCATTAAGGAGCGCGCGAGCTGGTCAATGTCATACTCGGTCGTGATCTCGGCAAACAGATCCCAGCATACGGACGCTTGATCCAACGGATTGAGAATCAGATCGCCGCGGGCTTGAGAAAAAAAACGGCGGCGGTACCCACCGTCAGGATCCGCAAAAATAGCCCGGTCACCGCGCGCAAGTGCTGCACCCAACAGCTCAACGATCGCCGTCGTTTTACCGGTGCCCGTGGTGCCCATCATCTTGAAATGGCGGGTCTCATCACTCAAAGGTATGGCCACGCCCGCCAGACTCAAGCCAAGGGCTGGGCTATCAACCTTACTCAGGCCACGGGTCGTGGCGGCCTCTGGCAGCAGCGCCGTACCGCGGGCCACATAGGCCAGATCATAGGTGCGCGCTGTGAAGCGCGCACCCAGCCCGGCGCTGAGGATAAGCAGTGCCAGACGGGAGATTTTTTCCAGAGCACCGCCCTGCCATGACCCTGACAGCAGCTGGTGCACGATGAAGCCGCCTACCAGACCGATGAATAAAACGGGAATGGCCAGGATCAACCAGCGCAGGTACGCATCCCATGACAGGCGACGCCCATACAGCACCAGGAAGCCGACAACGACCGTCAAAGCGTAGGCGTACAGCACGGTGATTCCCCATGGCTAGGCCCTTCACTATATCGGCGAACGGGTCCGTTGAGCACTCGTGCAACACAGCATCGGAGGTTTTAAGTGCCGCAGGTGGGGTTAAGGCCAGCGTGGGCGGATGCTGCCCGTGGCCGCCTAGCGACCAGGAGCGCGGTCACGACCTTAGGGTGCGAAGCTTAAAATGGTACTGCTACGTACCACGGCGAAGGGGAATCGAGCTGTTAGGCCCCAATAAAGAAAAACGAGCTATTGCCCGAAGGTATTACGGGTGGCTGGTTTTTAAGGAAGTGACGGCCGTTGCGGCCGTCACTGCAAAGACGTTTAGCGCGTGATATTCAGCGCGACCAGCGCGCCGTTTTGCCCGCCCAAACTCGCCTGCGCTGGCTCAACAAATGCCGAGGTCACGGCAGCGCCGATCAGCATTGAGGCACACAACACGTTCAGTAGCACTTTCATAGTAATCCCCTAGAGTTGCGCCCATTGAAGGACGCTATTGTTTTTCGACGGGGAGAGAATACACCGAGAGTTGATGTGTGTGCAAGTTGTCATACATTTGTGGCGAGTAAAGGTGACGCTCAAAGACTGAGACTAAAGACCTGCGCGCTCGCAGGTCATCAGATCGTCATCAAATCGTCACGTAACGATGAAGACCGCCGGCTGCCCGTGTCCTTAGATGAACGGCAACTCCTGCAGCGTGCCGGTTAAGGTCTTGCCGTCTTTGAGGACTTCCACCGAATCGCCTGGCTTACAGTCGCGACTGATCAAAGCAAAACCAATGTTCTTCTTCAGTCGATACGACCAGGCACAGTTGGTGAGATCACCGACTTTCTGACCCTTTTGAAAGATGTCGTACCAAAAGAACCCAAAGCTAGCTTGCTCTGTGCTGTCCCACACCACACCTAACTGATGCCGGCGAGGACCGTCAGCGTGTATCCGGCGTAAGGCGGCAATTCCTACCACATCGTCAGCGACGTGCAGATCCACATACTTACCTAACCGCACTTCATAAGGATTGGTCTGGGCGTCGGTGTCACCCCCATAAGACAACAGGCCACTTTCCACGCGCTCGCAGAAGTTCGGGTTACCCGGGCCGATGTCCCAGGGCTTACCGGCTTCCTTCATGAGGTTCCAAAGAGCGGTGGCCTTAGAACCGTCCATCAGGTACACCTCAAAACCTCCTTGCTTGGACCAACCGGAGCGAGCAACCACGACTGGAATGCCATTGATGCTGGTTTGCCGAAACGCGAAGTACTTCAGTTCTCGTACCCAGTCACCGAACACCGCGGCGACCACGTTTTCTGCCAGCGGGCCCTGTACCGCGAGCGGTGACACATCCGGTTCACTGACCTGCACATTCAAGCCGCGCTCCGCGGCGATGGCCTGGGCCCAGAACCAGATATTGGAATCAGCGATCGATAACCAATACTTGTCTTCGGCCATCTTCAATAAGATCGGATCATTAATCAGCACACCGTGATGATTCACTAAGGGCACGTAGCGACCCTGACCCACGACCGTCTTACTCAGGTCTCTGGGGCAAAGAATTTGTGCTAAGCGACCGGCATCCGGGCCGCTGAGCTGGACTTGGCGCTCGACAGCTACATCCCAGAGTGAGGCACCGTTGATGATGCGCCAGTATTCTGCTTGCGGGTCACCGTAACTGGTGGGCATCAACATGTGGTTATAGGTCGTGAAGGCGGTAACGCCCTCCGCCAAGGTCGCCTCGAAAAACGGTGACGGACGTAGCCGTGCGGACGGTGTAATTCCAAACATGATGAATTCTCCCTAACCCAGTAACTGCCGTACCGCTAGTCTACGTCGCAGCACAGCAAAATACCTTACCTTGCGCACATCGCCTGCAGGCACTGGGCGCGATACACTCAGGCCGCGCGTGAGTCGTAAACGATGCGCATAGCTTACCCAACCCGTTAACGTACGCGGGTGATCACTGCCGCGAGTCAGCTGACTCGCGGCTTATGGAGGCGACTTGATGCTAGATCCCCGTCGGGCCACGCGGCTGGTGTTACTGGTGACCGCCGCTGTATTTATCAACTACATCGACCGCGGGAATCTGTCGACCGCAGCCCCACTGATCCAAGACGAATTGCATTTATCGCCCAGTCAGCTCGGCCTGTTGTTCTCGGCGTTTTATTTTGGCTATGTGCCTTGTATGCCGGCCACCGGTTGGCTGGCTGAGCGCTTTGGCGCCAAATTAGTCTTAGGCGCGGGGGTTACCCTGTGGTCCTTGGCAACACTGTGCACGGGTTTTGCCAGCGGCTTTGGCATGCTGCTCGCCCTGCGCGTTTTATTGGGCATCGGTGAGAGTGTGGCTTTCCCCTGCGCGTCTAAGGTATTGGCCAATAACGTGCCTACCGAAAGTTTGGGTGTGGCCAACGGCTTTATGAGCTTTGGTTATTTGCTCGGACCTGCGGTGGGCACCCTGCTGGGCGGCTATCTGATGGGCTGGGTGGGCTGGCGCGCGGTGTTCATCGCCTTTGGTGCGCTATCTCTGTTGTGGTTATGGCCCTGGAAAAACGCCGTTGTTGAAGATATCGAGTCGCCCAGCACGCCATCGCTGGTGATACCACCGATGGCTGAAATCTTAAGCCAACGCGCACTGTGGGGGGCCTCCCTGGGCCACTTCGCCTCTAACTACGGTTACTACTTCATCATTTCCTGGTTACCGTTTTATTTGGTTAAAGCGCGCGGATTTTCGTTAGCGCTGATGACCGAAACCGCCTCCTGGGCGTACTTACTCAATGCGCTCAGCGCACTGGCCATGGGCTGGGTGATTGATCGTTGGATTCGCTCCGGCGGCAGCGCGAATGTCATTTATAAAACCACCATGGGCGTGACGCACTTAGCCGGTGTGGTGTGTATGGTGGCCATGGTGGCCTTACCGATTGCCGGATCGGTCACCGCCCTGTTTGTGTTTCTGGCGATCAGCGGATGTTCCTATCCGGGGCTCTTTGCGATACCACAGATCATGGCCGGCCCGCGTGCGGCTGGACGGTGGGTAGGCATTCAAAACGCGGCCGGCAATGTGGCCGGACTGGTAGCACCGGCTATTACCGGCGTTTTGGTTGAGCAGACCGGACACTTTGATGTGGCCTTTGCCCTGGCTGCCGCGGTCAATATCCTGGGCATGATCGGTTGGGTGGTCATGCTGCCTAAAATTGCCCCCCTGAACTGGCGGGCAACCGCTCAGGTAGCCCACGAAAAATCCGTAGCGATGGGTTGATCTAAGCCCGCCACTGGAGATAACTGTGCCTAAGCGATACTTACTCCTCCTCATCATCGGTGCCCTGCTGACCGGCCTGCTGGGTGCCTGTCACCGATTGGATGCCAACGTGCCTCGCGTGACGGCCAACCAGGAAACGCTGATCGGTGTGTACGAGCCGGGTAGCGGACAGGTGGCCAGCTTTCGCGGCATCCCTTATGCCCTACCGCCTGTCGCTGAGCACCGCTGGACCGCCCCGCAACGGCCGATCGCTCGCTCCGGCGATCAGCTGGCGCAGTCGTTTGCCTCACCTTGCTATCAAGATAATGGCAATACCGAATGGTACCGACGCGTCGGTGCCGCCTTTGGAGTGGCTGCTGATCAATTTCAAGATCCACAGCCCAGCGAAGACTGCCTGTACCTGAATGTCTGGACACCCGATCTCAAACCCAATGCCTCCTTACCGGTCATGGTTTGGATACACGGCGGTAGCAACCTCAACGGCTGGTCGTTTGAACCCAATTATCAAGGTGCCCAACTGGCGCGACGCGGACAGCTCGTTGTGGTCTCCATCGCCTACCGACTCAACGTGTTTGGTTTTTTCAGCCACCCGGACCTCGCCCAATCACAGGCACCCGCGAACTTTGGCTTACTCGATCAGATAGCCGCTTTGCACTGGGTTCAGGACAACATTCGTCATTTCGGTGGTGACCCGGCTAACGTGACGGTTTTTGGTGAGTCAGCCGGTGGGGCCGATATTGGCTATCTCTTAAACTCACCATTGAGTCAGGGGCTGTTTAAGCGAGCGATAAGCCAAAGTGGGGGTTATCTGCTGTTATCTAAAGATACGGTGCAAACGCTTTCTGAACGCGGTGCCCAACTCAGTCAAGCCCTGCCGCAAAATCCGCACTTAGAGGTCTTGCGCTACGTCAGTGCCGACACGCTGTATGCCACCGCCAAAGCGCTACCCGGAGGACTGGCCACTGAACCGGTGAGCGATGGCATCAGCCTTAAGGATCCTCCCGCCGCCAACCTGCACTCACACGGTGTGCCTGTGGACCTGTTAATCGGCAGCAATCAGAACGAACACTTTATGTACGCTGATGACAGCATTGAAGGTCTGCATCAAGATCTCATGGACCTGCCCGCTCAGGCGCGTGTGATACTCACCACACCCACCTTGCAACAAGCCACGGTGCGCTTATCCAAAGATCGGTTAAGTTCGCTCATCAATATGCAGTGCCCACCCTATCTTTTGGCCGAGGGTGCGAGCGCTAATGGTCATCAGGCGTGGGTTTATCGCTTCACCCGACAACGACCAGGACCCGGGGGCGCAGCTCTTTTGGTGTACCACGGCGCGGAAATACCCTACGTTTTTGATACCCACGATAGCTGGCTTCCCACCGAGGACGCCGATCGTGCGCTTACCCAGACGATGCAGTCCTACTGGATCAACTTCGCCCGCACGGGTAACCCCAATGGGCCGGGCCTAGCGCCATGGCCTGTTTATGACACCCGCACACCCGCGGTAATGGAACTTGGCGACCACACCGGCTCGATTCCACCGCCGGACTTCGCGCTGTGCCATAAAGTGGCGCCGTTTTTGTATCCGGGCTGACTTTTATTGAAGTGCTGAGGGTGCGTTACGCTGGTAGATGATCCGACCTTCCAAAACGGTCAAATCCACCTGTGTCTGGTGAATCTCCAAGGCAGGCACTTCAAAGAGGTTGCGATCTAACACAATGAAGTCGGCCAGCCGACCGACTTCCAGCGAGCCACGACGACTGGCATCCTTGAGCAAATAAGCCGCCGCACTGGTATATGCCGTGATGGCTTGTTCTAGGTTTAAACGCGCCTGTGGGTGCCAACTCACATCCAAGCCACCGGTCAGATCGTGGCCACCCGGATACCGATGGGTCACAGCCGTCTCCAGCCCCTCCCAGGGCGATACGCTGGTGACATCCCAATCCGAGCCCCACACCAGCATCGCGCCATGATCTATCAGGGTGCGGGTGGGCAACAAGCGAGCACTACGCTCAGACCCGAAAAGGCGTGCCGCAAACACCGTCTGCCAAGCATCGCCCAAACTCCATAGAGGTGTCATGTACGCCATGACGCCTAATTGCCGAAAGCGCGGCCAGTCGCCCGGATCGATCAAACACAAATGAGCGATGGTGTGCCGGTTATCCAAAAACCCGTTGGCTTGACGCGCGGCGGCTATCGCATCTAAACCGGCACGAACCGCACCATCCCCCTGGGCGTGCATGGGTACCTGAAAACCCTCGTGATCAAGGCGGGTGACCCGCCTCTTTAATCGATCGGCCTGAATAAACAACTGGCCAGCGCGGAAACCCAACTGCGCGCGGCATCTGTCGTGTAAATCTTACCGTTGACTAAGACCCAGTCCGCAGGGACTGGGGCGGCTTGTGAGTGCCCATACACCCACAAGCCCAGCATCACCCTGAGCGCGCGCAGGCTAGAGCTGATCATTAGCGTTTAACGGCCAGCGTTTAATGGCCACTGTTTATTTAAGATCGTGTTATTTCTTGGCGGTATTGTAGGTCACGTAATACTTTTTATACCCGGTCGTTGACCAGTGACCTTTCCAACCCTTAGGCATCGCCACACCCTCTCCGGCACGAGCCTCCAGCTTCTTTCCATCGGCTGAGGTCAGCGTCACCCCACCGGCGAGAAAAAACATAAACTCATCTTCAGGGTACGAATCAATATCCTGCTCTGACGGCCCGGCATCGTATAAACCCGCCTCGAGCTTGCCGTCCTTAGAACGCAGCATGAGTACGTCGGTAGTCGGGCCATCACCGCCATTTTCTTTCACGGCCGTAGGCGATTGAAAAATCGGACCGGCCGCTTGGGCGCGGGTCACCTTAACCGGGTGAGTGGTCACCAGCGGCTTGGCAACCGGTTCGTCAGCGGCTTGCGCGCCGGCTACCAGCAAAAAGCCACAGAGCATTAAATACATCGGCTTCATAACAGCAACTCCTTAAAGACAAACCACCCAGCTAGCCCGAGAGATGGCCTAACCGCTCCCGCCAAAGTTTAATCGCTCTATCGTGACAAGGGCAGTCCCAACAAGCTGGCGCAACGCAGCAAACTGAGCGTTAGTCCAGGGGCGGTTACCGCGTTCAGCGCTACAATGAGCAGCAAAGACCACGACGGGTGGTTTTTAGTCCACCCTGACTTCACGAGTGTTGTGCATAACCTAAGAACCTTAATGATGATGCCACTTCGAAAAGCCCTTGGGGTTCTGCCGGTGTGTAGCCTGCTGCTTGCACCGTCTTGCGTGCGCTCAGCGACTGCCGCACTGAGCTATTACCAGAACATCGCGCCGATTTTTAAGGCCCATTGCAACACCTGCCATCAGCCAGCCGGCATTGCCGCTGACAGCGCACTGACTACTTACGAATCCACTCAGCGCTGGCTTGCCTCGATCAAAACACAGGTATCAACGCGTCAAATGCCACCGTGGCCGGCCGACGCAACGCACAGCGCGCGGTTTAGCAACGATGCTCGCTTATCTGAAAAGGACATCGCCGATATCGTCAGTTGGATCGACCAAGGCGCACCGGCAGGCCCTAAGCCTGAGCAAGTGGCAGAGCCGGTCAGCAACGCTGACTGGGCGTATCCCGGCGGCCGGGAGCCGGATGCCATCGTCTCGCTGCCGCAGTTCACCCTCAACGCCCAGGGCGAGATTCCGTATATCGTAAGGCGCGTCAAAGTCACTTTGCCGCAGGACCGCTGGATTGAGGCCATGCAGGCCAGACCCAGCAATAACCTGTTGGTTCACCACATGGGCATTGCGGAGGTTCGTTTAGGCGCAGACCTAAGCGACTCGGATATCAACGCACTGGAGGCACTGTCGCGCCAAACCGGCATGGCAGATGGTGCTTTACTGAAGCTCAAACCCGCCCTTCCAGATCCCACCAACCCAGACTCCTACGACATGTTAGGTGTCTACACACCGGGTACCACACTGGAGCGCTACCACCGCGACAGCGGCAAGTTGTTAAAGGCAGGCCGCAATCACTACATCAATTTCAATATCCACTACACCACCACCGGCCAGGTGGAGAAAGATCGCTCACAGTTAGCGTTTTGGTTTCGTGCAGAGCCACCCTTACATCAACTCTATCGAGTACCCGCGCCAGGTCAGGCCATCATTGCCAATAACAGGCCGTTGCTGCTGGATGATGCGGGTACCAAAGCAGAAGGTACGGCTTTTGCGATACCACCGATTGCTCCGTACGTCGCTGATTACGAGTTAATTGGCATCACCGCTTACAGTCAACCGGTGACACTATTTTCGCTACAACCTCACGGCCACATCAGAGCCAAGGATTTCACCTATCAAGTCGTCTATCCGGACGGTCGTGAAGAAACCTTACTCACGGTGCCTCGCTATGACTTCCACTGGCAATTAGAATATCAACTCGAAACCCCACGTCGTCTTCCTGCCGGAAGTACGCTGGTAGTCACCGCCCATTACGACAACTCCGATGCTAACCTGCATCTCAAAGAAATGGCCCAGGGCGAGCAAAAGACTCGCTGCGGACCGGATAAGGAAGCCTACTTCCGGCAACAAAATCAAAGCTGGGATGAGATGTTCAGCCCGTTAATTCAGTACTCCATCGACAACGAAGACGCCAAAAGGCTTAACCTCAGCCGCCCCGCTGACAAGGCGTTGCCGGTCACCCAGCCGTTGCCATTAATTGAAACCGTCGGCTGTTTGAGCGAGAGCTCCCAGGGACACTGGTCGTTGATTAAAGCCAACGCCGGTCAACCCACGCCTACTCAAGCCACCTCGCAGGTAGAACTTAAGCAAGCAGCGGCGTTAGAAAACGGACAAAACCGTTTTAATCTGCTGGGTACGCGTTGGTTCCATCCCGAAGATCATCTAGGCCATCGCGTCGCTGTTAAAGGTATGCGGATTAACGCCTCGTCGAGCGCGACTTTAAACGTCACCTCACTACAGCCGCTGGAAGCAACCTGCCCGTGATGAAGGCAAATACTTACTGGGATAATTTCCACCGCAAAGGCATCGCCCTGGCGATAGTGCGCATCGTTGCAGGGATCCGGGGTTTGGTGTGGACTCTGGTAACAGCCATGGTGATGTCGTTGGGCTGGGTCGGTACCGTTGCAGCCGCATCGCCTTTTGAGCTTACCGATTGGCCCGGCCCGGCGGTGAACCCGTCTTTTGCCCTCACCGATAGCCTGGGACATCCGCACACGCTTAACGACTACCAGGGCAAAGTCGTGGTCATTTTTTTTGGTTACACCCGTTGCCCCGGCCCGTGCCCGAGTGAGCTGTTAACCTTAGCGCTGGCGATTAAATCGCTGCCGCGCTCAACGCCCGTACAAGTGCTCTTCATCAGCCTTGATCCGGAGCATGACTCAGCGGATAAACTCCTGAGCTACACACGCCATTTCCATTCTTCCTTTATCGGCCTGACCGGTACCAGCCAGCAACTCGACCAGGCCGCCGGCGAATTTGGGGTCACCTACGCTCGGGTGCCTGCGGGTTCGGACTATGTCATTTCCCACGACACCAATACCTATCTGCTGGATAAGACGGGCCGGCTTAGGCTCGTGGCGACCTTAGAGTCCAAACCACGTCAAATCGCCCATGACATCGCGCTGTTAGCACGGGAAAACTGACGGTCTTTGCTTTCTACCGGTGAAAACGCGCGCGGTTAACCCACCGTCTAATTACGGCGACGCAGCATTTTTAATCAAAATTCCCCGCGCGATCCTGCCGCGGTACCATGCTCCCCTTACCGCGGCTTAAGGTTCAGCCCATGACGCAAAACTTCGATGTAGAACGGCTCTATGCGGCTAAAAGCGCTGCTGAGCTTACGGCCGAGTACGATCGTGTGGCGGAGAGCTATGACGCGGCCTTAATTGAAGAACATGATTGGCGAATGCCAGAGATCATGGGTGGTATCGGCGGATGGTTGTTACCACGAACGGCAAAAATATTAGACGCCGCCTGCGGCACCGGCTTAGTGGGTGATGCCCTGCACCGGCTGGGTTTTACGGACCTGCATGGCGTTGATCTTTCCGCCGGAATGATCGCCGTTGCTAAGCGCAAAAAGGTCTATGCCAGCCTGCTGCAGGCAGCATTAGGTGAAGAGCTACCCTACGCCACGGGCCTGTTTGATGCCTTCATGGTCTCTGGTGCTTTCACACCGCGTCATGCACCGCCTGAATCTTTGGCTGAACTGCTACGGGTAACCCGACCCGGCGGGCTGGCCATCTTCTCGCTGCGTACGGATGATCCTGCACCGGGATTTAATGAGGTGATCGACAGCCTGACGCAAGACGGCAGTTGGCAGCTACTGTGCGAGGGCGCGGAGTTTCAGTCGTTGCCGCGGGCTGAACCGCACGTACGTAACCGCATTTATGCCTACACCCTGCGTGCCTACGCTGACTAGGCACCGGCTGGCTGGACACAGGCCGACGAGGCACTGGATGGGCACCGGTGATACACCGTTGCACCAACGCATGACTTTATCTTGAGTAACGAATTGATCCACATCGAGGAGCTGAAATACTTATGACCATTCTGTCCCGACACCTCATTTTAGGGGTATTGAGTCTGAGCGTTAGCGTCGCGATTGCAGCACCGGCAACGCCCGCTGCCAGTGACAGTGCCGAGACTAAAAGTGTCAGCACACCCACCACCTTTGTAGCTGAAGAAGTCAAAAGTTCAGGCAATGCCACGGTCAACGGCAAGCGCTTAGACTACGACACCGTCGCCGGCACGCTGGTTGTCCATGGCAAAGGCTGGGATGACGTTGCGTTCAATAAAGATCCCGAAGACAAGTCGGTGCCAGCGCAGGCCAGCATGTTCTATGTGGCTTATTTTAAGAAAGGCGAGAGTGCAGCCCAGCGCCCGGTGACCTTCATTTATAACGGCGGTCCGGGTTCAGCTACCGTCTGGCTACACATGGGAGCGTTTGGTCCTAAGCGCGTGGTCACAGCAGACCACGAACACACCAAGCCCGCACCCTACTCGCTGATCAATAACGACTCAAGCCTGCTAGATGCCAGCGATCTGGTTTTCATTGATGCGCCAGGCGCTGGCTTCAGTCGCATTGGTGGCAAGGACCGTGAGAAAGCCTTCTTTGGTGTGGATGCCGACGCGCACGCGTTCGCCGAGTTCATCAGCCAATTTTTAGGCAAATACTCGCGCTGGAATTCGCCAAAGTATCTGTTAGGTGAATCCTACGGAACCACACGCTCAGCGGCAGTGGCCGGCATATTAGAGACGCAGCGTTCCATTAGTTTGAACGGTGTGATTCTGATTTCGCAGGTCTTAAGCTTTGATGCGCTGCCGGATTATCCGCTGTACAACCCAGGCAACGATCTGGGGTATCAGCTGGTATTGCCCACCTATGCGGCGACCGCTTGGTTTCATCATCGCTTAGACGACACTCGCCCGGTAGAAGCCGTAGTCGCCGATGCCGAGCAATTTGCCTTAGGTGACTACGCAACCGCACTGCTGGCCGGTAACACCCTGAAAGCGGAGCAGCGCCATAACGTGGCGACCAAGCTGCACGCGTTGACGGGTCTTTCAGTGGCCTACATTGAGAAAGCCAACCTGCGAGTGGGCCCGGGTATGTTTGAGCAGGAGTTGCTGCGTGATTCGGGCACCACCGTGGGTCGCCTGGACTCGCGCTTCACCGGTGCGGCCATGGACCCGATGTCCAAGGAATCCGAATACGATCCACAGTCAGCATCGATCTCCTCCGCGTACGTCAGCGCCTTTAACACCTATGCAAGAGACGAGCTGAAGTACGGTAACGGTCGCAGCTTTAAACTCTTTGCCGACACGCACACCTGGAACTGGTCACACTCCCCGCCCGGCATGGAGACCGGTGGAGACCTGACCATGGCACCGAACTTACTGCCGGATTTGGCGGCTGCGATGAAGTACAACCCGAACCTGCGGGTCATGCTTAATACGGGCTATTACGATCTGGCTACACCGTTCTTTGAGGGCGTGTATGAAATGAATCACTTGCCAGTGCCCAGCGAGCTTCAGTCGCACGTAGAGACCGACCTGTACGAAGCCGGTCATATGCTTTATGCCAAAGAATCGGTCTTAAAGTCGCTGCATGACAAGGTGGCAGACTTTATTAGTCGCACCAAGCACTAAAACGCCAGCCTTAAGGGAAAAAAACAGGGACGGGTTTTACCCGTCCCTGTTCGTTTTTAGAAATCCTTTGGTGCTCTCAGGCCAGAGTCTGACCCGTGTCTTACTAGCGTCTGGACACAAAGTTTAAGAATTCAGAACGACTCTTGGCATCGGTCTTTAAGGTTCCGCGCATGGCCGAGGTGATGGTCGATGCCCCCGGCTGACGCACACCGCGTGACTCCATGCACATGTGCCGGCACTCGATCATGACCGCAACGCCGTAAGGATTTAAGGCATCAAATAACGTGTCAGCCACTTGCGTGGTTAACCGTTCCTGTACCTGCAGACGGCGTGCGTACGCGCCTACCAATCGATTTAATTTAGACAACCCAACGATGCGCCCGCGCGGCAGATAGCCCACGTGCGCTACGCCAAAAAATGGCGCCAGGTGATGCTCACACAGCGAGTAGACGGGGATATCACGCACGAGCACCATCTCGTCATACGCGTTAGCACCATCGTCAAAGGTTTTGAGAATCTCATTCGGGCTCTCGGCATAGCCGGAGGTCCACTCCGCCCACGCCCGCAGAAAACGATCAGGTGTCTCTAAAAGGCCCTCTCGATCCGGGTCTTCACCCCCGCTGCGCAATAACTCACGCATGGCCTCTAGCAAAAGCGCACGATGTTCATCGTTGTTAATGACGTATCCTCCGCGTGTCTAGCCGTAGGCTATACAAAAAGTGTCTGTCGATAGGTGGCGAGCGTCGCCCTGAACTTTACCGCTAATTTACCAGTCTTTGCGTGCTTCGGGGTTGCTAAGCATCCGTGAGATGGCTGCGGGGTTAGTCTAGTACATAATGCTATCTATGAGTCCTACCCCTGATCATCCTTTAGCACCTTGCGATCCTCATAAGACTGCAGACCAGTCCGATGCGGGTGCCATGGTGTGGGAAAGCTTAGACGTCTTGTATCAGGACGAGGCCTTGGTTGCTGTACACAAACCCTCGGGCTTACTCGTTCATCGCACGCAGCTTGATCGCCATGCCGAGCAGTGGGCTCTGCAAATAGTACGACGCCAGTTGGGGGGCGCCCACCTTTACCCGGTTCACCGTCTAGACCGGGGTACTTCCGGCATTTTAATTTTTGCCCGCCACCGTATCGCTCACGCTGAACTCACCCGCGCCTTCGCCTTGCGCGAGGTACGAAAAACGTACCTCGCCATCGTGCGTGGCTGGCCTGATGAGTCGGGCGAGATCAACGAGCCGTTAAAGCGCATCATTGAAGCAGGCGACGACCCCGCCCATGAAGGCAGCGAGCAAACCGCGCGTACCGTCTATCGCCGCTTAGCCTGCGCTGAGCTACCGATTTGCGTTGATCGCTATCCAACCACCCGCTACGCCTTAGTGGTCCTAGAACCGTTGACGGGGCGTCGGCATCAATTACGACGGCACATGCGAAAATTAGATCACCCGCTGATTGGTGACACCACCTACGGCAGTGGCCGGCATAATCGGCTGTTTCGCGAACGGTTTGGCAGTCATCGGCTGCTGCTGGCGGCAACTCGACTGCAGCTGATGAGCCCCGCCACGGGTCTGCGCGTCGATCTAAAAGCCCCGTTGAGTGCGGATTTTGCCGATGTCATCCAGGCACTAGGCTGGGCTACGGTAGATTTAGCGGCCTTGCCTGAGCTTAAGCCTGAGCCTGAGCCTGTATTGACCGCTACACCACTGCCTATTCACCCTTAAGCCAGTCGCCTAGAATCGTTATGATCACAACCTACGTATTAGCCGGAGCACCGATAGCATGATCAGCCAAACCCGCCGTCCGTATACCGGTCGCGCCGATTCGGTGCGCCGATCGATGCCATGGCTGCGGCTTGGTTGCCTGCTAGTCGCGTTTTTGTCATGTTGCCTGTCGGTGCAGGCTGAATCGGTGACTCCCCCTCTGGGCCGCCCTAAAGTGTGTCTGGTCCTGGCCGGTGGCGGTGCGAAGGGCATCGCGCACGTGGGTGTGATCAAAGTTTTACATGAATTACGCGTACCGATTGATTGCATAGTCGGCACCAGCATGGGCTCCATCGTCGGTGCGGCGTATGCCTCAGGTAATGATCCGCAGCAGATCGAAAGCATCGTCAGCAAGGCCGACTGGGATCGGCTGCTCTCGGATCAACCCGATAGAGCTGAACGTTCCACGTATACCAAGTCGCTGGAGCGTTCGCATGCCGGCACCGCTGAAGTCGGCGTAAAGGGCAGCAGCGTGCTGCTGCCGCGCGGCGTGTTAGCCGGCCAGCAGTTACAACCGTTTCTGCAATCGTTGGTACGACCCGGCAAGGAATTAAATTTTGATGAGTTAGCCATACCGTTCAGGGCGGTGGCGACCGATTTTGAAACCGGCCAGATTGCGCTTTTAAGTCATGGTGACCTTGCCATGGCCATTAGAGCCAGTATGTCCGTGCCGGGGGCTTTTGCTCCGGTGGAGTATCACGGTCAGTTATTGGTGGACGGTGGCTTAGTCCGCAATTTGCCCATTGATCTGGCGCGCTCATTCAAGCCCGATGTGATTATCGCGGTTGACCTGGGCGATGGCTTTTTAAAGCGATCTCAAATCAACTCGGTGCTCAGCGTTGGACTGCAAACCATCAGCATTCTGATGGCACAAAACTCGGCCCTGTCCTTATCGAACCTCAAAGACGGCGACATCCTGATCAGACCGGATGTGGCCGATATTGATTCAGCGGATTTTGCCCATTCTCTGCCGGCAATTGAGCGTGGCCAAACGGCCGCGAACGCCGTTGCGAGTCAATTAAAAGCGTTGAGCGTGTCTGAAGAGGCGTATGCCGCGTGGGAGCGACACCATGATCAACCGCCGGAACCGACGCGATACGCCCGCGTGGTTATCGATACCAGCCAGCTGAAATACGTCAATCCCCAATCAGTCCAGGCGATTTTTAATGCAACCGACACCCAAGGCGGCACGGATCAACTGATCAACCAGCTACTGGCGACCGATGATTTCGAGAGGATCGACTCGCGTGCCGAACCCAGCGATCAGGGCTTTGAATTAGTACTCACGCCCGTAGAAAAATCCTGGGGCCCTAACTACCTACGTCTGGGAATGACGCTGGGCGCTGATCTGGGTGGTGGCAGTGATTTCACGGTCTTCATTGATCACCGGGCGACTTGGCTAACGGACAAAGATTTAGAGTGGCGCAACCATATCAGCATTGGCCGGGTAAACTCGTTAGCCAGCGAGCTGCGCCAACCGCTGGATCCGGCTCGAAACTGGTTTGTTCAGGGTCTTGGCAACGTGTCCAACGCCCAGCGCAATCTCTACGTGGGTGAATTCCCCGTCGCGATCTATCGCTTGAGTAATTACGGCGCGGCGGCCGGCATTGGCCGCAACTTTGGCAATTGGGGCGAAATGACCCTGGGGATCAAAGCCGATGCCGCTAAAGCTAATTTTTATAGCGGCCTACCCTTATTGATTCTCAACAATGCCCAAACTCGTTATACCGGCCTTACCGCTCGCTACGTCGCTGACACCCTGGATAACTTGGATTTTCCCAAGTCAGGACATCAGCTGCGTTTTGACAGCGAGT
>CAIKMS010000028.1 GCA_903828595.1 uncultured Pseudomonadota bacterium | reverse complement strand
CTCTCCGGCTGAATGCGCAGCGGCACTCAGCCGCGCCTGTCTGTCTTTTGAAAAAAACGCCTGTAGTGAATTAGTGCTTTGCGAAAGGCGGCTTTGAACATTGGCAAGGCTATCAACGGCTGTGCGGATAAACGGCGTGCGCAGATCGGTCAGATTTGATCGCGCATCCTGCAAAATTTTTGGAATGCGATTTAATCGTTGAATGACGCTTTCTTGTCGTTCTGCGGAAAAAGGTGCCGGTGCTAATAACAGTTCGAAAACCGAGCCTAAACTTTGGTCTACATAGAAATTAGGGTCGCGTCGGTGCGTCTGTTTAATATCCAGTTCCCAGTGAACGCGCGCTAAAGCTGAGTTAAGGAGGCGAAAATCAACCTTCTCCGAAAGTGGTGCGTCAGCGGATGGTTCCAGAGCCTGTGTGCGCGTTTCAAACTGGCTCAGCGTCTGCCGGTACTTAATTACGCTTGCCGGCGCCCAGTCGACCTCAAAGTGATCAGGTCTTTCGATGCGCGGGATATCATCGCTGGTGAACGGCTGTTCGCGGGCACGCCATTGCCAAAAATCACTCGCTACTAAAGCCAGACTGTCCGCGGCTAATGTCGGGCTAGGCAGGCAGCTTAATAACAGCAGACAGACGAACAAACGATGCATAGATTCATCCTGAGCGTGATGCGAGTGGAATTAGTTTAACGTGCGAGACAGCAGGGCAGTCAGGCGGTTCCAGTGTTGAGCTTCGGCTTTTGCGTCATAGGCAGGATGGTCGATCATCACAAAGCCGTGTCGAGCGCCGGCATAGATTTCGGATTGATAACGCCTTCCTGAGGAGACCAGCGCCGCATCCAGAGTCCTGATTTGCTCAGGGGTCATGCTGGGATCCTGATCGGCATGGCCGAAATAAAGCTCAGCGTGCACGCGACTGAGCAACCGGTGTGGGCTGTCGGTAGCTTCTGTTACCAGGCGGCCTCCATGAAAGCTTGCGGCTGCCGCGATGCGGTCAGGGAAGGCTGCTGCAGCTCGCACGGCCATAGCGCCACCCATGCAGTAGCCGGTCACTCCGATACTACTGTGCTTTTTCGGAGCGGGTTGCTGATCTAGGTGGGCTAAAAAGCACGCGGTATCTTCGAGCGTACGCTCAGGCGTCAAAGACGAAACACGTTCCATGAGCAGCGGTCGATTTTCAGGCTTAAGAATGTCGGCGACCGTCGACGCATGGGCAGGACCCAAGCGGTACAGCAAATCGGGTACTAGAACGCGGTACCCGGAAGAGGCTAAGCGATCAGCCATTTGTTGCAACCACGGCCTAAAGCCCAGTGCGTCCATATAAAGAATGACGGCGGGATAGGTACCCGGCGTGCTTGGGGTTGCCAGGTACGCTGCGCAGTGCCCGTCTGCTGCCTGAATGTGCAGAGTTTCGCTACTCATAGGGTGTAATCAGTCCTCGCTGCATCCGGGTGCTGTGTAGTTCAGGTTGATGTCAGTCTCAACACAGGTTATTCGACCCGCGTGAGGTCTGCGCCCGATAAACACAATCTCTGCATTTTGCCGTTAACTTCCTCGGAGAAACTAATCCACTCCGGGCTTTCCGGAGTATCACGCAGCCAAAATCGTCCATGATTATCCGACTCTAGCGGGACTAAACCGTTTAACCACAATCGTCCCTGACAGCTGACTATGCGCTGGCTGCCGATCCATGGGTCCTCATTGCGATAATGGCCGGTTAACTGAGCCCACGCCCCGGGCGTCTTGAAGTTTCGTTCACCGGTGTAGCTGGGGTGCGCAAACCACTCAGGCCCCCAGGCAACGCCAGTAATAGTGCGCGTCTCATCACGGGTAATGCGCAGCACAAAACAGGCATAGTCAGCATGCAGCACCGTGAAGGTCTCAGAACCTTCTGTCGCTTCCACAGCAACTCGCTCACCGCGATGTAAAACCCATAGGCGTTGTGCACTGCCTTCAAGCGTAATTTGCTTGTCGTCACCGGTGGTGTAGGTGCCTGTGTATGCGGCGGCGTCGATGATTTCAGTCGGTGGCCTAGACGGCGGTAACGCCGGTAGGCTCGTGGATGTGCGGCAGGCTCGCATCAGTCTTAAGGCGAATTCCGCCACGGCTCGAGGTCTGTAGCCCTGCATCGCATTAATCGAAGCAAATACGCCGACTTTGTTTTCCTGATCAATTTCCATTGCCGATGCAAAAGAGACCATGCCACCGGTATGACGTAGGCGCGGGTGGCCGTCTATACGATCAACCGCGATTCCGTATCCGTAAGCGGCATCGGCCCCGAATTCATCAGCTGGCATATGTGGTTTTGAAAATTCCGCGAAACCCGCCTCCGATACCAACCGTCCCTGCGGTGTTTTTCCGCGATTGATAAGCATCGTGACGTAAAGAGCCATATCCTCCGCCGTGGAGGCTATACAACCGGAAGCGTCTCTCATGATGATTGGGACGCTTCGGCTTAAAGACCCCTGCCGTGGGTAAGGACGATCATTGTAGGTTTGCTGGTAGCTCACCGCGATCCGGTCAAAGGCCTCCAACGTGATGACCGGTTGTGTTTGCTTCATGCCTAACGGAATCAGAATGCGTTCGCTAAAGCTCTGCCGTAGCGGCTTGCCATCGATCTTTTCTAATAAATGTCCCAGGGCCTGATAACCCATATTGCAGTAGTGAAAATAGGTACCCGGGGCGGCTGTGGCCTGATGTCGTAGCGCAGGATTGGCAGGAAAAAGTGCGCCGTCCGGTAAAGCGGCCGAGTGTGTTAACAGATCATGCGCGGTGATCGGGCGCTCGCGTGAATCGAAGCGTAACCACGGCAGATAGCCATGAATCGGCTGATGCAGGTCGAGCTTTCCTTCTTCTTGAAGTTGCACAAGGCATAAGCCTAGGAAGGATTTGGTGATCGAGCCAATATGAAACAGCTCATTGGAATTTAGGTTTAATTGCCGCTCCAGATCGTTGCGTCCGTAGGCACACACGCGCTGCACACCGGTCTCATCGGCCAGCGACAGAGTGAGCCCCGGTGCATTCCATTCTTTAAGATAGCGAGTAACAAAGGCATCCAGACAATCGAAGGCGTTGTTATAACGGACGCTGTTAGCCGCGCGAGCGTCCTGCAGCAGGAAAGGTGACACGCTCGCCAGTGCACCAACCTTAAGGCCTAAACTCAATAACTCTCGACGTTGCATAAACGTGCCCTGTGTCGACTCTTGCTGTTTAGCAATATGGCACAGGTTTGCCTGTTTTTTTGTGATACCGCTAGCGCCGAAAATTTTGCAGCGCAAAATATTCAGGTCGCCGAACTCATTCGAACTTTTAATACTGATCTCGCTTGCCACGGCGATGTGTCGTTTAATAGAGCCTGGGGTCCATGAAGGGGTAAACCATGCGTCAGCGATTTCGGGTTTGGGGTGGTCTGCCAGCCATGTCGAGTCTGTTACTGGGTCTGGTGGCTTTAGACGCTGCGGTATCGGTGGCGCACTCAGCACTACCCGCGCCCGATGTGATTATTCGGCAAGGCATGATTTACGACGGGACCGGAGCCCAGCCCTTTCGTGGCGATGTGGCTATTTCGCAGGATCGTATTAGCTATGTCGGTCGACATGCGCCGGGTCATGCGCCAGTGGAGATTTCCGCGCGCGGCAAGGCGATCAGCCCAGGCTTTATCAATATGCTGGCTCATCCCGAGGAATCCTTACTGGTAGATGGTCGCGCATTAAGCGATCTTACTCAGGGTGTGACGTTGGAGGTTTTAGGCGAAGACTCAATGGGTCCTTTAAGTCCGGCCATGAAAGAGTTGGCCTTGGCTCGCCAGTCATTGATTCACTATGACCTAAGCTGGACTACTCTGGGCGAATACCTCAATCACGTGGTGCAGCGCGGCATCACCCCTAACATTGCCTCGTTTGTGGGCGCTGGAACCGTGCGTACTCATGTACTAGGAGAGGCGGACGTTGCCCCTAGCGAGCAGCAGTTGCAGTCGATGCGGGCTTTGGTGCACACGGCCATGGAGGAGGGTGCGTTGGGTGTCACCACCGCACTGATCTACAGTCCGGCAGGGTATGCCAAAACGCCGGAGTTGATGGCATTGGCCGAGGAGTCTGCCCAATGCGGCGGCATTTATATTGCACACATGCGCTCAGAGGGTGACCGTATTGCTGAGGCAGTTGATGAGACCATTAAAATCGCCCAGTACTCCGGCGCACCGGCGGAAATCTATCATTTGAAGATAGCCGGTGAATCCAACTGGCCCAAGTTAGACGCGGTGATTCACCAAATTGAATCGGCGCGCGCGGCGGGCACACGCATCAGCGCGGATATGTACACCTACACGGCAGGTGCTACCGGTCTGGACGCCGCGATGCCGCCGTGGGTTCAGGATGGGGGCCTGGAGAAGTGGATTGAGCATCTGCGCGAGCCGGCAACCCGCGCGCAAGTCATTGCTCAAATGCGCGATCCTCATCCTACTTGGGAGAATCTCTATCTGCGGGCTGGCGCAAGCGGGACTTTATTGCTTGAGTTTAAGAACCCCGCGTTACGTCACTACATCGGAAAGACCTTAGCGCAGGTGGCTAGCGAACGTGGTCAGAGTCCTGAGGATGCCGCGATCGACTTAGTTATTGAAGACGGTACCCGAGTCGGCGTGGCTTATTTTCTTATGTCAGAGGACAACGTGCGCCGGCAGGTGCAACTACCGTGGGTCAGTTTTGGCTCGGATGCAGCGGCACCAGCACCGGAGGGCGTGTTTTTAGAGAGCAACGAGCATCCCCGGGCGTACGGAAATTTTGCGCGAGTACTGGCTAAGTACGTACGCGATGAGCACGCACTGACGTTACAGGCGGCGATTCATCAGTTGGCCGGATTGCCGGCGTCTAACCTGTCGCTTACCGATCGCGGGCTGCTTAAGGTTGGCTACTACGCGGACGTGGTCGTGTTTGATCCTGCCACTATTCAGGACCATGCGACCTTTGCCAGTCCGCATCAGTTATCAACCGGTGTGTTCGACGTCTGGGTCAACGGGGTTCGCGCTCTCAACCACGGTAGTGCCACCGGTGCTGCCAGCGGTCGGGTCGTTCATGGTCGTGCTTGGCTCGGTGCTGCGCACGGCGGGTGCCGTGCGAGTGCTCGCGACTGGAGTTGGACACCGTAGGCAATCGTTAGTGTTCAGGGTTACTCGTCATAGCTCCCCGGTTTACCGCAACGGTTTGCTGGAACGCGGGACGAATGACCTTGAAAGTTTTTAAATCCAGCGACGATCGCGGATCGATACCGACAACTTGAAAGGCGCTATAGGTTAGCGGCTTACCGGCAACGATCGTGGCCGGCTTTTTCATAGGCCGCACTAGCCACGCGTAACCCTGGCCTTCATTATAAAACGTCCCAATGCCCGCGCTGTCCATCCACAGTCCGGTACCCTCATCAATGCCAAGACCGGTGATCGTTACGTCATTTTCTTCTTGGGTCAGGCGTCCCACCCAAGTAACTAAGCGGCCCAACCGATGGCGAATCGCAAAATGGCTATCGGTAATCACCTTCGATAAGTAGGGCAGGTGCAGAAAATCACGTACCAGCGTGACGCCACCGCCGGTTGGATTTTTAAGCGCCTCATCGGAAGTCAGGCTGACGGTGTCTAAGCAGCCATAGACATAGCCGCCCAGAATGGCCAAACCGGCGCTCGTGCCCCCCAGGGGCTTACCGGCGGTGACGTGCGCGTCTAGGGCGCGATTTAGCGAGGTGCCCTTCCACAAACGCACGTAGTTGCTTTGATCACCACCGCCAAAAAAGATGCCATCAGCATGAGCAATGATCGAAAGCAGCTTCGGGTCTTCGGCGGCCTCTTCATCATGGATGACGAGAGTCTCCACGGACTGCACGCCGCCGACGTCCTGGTAGATTTCATCCTGAAGTTCTCGCCCACCGCGGGCGCGTAAGACAACGATATGACCACCGCCGGCTTGCTGAACAAAGCGCTTAAAAAGTGCTACCGGCCAATCGCCACCGCCCAGCAAGGCAAAACCCGGCGCCACGGGTTTTGGTGTTGGGGCATCCACGTTGCCCACCCGATAATACTCATAGCCAGGCCCGGTGGCGTCAGGGCCGGCTTCGACGGCTTGTGCTGTCGTGGCAAAAACGGCAAGACCTCCGATAAGGGCTAGTGTGGTCCATAGCTTGCGTGAGGCTCTGTCGTGTCGAATGGGCATGACTTTAATTCCCTGGCCGACTTATAAAACAGGCGAGTGATCACCGGGTAGCATCGCTTGGCGCACCAATGGAATGGGTGGTCCGCCGTAGCTTAAGAAGTGGTCATGGAAATCTTTCCAGCACGCCTCACCGCCCCGGCTGGCACAGTAATCGTTACGCAACTTACGAATCATGAGCTTGCCAAGGGTGTAATTGAGATAACCCGGATCGTACGTTCCACGCGCGGCCTGCTGGCGTGCCGTGCCAACGTCTTGGTAAGCCTGAGAGCGAAATAGTTCTTCTGACTGCGCGACACTCATGCCGTGGGTGTGCATTCCGATGGAGGAGAGCAAGCGCGCATCGCGCAGTAGTGCGTTGAGCAGTTGGCCAATGTGGGTTTCCGAATCACCGCCTAATCCTTTTTCCCACATCATTTCTTCGCTGTAATGAGCCCAGCCTTCAGCGAAGGCATAGCCTACAAAAAGACTGGCTAGTTTCGAATGCACGCGATTCGCCCACATAAACTGCAGAAAGTGCCCCGGCCAAACTTCATGGACTGATGTGAATAATAGGCTGGAGGTGCCGGGGATGTAATCGGCTTGCTCCGCTGGACTCCACGAGGGATCGGGCGGAGCTATGTAATAAACGGATGGAAGTTCTTTCTCATAAGGGCCCGGGGTATCGATGTAGGCCGCATTCTGGCGATTGAATGGGGGCGACTCTTGAACTTGTGCCAACTCGGGTCCCGGTATGCTGACAATCTGTTTATCGATCACAAACTGACGTAGCGAAACCAGTTGCCTACGAGCAGCGGCGACGGCGCCACCCTCAGGTTTATGCGAGGCCACTTTGGCAACGCACTGGTTGATCGAGGCGCCGGGCATATAATCAGAACAGGCAGATTTTAACGCTGCTTGATTGCGCACTAAGTCATTACGGCCTGCGGCTTCAAGATCAGCTAACGGCATGTCGACTCGTTCGGTCATCTTTAGCATTTGCGCAAACCGATCAGCCCCTAGGGCCTCAGGACCTGTAGCGTGTGCACTTTCGCTCTTCAGCCACTCGGCGAGTGCATCGAGGGCTTTAGCGGCTGGTTCAATGGCGGCGTTTAACTCTTTGGTTAACGCCGGATCCTTTAATTCAGAAAAAGCCAAAGGCACGTCATGGCGATAAAACTCCGCTAGGCCTGAAAATCCTGCGACACCGAGCTTGATGTAGGTTGCGGGCATGGGAGTGATTAAGTTTTTGCGAATTTCCGGAGCAGTTGCCGCGACGGATTGCGCATAATGAATAAAGGCTCGCGCCCGCTGTTCTAAGGTTCCATACGGGCGAACTACATAAGTGCTGGGATCCAAGGAGTCGCCCCCATCGCCCATTCCTAAATAAAACTCCGGATTTTTGAACGGCGCCTTGGCAATGTCACGCCAGAAAATATCGCGATCAATCCGAGTTAACAGGTACTCGCGTTCAAAACGCTGATCGGCATTGAGTCGACTGTCAGGGTATTGGGTAACGCGGTCGCGAAAAGCTTTGAGACGATCCACTTCGGCCTGAATGCCGGCCTGCGACCAGTCGGGTAGCTGGCCGTCGTACTCATGGCGTCCTACCGATGCCGCAAAGTGCGGATGTGCTTTGAAGTAGGACTCAAGAAACTCGTCTACCAGATTCGACCACCCGTCGGCGTTGGCTTGCGCTGGTGCCTTTGCGGCCACTGGAGGTGGTGAGTGTTGTTGGCAGCCCGCGGTAAGTCCCAAAGCGCCTAGGCTTATGACCATCAGGAGCGAGCGTAATGTGTTCTTTAGGCAATGCATCAGGGCCACCTTGTGGAGTCGGGATAAAAGCAAAAAAGCCGCGCGGGAGATGTGGTGTCTCACGCGCGGCCTTCAGCGATTTAAGCGGCGGAGGGAGGGCTAATCTTTGGTGCGGATGGGCGCACGTGAAAAGTCTCATTGGTTTGCGCGCGCTCACGCAATTTCTTGCTGGGCTGAAAGCGTTTCCCAAAACGACGCGTGAGTTTTTCGCAGTCAGCGACGAATTTGGCCACGCCCACGGTGTCGATGTATGACAGAGCTCCACCCGTCCATGCCGGAAAGCCGATCCCTAAAATGGAGCCCAAGTCGGCCTCAGCTACGGTGGTGACAATGCCTTCCTCGTAAAGGCGTGCGGCCTCCAGTGCCTGGATATGCAGCAGACGCATCTGTACCTCTGACACGTCCGGTTGTTTGGCCGCGAGAGGGTACTCCTGTGCAAGGCCTGGCCATAGTCGCTTGGGACCGTCATTGGGATAGTCATAAAAGCCACTGCCGGACTTTCGTCCCAAACGCTTCAGATCCAGCACAAAATGACGGGTGACTGGCCAGGAGGGGTGTGCCTTGAAGCGAGCACCTAGGTCTAATTCGGCTTGACGGGTTGCTTTGTACTGCAGTTCGAGTGAGACCTCATCACTCACCGCTAAGGGGCCTACGGGCATGCCGGCCATGCGGGCTGCATTTTCGATGAGTGCAGGGGCCACGCCTTCGGCGAGCATAGCCTGACCTTCTTGGCAAAACGCCGAGAAAACGCGGGTCGTGTAAAAACCGCGATTGTCTTTGACAACAATCGGTGTCTTTTTCAGTTGGCCCACGTAGTCAAGCGCACGCGCCAGCGCCGTGTCGGACGTGCGCTTGCCCAGAATTACCTCCACTAACGGCATTTTTTCTACCGGAGAAAAAAAGTGTATGCCAATGAAGTCCGTAGGATGCTCGGCCGATGCGGCCAGACCGGTGATCGGTAAGGTTGATGTGTTGCTAGCGAAAATGCTGCCTTTTTTCATGACGGCGGTGGCGCGGGTGGTCACATCGGCCTTGACGTTGCGATCCTCAAAGACAGCTTCAATAACTAAGTCGCAGTCAGAAAGCCGTGCAAAGTCTGTGCTAGCTTCGATTCGCGCAAGTACGGTTGCCGCTTCCTCAGTTGAGCGGCGGCCTTTCTCTACCTCACGAGTCAGCAAGGATTGGGCATGCTGACGGCCTTTTTGGGCTTGCTCAATCGTGGCATCAATCAGCGTCACTGATATGCCAGCGATCGCCGATACATGGGCGATGCCCGCGCCCATCATGCCGGCACCTAATACCCCCAGGCGCTCAATTTTTTGTTTAGCAGGCAGCGTTGGGCGGCGGGAGAGTTTGTCCAACTGGCCCTTGTTGATAAACATGCTGCGGATGAGGTTGCGGGCAACTGGGTTGGCTAGCAGTTGGCCAAAATATTTGGACTCCACTGCCAGAGCCTTATCCATGGGCAGGGACGCGCCTTCATACATCGCACACAAAATAGCGTGTGGTGCAGGATAGTTGCGCATCGTGGCCTTGCTAATCAGGGCGGTCCCCACCATTAGGGCTTGAGCCACCCCAGGGTTGGTAATGGTGCTTCCCCCAGGCACCTTAAAGCCTTTGACGTCCCAGGGCGCCACAGCGTTGGGAGAGGTTAGAAGCCAGGCTCGAGCGCGGTCAACGACTTCATTGACCGGCGCGATAGCGTGAACGACACCGAATTTGAGGGCATCTGCGGGTAGTAGGTTAGAGCCTTCTGTGATGGTGCGAGCTGCTTGCGCGATACCCATGATACGAAGCATGCGTTGTGTGCCACCGGCGCCGGGTAGCAAGCCAACCTTAACCTCTGGTAAGCCGATCACGCAGCCCTTCACGTCGGCCATGACGCGATAATGGCATGCCAGAACCATTTCCAAGCCGCCGCCTAGCGCCAATCCGTTAACGGCGGCTGCCACGGGTTTGCCGCAGGTTTCGATGCGTCGGAAAAGACGTGACAGGCTCTGGCTCCAGGCGGCACCCTCGCTGGCTGTTACGCCGCGATCAAACGCGGTGACCAGATCTTTAAGGTCTGCCCCGGCAATGAAACTGCTTTTGCCGGACGTTAAGATGATTCCTTTGACGGAGCTGTCAGCCACCGCCGTCTCCAGTGCTTTGGCGAACTCTGCCAGCAGTTCTGGAGTTAGGACATTCATCGGTCTATCGGCAACGTTGAAGGTGATCGTTGCAATGCCGTCGGTATCAACGTTATAGGTCAGGGTGGTGTACATAGTGACTCCCAGGCGCTCAGACGCGTTCGATGATAACGGCGGTGCCCATGCCTGCGCCTACGCACAGGGTGACCAAGCCGGTGGATAGGTTGCGGCGCTCTAGCTCATCTAAGGCCGTGCCCAAAATCATGGCCCCGGTGGCACCCAGTGGATGGCCCATCGCAATGGCGCCGCCGTTGACGTTGACCTTGTCATGCGACACGCCGGTGTCTGCCATAAAGCGTAGTACCACCGAGGCAAAGGCCTCATTGACCTCGAAAAGATCGATATCTTTAAAATCCATACGCGCCTGTTTGAGGACCTTGCGAGCCGCTAAGGCAGGGCCTGTCAGCATGATGGCCGGCTCGCTGCCGATGGACGCCGCGGCGACAATGCGCGCGCGGGGCTTGAGCCCTTGTTTTTTTCCCGCCGCCGCTGAGCCTAAAAGCACTCCTGCTGCACCGTCGACAATGCCGCTGGAGTTACCGGCCGAGTGCCGATAGCTGATCGCCTCGAGTTGCGGATAGCGCAGTAGGGCCACCGAACTAAAGCCGCCTTCCTCTCCCGGTTGCTGAAAGGCAGGTTTGAGTTTGGCCAGATCTTCCATGCTCGTGCCCGGGCGAATGTGTTCATCGCGATCTAGGAGTACATCATTGACGACGTCATGCACCGGGATCACTGAGCGGGCAAAGCGACCCTCGCTCCACGCTTGGCTGGCGCGTCGTTGACTTTCTACCGAATAAGAATCCAGATCGATCCGGCTGTAGCCGTCGATGGTAGCAATCAAGTCGGCGCTGATTCCTTGTGGCACGAAGTAAACGCGCCAAGCTACGGAAGGGTCGGAGTACCAAGCTCCACCGTCTGAGCCCATGGCCACGCGTGACATGCTCTCTACGCCACCGGCGACGACCATGTCGGCTTGGCCCGCGATGATCTGTGCTGCGGCGGAATTTACCGCTTGCAGACCTGAAGCACAGAAACGATTGAGTTGGTAACCAGCGACGGATTCAGCAAATCCTGCGTTGAGCGCGGCGACACGGCCGATGCAGGCGCCTTGCTCTCCCACTGGGCTGACGCAGCCTAAAATGACCTCGTCGACATGATGGGTGTTGAGTGAATTGCGCTGCTGCAGGCTTTTTAGAACCTGTGTGGCGAGTTCAACGGGAGGTACTTCATGCAAAGCGCCGTCCGGGCGGCCACGGCCGCGGGGCGTGCGTACGTGATCAAAAATATATGCTTGAGCCATGAATCCTCCGTTACTCCTTTACTTAAGGGAAAAGATAAATCCCAATTAAAGAAGGTGTTCGAGCCAGTTTAACCGCCGCTATTGCCTAGTTCTTGTTATACCCCGAACTGTGGTGGTGATGTAGGGGCAGCGTGTTCAAAACCCTGTGTGGCGGATGGCGCACCGGGGGCTTTGCCGCCTGGCACAGTGGTGCGCAATTCGGGTGAATCGTGGGGTCTGACGCTGGTCGCAGTAGAGTTCACCCGTCACACGCTTGCCACAAGAGGCCACAAACCGTGTACACTTTGCGGCCCGCGCCACGCAGGCTCCGCTCTGCAAGCGGGTAATGTCTTGAAAAGACAGGATTTTGCTACGCGCCCGTAGCTCAGCTGGATAGAGTACCTGGCTACGAACCAGGTGGTCGGAGGTTCGAATCCTTCCGGGCGCGCCATTTCATACAGCGTTTTCAGCGGCTCGCCAGACGGGCGTCGAGTCTGGGAAGGTTCGCTCACCGGTTGCACACGCCCGGAACCGTTTCTTTTTGTCCCAAGTCGCAAGTAATGTTGAATTACATTACTTTTTATGATCGCTGTAGAAGGGTCATCAGGTCTACCTTGACGGTGACAGCGAAAGGACAAGTGACCTTTAAAATGAGACTTGCTGCGGCATCTGGGTATTGAGCCAGGGCAGCAGGTCGAGGTCGTTAAGTCGCCCGGCGGGAGGGTCACACTTCGGGCCGCCGTTCCCACGGGAACAATCGAAGACTTCATCGGTTGTTTGGCAGGTAAGACGAGGAAAACGGCAAATCTCGAGGAGATCAGCGAAGCTGCATCGGCCGGCTGGTCAGCAAGTCCGTGAAGGTCACGGTCGACACCAATGTGCTCGTTTGGGCGGTTGTGCGTGACCATGAATAGCAGAGCCGTGCCGCTGCCGGTCTTGTGCGAACTGGTGTGGGTTTTGCGGCGAGTGTATGGAATTGCTGCGCCCGAAGTCGCGACAACCCTGGAGGCTTTGGTTCAGGCCGCTAACGTGACGGTTAACCGCGTCGCGGTGGAATCGGGCCTAGAAGTGCTCCGTGCGGGTGCGAACTTCGCTGATGGTTTGATTGCCTTTGAAGGTCAGCAACTCGGTGGCGAGACATTCGTGTCTTTTGATAAGCAGGCGGTCAGTTTGATTGCCGGCAAGGGCGAGCTCGCGAAATTGCTTGCATGACCATTTGCCTACGAACCAGGTGGTCGGAGGTTCGAAGCCTTAACGATGAATCGTTTGCCCTGACTTTTATGAAGCTAAATTATCCGCAACGTCAGTATTCTCAGCCTTGACAGCAAATCGGTCCGAGCTGCGAGTTTTCAACACGGGTAAGCCGGCGCGGCCAAACGGCCGCGCCGTCACGATGATTAGTGGATCAACGGAACGTTTGCTGCAATATTGACGTCGACGATGGCGTCGAGTTTCTGATCTATCTGAAAGAATCGGGCCACGGTCCGTGCCGACAGCACCTTAGACATTTTGGCGACGTACGCTTCCTTGACCTTGATTTTGTCCTTCTCGATTGAAAAATACTGTTTGGTCAGGCGGGTCGCTTCGTCCTGAGACATAGAGTTTTCGCTCGCAGCGAAATCCGTAATCATGCGAACCTTGCGATCGCCCAACTTGGCGCGTGCATCGCGGTAGGAGTCATACAGCGGCCAGAATTTCGCCGCCTCAGTCTCGGTGAGCAGCATGTTCGCCTTAACGATCTGACGGCGATCTTGTCCGGCTTCTTCGCGCATCATCTTGATGCCTGGTTCAAGATCCGCAAACTTCTCGTTAACAACCGCCTTATCGGCTGCTATTGAAACACAAGGGCAGATACTGAAGGCTAACGCTGACAGCGCAACCATCGCCGCAGCTAGGCGTGTCGGCTTTGCAAAATCAAACATGAGGTTCTCTCCTTAGAGTGATGAAAGGATTGAGTGATCCAACCCGGGCGACCAACATTCAAATACTAAATCAGTATGCCGTAAAGAGCCGAGCGCGGCATAGCAACACCGACGGGGTTAGCAAGCGTCCGATTGCATAGATTTGGCCGCAAGGGAGCGCGGCCATGCAACTAGATATGATGTCTCATTCGGTCGTGATGTTTTTCTTGGCGCTTGGACGCATGAACTCGGATGTATCATTAGGTGACCAAGGTCGTCGCTCAACAATAATGAGTTCATCATTTTCTAGCTTGGCGAGATCGTCGACAATGGCAGGCGCAAGCATGGAGACGGAGCCGGTCTTGTGAGTGCCGCCCACACCTACCCACGTGTTGCGCTCGCGCTTCGCCACGTAAAGCGCGGCGTCAGCAAGAGCAAGCGACTGCTCCCAATCAACTCGATTGGGATCATTGGGGATAAAGGGTAACGGCGCAAAGCCGATAGAGCAGCTAGCTCGCACGACTTGTCCATTTCCAACGCGGAAAATCTGCTTAGCGATTGCTGAGCGCACACGTTCGGCAAGAATGGTTGCCATCTTAAGGTCGGCGCCCTCGCAAAGAGCGACAAACTCGTCACCGCCCCAACGTACGATTAAGTCGGTGCCGCGGATAATTTGTTTGAGAGCGTCGGAGACCTGAACCAGCAAGGCATCACCGGCTTCATGTCCGAAACGATCGTTAACAGGTTTTAAGTTGTCGAGGTCGATAACCATTAGGACGGCCGGAACTACCACAAAGTCTTGTGCCCGATTGCTCTGTGCAGGGTAGAGTTGGGCCATCCGGTCACGCAGACGACGACGATTGCCCAGTCCGGTGAGAGAATCCGAGACGCTGCTTGTGAGTAGCTGATCGTTGAGAACCGCTAGGTCTTTATTGCGCTGCTCTAGTTCGGCGGTGCGCGCATCCACTTCGCCTTTAAGACGCTGTGCATAGGCCGCTTCGCGTTTGATTCGATTCTGCTGATAACGCCAGATCGCAAAGGTGCCACCGACGAGCAGTAGTACATACAGTGTGCGAGCCCACCAGGTTGCCCAAGGTGGCGACTGTACTGTTAAAGCAACCTGCAGGGGCGTTGAGCTCCAATGGCCGTCACTGTTCGCGGCGCGAACCTGAAAGAGATAATGCCCGCCGTTAAGATTGGTATAAGTGGCTTGATGGATCCCATCGGTCAATTTCCAATCCGTATCAAAACCGTCAAGCCGGTAGGCATATCGATTGTCTGTGGGTGACGCGAAGTCCAGGCCGGCAAACCTAAAAGTCACCGAAGAATCGCGATAGCTCAGGTCGACTTTCTTGAGCGTGCTCAGCGCATCTGGAATAGGTGAGCTTCCCTTTAATACCTGCGTGAGCGCTATATCTGGTGCTCGCTCATTAGTTTCAAGTTGCTCCGGACGGAACCGGTTGTAGCCGTTAGAGCCACCAAAGTACAAAGTACCGTCAGTCGCGCGGTGATGCGCGCCGAAATTAAACTCATCGCGCTGGAGTCCGTGATTTCGATGGAAACTCCGGATGGTATGGTCGGCGAGTTTGAACTCAGCAAGGCCACGGTTAGTGCTTAACCACAGGTCTCCTTGCGCATTTTCCTCAATGCCATAGATCGTGTTGTTTGGAAGGCCATCGCTGTCTGCAAAGTTTTGGAATTTCAAACCTGTGGTAGAGAAGGGTTCGCCGCTGACCTGATCCATGCCAGCGCCTTGCGTACCGATCCAAATCACGCCCCTTTTGTCCTGGTGAAGGGCATAGAGCGTGTCGGCAGCAAGCGATTTAGGGTTTTTATCGCTGTGCAGGTAGTGAACAAAGCGGCCGGATTTCGGATCAAGGATGCTCAGCCCGTTTCCATCGGTGCCTATCCAGATGAGCCCGCTGCGATCTTCAAGGATGGTTGTTGCACGGTCTCCGGACAGCCCGGCTTCATCCGTATGATTAAACGGATACCGGATAACGCGGTCTGATTCTGGATCGATACGCACCAAGCCTGCGCCGTAGGTACCAACCCACATGCGATTACTCGAATCTCGGAATAAGCACATGATGCCCGCTGTGGGCAGACTGTTAGGGTCTTTCGGCTTGACAGGAAAATGGGTGACGCTTCCGCTCTGTGCATCCAGGCGATTGAGGCCCGCACCTAGAGTCCCTATCCAGATTCTGTTATTCGCATCTGTCGCAAGCGCCATGATGTTGTCATCATCAATGCGAAAGGGTTCAGGCGCATTGTGGCGGTAGACACGAGTCAGGTCTGTGCTGTGGTCAATTCGTCTGAGCCCGCCACCGAAAGAACCTGCCCACAGGTTGCCGTTCGCGTCAGTCGTAAAAGAGGTGACATTATTAGCCTCGTCTGCGCCTAATCGGTGGTGGCCAAAAGACCAGGAACGGGGATTCCAACGCGCTGCCCCAGCAAACTTTGTGCCTATCCAAATCAGCCCGCTGCGATCTTGAAACAGCGACATGACGTTATTGTCGGGTAAGCTATCGTGATCGGTCGGATCATGAACAAAGGATCTTGAGGTCAGGGTGCGCTTATCAACTAGAACCAAGCCATTGGACGAGCCTGCCCATAGATGTTGGGTTTCGTCCTCAAGCAAAGCATAAATACTGACAAAGGCTGCAGTACTCTTCTTGCCCTTATCAATCTGAATCTTTTCGAGCTTGTTATGCGTTACATCGAAGCGAACGAGCCCCGACTCTAATCCCACCCAAAGTACGCCCCGGCTATCAACTAGCAACGCATTAACTCGTAACGGCGCGTTTGGGTCAGTCGCTAAAGCCCGAAGTTGATTCGTAAACGACTCGACTTTTCCGGTGCGGGGATTGATTCGACTCAGGCCTGCTCCAGTACCAACCCAAATAAGACCACCGCTGTCCTCGGCAAAGGCATAAACAGGTCCCGCACTGAGCGATGTGGGGTCGCTGGCTACATGGGCGTATCTGGTGTCGGCTTTTTGGCCAGACTCATGCACGATAACGCCCGCATCCTTAGTGCCGATCCAGACACGGCCACTCTGGTCGGTGTACATGGCTCTGATCTTGTCGCCAGGCGCTGCGGGCGAGTTGTCTGATTGCAGCGCCTGAAACGCATCGGTACTTTCATCCCGACGCACGACACCACCGCCGTCGCTGCCAATCCACAGGACGCCCTGTTTGTCGGTTGTCAGCGCAGAAATCCAATTATTAGGCAGAGAGTTTTTCGCGTTACGGTTATGCACATACTGCTTGAACTCATAACCGTCGTAACGGTCTAGTCCATCTTCAGAGGCAAACCACAAAAAGCCCCGCGAATCCTGGGCTATCGCTGTGATCGAGCCATGGTTCAGCCCTTGATCGGCTCCCAGATGGCTGAAGATCATCTCCGGTGCGTTGTCCTGTGCGGTGGGGCTAGGCGCCGCCTGAATGCTGGCGCCCATACTTAGCAGGACGACAAGCAACATCAACCGCGCGCGCAGGTAGCCGATGCCTGAGGCGCGTCGGGCAAAATTCAGGAGCATTACGCAGCAGTCGGTGGGAAAACCAATCAAGATATGAGCCCTGAGGAGCAAGAAATCCATAACTCTACGGTTGAAGTTAACGCATCCGGGTAATCCAGTCTGTCGAATGGTTCTCAGTCCAGTATTTTGTAACATGGAACTGGATGATTCAGGAACCGTCGACCTAACCCCGCGATCAAGCAGCTTCGCCTTGCGGCGGGTATAAAAAACGCCCGGGGCGGAACTTCTCCCGGCCCGGGCGTTTCTTATCCGTCATGAAGTTTAAGTTTACTGCTGAGCGTTCCAGGACTCCGTCGCCATCGGCGTTGAGGCTGGCGCTAACGTACTCTTATTCCATACGTAGCCTTTATTCCAGACATAGCCCTGGTTGAAGAGCGTGCCTGCATTCCAGGTCGCACTCTTGTTCCACACATAGCCCTGATTCAGAACAAAACCGGCATTGGTAGCCGTTGTCTTATTCCAGATATAGCCGTCGCTGGTGACCTTCTTGCCGCTCGCGTCAACAACGTAGTACTGGCCGGTAGTCGCATCCTGTCGCGCGGGGCCACCGTAATGCGCAGTTCCGGCAATGTCAGCAGCGATATTGAGTCCGACATTGGCACAGTTGGAAGCGGTGCTTTGGCTTGCGGCAAGGGCATTGATCAGCCCTGCACCCTGCTGGAAGATGCTGTAGCTGGCTAGTCCGCTGCCATTAGTGCCAGCGCTGGCGGTAGCAAGGAGTTTGCATTTAACCTGATCGGGCGTAAGTGTCGGATTAGCTTGAAGTAGTAATGCTACCGCACCGGAGGTGGAGGCGGCGGCTTGGGATGTGCCTGACATCACGTACATGCCCCAGGTGTCGGTTAAGAACTGAGGATATTTAGAGGCAAGTAGGCTGCTACTGTTCATAAGTCCGGCGATATGGCCACCCGGAGCTACGACATCGGGCTTTATAAACCCTTCGATGGTCGGACCTGCGGATGAAAATGACGCGATGCCGTCGTCAGAGGCTACGGTAGGCGTCCAATTGTCCGTGTAAGCACCCACGGTAATCACATACGGCGTGTTGCCGGGTACGTTGATGGTCTGGTCTGCCGGACCTGAGTTTCCAGCTGAGGCCACCACGACGATTCCGGCCTGCCAGAGCTTCATGCACGCCTGATCAATAGGATCGTTCCAGTAGTACGATTGAGGCGTCGCACCAAACGATAGGTTCACCACGCGAATGTTGTACGCCGCTTGGTTTTTGAGAATCCAATTAAGTCCAGCAACTACATTGGAGTAAGAGCCTTGACCATTGCTGTCAAAAGCTTTGACATTAACGAGATTCGCCATGGGCGCGATACCCTGCGGCTGCCCGTTAAGCGGAACCGACGTGGTATTGGAGCTTAAAATGATACTGGTCATGTGCGTTCCATGCCCGTATCCATCCTGATACGCCGATGAGGTTCCCGCCGTACTGGTTTCATCGTCTTGGGCCAACAAGCGCAACTTTAAATTGCTATTTAGAATGATTCGAGGAATGTTCCAGGTGCCACTATCCAAGACAGCTACGGTCACACCCGTACCATCGATGCCCTGTGCCGCCAGTTTCGTAGCGCCAACAAAGTCTCGCTGATAAATGTCGGGTGGTAGGTTCGACATGTCGGATGCCATCATCTCAACGCGGCGGTCTGGAAACAGTGAAATTCCCGGGCTACGCTTCAAAGCGGCGACTTGTCGCACCGTAAGATTGGCGGTGACCGCGTTAATGATCGGCAGCTCTCGCTGGATGCTGGCGCCAACTTTGTGCAAGGCTTGAGTGAGGGCCGACGCATTAGGCCCTTCAATGATAAAGGGCTTTCCAGCCTGCGCCGCCTCAGCGCTCGCTAAGGGCATTGCCAGTACGCCCGATAGGGCTAATACGCGACGGATAGTTTGGGTCACAGTAGGGGCAGAGTTCATTGCAGTAGTCCCAATCATGTGGCTTCCTCGGCGGGTATGGCGAATAGCGTGTAGTAGACGCGAGCGCGCGCATGAAAAAGGTGATTTAGTTCTCGAAATGCCCTGATTGCTGGTTGATCAGAGTCGCAGAATATGGCGAGAAAACTGCATTCTGTTCACTTGCCGTGGCTTATGTTCGAGGCACAATCAAATTACGAGCTATGACAAGGGCCAGCGCCTGCTAAGGGCGGTTCGAGATGCAGCCCGGCGCTCATACACTTTACGCGCGGCAAGGTGCCTTGGTTGTAAAAAACGACCGAACAGACGGCTACATTTAAGCGTGGTTTTTGGCCTACGCGTGGATACCCGCACGGGTGCCTACCTATGGCAACTCCCCGAGGCTCTAGCGGCGAGCGATTGATAAGCCGTACCTAGAGCAAACCGCAGATTTGTCAAAATCCTCCTCTCGGCTGGAAAAAACATTATGATAGAACTTCGGGCTGGTGAGTCAGCCCTAGTGCGCCCATAGCTCAGCTGGATAGAGTACTTGGCTTCGAACCAAGTGGTCGGAGGTTCGAATCCTTCTGGGCGCGCCACCTGATTGCGCTTCACGCAATCAAGGAGTTGGATTTTCAATCAATCCTGAGCAGCTTGGGAGCCAAGCCAAGCTAAGGCTACCATCAGTCCGTCACCATTCTGGTTTTGTGATTTGTGGGTGGTGTCCCGCGGCGCTTTTAACTTAATAAAAATTGGGGCTAGTTAATCTTACGCCGCCTGGTCGCGGAGATTGGCGGATTGAGATGCTGTCTCATGAGGGGGCTAAGTGTGTTCCCGCAGTGCGACTCTGACTCGAGAGCCCAGTTGCAGCGCCACGTAGCGCCGCTCGATGCAGTCCAGCACCCCGAGATGCATGGCGACTACCGCCTCGTCAACCGCGCCATCTTTTGTAATCAGAATGACCGGGACATTATGAGGCGCATTGTTCAGCACTGATAATAGGTGGCCATTTTTTTCCTGGGCTAGCTCGCCCTCGGCGATTAAAAGATCAGGATGAAGGGTCTCTAAGCAATCCAAAACTGCTGCGGCGGATAAAAAAAACAGGAATCGGGCTTCGATGGGCGCTAAAGCCAAATTAATACTCTCGATGAGTTTCGGGTCAGACGCCAAAATGAAAATGAATACCGGTGGTGTCATGGCGATTTAGTCATGGCGTGCAACGCCCGAGTTGAGGCAGGAGGATAGGCTTACTCTGAGCGCCGCGGCCGGGCAGGTAAATAAGGACAGTTACCTAACGGTTCAGGAGCCAGTTAACTTGCTCGTGTCACCCTCGATAGCTACGACCATTCGAACTAAATGGGCGAGCGATGACGCCTGCATTTTTTCCATTACTCGCGACCGATGAATCTCGACGGTTCGTTGACTTACACTCAAATCTCCCGCGACCACTTTGTTAGCTTTTCCTGCGGTAATAAGTGCGAGCACCTCCCTTTCCCGCGGGGTAAGGGACTGAAGGCGGCGGCGAATGGCATCATGCTGATGGATGCTATGACGAGTTTCCTCGTCCTTTTTGAGTGCTCTGTTAGTGGTCTCAAGAAGTTTGTCGTCATGAAATGGCTTTTGAATAAAATCGAACGCACCATTTTGCATGGCCTCGACCGCCATGGGTACGTCACCATGACCGGTCATGAAGATCACTGGCGTAGTGCTGTGCTGTGCATTGAGCTGCTTTTGTAACGCCAGGCCGCTAATTCCGGGCATGCGAATATCCAGTAACAAGCATCCCGGTAGATCTGGATTGAATGCCGATAGAAACTCATCACCAGAACAGTACATTTCTACCGTGAAATTGACCGATCGCAATAACAGGCGTACCGCAGTGCGCACCGCTAAATCGTCGTCCACAATGACAATGGTTGGATTTTTATGCGCCATTAGGAAATGCTCTCTTTTGTAGCTGGAAGAGTAAAGAAGAATACCGTTCCGGCGCCGGGTACTGAGTGGAAATCCAATGTCCCGCTATGGGCGTTGATAATCGAGCGAGATATCGATAAACCTAACCCGGTGCCTTGCGCTTTGGTGGTAAAAAACGCTTCGAAGATTTGTTGTCTTTGGGTATCGGCGATGCCCGTGCCATGGTCTACAACTTCGACTAAAACGTTGTCTGGGTCTGCATGTTGGGATGTATTAATTGATATCTCACGTTGGGCAGGATTGGCTTCTACCGTGGCGTCGATTGCATTGCGTATTAGATTTAAAATGACTTGTTGAATTTGGACAGGATCTACCATCACATCGCTGATTCCAGGGTCCTGATTTATTTTGATGGTTACATCGTTGGCGTTGCTGTCCGTGCTGGCCAGGATCCGAATTTCATTAATCAACGCATTTAAGCTAACGCGTTCGGTACGGTTGATATGATTTTTTATAAAATTCCGCAGGCGGCGAATAACCTCGCCGGCGCGCATTGCCTGAGTTGAGATTTGCTGTAAGGGATCTCTTATTTCCTCTATATCCAGGCCTTCAGGGCGGTCAAGCATTCGTAGCAAGGCCTGCGCGTAGGCTGCAATAGCGGTAAGTGGTTGATTGATCTCATGAGCAAGACCTGTGGCCATTTCTCCCATGGTTGATAGTCTTGAAACTTGCGCCAGTTTTTCCTGATTGGCACGCGCATTGTCCTCGGCTGTTTTGCGATCCGTGATGTCGTGAAGGGTGCCACTAACAACATCTTTGCCACCTGTGCCGATTGTTCTTAAGGTTCTGGCATGTACCGTCCGAACGACGCCATTAGGTCGCTTAATGCGAAATTCAAGATCTAAGTAGTTAGAGATTGATTCAGTGCAGCCGAACTTGGCTCTGACCAGCGGCTGGTCTGGCGTCTCTACGCACTGATCTATAAATTGATCAAGCGTGTAAGCAGGCTGCGTGCCGGTTAAGCCTAACAGCGTGTACATTTGCTCCGACCAATAACTTGGGCCGCTTGCGTATTCAAATTCATAATTTCCCAGGTGGGCTAACGACTGGGCGCTTTTAAGCTGGGCTTCACTGCGTTGCAGGGACTGCAGGGCCTGATTTCTGAGCGTGATGTCGTGAATAAAACCGACATAGCGACGCGGTGAGCTGTTCTTAATTTCACCGACGGCCAAGATGGCAGGAAATTCGGTATTGTCGCGTCGCTTGGCAACGATCTCGCGTCCCCGGCCAATGACTTTGGGCTCGCCGGTTGTTTCGTAGTTCGCTATATATTGATCGTGCTGATGCGAGTCTAAAGCAGTCATGAGGTTATTTACGGACTTGCCAATGATCTCCGGTGCCTCATAACCAAACAGCTTTTCAGCGGCATGGTTAAAAGTGTCGATGATGCCGCGGTGGTCAATAACAATAACCGCATCAACGGCGGCATTTAAAAGGGCTTGTATTTCGCTTTCGGCGCGCCGCAGTCGCAATTTTTCACCTATTGATGGGTTTTTTATCGAGTGGTGTGTGGAATTTTTTTGATTTTCGAGGAACTAAAGACCGCAGACCTGACTTTGTAAGCCGTTTAATGAATTGCCTGTGTTTGGCTTGAGTCGTTCATTTGCAGCCCATCCGTCATTGGCCACGGGTGACGCTTGCGTTGCGATAATTTTCTCAAGCCTAGCAGGGGGCGGGTTATAAGGACATACACGTATTCTTTTATGATGGGTGGCTGGGCATGCTCTAAAAAAGTACCCTACTGGGAGAGTATTATGCCGGTCACATACGCGATTATTTGGATGGACCATTTAGGCGCGCGAGTGCTGCCTTTAGATAATACTGAATCTGTCGTTCAGGAGATCTCAACGCATCTGACGGGGAGTCACCTAAAGCACAAGGCCAATGTCCCAGGAAGCGGGCATAAGGGCGTTGATCACGAATATTTTGAGCGTTTGGCGACGGCGCTGCGGTCTGTAGAGGCAGCCTTGATTGCCGGCCCCGGAACGACCAAAGCTGAGTTTAAAAACTATATTGAAAAGAAACACCCGGAGGCCGGTCATCGCATTGCCGGCGTGATTGCCGCTGACCATCCCTCGGATTCTGGGTTGCGTGCAATCGGCAATGGGTTTTTTAACCTAACCGATACTCGTTTCCAGCGCGTCGCTCCTTGATTTAGTTATTCAACGCGCGGCTGCAATGCGTTGCACGGTCGGCGCAGCCTGGCGTTTTGCTGCACTAGCGTTGTATTTAAGCTGGCCTGCCTGTTGGCGCTTTTTCTCGCGGAGATTTTAGTGAGCAAGGGTCGCTGCAAAGGGCCTGCTTAACCGTTGATGACGTTGGTATTTCGCTGGTAGTGCTGCCAGCGTGCTGTCCGGTCCCACGATCTGCATCCAAATTCAGTCAATTCGCATCGACTGCTGTAGGATTGCGGGTCGTTAAGTTGAACCTATCGAGGACAGGGCATGGTTAAGAATAAGGCGCCGGGACATTCGGATAGTGGGATGGAGCATTTTGGCTACCGACAGTCCCTGGACCGCAGCATTGGTGCGTTCGGCAGCTTCGCGGCTGGAGTGAGCTATATCTCGATTCTCACCGGCACTTTTCAATTATTTTTCTTCGGCTTTGGTACCGCGGGTCCGGCTTATCTTTGGTCCTGGCCGTTGGTGCTTGTGGGGCAGTTGGCTGTCGCCTTGTGCTTTATGGAGCTTGCTGCCAAGTATCCTATCGCAGGCTCGGTTTATAACTGGTCAAAACTTCTTGGATCCCAAATTATTGGCTGGTCGTCGGGTTGGCTGATGTTGATGGCGTCCATCGTGTCGCTGTCAGCAGTAGTGTTAGCCTTACAGCTAAATCTGCCCAGGCTTTGGAGTGGCTTTCAGTTTATCGGTGATGGAACCGGCCCGGATGATTTTGCCAAAAATGCCGTGGTTCTTGGCGCAATTTGTATCATTTTAACTACGTTGATAAACGCCTTGGGCGTGCGCTTAATGGCTTTTATTAATAGCGCCGGGGTGTTTATCGAGTTAATCGCCGCCTGCGGAATCGCTGTGCTGCTTGCTGTGCATACCAAGCGAGGCCCGGAGTTGTTTTTTTCGACTAACGGCTATGGGGGTACCGAGAGTGGCGGGTTCTTCGGTGCATTTTTAATTGCTTCCCTGGCTTCTGGTTACGTCATGTACGGTTTTGATACCGCAAGCTCCTTAGGTGAGGAAACGGTAGAGCCCCGTCGCACCGCTCCACGGGCTATTTTGCGGGCGATTCTGGCGTCATTTGTCATTGGTGGTGCGATTTTGGTGTTTGCAGTACTTGCCGCGCCGGATTTGCATGACCCTAAGATTGGCAGTAGCAGTGGCGGCTTGCAGTACATCGTCGAGCAAGTCATGTGGGGGCCTGTCGCGAAGTTGTTCTTAGTGTGTATCGTTGTTGCCGTGTTCGTCTGTGCATTGGCTGTTCATACAGCGGCTATTCGCTTGATGTTTGCGATGGCACGCGATAACGCGCTTCCCTTTGGTGAATCGCTGGCGAAGGTAAACCCTAAGACTCAGGCGCCTATTGTTCCGGCGGTTGTGGTCGGCGTGCTTGCGACGTTGATTTTAGTGATCAATGTAGGCCAGCCGAAGATCTTTACGGTGCTTACGTCTATTGCGGTGATCATGATTTACTTGGCCTACCTCATGGTCACCTGGCCTATGCTGAAACAACGCTTGGCAAGACAGTGGCCGCCGTCGGATCTGGCAGAGCAGGGTTACTTTACGATGGGTAGCTTGGGCTTCGTTGTGAATCTGGTTGCGGTTGTTTGGGGCGCAGGCATGGCTCTTAATCTGGCCTGGCCGCGCGTCGCGGTCTACGGTAATCCCTGGTACAACACGTGGGGTGCCTTCGTCTACATAGCGGTTATTTTGGGTACTGGTTTAGGTTGGTACTGGTTGAGGGGCCGGCACTCAATTGGGACCCTGGCCTCGCATGTGGCTGAGCCCTGAGGCTTGACGATATCGGGGATGACTTGCCGTAAAGCGGCAGACGGCCGAAAGGCAGAGGCTAGGCTGACTGTTTCAGCTAGCCTCTGCCGCTAACAAGGGTCGTATAAATCCCCGGGCCATTAAAAAGCCCGATGTGAAAGGGCTTGCGTGGACTTACCGGTTTGCAGGCCGACCCAGTGACCAAAGTTTCAATAGCGAGCCCCAGGTCACGTAAAGCACAGAAAAGCTTGCGACTGACACCGTCAGAAAAAAATACGATTGATCGTGTATTGAGGGCCTCAGCGGTCGCATCAGCCACATTGCTTGAAAGCCTAAGGTACTGGCTAACAGGAGCAGCACGCACAGTGCGATTACCTTCCACGCGCGTCCGTCGGGGTTAGGCTGGGTGGGAACTTGGCGCAATTCGTGGCGATAGAACCAAACCAATAAACCGATCCCAGCTACCGAGAATAGGTACTGCAGGGCATGGAAAACAGCGACTTGACGACCAAAAGCGGGTGGCAGTTCGTAGGATAAAAAGGCCAGATGGCGCACCGGCCAGCCGTAGGCGTGGGTAATGCTGTCGGTGAGAATGTGGATCCATGAGCCTATGGCGATTGCCGGAAGGATGTGGAACCAAATACCTACGGATTCTGAAAATGGAGCTAGCTCACGATCCACCAGAGCCCTATGCCGACCCCAGAGTGGCTGAATAAGGAAGGGGCGCAGTAATACCATGGCGCTAAATACGGCCAAAGCTGTTGGCGCTCCCACGCTCAAAGCGCCGAATAACGTATGCGAGTTTGGCTCGTCCAAACTGAATTGGCTGGGTAAAAAATATCTTAAGTCGGGTCCCATGCTGCCAAAAATGAGACCCCAAAAACCTTGCCGCCACCATTGGCGGAAAGGTAAAACGGCGGCTGGGTGAGCGAGCGTAAAAGGCATGTCGGCGCTGGGCTCCGAGGCGGACGATGGGTTTTATAACCGACGGAATCATACCCGGGCTGGATGCGCTGCGGTGCAGCGACTGTCAAAAAGTTCTACCGGCGCATCCTTCGCTACGGCTGAACAGTTGATCCTAAGCCAGCGACTGGCTCACACTGCAAGCTAGGCCGCGAGCCCTGATGATGGGGCTTTTCTTAAGCTCCTAATTTTACAATGCAGTTGACGTCTGAATGTGTCCATAGCGGGTGTACTTTCAGCTGTCAGTCAGGATGGGAATAAACGATGCAAACTAAAGGGTTTTTTCTTAATACGGTGGCTGCGATGGGGGTGCTCGCGGCGTCGGCGCTTACGCCGGCGGTGTGTTTTGGCGAAGGCACGCTGTCGCCGGACCACGCTCAGGCTAGATCGCTGCTTGCTGAACTGATTAGCATTGACTCCACTCATTCTCACGGGTCTTCCGGCGTTGCTCGGGCTATCGCCGATCGTTTAGCCCAGGCTGGTTATTCAGCCGCTGACCTGGAGGTTGTTGAGCCAGAACCCGGCAAGGGTAGCTTGCTGGTTCATATCCACGGTAAAACCCAAGCACCAGCCCGCTTGGTCATCGGCCACATTGATGTGGTTGAGGCATTGCCAGAAGACTGGTCGGTTCCTCCCTTCAAGCTAACAGAGCAAGACGGCTATTTTTACGGCCGGGGAACGGAGGATATGAAAGGGGGCGTAACGGCCGCCGTCGCTAATCTCATACGGCTAAAAGCCCAAGGATGGCTACCCTCGCGCGACTTGTACTTTGCCTTCACCTCCGATGAGGAGGCCGGTGGCACGCTCAACGGGGTCGAATGGTTGCTGAACAATCGGCTCGCACTAGCAAAAGTAGAGTACGTCGTAAATCTGGACTCCGGCGGTCTGTCCTCAAGGGACGGAGTGCCGTTCATCATGAAGTTACAGACCAGCGAGAAGGTTTACGCGACGTGGGAATTGGAGGTCACCAATCGCGGCGGCCATAGCAGTCTGCCAACGGCTGATAACGCCATTTATCAGTTGTCTCACGCTTTAACAAAGTTAGAAGGCTTTCATTTTCCAACGCACCTGACGGATACGACGCGAAATCTTTTAAAGGGTTCTGCGGCGACCCAGTCTCCTGAGTTGAAGGCTGATATTTTAGCCGTGGCAGAGCATGATGACGAAGCTGCCGCTACCCGCTTGTCTAAGATCCCCGTCTTCAACGCGCTGTTAAGAACGACTTGCGTGGCAACGCGATTGCAGGCGGGTCATAGTGAATCGGCTTTGCCACAGCGAGCGACAGCTACTGTTCAGTGTCGCGTGATGCCCGGTGAGAGCATCGAAGGGATACGTGATGCGATCGTCAAGGTGGTTGATGATCCGGTGGTGGTTGTCCGTGCTTTGGGGCCTGCGACGGCAAGCCCTGAGACTAAGGTCAATGCAAAACTACTGGCTGGCCTTTCTTCTTTGACTCAGTCGATGTGGCCTTCAGTTCCGGTCGTGCTGAGCATGGGCGTGGGTGCCTCAGATAGCGTCTATCCGGCTAATTTAGGAATTCCGTCGTACGGAGTTTCAGGTATGGCGGTTGACATTGATGATTTGCGCATGCACGGACGGGATGAGCGCGTACGGGTCAGCGCGTTTTATCGTGATGTTGACTTCACTTATGAGTTACTAAAGCTACTGGGTCAACCCTGAGTAGGTAGTGCTGCTGGTGCCGGTCACGTACCGGCGCCAGCCCTAGTCGGTGTTGCGACGTCCAACAATGCGTAAATGCATGCCGGTATCCTCCGGCTTAAATGCTGGTCTGTGCAGGGTGATGTGGCCACGCAATTCCAGTTCAGCCGGATCGAGGCTGATGATGTCCATCAGTGAATTACCTAATGCCGCTGATGTTTCTGTACTGCTGATACCAACCCAATGATTGCGATTTACTTTGGCTTGATTGAGTGCCGCATCGGCTATTGCCAGTGTTTGTTCCCACGTCATTAATTGCTTGTTGGTGGGTATAAAAGGCAAGCAGCAAAAGCCGATAGAGCAACTGCTCCGAGCCGTTTTTCCATCGGTAAGACGAAATACTTGCTTGGCGATTCGTGCACGAATCTGCTCTGCCAGGCCTGTCGCAGCGTCTATGTCCGTGTCTAGAAAAGCGACTACAAACTCATCGCCACCCCATCGAACAATATAGTCAGAACTTCGGCAGGAGCGACGCAGAATGTCCGCAATTTGCACAATGACGCGGTCTCCCGCTTCATGACCGTACGCATCATTAATTGGCTTTAAATGATCCATGTCGATGATCATCAGGCACATGCGAAGTTCGTGGTTAACGTTGCTTTGTAGGGCTGCCATCGCTTCACCCAATTGCCGCCGATTTCCCAGACCCGTTAAGGGGTCAGTGACGCTCGCTTCTTTAAGTTGATGATTGGCGCGCTCAAGTTCGGCGGTTCTTTCGCCAACTTCCTTTTCCAGGCGTCGTGCATATTCCAATTCAAGCCGCCGCCTTGCGTTTTGCATTTGACGAAGGCCTAAAAGAGCCAGTAAGGCTGCCGTAACGTAGCCAATCTTCGCAGGGAGCGTTGCCCATGGGGGAGCGGCAACGCTGATTGGAAGCTGTATTCCACCGCGATTCCATTTGCCATCGCCATTGGCAGCGCGAACTTTAAAAACGTAATGGCCGGCAGAAAGATTCGTATAGGTAACCGTGCGCTTGTTGCCCGCATCAATCCAGTCTTTATCAAATCCTTCGAGCATGTAAGAAAAGTGATTGCTCTCTGGTGAAGAATAATCCAGGGCAGCGAACTCAAAAGAAACGACGTTGTCGCTATAGCCAAGGTCCGCCTTTTTTAAGTATTCCGTGGCAAGTTCGGTTTCAACGGGGGCGTTAAGTTTGTAGTACCCGGTTAATGCGACTTTGGGTTCGTGCTGATTAAACTCTAAGCGATCCGGATAGAAAGCGTTGTAGCCGTTGGGGCCTGCGAAAATCATTTGACCATCATGCAAGCGTGCAGCGGCGCCTTGGTTGAATTCCTCGCCTTGCAGACCGTGGCTGTGATGAAAGTTTTTGAATTGGTGTGTTTCTGGGTCGAAACGACTCAGCCCACGATTGGTACTTAGCCAGATACGGCCTGATGAATCAGATTGGATTGCATAGATTGTTGTGTTATCCAGCCCATCTTTTTGAGTGTAGGTGCGTAATTGAATATGCGAGGGATCAGCCGCGCTGCCAATGACCTCCACCAGGCCACTGCCTAGGGTTCCGACCCAAAGTCGTCCATGGTCGTCTATATGCAGGGAGCCAATATCCATTTGGCCAACGCGTTTTTTCAGCTCAATGGGTGCCGTAACATCGTAGAAGTGCTCGGTAAGCGGATCAATAAGGATTAGTGTTCCATCGTCAAGACCAACCCAGATGTGATCGTTGGGGTCAATGGCGATAGTAGTTGCGTGATCTGAGGACAGGCTGGATGCATCACTAGGGTCATGACGGAATGATTTGGATTTTTTTGTTTTTGGGTCAAAGCGAAAGACCCCCTTATCCGTTGCGCCCCAAATAATACCGGCACGAGTTTTTTTAATTTCTAATATGGCCACCGGCTCATCAGGATCCAACCTATCAGCAGCTGGATTGAAGTTCTCGACTTTTCCCGTTGTGGGGTCTAGGTGACTCAGGCCGCCTCGAGTGGCAACCCATAGCGTACCGTCGCGATCAATGAGAACCGAATTCACGTGTTCGGCGGCCAGTGAGTGAGCATCGCCGGCGCGATGGTGAAAGCTGGTGACTACACCGGTTGCGACGTCTAATAGTTGCAGGCCGCTGTCGAAGGTGCCCAGCCATAGCCGACCTTTGCTGTCCTCAACCACGGTACCAATGTTTGCAATGCCGCGGCCATCAGCAATGCGAATTTGATGGTGACCAAAAGACCAAGAGCGTGGATTCCAGTGCGCAGCGCCATCTGACTCAGTGCCCACCCACAAAACGCCACCCTGGTCTTGATAAAGGGAATGGATATTGTTGGCCGGCAGGCTAGCGGGATCGGCTTCATCGTGTTTAAAGGTTTGAAAGTTATTCGTTAGGCGATTCCAAAGTACTAAACCGGAGTCTGTACCAATCCAGATCCTTTGCGCATCGTCCTCTAACAAGCTGGTAACGGTATCTGACGGTAGGCTGTTGCTATCTTTCTGCGACGCTCGGTAGACCATAGCGGTGGTCTTGCGCGGGTCTAAACGTATCAGGCCTGCATTGGTGGCTACCCAAAGGACGGATTGTTCATCTTCAATTAGAGCGCTGACGGGGGCATCCTCAAGCGCTACAGGAATATCGGCCGTCGTGCGCATGGGGCGTCTGACTAGCTTGCCGCTCGTAGGGTCGAGGCGATTTAGCCCGTGCTCTGTTCCTATCCAGATTCTTCCGTGGTCATCCTCCATTAAGGCGCTGACGAAATCATCGCTAAGTGATGACTCATCGCGGCTGTCATGACGTAGGCGCTGCACCACATTATGGGCTCGATCTATCATGATCAGGCCTGCGTCTGTGGTGCCGACCCAGACCCTATCCTCGCGATCTACATAGATCGTCTGGATGCTTTCATGGGGGTCAGTAACCCGTATTCCACCCACTCGGATGTCGCTCGTGACCCGGCCAGTCTTTCCATCGCGAGTGGCTAATCCGCTCTTGGTGCCCACCCAAAGAGTTCCCGAATGGTCCTTGGCCATCGATGTGACAAAGTTTCGAGGCAGTGACCCATGGGGGGTCGGTTCCTGGGAAATGTGCTTAAAGGAGTAGCCATCGTAGCGATCCAGGCCAGCTTCGGTGCCTATCCAAAAAAAACCTTGGTCATCCTGAAGCATGGCGTTGATGGAGCCTTGCGACAGGCCCTCATCAGACCCTAAGTGCACGAAATGCATGGGTGTACTGGGTGCTGCCCAGCCGGTGCCGGGGAGCGTGAGGCTTACTGCCCCTACGCACGCGCAAAGTAGGTAACCCAGTAAAGTCATAGCGCGCACACGCTGGTGCGGCGTCGTATGATTCGGTACTGATTGATTACATAAGCTCATTTTAGGATTGTTGCCTGTCTTTGGCCTGCTTGGGTGCGTAAAGTAAAAAACTGGGAAGCGCTTAACAGTTTGCCTCGACAGGGCTGATTTTTTTATCGGGCTTTAAAAATTCAAAATAGGCAAGCTATTGATTTATAGGTATTTTAGTTATGCTCCGTAACGGGTTGGAAGCGGGTGCTTTCTGCTCTGCGCGATCCACCCCCGCGCCACTGTCCGTGACGCCAGGCTATAGGACCTTCTAGTCGTACACATGAGCATTGGTAAAGACCCCGTTGGAACCTTGGAAGTGGCTCTGGCCCATGGCATGCGGCTGCTCGACTCACGCCCTGGCGAGGCAGCTCAGCAGGCCGAAGAAATCTTAAAAGTGATGCCAGGCCAGCCGCAGGCCCTGTGGCTGCAGGCACGTGCTTTGGCGGGCTTAGGGCGTTTTGCTGAGGCGCACGTGAAACTTCAGACCTTATGCGCCAGGCATGGAGACTTTGGTGAAGCACACTTCGAATTAGCGCAGGTGCTGCGCGCTTTAGGCCGTAGCGGCGAAGCCATAGCGCCGCTGCGTCGGGCAGTCGGTTTAAAACCGGATCTCGCTGCGGCCTGGCTTGTGCTCGCGGATCTTTACACGCATATCGGCGATTTAGCGGCCGCCGATCATGCCTACAGTCAGCATATAAAAGGTTCTACACGAGATCCGCGACTGCTGGCAGCGGGAAGTGCCTTATTTAGCAATCAGCTGAGTGAGGCCGAGACTTTGCTTCGCGAGCATCTGATTGAGAATCCGACCGACGTTGCGGCATTGCGAATGTTGGCGGAAGTGGCGGCACGCTTGAGGCGTTATGATGACGCGGAGAAGATACTGCAGCACTGCGTGGAGTTAGCGCCGGGGTTTTTAGCTGCACGCCACAATCTAGCGCTGGTTTTACATCGCCAGAACAATGCAACCGAAGCTTTAGAGCAGATTGATTACTGCCTTCAGGTTGAGCCAAGACGGGTCGGGTTTCGAAATTTGAAGGCGGCTATCTTAGGAACTATTGGCGAGTATGAAAGCTCTCTGGAATTGTACCGGGGTGTTCTGGCTGAGTTTCCTGATCAGGCCAAGATATGGATGAGCTACGGCCATGCCTTAAAAACATCGGGGTATGAAAAACCTGGTATTGAAGCCTACCGAAAGAGCATCACACTGATGCCTAAGCTCGGCGAGGCTTACTGGAGCCTAGCTAATTTAAAGACCTTTCGGTTTTCTGTAGATGATATCAGCGCTATGCGCTCGGCTTTAGAGCAGGCCGATCTTGATTCCAGCGACCGATTACATTTTCACTTTGCCCTTGGCAAAGCATTAGAGGACTCGGGAGAGTACGAGCAGTCATTCAAGCACTATGAGTCTGGAAATCGATTAAGGCGCGAGGAGATGGGCTTTAGTCGCGCTGAAAATCGTGCGCGACTCTTGAGGTCGCATCGTTTGTTTACGCAGGAATTTATGGCGCAGCACAAGGCGATGGGGAGTTCGCAGCCTGACCCTATTTTCATCGTCGGCTTGCCTCGATCCGGATCGACACTGATAGAGCAAATTCTTGCGAGCCACTCTCAGGTTGAGGGAACGATTGAGCTTCCCGATATTATCTCCATGGCGCGCCGTTTGACGGCTAATGACTCCGGCGAGGGGCGTTATCCCGATGTTTTGGGAACGCTCACTGATCGTCAGTGGACTGACTTAGGTGAAGAGTACCTTTCACGGACACGAATTCATCGCAAGCGAGGGCTGCCCTACTTCATTGATAAGATGCCCAATAATTTCGCTCACTTGGGGATGATTTTATTAGCGCTTCCTAATGCTAAGATAATTGATGCGCGTCGCCACCCGATGGCTTGCTGTTTTTCTGGCTTTAAACAGCATTTTGCTATGGGGCAGTTATTCACCTACGGCCTCGAGGACATCGGTTCTTACTATCACGACTACGTGGCCTTGATGGCGCATTTTGATCGTGTAGCGCCGGGTCGTGTTCATCGGGTTTTTTATGAGCAGATGGTAGAAAATACGGAGTTCGAGATTCGTCGCTTGCTTAATTATTGTGGTTTGGGCTTCGAGGAGTCTTGCTTGCGATTTTTCGAAAATGATCGGGCGGTGCGCACGGCCAGCTCCGAACAGGTGCGGCGACCTATCTATCGGGATGGGGTTGATCAGTGGCGGCATTTCGAGCCGTGGCTTGATCCCCTCAAGCAAAGTTTGGGTTTGGTTCTAGACTCCTATCCTGACGTTCCTGAGGATTTTAAGTCAGGCCTGCATGTTAATGAGGCAACGATCTAAAACGGTATTTTTGGAGATTGGCGATGACTGTAATGCGATGCGTGGTGGTGGCTGTTTTAGCAAGTTTGTCTTTAACCACTCTGGTGAATGCGCATGAAGTGGTTGTTCATGCGGGATCACTCTACGACGGAGTCAGTGATCTGCGACGTGATCACGTCAGCATTCTGATTCGTGATGAACGCATTGTATCTGTAGAGTCAGGTTTTGTTAGTCCGGTGGGTGCAAAGATTATTGATCTTTCGACCTCGACGGTAATGCCCGGTTTTATTGATTGCCACGTGCATTTGGCGTCCAAGTTGCCCTCTCGTGCCAACGCTCTGGAGGACATGTTTACCCACTCCAGCCTCGATCGCGTGTTTGATGCGGCCCTTTTCGCTAAACAGATGCTGCTGCAGGGCTTTACTTCAGTGCGTGATCTGGGCGGTGGCCAGGAGACCGTTGCTTTGCGTGATGCAATTGAGGCCGGAAAGGTCGATGGGCCACGTCTGACGGTGGCGCTGGAGCCCTTAGGCCCTACCGCAGGCCACGGTGATATGCGTGCCGGCTTGGACAGCGCGATTCAGAGCCCTGAGTGGAATTTGGGCATCGTTGATAGTGTTGATCAAGCAGTTTTTCGAGTTCGTGAGCACAAGCGCCGTGGTGCCAGCGTGATTAAGTTGATGCCATCGGGCGGTATTGCATCCACCGGTGATGACCCACGGCAGCAGTTAATGACGGATGACGAAATGCATGCGGCGGTGAGTACTGCTCATGCTTTAGGTTTGAAGGTCGCTGCGCATGCCTATCCGGCGGGTGCCATCGAGCACGCGGTACGTGCCGGTGTGGATTCGATCGAACACGGGTCTTTTGCGACCGCTCAAACTTTTGAGTTAATGAAAGCGCAAGGCACGGTTCTGGTTCCAACGCTCAGTGTCTATGAGGTGTTTTATCGAGCGGCGCGTGATCAGCCGGAATTGCTCACCCCAGGCACGGCCGCTAAGGAGTTGGCTAACGATCTCTTGCCTAAAAAGAATCTGCCCGTGGCGGTTAAGTCGGGGGTCAAAATCGCCTATGGCACAGACCTTGGTGAGGGTGATCACGCGCAGGAATTCGGCCTTCTAGTGGCCAACGGCATGTCGCCTGCGCAAGCGTTATCGGCCGCGACCCGCGTCGCTGCGCAGTTGTTGGGTCAGGCAGACTCCGTGGGCGCTATCACTGTCGGTCGACTGGCCGATTTGGTGGCCGTGCCGGGCGATCCTTTAGAAAATCCAGAATGGTTTTCAAAGGTCACGTTTGTGATGAAGGGCGGTGTTGTCTACCGCTCTGATATACCGTCGGTCGCCCAGGCCCACTAGAGACCCGAATTAGTTTGCGTCGCTCTCAGTTCGAGGGGCGCGGCGATTTTGGGTGCGACGGCCGGTTGCACCCGGTGCTGCACCGGATTGACGATCGAACTGCCCATGTAGCTGTGCAGTGGCGCCCGTTGAAATGCTGCCCAGCTGCGATTCAATGGCCGCTAGGTCCGGTTTTGGGCCGCGGCTATGCGCCTCGAGTGCCGCACGCATTACTCGCAAGTGTTCGGGTGACGTGCCGCAGCAGCCGCCGATGATTCGGGCACCGGCGTCGAAAGACATGCAGGCGTACTGTGCCATGAGTTCCGGCGTGCCATTGAATCGAATAGCCCCATCAACAAACTGAGGAATTCCGCAATTCGCCTTTGCGACAAGGACCTTTTCAGAGTCTGAAGCTGTGGATAAATTCAAAATACAGGCGACTAGCTCCGAGGGGCCGACGCCGCAGTTACTCCCGCAAGCCGCAAGGTCATGCTTTTGATGTAAGCCCGCTAAATCCGCAGGGGTGACGCCCATCATGGTGCGTCCATTAGTGTCAAAGCTTAGCGTGATGACTATCGGTAATCCGGTGGTGCGGGCTCCGGCGATTGCCGCTTCTGCTTCCTCAATGGAGGACATTGTTTCAATCCATAAAACGTCAGCGCCGCCGCGAGCCAGAGCTTGGGCCTGCTCGGCAAATGATTCGGCAGCTGCCGCCGCGCTCAGTGCACCGATTGGTTCTAAAATCTCACCCGTAGGTCCGATGCTCCCCGCCACCAGCACAGTTCTTCCCGCAGCATCGGCAACGCCGCGTGCAATGGAGGCTGCTTTTTCGTTGAGCTCACCAACACGATGATCAGCTTGATGTAGCTTCAGTCGATGCTTGGTGCCGCCAAAACTGTTGGTGAGGATGATATCGGCGCCGGCCTCCACAAAGCGGGCATGCAAATGCGCAATGCGTTCAGGATAGCTATCGTTCCACAGCTCCGGGGCATCGCCGGAGAGCAGGCCGACGTCAAACAGATTGCTACCTGTCGCCCCATCGGCGAGTAACCAAGGGCGAGTTTTCAGTAATTCTGCTAATTGGTTAGACATCGTGCGGCCTTGATCCTATTGCAAACCGGTAGGGGCTTTTTTAAAGCGCTATATGTCCTAAGATTAGCATGCAGTGAGGGCAGACAAGCTCTTGTTCAGCCCCACAAGGCGCCCGTTGGGAATGACATCCACCCGTCTGCGTACTGGATGGGATTGGCGACGTCCTCGTTTTGCAACAACGGGCCATCCAGATCGACGAATTCGCATAGCGTTGCAATCAATGCACCGGGCGCCATCGCCAGCGAACTACCGCACATATTTCCAACCATCAGTTTGAGGCCCTTGGCCTGCGCGAGTTGGGCACATGCCATGGCTTCAGTTAGTCCGCCGGTTTTATCCAGCTTGATGTTGGCGTACTGATAACGATCAATGATCTTTTCAAACGAGGATCGATCAACGCAAGACTCATCGGCCCCCAAAGGGATCGGATAGGTTTTTCCTGACAGATAGGCGTCTTTGTTCGGTGCCAGCGGTTGCTCCAGCAAGCTGACTCGAAGCGCTATCAGTTCAGGCATGAGGGCCTCAAGCATCGCGGAGTCCCAAGAGGCATTGGCGTCAACGATGAGTTGAGGCTCTGGGGCGTTTTCGCGAACGGTCCGAATCAAGTCCAGTGGCGAATTCGCATCGACCTTGAGCTTTAATAACGGAAAATGACGGCGCTCCAGGGCTTTAGCTGCTATCACCGGCAAAGGGTCAATACCTATGGTGTAAGCACAGGCCATTCTAGTGGGTGCCGTTAAACCTAGATCTTGCCAGGTCGGTATGCCTGTTTGTTTGGCGCGCAAATCCCATAGCGCACAGTCCAAGGCATTTCGGGCGCCTCCAGAGGGCATCAGGCTCTGTATTTCTCTGGGGTGTACGACGCTCATGGATTCAAACAATCGGCTCTGCGCTTGCAGTAGTGCGCTCATGCTGGCTACGGTTTCTCCGGCATAGTCCACGCCAGCGGCTTCGCCGCGACCGATTCGACCCTGCTCATCGGTGAGAACGACATGAACTGTTTCTACCGTAGTTTGCGCGCTTCGCGCGATTTTGAAGGGTTGTGAAAGTTTCCAGCTGACCGAACTTACATTTAATTTCATGGCATTCTCCAAAGACAACAGTTAGGCGAGCAAGAAATCCACAACGCGCTCAACTCCACGTTGCATAGGATCAAATGCCGGCACTCCCAAACGCTGCTCGTACTCGGCCAGCGCTGCTGCGCGTTCGGCTTCCGACATCGCTGCCGTATTAAGGCTTACGCCTACACAGCGGATGTGGGGGTTGGTGAGCCTGCCTAAGCGTAGGGTGAGGTCAACGATTTCTTCAACCGGCACCAACGGTATGTGTGGCATGCCACCGATGTGGGTGCGCAACGGATCGTGACAGACGATGATGGCATCGGGTTGCGAGCCATGCAGCAGACCTAAGCTCACGCCTGCGTAAGCTGGGTTCATGATGGAGCCCTGACCCTCCACAACGTCCCAGTGCTCAGCCTGATTGGCTGGACTAATCAGTTCGGCGGCTCCGGCAATAAAATCGGCAATGACCGCATCAACTGCGAGACCCCGTCCGGCAATCAAAGTGCCGGTTTGTCCGGTGGCGCGAAAATCAGCGGGTAGTCCACGCCGCCTGAGTTCCTGCGCGATGGCCAGAGCGGTATATTTCTTGCCCAGTGCGCAGTCGGTGCCTACCGTCAGCACTCTTTTACCGGTGCGTTTTATGCCAGTGCCAACGCTCAGTGGGCCGCTGTAGTGGCGGATATCAATCAGGCGCGCGTGGCCTTTTTGGGCGGCCTGAACCAAGTCCGGATAGCTGGCTAGACGGGTGTGCATGCCGCTGACGACGTCGATGCCGGCTTCAAGCACTTCTACCAACAGTGGTACCCAGTGCGGCTGTAATTTGCCACCTATCGGTGCAATACCAATGACCAGAGAGCCGGCTCCCTTGGCCTTTGCCTCGATGGGGCTCAAATCCGGAAGGCCCGTATCAACCGTGCAAGCAGGTAGCCTGAGTTGGCCTATGCAATCGGCTGTGCACCAGTCGCGAAGTCCAAAGGCTGTTTTGGCATCGGTTGCTTCGGTAACGTCTCCCAAAAATAGGACATACGGTTTACGAACCTGAAGAACAGAATCAACTAAGGGTGGGAGTGTTGAGGCTGGCTGGGTCATGGCGGTGTTACCTGCGCAAATTAAACGGATAAACTAAAAATCATCATCCCAATAAGTGTCTGCCTATTCTGATCGCCGCGGTTCTTAAAGCGATCGGGTACTTAGCTAACTATACTGGGTACTTGGTGTTTTTTTTAGTCCTATGTTCTGGGGTAAAGGAGTCGAGGGTATGCGAGTCAGACAACGCGGCGCGTGCGTGCTCGGAATGCTTTGGGCCACGGTGGCCATGGCGCAAATTGGTGCGCCGCGCTCGGATATCGACGCCGTATTTTCTGCTTGGTCTGGAACCGATCGACCGGGGTGCGCCCTGGCTGTCGCACAAGCCGGAGAGATTGTTTACGCCCATGGCTACGGGATGGCAAATTTAGAGTCCGCGACACCGATTCGACCAGAGTCGATTTTCGACGTCGGATCAGTGTCCAAACAGTTCACGGCGATGGCGGTCATTATGCTGTCTTTGGACGGCCGATTATCTCTGGATGATGATATTCGCAAGTATTTACCGGAGTTGCCGGATTATGGCGACAAGATAACCATCCGCCATTTATTGAACCATACCAGTGGCTTACGAAACTATACGGACTTGTTTGATCTTGGTGGTGTGCCTGAAGTTTCTCTGACCACCAGTCGGGATGCTTTAGGTCTGATTGCGCGTCAGACGGGCGTGAATTTTCATCCCGGCGATGAGTTTCTTTATAGCGACACCAATTATTTTTTAGCCGGTGAAATCGTTTACCGAGTGACAGGCCAGTCGCTGCGACAATTTTCTGCTGAACGCATTTTTAACCCGCTGCACATGACCCATACGCATATCAACGATAATCCGCGCGAGCTTGTCGTCGGGCGTGCTAGCGGTTATGAGCCCGTAGGTGCTGCGTATCAAAACTACATGTCTAACTTTGAGCAGGTAGGTGATGGTTCGGTGATGACCACGGTTCTGGATCTTACGCGCTGGGCGCAGAACCTACAGACTGCGTCAGTTGGTGGTCAGGCGGCAGTCAACCTCCTCACCCAGCCGGGGTTGCTTAACAACGGGGTAAAAACCGCTTACGGCATGGGCTTATTTATCGATGAATACAGAGGTCTTAAGTGGTATCACCACGACGGTGAATGGGTCGGCTATAGGGCTGCTATCAGTAGTTTTCCGTCCGAAAACTTCCACGTAGTGGTGACCTGTAACACGCTGGGTGACCTAGATCCTATGAGTCTTGCCTTAAAGGTCTCTGATCTTTACTTGGCTGATCGATTGGCTACCATGCCGGTAACAGCGCCATCCGCCGCTGCGTCCTTTGCAGGGCTTTTTTGGAGTCCTAAGCGTGGAACGGTAAGACGCTTTGAGGAATCCGAGGGGCGATTATGGCTAGGGCACGCCAAGACCGGCGCGCCACTGCAGTTGGTGGGTCCCAACGCTTATCGCAGCCAGGGGGAGACTGCGTCGACTTATGCCTTTACCGAGCACCCCGCACCGGGTGCCGGGCAATTGCTGTCCTCCACGTTTGGCACCACCTTCGAATATTTTCGAATACCGGAGTCAGCCCCGGATGTGCAATCCATAGAAGAGCTTGCAGGTACCTACACCACCACAGATCTGCCCAATGATTGGGTTTTAGTGGCTGAAGGTGGTCGTTTGCTACGTCGTGCGCCGTACGCACATGACACCGAGCTAGTCCCGGTATTTGCTGACACCTTTATCGGCTCGCTGAGTGAGGGAGATTTTCTAATTCACTTTGCGCGGGACGCGCAAAATCAAGTAACCGGATTTTTGGTCTCCGGCGAGATGCTGCGACCTGTCTTTGTTGCGCGCGCGCCTGGGCGCTGACGCGCCGTTAGGGTTGTGATTAAAAGGGCCGTAAAGGGCCCTTTTTTATTGATCGGCCAATCGGTTTAAAGGCGAGTGTCACCTGCCTACCGAGATTCGGGTTAGCCTTAGGGTCAAGTAATGCTCGAAAGTTGCTATTAAATAATGAAGATTGCCTGGTCTGAAAAGTCGTTGCTTTGGTTGGTAGCCATAGGCTTTTTCATGCAGACCTTAGATGCAACGGTGGTGAATACGGCTTTGCCAGCTATGGCGCAGAGTTTGCGTGAAAGTCCTCTGCAGATGCAGTCGGTCATCATCGCGTACTCGCTGGCGATGGCCATGCTGATCCCCCTGTCAGGCTGGCTAGCCGATCGGATGGGGACGCGCACGACCTATGTGGGTGCCATCCTTGTGTTTGTGACCGGTTCGGTCTTGTGCGCGCTATCCACCAGTCTTTATCTGCTGGTGCTGGCGCGGGTGATTCAGGGTGCAGGCGGCGCCATGCTCATGCCGGTGGGTCGCCTAGCGGTGCTCCGGGCCTTCCCGCCGCCGCGTTTTCTGGCGGCTATGAGTTTTGTGACCGTGCCAGGTTTGGTGGGGCCGTTACTAGGTCCTACCTTGGGCGGTTGGTTGACGCAGGTAGCCTCATGGCATTGGATATTCTGGATTAATTTACCCATCGGCATTTTGGGGGTTTGGGTGGCCTTGCGAGCGATGCCCAATACGCGCTTGTCCGAAAAAGAACCTTTCGATACTGCCGGATATTTTTGGGTGGCAACGGGTATGGCCAGTTGTTCGTTGGCTTTCGAGGGGCTGTCCGAATTGAAGTTGCCCTCTTCTTGGGTGTGGTCGCTGTTCACTGTTGGCTTTGGTAGTTTGGTCATCTATGCACGGCATGCGACGCACGCGCCTCGACCCTTGTTTTCGCCGGCTATTCTTCGTGTGCCTTCTTTTGCGATCGGTCTGCTGGGAAATGCGTTTTCGCGCCTCGGCAATGGAGGTATGCCGTTTTTACTGCCCTTGCTTTTACAGGTATCGCTGGGCTATTCACCCACTCAGTCAGGGATGTCTTTGATTCCAGTCGCTCTGGCTGCGATGGTTGCTAAGCGTTGGATCCCCAGATTGATCGGTCGCTTTGGTTACCGGCAAGTTTTGATATTCAACACGCTAGCTTTAGGTTTGGGAATTGCCAGCTTTGCGCTGGTGACCCCTGAGCAGCCGTTGGCTTTGCGTATCTTGCAGTTAGCGTTTTACGGGGCTGCTAATTCCTTACAGTTTTCGTCGATGAATACCGTTGTTCTTCGTGACCTGACCCCCGCTCAGGGCAGTGAGGGTAATACCTTGCTGTCCATGGCGCAGATGTTGGCGATGGGGTTAGGCACCGCAGTGATGGGAGCCTTGCTGAGTGGTTTTAGGCTGAGCTTTGCCAGTACGCCATCGCATTCAGTACTCGCAGCATTTCATGCCACGTTTATCTGCGCCGGCTTGCTTACCGCGCTAAGTGCTCTGATCTTTGCGCGTTTAGTTGATAACAAGTCGCTGGGATAGGTTTTAGCAGGCAGCCTGTTTGGCACTATGACCGAGCCCGTCATGCAGGCTGAGTACGGCATCCAGCCACTGGGCTATCGGATCTTTAGAGTCCAACAGTTTGGCACCTAAGAACACACGGGGCCATTGCAGGCTTCCAGCCACAATATAGTCCGCATAGCCGGGCTTCTCGCCAGCCAGCCAGGTCTGTTGCTTTAACACCATTCGCAGCGGTTCTAAGCTGTGGTGAAAGCGCTCACGATGAGAAGCTGAATCCGCACAGTGGTTTTCTAGCGTGGTTTTAAAGCGGGCCTCTCGGCTTGAGCGAAAGTAGGCTTGATCTTCAGCAGCAATGTTTTGATAGACCGGCAGGATAACCAACGGCAAGATCCGTCCGTGTAAGCTCCCATCTACCCAGGCATTAACGATACGCGTTACCGGAATGGCGGCGCTTGAGCCAAAAAGGCTGGGCCGGTCCGGGTAGGTTTGCTCCAGGTACAGCGCGATGGTCCAAGAGTCGTGCACGGTACGCTCGCCATCAACGATGACCGGCACTTTGTTTTGCCCTGAAAATCCCAAGGCTGGACTCTCATGAAAGCGCCAGGGAATCGTGCGCACTGCCAGCCCCTTGTGCGCCAGCGCAAAGCGCGTTCTCCAGCAGTAGGGACTGAAACGAACGTCCGGGTCAGCACCCGCTAGATCATAGAGTTGAACTTCTTTGGACATGACCCAATCATGGCACTGGCGATTCGGACGAACAATCCCCAACTGTTGTACCTGTGCTGTGTGACACTGCGGTCATTCACCGTCAGGATCTTCGACCATTGCCAGCCGGGCTGACGGCGTTATTTTTCTTTATCGAGGTTCTACTTATGCCTATTTCTCTATACGCGGCGTCGATCCCGACGCTTATCCACACCTTGAAGGCGCTGCGTGTGGTGCTGAGCAAGGCCGACGCCCATGCACAAGCCACCAAAGTGGATGGCTCAGTGTTTTTGCAGGGTCGCTTGTACCCGAACATGTTCCCTTTGGTTCGCCAGGTTCAAATCGCCTGTGATTTTGCTAAGGGGGCGGGCGGCCGTCTTGCCGGTATCGAGTTGCCCAAGTTCGAGGATAACGAGGCTACTTTCGCGGATCTTCACGGGCGCATTGAAAAAACAATCGAATTTTTAGAGACCATCAAGCCTGAGCAGATCAATGGGCAGGAAGCGCGAGCAATTGAGATCAAGGCCGGCTCACGCACGTTTAACTTTACCGGTCAGGATTACCTGCTGACCTTCGTCAATCCGAACTTCTATTTTCACGTGGTCACCACGTACGCCATCTTGCGTCACTTCGGTGTGGAAGTTGGTAAAGGCGATTATCTGGGCGCACCCTGATCACTCAAAAAGATTAAAATGATGACGCGGGGCTCAAGAAGACTTCGCGGGCATTGTTCGGCAGGGTAGTGGGCTGTTTGTCCCTACCCTGTTTGGGTTCTCACGGTTACAGGTGGCCTATGCGCATTGCGGGTACGATTTTCAAGTTCACAACCCCCTTAGGCGCCTTGCTGGGACTACGCGCGGCCTGGTTGGTGCGTCCTGAGCTGGCCATGCTAATGGCCTTGCTGATGGCCTTTGTGGGTGGCTGCTTGTGGGCAACTTGGCGGGTCGCGAGGGCTGAACAACAACTTTCGGGCTCTAAGTCGGTTTAAGCACCTGCTTGGGTTTAGGCACGGGTGCTGGCGACATCGCTTGGTGGTTCGCTTTATTAATGACTTTTCGGTAACTTATTGGCAATCGGTAAATGACCTGCGGGTTATTTATTGAGCACCTCTAAGACCCGGCAAGATTAATAAAGGAGCACCCCCGCATGGGCGAGATTGAGTTGACCGGCGCGACTTTGAGCCGGCCCAAGCATGCGCGCCGTAAACAGGCTAGGCCCGGCGAAATATTGCAGGCCGCGCTAGACGTTTTTTTAGAGCACGGCTACGCCGCTAGCCGGGTGAGCGATATCGCCAGTCGCGCTGGTGTGACCAAAGGCACCGTCTACCTTTACTTTGATGACAAGGAACGCTTGTTCGAGGCGGTGGTTCGCGAGACTCTGGGTGCCATGATGTTGCGCGGGCATGCTTTGGCTCAAGCCTTCAAGGGTACTGCCGTCGAGTTGTTAAGCAACGTGCTGGCGCACTGGTGGAACGAGATCGTCTTGCACGAGAAGATTTCGGCGCTGCCGCGGTTGATGATCGCTGAGGCAAGGAATTTTCCGCGCCTGGCGCAGTTTTATCACGGCTCTGTGATTGCTCCGGCTCGCTCACTACTTAAAGAGGTGCTCGAGCGCGGGGTGCGTAGCGGTGAGTTTCGCCCCGTGGATGTGGAGTGCACCATCCATTTCATTATCGCGCCGTTTTTGTATCAGCAGTCGATGCAGCACTCCCTGGTGCCGGCAGTGCCCGGCATGATGCTTGGCACAGAGAATTTCTTAAACGCCTTTACCGACCATCTGTTGCACGCCTTAGCTGCGCGACCCGTTTGATCCGGTGATTGGCTGGCGAGCCGGTGTGTTGAGAATTCTTCTGGGTACTTTCTATTGCGGTGTGGTGATTGCGCTCATCCTAAACAGTCGATAGACGCTCATCAGCGCCTAACGACTGCTTCACGGCGATAGCCGCTTTACGGCTTGGCTGTTGCTGGTGCCGATGATTCGGGTTGAGCGGGTTGCGCCGGCATCGATACCGTAGGGATCGATGGCTGTGAGGGAATCAGAGTGATTTTGTCGACAAAATAACGGGTTTCGGCAAAGCAGCTAAAAGGCACACCCGGGTGCTCGCTGTAATGAAGCTGCACGCGTTGTCCGACGGCTTGGTTGATTTGCTCAGCCAAGGCCGGATCGCGAACTGAAAAATTCCACACCTCCGGCGCCACGCCAGCTACCACGTAAAGTGCTAACTCGCCTTCGTAGGTTTTGCAGACCCAACCTTTGAGTGAAAACTTTTGGATAAGACCGGCCCGAGTTCCAGTGGAGTAGTTGAAGTGCAACGCGGCATAGGTGTACAGCACAGCTAAGATGATCAAGGCCGCGAGGCTCTTCAGTAAAATGCTGGAGGCGCGCGCGCGTATTGTGGATAAGATCGACGAATTGTTCACGGTAAAAATTCCTTGGCGCTGTTACTCGCAGTGTAGATCAGTCGGCTCGAAGACGGGGTCTTAAGCCAGTATTTCCTCACGCACTGCATCAGGTTCGGCAGGATTATGCAGTTCGGTATTAAAGGCTATCAGAAGCATTACCCCGGGTCCCGGGTTGCGGTACGCATGAACCACGCTCGGTGGGATGGTTAAACGCCACGTTTCCCCGTCAGGCACGTCAAAGTCATAGATCGCCTTATCCTCTTTCAGGCGTATAAACGCGGGGCCCGGCACGACTGAGATCTCGGTGCCTTTCAGGTGGTAATGGTTGCCTCGTATGTGGCCAGGCTGTGTCAGTACCACGTGCGTATTGTGTTGCCGGCTTAACTGCTCAGCGTCCAGCGGCTCAAACAGCGCACCGCGGGTATCGCGAATGGTGCGGATCGATTCGATTTGCGTACGCATGGAGGGCAACGTTTTCATAGTGGCACAGCTTCAGATACTCGTTTAAGCCCTGCATGATAGGTACCTTTGGGCAGCTGGGGAAGCTGCCCTCGTTAGGCGGTCAGTGGCTACGTTGTGCCGGCGGCAGGGTGCTGACAGGGGGTGTTGTGCGGGGCGCACAGGTGCTCTGGCCGTCTTGAGCTCCCCTACCTAGATAACCTGGCCTGTGCAGCGCCGTACGGTCGAGCGACTTAACCCTTGGCTAGCAGCAAGTCGCTATCAGCACCGGCAAAATCCCGGTGCTGTGCGAGTAGCGCGGCCTTGGCCTGGCGGGCGTGCGCTAACACGGCGCTCTGCCAGTCGCGCCGCTTGCCAAAGGCGATGAGTGCCTCAACGCTTTCCGCACCATGTCGGCCTGCGCCGCGTAGGTGCGCCCAGGCGGTGATTTCACCCAGCTCGGCGGCAAACGCTGCCAGTTCCTCGACTTTGCGCAGATGATTGATATTGAGCCGATCTTCCGTAGGCTGCAGTTCGCGCAAAACGTAGTTTTGATGCTGGCTGTGCACGCTGCGTAAGCCAGCTGGCGAAATCGCCTGCATCATAGTTTGAATGGCAACCGTACGCTGCGCATCGGTGCTCCACGGTCCGGCTAACCCGCCGGCGACTAGGCTGGCTGGATGGGCCTCGGTTTTTAGGTCCAGCAGCAGTGCGCTGTCCTTACCATCGCGCACTAGAATGACAAAGCGCTCCATGCCCAGTGAAGAGGTGCCGGCGATTCGTCGCGCGACATCGAGCACACGGCCGTTGCCCGGGGTCGCGCCGTTTTTCTGCCAGTTTGCGAGCAGTGCAGCGATACGTTTTTGATCAGCGGGACTGGCTGGTAGGGAGTGAGTGCCATCGTTAATGATTTTTCGACGAGCGCCAGACCCTTGAGTACGCATCTTTAGCAGATCACGTTGGCTGCGTCGGGCCAGCTGTCTAAGCAGCCGGCGAATAGGGCCTTTTGCTGTGCGTCTTTCGATCCAAAGCGGCTTGCCGTTCGCTAGCGCCTGGCTGTAGGCGTGAAGGTAGGCTTTAGCGGCCAGCAGCCAGTTCTGCGCGGGCCAGACCGATTCTGCGGCGGCGACTAGCATAGAGCTCACCAGTCGACTTAAATCCCAGGCCACCGGCGCTAACGAGCCTTCATCAAAATCGTTGATATCAAAGTAGACCAGACCGTTGGCACCTCGGTAACTACCGAAGTTTTCCAGATGCAGGTCGCCGCACAACCAACTGCGAGGGCTGTGGGCTAATTTCTCCGGCAGAGGCTCACCAGCGAAGTATAAAAAAGCCGTAGCGCGCAAAAAGGCAAAAGGCGACGAGCGCATCTTGGCGTACTTTAGGGCCAGACGTTGCGGGTCCCTACCCTGATCGTGGTTGATGATTTGCTTGACGACCTCAGGCCCTGTTGCGCTTGTCATGGTGTGCTCCAGCGGAGTTGAGAGTTGAAAGGCTGTACACTGTAGATCCTGTCATATAAGTGTAACAGAGAGACTTTGCCATGACCTTAACCGAGCTTTTTAGCCACGACATTGCCTCGAAGATTGGCGCTGCGCTGCTTTGCGGAATGGCGGTTGGTCTAAACCGTGACCTGAACCGAAAGCCCGCCGGCGTACGAACCTTTGGCTTGCTGGCACTGGGCACCGTGGTTTTAACCATTGCCATGACTTTGCATCCCGATTCCGGTGACGCCAGCCGGGTGGTTCAGGGCATCGTCACCGGCATTGGGTTTTTAGGCGCTGGCATGATCATGCGACCGGTCAATGACTTTGAGATTCACGGCCTGACTACCGCAGCAGCGGTATGGACCACCGCGGTGCTGGCGATTTTGTGTGGCTTGGGTCAGGTGTCGCTGGCTCTGGTGGGTTTGGCTGTCACCCTGTTTTTGCTATGGGCCGGACTTTATATAGAGCGAGCCTTTGAGCGCTGGTTTGGTGTTGAGTCGCCCGATAAAAAGTCCTAACGCTGATCATTTACCGGATCACTGGCTGGGTGGGGCGGCCCTAAGGCCGCCCTGAATTGGAATTACCAACGGTGTTCGTGGCGATGCTCTTCATATTCATCGCGAGGCCCTCGCCACTGCTCGTCGCGATCATCATCTGCACAACGCGCGTGTCGATGCCATTCGTGCCAACGCTGCTGCCAGGCGGGTCGGTTATCTAGCGGGGCGTAGTAACTTCGGCCCGGCGCGTAGTACACCCAGGGAACGACCGGTGCTGTGGGCGCATAGATAATCATCGGCCCAGGCCAGCCTGCCTGCCAGTAAACCGCAGCATCCGCCGTGTTTTGATAGGCCGTCGCTGACAGACCAAGGCTTACCGTGATTACAAGTTGGGTCATTAGTCGCATGGTCAGACTCCTCGTTACGGTTAGTCATTACTCAGCTAATACAGTCAACGAAATAGCGCTGCCGGTGTTGACCTGAGTGCATGAAGTAACCGTCATGTGATGAGAAGTGGCCTGATGGGCGGCCCTAAGGCCTAGGATCTTAATGATGCTTAATCACGCCCGGGCGTAGGTATAGCCTCGCAGCGCTTCGGCTTTAATTAACACGTAGATAGGTTGCCCGGGCGCCAAGGACAGCTCGTTAACTGCTGTAGCGGTAATCCTCGCGAGTATAGGCAGGCCCTCGACATGGACTTGTACGTGGCATCCGCCAATCCCATCATCACTTAGGCTGGTAATCGTGCCGAGTAGTTGGTTGCGCACCGACAACCCGATCGGCGCGTGTGTGGCTAGCAACACATCACGCGCGGGGATGAATACCCGCGCGTGATGACCGACTGGCAGACCCTCGGCCGGGATTACCAAACGCTGCGAGCCTAAGCTTAGAGTCACCAGTCCCGCGAGGGGTTTTACGTCAATCACCGTGCCTTCTAAAACAGCCCCCGAGTAATCGCCATCCGAGATGTCTCGCAGCCGAGGATCCAGACTTAATTCTGCTGGCGTCATGCTTGCTAGCAACTGACCCGATTCCAGAAGCACGACATGGCCGGCCAGCCGCAAAACCTCCTCATAACGATGGCTGACATAGACCATGGTGAGCGCGTAACGGTCGCGTAGCTCCTCCAAATACGGAAGAATTTCTTCGCGTCGAGCTCCGTCCAGATGGGCCAGAGGTTCGTCCAGGATTAATAGTTGCGGTTGACTCAATAAAGCACGGCCCAAGGCGACACGACTTTGCTCGCCACCCGACAGAGACTGGACCCGTCGCGGCAGCAGGTCCGTGAGTCCCAACAGGTGTATAACCTCAGCGGCAGAAATGAACTGGCGGTGGCGTCGTGCACGATGCGCGGCGTAATCCAGATTGCCCTGCACGTTCAGATGAGGAAATAGTCTTGGCTGCTGGAAGACGCAACCGATGCGCCGTTCTTCGGCAGGTACACAGATCTTGCGGCTAGAATCCAGCCAGGTCTGTTCAGCAAACCGGATGTGTCCTTGTACGTTAGGTAGTAGTCCGGCCAGCGCAGCCACGAGCGTGGATTTGCCGCTGCCGGAACGGCCAAACACAGCCGTGATGCCGGGAGTGGATGCGGCAAATTGCGCACTTAAAGTGAACTCGCCGCGTGGCACTGTCAGGTCGATCTGCATCATGGTCTATTAAGACACTCGCGCTTTCAGGCGACGTGACAACCACTCGGCCAAGACAATGCCGCTGATGCCTAAGCTGAGTGACAACAGGGCCAGATGCCAGGCGCTGGTATCGCCATCGGCGCTGTCTAAAGCCGAGTACAGCGCCAAGGGTAAGGTCTGCGTTTGCCCGGGCACATTGCCCGCAAAAGTCATCACGGCGCCAAATTCACCAAGACTGGCTGAAAAAGCCATCACCGTGCCGGCGATGATGCCAGGCAGGAGCAGCGGCAATGTCACGGTAAAAAACCGATCCCAAGGGCGCGCTCCTAATAATTGCGCGGCTTCCAGTAAGGCAGGGTCTAGCTGTTCTCTGGAAAGGCGAATAGCCCTGACCAGCAAAGGAAATGTCATGACGGCCGTGGCCAAGGCCGCGCCATGAATGGTGAACGGTAGGTGAACACCCCACTGAGTCGCCAGCCAGTGGCCAACCAGAGTGCGGCGACCTAGCAGGCTCAAAAGTAGATAGCCCACCAACACAGGAGGCAGCACCAGGGGCAGGTGTATCGCCGTATCCAATAGCGTGCGGCCGCGCCAGTCACCGCGAGCCAGCCCCACGGCCAGCACTAATCCCAGAGGCAAGCTGATCAGGACGCTTTCTAAGGCGACTTGCAGGCTGAGTGTGAAGGCTGCCCATTCCGAGGCTGACAAAGTCCACATGGCGTGCAGTGTGCACGATGGTGGCTAAGCCCGATAGGTCTGCATCGTCTTAAGCATTTCCTTAGCCGCGGCATGCCCCGACTCAGGCCATGCCGCCGCCGAGTGCCTTAAGGTATACGCAGGCGACTGCCGCCGCCTCCCGGTCCAACACCGGCCTCTGGGACGATGATGGACGAGGCCGATTCCCGGCGCATTTGCTGCAATTCCCTCATCGTGTCGTCCATCGCGATTTTTGCGGCATCGGCAAAGCCGGCGGCTGCACCGCCCAGATCGGAGGCCTCAATCTCAAAGCTGATCGGTAGCGATCCCATCGGCGTCATCACCGAGATTTGGCCTACGTAGGAAATCGGCCGCGAGGCGTCGGTCGAGCCATCGGCCAGTACGGGCGTTAGTTGGCGAATGGTGCCTACGCGTCGATCTGAATACAGGTCTTCACGATAGAGATTGGTTACATCAAAAGTCGGTTCAGTCGGGGCATTCACGTTTGGCTCTCCCAGTAGAATCTGTGCACCGTACCAGACCCGTCGCCTGCAATGAAGTCGGTTGATGTAGGCACGCCGACCGATCCCCCGTAGACTCGCGACCCTTTGCCGGACTGACGATGACGCGACCTAATCCTGACCTGACTGGTGTTGAGGCGATCCCCGCGCTGACCCGAGTGGTCGTTGATCTCGGTGCGCTGGCGCGTAACTACCGAAAGCTCGTGCAATCCGCAGCACCTACCGCGGTGGGCGCGGTCGTCAAAGCCGACGCCTACGGTTTGGGCATGCCCGCTGTGGCCGGTGCTCTGGCCAGCGTTGGCTGCCGCGAGTTTTTTGTGGCCAGCCTGGATGAGGCGTTGCAGCTGCGCGCCTTATTGCCTGAGGTCATCATTTACAACTTGGGCGGCGTGCAAGCCGCGGCCGTCCCGCTGTTAGTTGCAGCGCGTATTCATCCGGTGATCAATAGCTTTTCCGAGGCACAGATGTGGGCGCAGGGTGCCGCTGCAATGCCGTCAGCCTTGCAGATTGATAGCGGGTTAACTCGAGCGGGTTTTGCCGAGCATGAGCTTGTCCATCTGCTGCGCGAGTCGGGATTGTGGGGGGCCATTAACCCGGTGTTATTACTGCATCACTATGCCTGTGCCGACGAACCGACCTCGCTGCACAATGACAAGCAGCGGCGGGCCTTTGAGCGGCTGCGCGCTTTGCTGCCGGGATTGCGCACCAGCGCCGCTAATTCGGCAGGGCTCACGTTGGATCAGTCGTATTGGGGTGATCTGGCGCGGCCGGGGATCGCTCTATTAGCGGGCACTTCGCCGGGGGCACTTGCGTTAAACGCCGTAGCCCACTGGCAGGCGCAGATTCTGCAAGTGCGGCAGAGTCAGACCCCGGTCGATGTTGGCTACGGAGCTACGGTGCACTGCCCGGCGGGCACGCGTATTGCTCTGATTGCGGTGGGTTATGCCGATGGGTATCCACGTTGTCTGTCCAATGGCCAGGGCTGGGTGTGTTACCACGAGCATAAACTGCCGGTGTTGGGACGCGTTTCCATGGACCTTTTGACGATCGACATCAGTGCGCTTCCGGTCGGATCGGTGCAGGTGGGTGACTACGTCACGTTGTTTGGACCTGGCTTGGCTGTGCAGGATCTGGCGGCAGCGGCCGGTACCTTAGGTTATGAAATTCTCACCGGTCTGGGTCGGCGTGTACGCCGCGAATACGTGGGCCATCCCGGTGATCAGACGGGCAGTCGCTTTTAACGCAGGGGCAGGGCGCGGGATTTTTGAACGGTGCGCAACGCAAAGCTGGAGTGAACTCTGGAGACGTGCGGCAGGCTGGTTAAATGATGGCTGTGTACTCTTTCGAAGTCGGTTGTATCAGCGACTACCACGCGCAGTAAATAATCGTAGTCCCCGGACATCAGATAGCACTCCATGACTTCGGGAATGCGGCATACCGCCTCTTCAAACGCTCGCAAGTCGGCGCGCTCCTGGCGCTCCAGGGTGATGCTGACGAAGACGTTCACCGGTAAGCCGGCGCGGGGTTGATTGACCACCGCGGCATAGCCTTCGATCAGTCCATCTACCTCAAGTCGACGAACGCGCCGCAGGCAGGCTGATTCGGACAAGTTCACGCGGCTGGCCAGCTCACTGTTCGTGATCCGGCCCTCGCTTTGGAGCACTTCTAGCAAGGCTCGGTCGTATCTATCCAGTTCCATGGCAGAACTATGCTTTAAATTTTATAAAAAAGACAGAATATTGCGTGACAGGGCGTTTTATTGCGGTGCGTTCGCAAGTTGCCGTCATCGCCCGGCGGTACAGTGATCGCATGGCGCGGGTCCCGGTATGGAAATATCGGGAAAACCGGCTTTTCGTCAATTCCTCAAGCCTCGGAGTGCATTTTCATGCGTATCGGCGTCCCTAAAGAGATCAAGGTTCATGAGTATCGTGTTGGCCTGACGCCTGCCGGCGTTCGCGAGTTAGTGTGTGCCGGGCATTCGGTATCGATCCAGACTCAGGCCGGCGTTGGTGTCGGGTTTGACGACGCGGCTTACGTCGCTGCTGGCGCCTCCATTGCCGCGACCGCCGCGGACGTGTTTAAGGACGCTGAATTAATTGTGAAGGTGAAGGAGCCACAGCCTGCCGAGTGCAAAATGCTCAGCCGTGGTCAGGTTCTGTTTACCTACCTGCATCTCGCCGCCGATCGTGAGCAGACCTTGGCCTTGGCCGAGTCGGGCGCTACCTGCATCGCCTATGAGACCGTAACGGCGGCTGACGGTTCGCTGCCTTTGCTCACGCCGATGAGCGAAGTCGCCGGTCGTATGTCGGTTCAAGTGGGTGCCACGGCTCTGCAGAAGGCCAACGGTGGCTCCGGCGTATTGCTCGGCGGCGTGCCGGGCGTGGCGCCAGCACGCGTGGTGATTTTAGGTGGTGGCGTTTCGGGTACCCATGCCGCTGAAATGGCGGTAGGCCTGCGTGCAGATGTAACCGTCGTGGAGCGTTCCACGCGCCGTCTGCGTGAATTGCAGGCTATGTTTGGTAATCAGCTGAAGACCGCGTACTCCACTGCACTCACCATCGAACAGCTGGTGCTGGATGCGGACCTGGTTATCGGGGCGGTATTGGTGGCTGGTGCGGCCGCGCCGCGACTGGTATCGGCGGACATGGTGAAAAGAATGCGTCCGGGTTCAGTGATGGTGGATATCGCCATCGACCAGGGTGGTTGCTTTGAGACCAGTCGTCCCACGACCCACGCAGAGCCGACCTACGTGGTCGACCATATCGTGCATTACTGCGTGACCAATATGCCCGGTGCGGTTGCCCGTACCTCCACGCTGGCGCTGACCAATGCGACCTTGCCTTACGTGCGTGCGCTGGCTGATTTGGGTTGGGAAAAAGCCTTGGCACGTGATCCGGGCTTCGCTCGCGGGTTAAACGTGCATGCCGGCGATATCACGTACTCGGCGGTAGCCGAAGATCTAGGCCTGAAATTCAAGGCCTACGTGCCCGCCCACGCCTAAATCAAAGCTCGTTCTCATGGGGTAGCCAAAACTACCCCGTGGGGCGTCTTTGAAGCCATCTGGGCTTACGGCGTAATCTACAGAACGATTGTTGGATAGCGATGCGCGCAGTAGCGCATCGCAGCGGGTCTTTGCTAACGGCTAGGGCTTTGCAAAAACACGCCGGCTGACATCGCGAGCGCGAAGTCAGCCGGATGCTGAAAATGGCTTAGTGCGCGTGACCCGCGCCGCCTTCTTCCTCGTCGTCAAAGTCTTCTTCGTCAAACTCTTCGTCATCGCCGTGGGCATGACCGCCGGGTCCGTGCACGTGTCCGTGCTCCAGTTCTTCGGCATTGGCCTCACGGATTTCCGTGATTTCCACTTCGAAGTTCAAATTCTGGCCAGCCAAAGGATGGTTACCATCGATGGTGACCATATCGCCTTGAACGCGAGTGACTACTACCGAACGCGGGCCATCCTCGGTTTCTGCGTGGAAGCGCATTCCGGGCTTAACCTCAGTGCCTTCAAAAGCGCGGCGTGGTACAGCCTGAATTAATTCGGGGTCCGAGGGGCCGTAAGCCTTTTCAGCCGGAACCGCGACCGTGAGTTTGTCGCCCACGCTCTTTCCGATTAGAGCCTCTTCCAGGCCCGGGATGATGTTGCCTGCGCCATGAATATAGGCGAGCGGCTCATCGGCCTCGGACTTGTCAATGATTTCACCGGCGTCATTTCTAAGCACATAGTGCAGTTTGACGACCTTATCCTGACCGATCTGCATTTACCTTTAACCTCAGCGGCGGGAGCGCGTGCGCGCGAACAGCGCGAGCATACGCGATACTGAAGCCGTCTGCTCAGCATAACGCTCGGCTTGATCGTTTATCAGCCGGTTAGCCCGCGCTGCCGTCCATATGGAGATGGCGCACGCTACAGGTCAGGGTGGTTTCCCCTAAGCTAAGGTAGATTTCGTTATCCGCGACCGACAGATCGAAGCTCATCCGTCGTTCTAGCCGGCGGCTTAACTGATCCAAAAAGGCGGGGTCCAGGGCGCGAAGTTGAATATGTTCAGAGCGGTGAATGCGCTCATTGGCCCAACGTGCGATCAGCAGGGCCGGGTCACGGTGCAAGTAGATGGCCACGCGCGGCGCCGTTTTTGCCGCTTTATGAAGTCGTGCTGCCTCAGGGGCCCCCACCTCAATCCACGATATCCAAGCGCCGGTTAGGTCACGCACGAACAGTGCTGGCATGTCGGTATCGGAAATGCCTTTAGAAAAGGCCAATCCTTCGCTGTATTCCAAGCAATAGGCTAAAACGCGGGTCCATAAAAACTCCGCGGTTTCTGAAGGGTGCTGCGCTAATTTGAGGTTCAGCGTCTCGTAAACCTGCCGGTCCGAATCCGCCAGTCGTATCTCAAAGGTATAAATCGTCGCGCCTAGAGCCATAACCTTGCCGTGTTCCTAAAAATCAACGAGTCAGCCCGATCTCAGGCGATGAATCTACGGTACGAGCGTGCGCCTTAAGGTCTGTGCTTGATCAGATTTTCAACCACACTAGGGTCAGCAAGCGTGGATATATCGCCGAGGTTATCCGTTTCATTGGCGGCTATCTTTCGCAAGATTCGGCGCATGATTTTCCCGCTACGCGTTTTAGGTAAGCCGGGCGCCCATTGGATCACGTCTGGGCTGGCAATGGCACCAATGTGCTGACGAACCGCTTGGCGTAGTTCCTGCTGCAGCAAGGGCGAAGGCTCCATCCCATTTTTTAAGGTGACGTACGCATAGATGCCTTGACCCTTGATGTCATGGGGATAACCCACCACGGCGGCCTCGGCAACGGCAGGGTGAGAAACCAGCGCGCTCTCCACTTCGGCCGTGCCCATGCGATGGCCTGAGACGTTCAGTACATCGTCAACCCGGCCTGTAATCCAGTAGTAACCCTCTTCATCGCGGCGCGCCCCGTCGCCAGTAAAGTACTTACCGGGGTAGGTTCGAAAGTAAGTATCGATAAAGCGCTGATGGTCACCGTAAACGCTACGCATTTGGCCGGGCCAGCTGTCTTCTAGTACTAAATTGCCTTCGGTAGCGCCCTGCAGAGTCAGGCCTGCCGCATCCACCAATGCCGGTTGAATACCAAAGAACGGCTTGGTTGCCGAGCCAGGCTTGAGTGCCGTTGCGCCGGGTAGCGGGCTAATCAGAATGCCTCCCGTCTCTGTCTGCCACCAGGTATCAACAATAGGACAGCGATGATCGCCTACTACGCGGTGGTACCACTCCCAGGCCTCCGGATTAATAGGTTCACCGACTGAGCCCAGCAGGCGAATGGATTGCCGCGAGTGCTTGGTGACGAACTTGTCCCCTTCGCGCATAAGGGCCCGAATGGCCGTGGGCGCGGTGTAGAAAATAGTGACCCCGTGCTTGTCGCAGACTTCCCAGCAGCGACCGGCGTCCGGGTAGGTTGGAACTCCCTCAAACATGACCGTGGTTGCGCCACAGGCTAACGGACCGTACACCACGTAGCTGTGCCCGGTGACCCAGCCCACATCGGCCGTACACCAAAATACATCGCTGTCGCGGTAATCAAAGACGGTTTCAAACGTATAAGCGGCGTACACCAGATAACCGGCCGTGGTGTGCAGAACGCCTTTGGGTTTGCCCGTAGAGCCTGAGGTGTACAGAATAAACAACGGATCCTCAGCGCCCATCGCTTCGGCAACACAATGCGTGCTGGCCTGCGACATCAGCTCGTTGTAACTCAGATCTCGACCTTTGGTTAACGGGACGTCTGCGTGGGTATGTGCCACAACCAGTACGTGCTCCACGGGGCTCGCGGTTAATTGCGCGAGCGCCTGGTCCACATTGCTTTTCAACGCAACTTTCTTGCCGCCTCGCAAGCCTTCATCCGCAGTGATCACCAGTTTTGAGCCACAGTCCAGGATACGGCTGGCCAACGATTCGGGTGAAAAACCGGCGAAGACTACCGAATGCACGGCACCAATGCGGCTGCAGGCCAGCATCGCCACGGCGGCTTCAGGAATCATAGGCAGATAGAGCGTGACGCGATCTCCGCGTCCGATCCCTAAGTCTTTTAAGACATTCGCTAGGCGGCAAACTTCGGCATGCAATTGTCCGTAAGTGATATGCCGCGATGTCGCCGGATCGTCCCCCTCCCAAATGATGGCGGTTTTGTCCTTGCCATGCGGCAAGTGCCGATCAAGGCAGTTTTGACTGATATTGAGTAGCCCATCCTCGTACCAACGGATACGAAAGTCTTCGACGTGAAAGGACACATCGCGTACGCGGGTGAAGGGCCGGATCCATTGCAGCCGCTGGCCGATTTTTGCCCAATAATCGCTGGGATCCTTGAGACTGGCTGCATACTCTGCGTCATATTGCAGTGCGTTGTGGCGAGTGGTTGAAGCGTAGTGAGCAGGTACCGGATAGCGGGCGTTCATGGTCATACCTAATCCTTTCAAAACGTCTGATCGCCGCTTTTGTCGCGGCGCTTGGTGGCTATGTTTGCATAGCAGCAGTATTCCGACTACTGCGGTGTTGCTTAAGCGTTTAACTCTGGAAATTTGCAGACTGATACGAATGCGTCTAGTTTCGGTATGCTGGCGCGCTATGGGTTTTGCAAAACCGTAGGCCCTGAAGCCGATTAAAGCCCAGCGCTTAGGGTGGCGCAAAATCGCATTAGGTATCGGAGGGTCGTGTATGGCAGACGTCAAAGACGTGGACTGGGATGCGGTCATGGCTGATTCGCGCTTTCAATCGCTGCGCCGCAAAAAAACCATTTTCCTTTGGGTGCTTATGGTTTTCTCCATGACCTATTACTTTGTGCTGCCGCTTGGGGCGGCGTATTTCCCCCATGTATTTCAAATAAAAATCTGGGGCGTACTCAACGTTGGATTGTTGTTTGCACTGAGTCAGTTTGTCGTCGCTTGGGCGGTCGCCTTTTGCTACGAGCGTAGAGCCAGCGGCCAATTTGACGTGTTGGCAAAAGAGATCGTCGTGGCATTTCATCAGCAGGAACCTCGCCGATGAGAGCCTCACGCGCGTGGTCATCGGTCATTCTTTGCGTAATTAGCGTTCTGGTCGCACTGATGCCAAACGTTGCTTTAGCCGACGCTACGGTAATTGGCGGTGAGTGGAGGGCGCTGACCCTAACGGTGTTTGCCGCTGTGATCGGTCTGACAATATATGTCACCTACCGCTCAGCGAGCCACGTGAAGTCTGCCGCAGATTTTTATGCAGCCAGCGGCTCTATTTCGGGTTTGCAAAATGGCTGGGCCATTGCCGGTGACTATTTGTCAGCCGCTTCCTTTTTGGGAATTGCGGGTCTTATCGCGTTAAACGGCTACGATGGCTTCATGTACTCGGTGGGCTTTCTGGTCGCCTATGTAACGGTGCTTTTGGTGATTGCAGAGCCGTGTCGCAACATCGGTCAATACACGCTGGCTGACATACTGGCTTATCGCAACGATCCCAAGCTCAGCCGGATTTTTGGTGCCCTGTCCGTGATTACGGTATCCACCTTCTATTTGACGGCACAGATGGTAGGTGGCGGTGTGTTGGTTAAAACACTGATCGGCATCGATTACGAGGTCTCAGTCATCGCTGTAGGCGTATTGATGCTGGGGTACGTGATTTTTGGCGGAATGGTGGCCACAACCTGGGTACAGATCATTAAAGCGACTTTATTGGTCATTGCATCCATTGTTTTAGTGATGCTGGTCTGGGTTCCATACGGCTTTTCATTGCCGGACTTCATGGCCGATGTGGTCGGTGACCCTAAGGTGCAGGCTCGGGTGGCTGCTTTACTCGGTGATAGCTCGACGGTGATGACCCCCTCCGAGTTAGGTCAGCGTTTCTTAGAGCCAGGTTTGCTTTATAAAATGCCGGTCGATCAAATTTCTCTGGCCATGGCGCTGGTGTTTGGTACCGCCGGCTTGCCGCATATTTTGATGCGGTTTTTCACGGTGCACGACGCACAGCAAGCGCGTAAATCCGTGTTGTGGGCTATGGCCATCATTGGTGGTTTTTATGTGCTGACACTCATTCTTGGCTTCGGTGCTGCGCACTTAGTCGGGCCGGCTGCCATCAGTGCGGTAGATGCCGGAGGCAATATGGCTGCCCCTTTGTTGGCGCAATACTTAGGCGGAGGCCGAGACTCCTTCTGGGGCAATTTCATGCTGGCCTTTGTGTCGGCGGTAGCTTTTGCAACGATCGTAGCCGTTGTGGCTGGCTTGGTATTGGCCGCCGCCTCGGCGATGGCACATGATTTGTACGTTGGTGTGCTGCGTGCGGGGCGCCAAGTCTCATCGGGTCAGCAGGTGGCGGCAGCACGTGTTGCCACGTTGATTGTCGGTGCGATGGCTATTTTGATCGGTATCGCCGCCAAAGGGCAGAACGTCGCGGTGTTGGTTGGGTTGGCCTTTGCCGTGGCGGCGAGCGCTAATTTCCCCTGTATTCTTCTTACCCTGTACTGGCGACGCGCCAACACCGCCGGCATGGTAGCCGGCATGGTGGTAGGAACGCTGGTTGCCGTAGGACTAACGCTGGTGTCACCGAATCTGACCTACCCATTGCAGAAAATTGCGGCGGCCAATAAGGTTTTAGATGCCGAGCAGGCCAAGCGTACTGCTATCGAGGCTGTGCTGCAGAACCCCTGGCCACAATCTGAGTCATTGATTGTTAAAGCACGAGCAGAACAGGTAGCTTTAGATAAAGCCATCCGCCTAGCTCAAGCCGATATAAAAAAATATGAGGGTCAGAGCCGCTCTTTTATGGGTCTGAAAGAGCCGCTGATTTCTTTAAAAAACCCAGGCGTAATATCCATCCCGGCGGGTTTCTTGGCGGCTATTTTGGCCTCGCTATGGATTCGTGATGAACGCGCTCGCGCTAAGTGGAGCGAGCTTTACGTGCGGCAAAATACGGGAATGGGGATCAGCAAAAGCGTGTCGCATTAAATCGCTTCGCTGATGGATTGCCTCATCGTTCCATGACCCAGTGGACCACGCTGTTGATGATTTCATCACCAGGGCCGTATTCAGCGCCGGGATGATTAACGAAAACGGTTACCGCTAAGTTTCGTCCGCCAGTCGTGATAACCCAGCCGGTCAGGGCCGCGACATCCTTTAAATGGCCGGTTTTCATGCGGATCCTGGCCTCACCTTTGGTCTCTTTAAACCGATGCCGCAAGGTGCCGTCTTCACCGCCCAGAGGAAGCGAGGCGGCGAATTCTGGAAAGTAGCGATTCTTGGACGCCGACTGAATGATCTCGGTCATGCACTCGGCCGATATCCGCGCCAGACGTGACAGACCGGATCCGTTATCAAGAATCAGTCCTGGGCAGTTGATGGCCCGCCTTGTCATCCACTCACTGACCGCGTTACCCCCTTTTTGCACGCTGCCGGGGACTTCACCATGTTCTGCACCTAAGGTCAGAAGCAGGCCGCGCGCCATGGGGTTGTTACTGTATTTATTGATCAAGCGAATGATCTCACCCAAGGTGAGTGATTCCATGGAGGTAAGAAGATAAGCATCAGGCGGGGTCGGACTTATTTTCATATGACCGTTAAAGCTGCCCCCCAGCGCACGAAAATGGCCTATGAACGTTCCGTAGGCAAAATCCGGCGCGCGCATAATGGCGCGGCGAAGTACCACGTCGGTGCAGTTAATGGACAGTTGGCCGCTGATGGTTACCTCATTAGCTGATTCGTTCTCAAAACGAAGGCCATGCGCGCCTGCTCGGCAGGCAGACTGCAGGGTGGTGACTTTGTTAATGACTTTAAAGTTATCAGGCGCTGGATCCATCACGATGCGGATGCGGCCATGCTCGGGGACGAAATGAAAGTCAGCCGTTTGTAGGTTTACCAGCAGGGCATCCGGCAGCACGTTGTAGGGCTTGTATCCCTTGCCGTCAAAGTCGTCGGGATCGGAGTTTTGGGCTTCGAATATTGAATTGTCGATCACAATGTCACCATCGATATGCGTCACTCCTCGCAGACGCAGTTGTCGGGCGAAATGTTCCCAACGTTCATCGGTCATGAAAGGGTCTCCGCCCCCTTTGAGAATAAGATCGCCCTTCAGATGTCCATCCACCACAGGGCCCGTCCCTAAAGCCTGGGTGGTCCAGACATAGTTAGGGCCGAGATTGTCTAGGGCAGCGTAGGTCGTGACGACTTTAATCGTGGACGCCGGGCTACGGGCTGCGGCGCCATTTAAATCCAGTACAGTTTCCCCGGAGTTTATATCTCGAACGACCACGCTTAGCGCACTGGTGGGCACGTGTTGGGCATTGAGTACTTGGGCGACCGGTGCAGGCAGCGTTGCGTTAGGCGCCGGACTCTGACTGTGCGCGACAGGTAGTGCGGCCGAGAGGGCCAGCAGGGCGAGCAAGGCTTTAGGTTGATGTTTTTTCATGGACAAAATTATACGGTGCGTGAAATGGTTCTAATCCGTCTCTTTGATGCAACTTTTATCGTAAGAGCGTGGTCATAATAGCCACAGAACGGAGTCGGCTGGAATCGATTGGCTCGGTGGCCACGCCTAAAGCGGATTTTTGGAGGATTTTGGAATGCCTTTAGTGAATATGCAGCGTCGTGGCCCACAGGCTACCGTGCTGGTTACTGCTCTTATTCTGGCTGGGCTGTCCCTGGTGGGTTGTGGTCATCGAGCCGCTTCTCCCGGCGCATCGGCGGCGGCCGCGTCTGCCGCACATTCGGCCGCACCACTCACCGCGCCGCCGGCATCCAGTTCAAAGCCCTTGGTTACGGGGCTGCCCGATTTCACCGCTCTGGTTGATCGTTATGGTTCGGCAGTGGTCAATGTGACCGTGGTGGAGAAAGGGCGAGTTAATGCCGGTGATGACGAAGATGAGGCAGCACCGAATGATCCGTTAAATGAATTTTTCCGGCGCTTTGGTGGCCATGGCGGAATAGCGCCTCCCGTGCCTTCTCAGCAGCCACTGCAGCGTGGCGAAGGCTCGGGTTTTATCATTACCCATGACGGATACATCCTAACGAATGCTCACGTCGTCGCCTCGGCTACCGAGGTCACGGTGAAATTGACAGACCGGCGTGAATTTAACGCTAAAGTTATTGGTGTTGATAAGAAAAGCGATGTTGCGGTTATCAAGATTGCTGCCAAAGATCTGCCGATTGTCACTATCGGTGATCCTTCACGACTACGTCCGGGTGAGTGGGTAGTTGCCATTGGCTCGCCCTTTGGTTTCGAGAACAGCGTAACGGCCGGCATTGTCAGTGCTATGGCCCGCGAGCTGCCAGACGCGGGTTATACGCCGTTTATTCAGACTGACGCGGCGGTAAATCCCGGAAATTCCGGTGGCCCTCTGTTCAATATGGCCGGCGAAGTCGTGGGTATTAATTCTCAGATCTACAGTCGCACCGGCGGCTTCATGGGTATTTCGTTCGCGATACCTATTGATGTGGCGATTAACGTTGAAGAGCAGTTGGTTAAAACAGGCCGCGTTGAGCGGGGTCGCATTGGTGTGGTTATCCAGGATCTGAATCAACAGCTGGCAGATTCCTTCGGTTTAGAGCGCCCGCACGGAGCGCTGGTGAGTCAGGTGGAAAATGGTGGGCCTGGTGCTAAGGCTGGTTTAAAACCAGGCGATGTCATTCTGTCCGTAAATGGCAAAGTGGTTGAGCACAGTAGTCAATTGCCCTCTCTGATCGCGGTGCTAAAGCCAGGCACGAAGGCAGAACTGGAAGTATGGCGTGATCGCGCCAGTGCTCGATTTACCGTACAAATCGAGGTGCTTCAGGACGGCCGCGTGAAGACCGCCAATGAGGCTAAGGGGGAGAGCAGCGGCAGTGAAAAACTCGGCGTTACCGTGCGTCCTTTGTCGGGTGCCGAGCGGCGAGCGTCTGGGTTGGACGCGGGCTTGTTGGTGGAGGAAGTGGCGGGGCCGGCGTTACGCGCGGGAGTCCAGGCCGGTGATGTGATTGTGGGCATTAATAATCAGCGCATCAGTTCAATAGCCGAGCTAGAGGCCGCGGTGGCGAAGTCAGCTCACAGCGTCGCGCTGCTGATTAATCGCGATGGCACGATGCTTTTTATGCCGCTTAAGTTCGGCTGACCCACTCTCAAGGCGCCAAACTGCCGGCGGCAACGCCGGCAGTGTTTGACCGATGGCCGGGGTCGTGACAAATTCCACCCCCGAAACCCTAACCGGATGCTTGCATGAGACGTTTTTTAGCTAATTCAGCCACCCGTGTATCCAGCGGGCACCGAATACCCTCACGTTTATCAACCTTGTGCTTAGCTCTGCTGGGTAGCGCCGCGCTGGGGATGTTCTTGTTGATTGCGACCCCGGTCGCTCAGGCGGCCGAGCAGCGAGGCCCATTTCGCGATTGCGCGGAGTGCCCGGAGATGGTGCCCGTGCCGGTAGGTGCCTTTGTGATGGGCACGCCATCATCCACGGCAACGCCTGACGAGGCGATTGCAGGCGCCGAGGCCATGCCGACGGTGGTGCGCATTACTAAGCCCTTTGCTTTAAGTCGGGTTGAGATCACCCGGGCTCAGTACCGCCTGTTTGTGGCCGATGCTGCCGTTGATCCGGGCACTGGGTGCAAGACGTGGGACCCCGCTCAGGGTCGTATGATTCTTAGCCGTAGCCGCACCTTCGCCAATCCCGGCGTGCCGGCCGGCGCACGCAATGACTGGCCTGTGTCTTGCGTGAGCTGGAACGATGCTAAGGCCTATGTGCAGTGGTTGGCCCGCAAGACAGGTAAAGCCTACCGGCTTGCGTCGGAGGCCGAATGGGAATACGCCGCACGCGCTGGTAGCAGTACGTTGCGCCCCTGGGGTGATGCCCCGGCCGATGGCTGTGAATACGCTAATACCTTTGATGCCTCAACCCGTGCCGTTTACGCGTTAGGCACCGACTTCGCCCGCTGCCAGGACGGCTTTGCGGATGTCGCACCTGTGGGTTCTCTACGCCCTAACGCTTTCGGGCTCAACGACATGATCGGTAATGTCGCCGAATGGGTTGAGGACTGTTACACGGACTCCTACGTCAACCGTCCGCGTGATAATCGGGCGTGGGTGTGGCTCGGAGGCTGCAATCGGCACGTCATTCGCGGTGGCAGTTGGTTGAGTCCGCCATCCGTTGCTCGCAGCGGCGCTCGGGATTCAGCGCCGGCTCAGGATCGCGCTGATTCAGTGGGTTTTCGTATAGCAGTGGATTTGGATACTCGAGCGGAGCGCGGACAATGATTACAGTGAATGCTCGCGGCTTTCGGCAGGGATTTTTCGTTATGGCCTTGCTACTGAGTGCCAACGGCTTGGCCGCCGCGCCACCCGCTAAAGACGCGGGCCCGCCATTAATTCCCGGTGCCATGCGCGACTGTCCGTTGTGCCCGCAGCTTTTTTCAGTCCCTGCTGGTAGCTTTCTGATGGGCACAAGTTCGGACAATCCGGAATCGAGCCGCACGACCGGTGAGTCGCCACCGCTACCGGTTACGATTCGTCGTCCGTATGCAATTTCCCGCACGGAAATCACCGTCGCTCAGTTTCGAGCTTTCGTCACTGCTGCGCATTACACCAGCGAGTCGGGTTGCAGAACCTGGACGGCAGGCGCGTGGGTTCTTACGAAACAGCATGATTGGAAGGACCCCGGGTTAGCCGATGCACAATCCGATGAAGTACCCGTGGTTTGCGTGAGTTGGGATGATGCTTGGGCTTATGCGGACTGGTTAAGTAAAGCAACCGGTAAGCACTATCGCTTACCGAGCGAATCGGAGTGGGAGTATGCCGCGCGAGGTGGCACGTCCACGGCCCGTTACTGGGGTGATAACGACTCGGGTGTTAGTGATCTGCTGACCTCCGTTTGTGATTACGCTAACGTCTATGACATGAGTGCGGTTGCAGTCCTAGGTTTACCCGGAGCTAACGCTCGGTGTAACGACCATTACGCAGGCCTGGCACCGGTGGGTAGCTTCAAGCCCAATGCGTTTGGGCTGGTCGATATGATCGGTAATGCGCGAGAGTGGGCGCAGGATTGTTTTACGACCAGTTACCAGGGCCGACCCGATGATGCACGGGCATGGGAATGGGTGGGCGGTTGCGATGAACGCGTCGTGAGAGGCGGATCTTTTGCCACCGATCCGCAGCATAGCCGGGCGGCGGCCCGTAACGGCGAAAAACAATCACTGCGCCAGCAGGATCTGGGTTTTCGCGTGGTCCGTGATTTAGATTAAGGCGGTGGATTTAAAGGGCGTTGCGACGCCAAGCGCCCGACCGCCATCGCCAGTTCAGCATCAGTCCCAGCAGTACCACGTAGATCAGGGCGGCCCACCAGCCGCCGATGGGGCCTAGGCCAAACTGCGGCAGGAACGAAACAAAGCCCTCGCCCGGCGCGAACGTAAGCATGTGGGTGAGGGGTACCCAGCATCCCCACGCCAGGATTGCAACCAATAGAGCCGGCACCTTCGCATCGCCTGCACCGCGCAAGCAGAAACCCGAGGCGATGTTGAGTCCGTCGAATAACTGGAAGGCCGCCGCAATCCACATCATCGGCGTGCACAAGGCAATGACGGCACTGGCGTTGGGATCGGTTGCGCTGACAAACCACGTGGTCACCCAGGCCGTGCCGATGGCAAGCACAATACCCACGCCACCCATGTAAATGACCACCAGGCGTATCACGGCGTTGCCGATCGTGTTTGCCCAGTCCAAATTACGCTGACCTATCGATTGACCCACCAAGGTGGTGCCGGCCATGGCGATGCCGACTCCAGGTCCGTAGGCTAATGAGGTCAGCATGCTGACGATTTGCGTGGCAGCACCGGCTACTGAACCCACGCGAACGAGCATTAACTGGAACAAAGCAAAACCAAATAAATCTGCGGCAATCGACAGGCCCATGGGCAGCCCCAGAGTAAATTGCCGTGCGATTAGCAGGCGACGCCAGGTCAGGTGTGAACGAAATTGGCGTCGGCATGCAGGCGCTAAAAAGTAAGCCATCCCCACCAGGGCCCCGAGCGCTGTGGCGGCCACTGTGCCCCACGCTGAGCCTGCTATGCCCATGTCGAGGCTAAACATGAACCATTGATTCAGCATGGCGTTGCTGATGGCCATCACCGCGGTCATCACTAAAGTAATGCGTGTTTGGCTGATACCGTTAAAAAAAGAGCTGAGCGCCCACGATAGCAAGGCGATAGGCCCACCAATCACAAAGCGTGGCCACCAATACAACAGTGCTAATTCCCGTACATCCGGGTCAATCCCTGCATGTTCGAGGATTGGCCGAGCCACAAATCCCAGGGCGATGAACGCCGGAATGGTCAGCAGGCTCGCAACCAGACCGGACCATACGGCCTGTGAGGCTCGCGCATAACGTCGGCCGCCAAATGCCGTGGCGGCGAAGGTTTGCACGCCCATGGCGACACCACCTAGCAACAAGATGCCGCAAAGGATGAGCCAATAAACAGCGCCCATGGCGGCGGTGGCGTGGGTGGATAGCCTGCCTATGAACCAGGTATCAGTAATGTTTAGGATTGACTGGATGGCACTATTTAAGATTAAAGGCCCAGCCAGTAACCACACCGCACTTTGGCAGACTGCTAGATGCCCGTTAGCGAGCCGTTTAGCGCCAGGTGGCAGTATGGCGTTCTGGGAAGGCTCTCTAACATCCATAAATCCAGGCCCAAGCAATTGATGCCGAATCTATTCAGTATAGCGGTACACCGGAGCTATGATCAGCCGGAAACAGACGGTGACGCGTTTAGCGCGAAGACAGTCCGGGTCTTTGCGCCAGAAAAGCATGGATCTGTGCGACTACAGACAGCGCAATCGCCTCGGGCGTAACAGCACCTAGGTCTAAGCCGACCGGACTATGCAGGCGGTGTTTGAGCAGATCCGAAAGTCCGATGTTATCGCCGCTTAACAGGCGATCTCGCCGCAGGCGAGGTCCAAGCAGGCCAACAAAGGGTGGACCGGATGATGCCGCGAGGACGTTGAGGTATTTGGCGTCTGACTCTAGATGGTGACTCATCACCACAGCCGCGTGGTGGTACGACACATCGATCTGACTCATTAGGGCATTGGCATCAAGGTTATAGACTTGTGCGCCCAGAAAACGCTGCGCTTGCGCATAGCGGGGTCGGTGATCATTGACACTGACCTGCCAGCCCAGGCTGATCATGATTTTCACCAGAGGTTGCGCGTCATCGCCGCCACCGCAGACCAACACCCGCGGTGGCGGTGCAATCCAATCAGCAAAGACTCGCAGTGCCTGGCCGTTCGCCGACGCCACTTCGACGTGTTGCGACACGCCTCGGGCATAGGTGTCCGCAATCAGTTGCTGCAGTTCAAACGGCAGATCGCTGCTAAGCGCGCGTGTGCCGAGCAGCGTAGGCGGGCCGTCATGGACGCAGGCCAGCACACAGGGCTTGCCCTGGCGAGCCGCCTTCTCGGCCTCTATCAGGGCGTGGGCGGTTGCTGAGCCTGTCTGGGCAGGTTCTAACAAAATCCGTAGAGCACCTTGGCAGCCTGCCCCGAGTCCAAACAGCGCATCGTCCGGACCGCGCAGGTCGTATTCCACGCAACGGGGCTGGTTGTGTTTGAGCACTGCGATCGCATGTTCAGCCAGATCACCCTCTAAACAGCCACCGCTGAGCAGACCTGAGTGAGAGCGGTCGGCATAAATCAGCATTCGTGCCCCGGGTTTGCGGTAGGTAGACCCCATGCTCGACACGATGGTGGCTAAGACCACGGGTTCGCGCAGGCTTCGATCACCGAGCAAAACCCCCAGGCTGCTTTCTAAACGTACCGGTAGTGAAGTCATGATTTAAATAGTAGCAGGGTTGCTCAGTATGCGTTGCGCTGCGCCAGCGCGTGTAGAATGTAAGGACCACCGATTTGTTTAAGTAGAGGGACACCTCGTGGCGGATCATAATTTAGAGACGGTTTCAGCCAGTATCAACGCCGATGTCGTCATTATTGGGGCCGGTCCCTGTGGACTGTTTCAAGTCTTTGAGCTCGGCTTACTCGGCATTAAAGCCCACGTGGTTGACTCGCTGGCCACCGCGGGTGGGCAGTGTACGGAGCTTTATCCTGATAAGCCCATCTATGACATTCCGGCCTTGCCGGTCTGCGGTGCGCAAGAGTTAGTTGATCGACTGTTGCAGCAGGGTCGTCCTTTTGATCCGCAGTTTCACCTCGGTCAGGAGGTGTTAGAGCTCAAGCGACAAGAAAACGGCCGTCGTTTTGATGTGGTGACATCCACCGGCACACGCTTTGATGCCGGCGCTGTGGTGATCGCCGGTGGCGTGGGCTCGTTTCAGCCTCGACGATTGATCGTCGATGGTGCTGCTGAGTTTGAAGGTACTCAGATTCATTACCGGGTGAAGCGCGCGGAAGACTTCCACGGGCAGCGGCTTTTGATCTTAGGCGGTGGTGACTCGGCCCTGGATTGGACATTAAGCCTAGCGCCTCAGGCGCAGGCTCTGTCATTAGTGCACCGCCGGACTGACTTTCGTGCCGCACCGGCCAGCGTTAGCCAAATGCGCCAATTAGCCCAGGCGGGTTCCATCCAGGTGTTGGATGGGACTGTGCAGGGATTGCAGACCGACACCGGTCGCTTGGTCGCAGCCACGGTCACCCGGCTGGATGGCCAATCCGAAACTATCGCCTGCGATCATATTTTGGCTTTTTTTGGGCTGCACCCGAAATTAGGCCCGATCGCTGAATGGGGCATGGAACTGGAAAAGAAAGCACTCAAGGTGGATACCGAGAAATTTCAGACCAGCGAGCCTGGCATTTTTGCGGTGGGGGATATCAATACGTACCCCGGTAAAAAGAAGTTAATCCTGTCGGGTTTCCACGAGGCGGCCTTAGCGGCTTTCGGCGTTCAGTCTTGGCTTGACCCAGGAAAGAAGCAGTTCCTTCAGTACACGACGACCAGTCCTATCATGCAAAAACGTTTGGGCGTGACCGAGAGTTAATTGCCTTCGGGAGTGAATGAAACGTGACTGCTGCACTGGATGATTTGCTGCACCTGATGGATTTGGAGTCTTTGGAGCTGAATTTGTTCCGAGGCCAAAGTCGTGACATCGGCAGCCCCCAAGTGTTTGGCGGACAAGTTTTGGGTCAGGCCTTGGTTGCGGCGATGCGAACGATTGATGCGCGACGCTGCCATTCACTACATGCCTATTTTTTAAGGCCTGGTGATTTCAATGCCCCAATTATCTACGAGGTTGATCGTAGTCGTGACGGCCACAGTTTTTCTAGCCGGCGCGTTGTTGCCATTCAGCACGGAGAGCAGATTTTTCATTTGTCTGCCTCATTCCATATCGATGAACCGGGCTTAGAGCATACAACGCCCATGCCCCAAGTGCCTTTACCCGAGGACCTGCAGCCTTTAAGTTTTTATCTGAATCAGGCACCTGAGCGACTGTCCAAATTTGCGCAGACTTTATTGAATAAGCCACAGGCTTTTGAATTTAGGCCGGTGCAGCTACCTGTCTATCTGGATCCAACCCCTAGAGCTGCAACGAAATCGGTGTGGTTCAGGCCATCAGGTGTTGTGCCGGTAGATAACGAGACCTTGCATTATTGTTTGCTGGCCTATGTGTCTGACTACAATTTGATCGACACCGCATTACTTCCGCACGGGCAGTCACCAATGGTCATCAAGATGGCCAGTTTGGATCATGCTTTATGGTTTCACAGGCCATTTTGCATGGACGATTGGCTGCTCTACTCCACAGATAGCCCGACCGCATCGGGGGGGCGTGCGCTGGCCCGCGGTCATATTTACTCGCGCGATGGGGTGCTTGTTGCTAGCACGGTGCAGGAAGGCCTTATACGACCTAAGCCTGCCCCATAGGGCAGCGCGGTCCTGAAGTTTGTGATGACTTTACTTTAAGCCTAAAGTCAGCCCGACAAAGGCTGAATCCTCGCAGTTGGCCGGTTTGTCCGTGACCAGAAAGATGCGTGCCGGATCGATATCGCTGCCATCTAAAATGCCGCGCTCTATTGCTTCGGCGCGACGACGACCCAGCGCAGTTAATTCGGTAGTCGGTACTACGATATCGGATTTCAAATTGCTCTCCAGCCAACTGACGGCTGCTTCATCCGGGTCGGTATTGGCTTCTGCCACGGCTGGAATTTTTTGCGCGCCGTGTGCTTGGCTCCATAAGGATTCGAGCAGGGCACGGTAGGATTTCGGATCGGTTAGAAGCAATTCAATTGCATCGTCGCTCACTTTTTGAGTAGATTTTTTTTGCCCAATCCAGCGACGTGCTTGGGTATGAATCTGCTCAGACCAGCGGGCTTCTATAAAAGCTGCCTTGTCGCTGCTCTGACAGGTCGACATGGGTATGTCGAGCTTTAGGCTGGGTCTGGCCGATAGGCCTTTACGCAATGTTTGGGTCTGGTCCAGTGCCGTCTCATCCAGTTCGGCACTGCCGGGTACAAACACGATGACTTCTGGGGATTTCTTATCGCCAAACAGTGAGCCTAGAAGCCTAAAAGGAGCCGTGACCGCTTTTTCCAAAAGGTTCACGAACACTTTCCAGATGATCGGTCCAATACGAAAGCGTGGGTCGTCCAGGCTGCCGCGAACCGGAAGTTCCAAATCAATCACGCCGTTGGAATCTTTTAGCAGTGACAGAGCGAACTTGACCGGTAACCGTGTCGCATCGGGGCTATCGACTTTGTCACCTAACTCTAATTGGTCAAGGATCAAATGATGCTGCGCGTCGAGTTGACGATTTTTGACTCGGTATTCGAACTCAACCGTCATCTTTCCCTTATCAACGTGATACCCCGCAAACTTTCCAGAGTAAGGTGAGAACGTCGTTAGCTCTAGGTTGCGAAAACTCAGCTTAAGGTTAGTGAAGGTTTCAGCCGCTAAGAGGTTCATCTGGCCACTAATAGAAACTGGGGCGTAGCGATCTACCTTGCCGTTCAGTGCGACCTCGGCGTGACTTCCCGCTTTGGGTGACAGACCTTGGATAGTGCCATTTAGAGTCTGAATACCGGTGGAAAAGCTCGGAAAAACCGAGAGGTCAGAGAAATTCATGGAGCCGTTTTCCACCTTCACAACGCCAATCGAAAGCGGCTGCGCCTGATGAGCTACGGTGGGGGTGACTTCAGCAGTGGCATTGCTTGTCGCTGGGCTCGACTCGCTGGGCTGGTCAGTGCTTACGGCTGCCGCGACGTCGTCGGTGCTGGCAGGCGCTGGCTGTAAGGCAGCACTGAGATTAGTCGTGCGATTTTTCTCGATGGTGAATCGCGCATAAGGTTGGTCGAAAATAAGCTCATTGACCTGTACGGCTAATGGAGCACTCTGAACTTTGACGCCTTTAGCCAGCAATAATTTCCATTTGACTAAGTCCTGATGGAGGGTGCGGTCTTGGGTCTGAAAGTTACTGACGCTAAGATCGCCGGTCAGAGTCGCGCCATCAGCGGGTTTCTTTTTCGTGCCGTCATAGTGCAATTGAAGTTCGCCAGAAAGGCCGCCCTTCAATAGATCGATCTGAGATTGCTCATCTAAGTACGGTTGCAGGAACGGCAGATCAAGATCTTTAAGCCCAATGGCCAGTGTCGCAACAGTAGGGTTGAGCTGTATAGGACCGGAGACCTTAAGTTCGCCATGCTCGTTAATGGTGGCATGCGCCTCAACCTTCATGGGCTTTTGCAACGGCAAGGCAAAGTTATGCAGGCTGAAATCCAGCGGATTGATGTGCACCAGTACGGGCTTGGCAGGTGTGCGATCTTCGAACGCTGCGTCCAGACCGGTGATATTAATGACAGGCACATCAACTGACCAAGGCGTAGTGTCCGTTTCGCCGTGGTGAGGCTCAGCGGCCGCAGGCGGGTTGCCGGTTCCCATCAGTTTGGTGAGATTCAGGGCGCCAGAATGTTCTATCCAAACCGTTATTTTGGGTTGACTAATTTGGACTGAACCAACACGGATCTGATTTTTTGAAAGCGAAACTTTCGTATCGAGAACGCTCACGGATGGCAGCGTTACCCAGTCTTCTTGCTCTCCTTGAGCACGTAAGCCAAAGTTTTTCAGGTCGACGCGCGAAAGCTCCATAGAAACGTTAGCGGTCTTATCGAGAACGCCCTGAAAGTGACCGGTTATATCAAGCTCACCTTGGGTCAGTAAAAGCGGCAACGACTCCGCCGCCGCTTCAGCGATTGTCGTGGCCAGTAAGTGGTGGACTTCGAAGTCTCCGCCCACTTTAAAAGGCTTGAGTCCAAAAGCGGCAGAGAGCTTAAAAGCTTCACCTTGCTGGCTGACTCCACTGAGTGTCAGGCGATTGTCCTGCGCGCTGGTATAGAAATCCGCTAGCCTGAGGTTTAAAGGGCGTAATGTTTTGCGCAGTGGTTTTACACGGGCCTGGTCTTCGAGGTTGATGAGCCCATCTTTAAGCACTGCCTGATGGATGAAAATACGTGGCAACGGCGCATTGGGATCGGAAGTCGGTGGGATTAAAGCGATCAGGTTGATGGTCTGATCGGCGTGTCGGATTACCTGGAGATTCAAACCACTCAAATCCACGGCCTGTAGCACGGGTTCTAGGCGGCGCAGGCTGTCAATTAAACTCAACTGAACGTGAAACTGTTGAAAAGCCAGTAATGGCGAGTGGTCCGCTTCGTACAGGTTAAAGTTATTGATCGTGGCATCCAGACTAAACGGATTGACACTAATTTCACCAACCGATAGCGGCCGATGCCAAGTTTGGTTCGCATAATCTTGTAGGGCAGAGCGGATCAACCGCGGTGCAGCGTAAAAGCCCAGCAGTGCATAAGTCACCAGCACCAGTACAGCAGCTAGTGCGAAATAGCGTCCGGCATAACTGATGCGCATGGGGTCACCGAGGCAGACTGACGTGTCAGGCACTGATGATGAGCAAACTCAGTTCGGCGTGCAACTGATCCAAAGTCGTGTCGGTCTCTGTAGTTTAGGCCGTCGTACGCTTGAGCCAATCAGTACGCAGAATCTCGTATTCCTCGCAGTCCCACCAGCGGCCCTTAGCTTGGGCGTGCCGCCGTCGCAGGGAAGCCCATTGCAGCCCGGTTTTTACCAGGACCCGCCGCGAAGCCTCGTTGTTGGTAGCAATCATTGCTCTGACGCGGCCTAGCTTCATTTGACTAAACGCCGCATCGCACAAGGCGTGAGCAATTTCGGTCGCGTAGCCGCGTCCCCAGTGTCGGTAGCCCAACATGTAGCCAATCTCACCGATGCCCCCAGGGCTTTTAGTAAGTTCGCAGGTGCCGATGACCGTGCCGGTGCGGCGATTCTCAACCGCCAACTCAAACGAATGCCGTGGACGGGTGACCCGCGCATTGAGCAGGCCACAAAAATGAGTTGTGAGTTCCTGCTCGGTGCGCAACTCATGTAGGACCGTTTCCAAAACCCGCGGATCCAGCGCATACCGACGAACGGCTGCTAAATCCGTGGTAACAAACTCACGCAGGATCAGTCTAGGCGTGGTGAGTGGCAGTTCTAAGGCGGCCATTATCGGCGCAGCACTTTGCCAGGGTTCATAATGTTATTGGGATCCAGTAGCGCTTTAATCTGATGCATAAGCGCCAAAGCGACGGGGTCCTCGTAGCGCTGCAGTTCGTCTACCTTAAGCCTGCCAATTCCATGCTCAGCGCTGAAGCTGCCCCCATAGGCGGCAACTAGGTCATGAACGCAGCGCTTAACCGGATCAGCCAGCGCCAAAAGTGCGCTACCGTCAGCACCAGGCGCTGGTGAGAGATTAAAATGCAGGTTACCGTCACCGACGTGGCCGTAGGCAATCAGCTGCGCACCCGGCGCCAGTAATGCCAGATGCTGGCTTGCCTCATCGACAAAGCGAGCCAGACTGGCGATCGGCAAAGAAATATCGTGTTTCAAAGAGGCGCCCTCACGTCGCTGACCCTCTGGAATACTTTCTCGCAGGTTCCACATGCCTGTCCGCTGCTCGTCGCTGAAAGCCACGGCGCTATCCAATACACCGGGCAGCGCTGCTAGGCACTTATCCAGGCGTTCTGCGGCTGACTCCGTTATGGGGGCATCAAGTTCAACCAATGCGTAAGCGGGATGAGTTGCCGTCATTCCCAGCTTAAGGTTGGCCACATGCCGAAGCGCCATAGCTATCGCTGGCTGCGGCATGTATTCAAAGCCGGTAACCGTGTCGCCAAAAGCATCGCGCAGGCAAGATAATAAAGTGACGGCGCTGGCCAGATCTTGAATACCGATCAGAGCCGTTAGCTGACTGATGGGCTCAGGAAAAAGTTTGAGGCAAGCTCCCGTAATGACGCCCAACGTACCTTCAGCACCTAAAAATAGTTGTTTGACGTCGTAGCCGGTATTGTCTTTGCGTAAGCCACGCAGCTGATTGAGGAAACTTCCATTGGGCAGAACAACTTCCAGTCCCAGAACTTGATCACGCATCATTCCGTATCGCAAGACCGAGGTACCACCGGCGTTAGTGGATAGATTTCCACCGATTTGGCAGCTAGCTTCGGAGCCCAGCGAGACTGCTAGCAGTCGTTGGGCGGTTCGTGCGGCGATCTGAACTTCGGCCAGGGTGCAGCCTGCGTCGACTGTAATAGTATTACCCGATCGATCAATTTCTCTTATTTTCTTAAGCCTTTCTAAACTTAAGACAATTTCGTCCTGGCCCTCTCGCGGCGTGGCGCCGCCACAGTAGCTGGTGTTTCCTCCCTGAGGAACGATGGCGATTTTTTGCTGATTGGCGAGTGATACGATGCTTATCACGGCCTGAACCGTTAGTGGTTTCAATACTAACGGCGAGTTACCACGATATAAGCGTCGAAAGTCTTGCTGGTAACGCTCGGTATCGGCAGCTTCGGTGAGCCAGCCACCGTGTCCCGCAAGCTCTTTGAAAGTCTCGATTAAGGAGGATGACAACATCATGCCGTAGCGAGCGCGGGTTCTTTTCCAGTGATGAGTGGTTCGTTACGCGCCAATGGCTTGGTGAGTAGCATGTGCACATCACCCAATTGACGCTCAGCAAATCCACCTTCGCAGTAGCAAAGGTAAAATTCAAAAAGCCTCAAGAACTCATCAGAAAAACCCAGCGCACGAATCTTCTCTTCATTGTTTATCAGGCGAACGCGCCAGTCATTAAGAGTCGTGGCGTAATGCGGGCCAATATCTTCGAGGTGAGACAGTTTCAGATCGCTTCCCTGAGTGGCTGCATTGATCAGCACGGTGATCGAGGGAATGAAGCTGCCGGGAAAAACGTAGCGTTGAATAAAATCCACCGTTTTTCGGGCGGTTTCATAAAACTGGTCTTGAATCGTGATGGCCTGCAAGAGCATCACGCCATCGGGTTTCAGAAGCCGGCTGCAGCTACCAAAATAGCCGGCCAAAAACTCGTGACCCACAGCCTCCACCATTTCTACAGACACGAGCTTGTCATACTGGCCCGTGAGGCTGCGATAGTCCTGACGTAGTAGCGTGATCTTGTCGGTCAGGCCGGCTGCAGCCACAGCGGCTTTCGCGTACTCGTACTGTTCGCCGGAAATCGTGGTGGATGTCACTCGACAGCCGTAGTCGCGCGCTGCGTGAATGGCCAGGCCACCCCATCCCGTGCCGATCTCCACTAAGTGGTCTGACGGTTGCAGTCGCAGTTTGGTGCAAATCGAGTCGAACTTAGCGATCGAGGCGGATTCCAACGTGCTGGAAGGCGTTGCGTAGATCCCGCAGCTGTAGGCCATGGTGCGATCCAGCATCAATTCGAAGAAATCGTTGCCCAGGTCGTAGTGTGCGGCGATGTTTCGTTCGGAGCCCCGCTGGGTGTTGCGGTTGGCAAAGTGCAGTAGCTTACGCACCGGGGATGAGAGTATGGCCAGCCCCCCTTCCAAACTATCCAGAACCGCCCGATTACGCACCATCAGGCGCATCAGGCGGGTCAGATTATCGACATTCCAATAACCGCGGATATACGCCTCCCCCGCGCCCACTGACCCGCCAAAGGCGATGTCCCCCCAGAAGCGGCCATCCAGCACGTCGATGGTCGCGTGCAGAGTCTCATCTCCACTGCCGGTCCCAAACACCAGGGTCTGACCGTTCTCACGAATCGTTAGCTGCCCGACGGCTAAATGCGCTAACCGGGCCAGCAGCAAGCGACGACCGAAGCTACCAATGACCGAAGGTTTTTGCCTGCGCCCGGTCAAGGCGGCCGAATCGGCGATGGAGCGAGTCAAGAAAGATTTGGCGTTCATAGTGCGGGATGAGAGTAGAAGGGGGTACGTTTGAGGAGAAGCTTAAGGGCTTGCCAGTGAATTAGCACGATGACTTTAAGCGTCATCAGCGGATAGCCAAGCAATGCCTGGGCCAGTGTTGTGCTGCTGATGGGCACCCGTCGTAGGTTGAGTACGGCGTCAAACATCGCTGTTTCGCCCTGATCATTTCTCATATAGACGTTCAACGCCTGTCCTGGGGTCGCAAAGCGCCATTCGTACTGCATATCCATAGGCAAGAAGGGCGATACATGGAATGCCTTAGCGAAATTCCACTGGTGGGTATGGGGCCCAACCGATTTGGCTGAGCCGACGTCCAGTACGTATTGGTGCCGCTCTTTCCACGGTGTGTTGGTAATTTCCGCCACAATGACATCGAGTTGGTCGAGCTCGTCGTAGCAATAATAAAAGCTAACGGGGTTGAAGCAGTAGCCAAAGTAGCGAAGGTGGGTCAGCAGACGCACCGCACCGGTAGGTCGCCGTCCCAGTTGAGCTTCTACCAAATCCCGCACTGCCGCATCCAGCGGCTGATGACTGGGGCCTAAGTAGTCCGCTCGTCTGAACCAAGCAAGGGCGGGTCTCTTACTAGACCATAGCCAATAGGGTGCGAATACCGTTGGCAGCTCGGCTAGGTCTAACCACATCAGGCAAATGCGATATCGAAAGCGGTTGTTCCGTGGCGCGAACCGGCGGTGACTAATAAAGCCTTTATAAAGCGCGCTGTGCACGGTGATTCCAGTCGTCGATTTGTGCTGCGGCATGCAGGCCGCTGAGCACGCCATCTTCATGGAAACCATAGCGCCAATACGCCCCGCAGTAGAAGGTGCGATTATGGCCGCTAATTTCTGCCTGTCGCCCTTGGGCGCGAACGGCCTCAGGACTATAGACCGGGTGAGCGTATGACCACGCGCCAAGAATGGTAGCGGGGTCAATACGATCTCGAAGATTAAGCGATACCAGATAACGGCGCTGTGATCTTAAAGACTGCAGCACGTTCATATCGTAGGTTAGCGTGCAGTCAGCTCGCACTGGGCTGCAAATTCGGTAATTCCATGCGGCTCGAGCTAGCGGGCGTTTAGGCAGCAGTCGGCTATCTGTATGCAGGACGACGTCATTAGGTTGATAGCCGATGGCCGATAAAATTTGACTTTCTTGGCGACTGGGATTGTCGAGCAGGCGTAATGCTTGATCAGAATGGCAAGCAAACAGCACCGCATCAAACTGGCTGGTTTCACCCAAGGATGTCACTACCTTAACGCCGTGCTCATCGCGAGTCACCGAAGATACCGGTGTTTTTATTCGGATGCGTTCAGCAAAAGGCTTGGTCAGAGCACGCACGTATTCCCTGGATCCACCGGCAATGGCTTGCCATTGCGGCCGGTTGTTGACGGACAAGAAGCCATGCCGGCTGAAAAAATCGATAAAAAAGTGAGCCGGAAAACCCAGTAAAGCCTCCTGTTCGGCCGACCAAATCGCACGCCCCATGGGAACAATATAGCGTTCAATGAAAGCGGGGCGATAACGGTGACTGCGCAGAAACTCCTGGAGAGTCGTGCTGTGATCCGCGCTACGCAAAAAACGCAGTGCGTCTTTGTTAAAGCGCAAAATGTCAGCAATCATTCCCAGAAAAGAAGGACTAAATAAGTTGCTGCGCTGAGCAAATAATGAGTTAAGGGTCGTGCCGTTGTACTCCAGATCTGAGCGCTCATCGACTAAGCTAAAACTCATATCCGACGGATGGCTTTTGACGCCAATGCGATTGATCAGCTGGATGAACTCAGGATATGTCCAGTCATTAAAGACAATGAACCCGGTATCCACGGCGACGGTTTGATTGTCCTCTGGTACATCAACGGTATGGGTGTGGCCGCCGATCCAATCATCGGCCTCAAATACCGTAATTTGGTGATTGGCATGCAGACAGGAGGCGGCCGTAAGGCCGCTGATGCCCGAACCAACAATGGCAATTTTCATTAGACGGATCTCTCGTGCAGGTCTAGCCCGCGCCTTCCCCGGTTAGCTCGTACGTTGTTAGGAACGGGTTTTAAGTCCCAGATGATGCCGACGGCTGCTAAAGCCCTTAAACAGTAGTATGTGAGATCGATTTCCCACCAGTAGAACCCTTGACGAGCCGCCGACGGATAGTGGTGATGATTGTTATGCCAGCCTTCCCCGAAGGTCAGCAGAGCGAGGAACAAGTTGTTTTTACTGTCGTCACCCGTCTCATAGCGGCGCTTGCCGAACACATGCGATAACGAGTTGATCGTATAAGTTGCGTGATAGCACACGACCGTTGAAACGAAGAATGCCCAGACCAGCATCTGTGAGCCGCTGGTGTTCAAGTCAGGATAATAGCGCGCTAAGAGCGAGCCCCAAAAAAACAGTAAGGTGGCAAAAACAATGGGCACCAAAATATCGTAGCGATCCAGCAGGCGAAGCTCAGGGAACTTAGCCAAATCTTTGACGCGACTGTAGTCGGGTACAAACCCGCGTCTGGATATGAACCAGCCCATATGACTCCACACAAAGCCATGTTGCCGTGGGGAGTGAAGATCCTCAGGGCGATCCGAATACGCATGATGGTGACGATGGTGGGCGGCCCACCACAGAGGGCCGCGCTGAACGGCGGACGCACCTATCAATCCAAAAATGAACTGCCCGGCCCGTGAGGTTTTAAAGCTACGATGCGAAAAATACCGATGATAAAAGCCGGTGATCGCGATCATGCGCACGGCATACAAGATCGCAGCGGTCACAACCGCGATACGGCTGACTCCTACCCAAAACACCGCCAAGCAAGCGGCATGCATGGCGACGAAGGGCAGTACACGAGCCCAGTCAATGCGAGCTGCCTGGGGGTCGTTAGGATCGGTAGGTTGCGCAGAGCCTGCATCGAACCACAAGACGAACTGTTTCCACAGGCCAGGGGTGGCGCTCGCCTTTTCGGATGCTTGACTGGACTTCGTTAGCTCGGTTGGCTTCAGATTCACGAGATTCTCACGGTGGTGTGGCGGTCGCATTGGGAGCTTAGGCTGGAGCGTTCGATGAAGCTGCGCGCATGTGCGCATACGCAGCTAAGGCGCGATCACGAGTGGCTTTCAAGTCAACAACGGGTGAGGGGTAGTTTTTGCCCAGCGTGACTCCGGCCGCACGCAGTACTGACAGGGGTGCTGTCACTGGCTGGTGTATATACGCATCAGGCAAAGCGGCAAGTTCCGGTAGCCACTGGCGTATGTATAGGCGTTTGGGATCAAACCGTTCGGCCTGTAGGGTCGGGTTGAAGATACGGTAGTAGGGAGCTGCATCAGCTCCGCAGCCCGCAGCCCATTGCCAACCAAAGGTGTTGGCTGCGAGATCCGCATCCACCAGCGTGTCATGAAACCAGGCGGCACCCTCGCGCCAATGGATGCCGAGATTTTTGCACAGCAAGGAAGCCACGATCATTCGGACTCGATTATGCATCCAGCCTGTTTGGTACAACTGGCGCATGCCGGCATCAACAATAGGAATTCCCGTCAGCCCCCGACACCAAGCCTTGAGCCCAGCGTCGTCGACTTGCCAGGGTAAGGCGTTAAACCGCACATCCAAAGGCTCACTCACTGTCTGCGGATAGTGAAAAAGCAGATGATGCGCAAACTCACGCCAGACGATTTCTTTAATAAAGGTTTCGATGCCGAGGCTGGCGCCAGAGCGCTGCGGGTGTAGGGCGGCGCTCTGTGCGACCTCTACCGCTTGCCTGGGTGAAATTTCCCCAAAGTGTAAATGGGCAGATAGGCGACTGGTGCCCGGTTCTGCCGCAAAGTCTCGACGCGTGTCGTAGTCCGCTATGGCGTCTTCTACAAACCTGTCCAGCGCCTGATGCGCTGCTTTCTCACCAACCTGAAACGCTGCGGCAAGACCATCGCCCCAGGATCGCGTTGGCAGTAGCGCCAAATCATCAAGCGCCACGCCTGACGGTAAGTTTGGCGGGGAGGCCAGTTTTTTAGGCGGTGCAGCGGCTTTGGGTACGCTGCCTAAACGCGTTTGGCATTGACGCCAGTACGGCGTAAAGACGCGATAGGGAGTCCCTGAGCCGGTCGCTACTTCCCAGGGCTCAAAGAGAAGGCTGGCGTTGCCGCTTTGCACTTCCAGACCCTGCTCACGAAAATGGCTTTTTAATTTCGCATCTCGTTCGATGAAAGCCGGCTCATAGACCCGATTCCAGTAAATCGCGGTTGAACCTGTTTGATCAATAAGACGTTGCAGGCTGTTAAGCGTGGGCCCACGTAGGATCGTCAGCGGCGAGCCAATGCGTTGAAGGTCGGTCGCTAAGCTGCGCAGACTGTGGTGTAGCCACCATCGGCTAGCGCCGCCGGGCGCTCCTGCACCCTCTTCTTCAGGTGCATGGATATAAACCGGCACCACGGCATCTGCCAAGGACGCGGCCAGACGCAATGCCGGGTTATCCGCTAAACGCAGATCACGGCGAAACCAAACGATGGCGGTACGCATACTCTAGTGCTCTTAGTCGTTTGGCAGTGTTCGCCTATGGAAGGCTGCTGCTCGATGACCCACGATGAAAACGAACAGTCACTCAAATCGATCTAACACGTTAGCCTTAAAGCAGGCCCGCAGCGCGTCTACCGAGTGTTAAACGCGCACGTGACGTCGTTGATGATTTGCAAAAGTCAGGCGCCGCCGAGCGTGCGCCTGACCGTCAATCTATCAATGATCGATGCATTAACCGCGTTCTGCCGCCTGCCGTAAAGCGGCGATTCTTTCCTCCAGAGGCGGATGGCTCATCATCAGCCGACGCAAGCTAGGGCCCTGCTCACCGCCGGCGATACCGAAGGCCGCCAGTTGGGTGGAGGCCAATTCTTCGGGATGGCTGCGTTGCAGCGCCTGCAGTGCTTGTATCATTTTCTCGCGCCCGGCGAGTTTGGCACCACCGGCATCTGCACGGAACTCACGCTGACGTGAGAACCACATAACAATTAAAGAGGCCAAAAAGCCTAAGCCAATCTGCGCCACCATCACAACAATAAAATAGGTACCGCCGCGTCGGTCATCGCGATCGGCTAATGCACCGATAACCCGCGCTAACGCAAACACAAAGGTGTTGAGTACACCTTGGATCAGGGTCAACGTCACCATATCGCCATTGGCGACATGAGTCAGCTCATGACCGATAACAGCCTCGGCTTCATCCGCGCTCATGCGTGCCAACAAACCACTACTGACCGCCACTAATGCGTTGTTACGGCTGGCGCCGGTCGCAAAAGCATTCAGTTCGGGCGACTCAAAGATACCCACTTCCGGCATACCCACGCCAGCCGATGCGGCCTGGCGACGTACGGTCTCCAACAACCAAGCTTCCTGGCCATTCGAAGGTTGGGTGATAACCCTCACGCCCATGGAGTTCTTGGCCATCCACTTGGACATCAGCAGCGACACAAAGGCTCCACCGAAGCCAAAGACCGCACCAACCACCAGCAGGGATCCAAAGTTTCCACCGCGGCTGGCAAGAACCGCGTCCAAGCCCAACAGGTGCACGATCACGCTGGCTAGTGCCAATACCGCGAGGTTGGTAGCTACAAACAGGATGATGCGTTTCATTGTCCCAGTCCTCTCTACTACGCGAATGGCGCCATCCTAACAGCGACGGGCCCGTTGGTCATGAGGTGGGGGCGCCAAGGCGGTGCCACAAGGGTTCGTGGTGTGACGCGAACCTCAGCCTGTCTAGGACAGTGAACTGAACGCCGCTGTCGGGGAAATTCAGTAGTCACCGGCCAGCGCCGTGACCAGTTGGACGCTGGCTAGTCGCTGGCGCGTCAGGGCCTGGGCCAGCGCGCGCTGCTCGGTCAGCAGATTCTGCTCAGCAATCAAAAGTTCGAGATACGAACCGGCACCGACTTCGTAGCGACGCGTGGCCAGGGTCAGGGTCGTTTGCCCGGTCTTTACGGCCTCAGCACGTGCGTCAGCGGAATGAGTGGCATGGGACAGTGCCGTCAGTGCGCTTTGCGTCTCAGCCAGGGCATTCAGCGAGGTTTGCCGAAGTTGCGCCACGGTAATGTCATATTCAGCGCGCGCGAGCCTGACGCCAGCCTTGCGCTGCCCGCCATCAAACACGGTGCCAACGACACTAACGCCCAAGCCCCAGACCAGATTAGGGGCGGCAACTAGCGGCGCGGCAACACTTTGGTAGCCGCCTGCGGCGTTGAGATTCAGGGTCGGGAAAAAAGCGCTCTGGGCAACACCAACGGCTGCATTGGCGGCGGCCACTCGGCGTTCGGCGGCCGCCACATCCGGTCGGCGCTGCAACAAAGCGCTGGGCAGCACGGGTGCGGGGTTCAGTGCGGAGGTGGGTACCGCCGGTAGGGCGCTGACCGGCTCCACTTTAAACTCCGGTGCCGCAGCGCCACACAGGCTGGCTAGGGCATTTTCCAGAGCGTCACGCTGGCTGCGCGCCTGGTCAAGCTCAGCTTTGACGCTTGCCACCTGGGCTTCTTGAGCCGCTAGGTCGAAGCCGGAAGCACTACCGGCCTGATGACGATCACGGATGACCTGCAGTTCATGCGTTAACGTTTCGAGTGTTCGGCCATTAATCCGAACTTCTTCGTCGGCTTCACGCAATGCGTAGTAATCGCTGGCAACCTCGGCAGAGATGATCAGTCTGACACTTTCAAGGTTAGCCGCACTTGCCTCGGCGGTTGCCGTGGCTTGTTCGTGGCTGCGACGGGTGGCCCCAAACAGGTCGGGTTCATAATTCACTCGCAGTGGCAGATCGAATTGGTTCTGGAACGCGGGTTTGGCAGTGAGTGCTCCGCCATTGGTAGGGCGCGAGGCCGACAATCGGCTGCGCAGTGCATCCGGCGCAAGGCTGGCTGTAGGCCACAACGGTGACCCGGCAATATCTGCCTGAGCGCGAGCCGCCCGCAATTGAGCTTGAGCTACTAGGAGAGACGGATTCGCTGTCAGCGCCTGAGCTTCCAGTTGATTGAGCTGCGTATCATCATAGCGCTGCCACCAAGCACCCCGTGGCAACTGATCCTTCGGCTGGGCTGATGCCCATTCAACTGCTGACTTCCACGTTTCGGGTTGCGGCAGGCTGGGTGGTTGATGAGTGGGACCAACCGCGCAGGCCGTCAGGCCCATTAGGCCGCTGCAGGCTGCCAGGTGCCACCCCGAGGCGAGGCGGCGACGTCGCGGCTCGCTCACTTTTTCGCCACCACTACGGTGTCACCATCACGTAGTGCATCGGGTGGATTAGTAATGACCCTGTCACCGGGTGCGATACCACTGAGCACCTCAACGGATTTGCCGTTATCGTCGCCTAGGGAAACCTCTCGCAGTGTGACCGTGCCGTTAGCGGTGACTACCGCCATACGCGGGCCCTCCTCACGAAACAACAAGGCGGTATTTGGAATCAAAAGCCCACGGGCAATACGAGTATTAGCCAACTTTACTCGAGCGTACGAGCCCGGCGATAACGACCCGTCACTGTTGGGCACATCAATCTCGGTTAGTCGGGTGCGAGTTTGTGGATCTAAGGCTCCAGCCATTCGAGTGACCTTGCCGGCAAAAATATGCCCCGGATGTTCAGCAACTTCGATGCTGGCGCTCGAGCCGGTTTTGATCTGGGCGGAGTCGGCTTGGGCTACATTGACGAAAAGGCGCACTGGATCTGTTTGTTGCAGCACATACAACGGCGTGCCTGCACCAGCGGTAACTAACTGACCTATCTCTACGGAACGCTTGACGATGATCCCACTAAAAGGCGCTGTCACGTGCTGAAACTGGGCTAGCTGCTGCAGTCTATTAACGTTGGCATCCGCAGCTTTTGCGGCGGATTCCAGTTGGGTGGCTGCCGAGGTGCGATCGTCGGTTTCTTGTTGTGAGACAGCGTCGGTTTTGCGTAACTCCTGCCACCGGGCGGCTGTAAGGCGAGCGACATCCAGCGACGCATGGGCCTGTGCCGAGGAGGCTTTGGCTTGCGCTAACTCTTGATCCAGTTCGGGTGCTTCAATGTCCAACAGCACGGTACCCGCGGTGACTCGAGCACCCATTTCCACGTTCCATCGCCGCACATAACCGCTGGTGCGCGCCAGTATGGGCGCTTCATTAAAGGCGGTAATGGTGGCTGATAGCTCGATAGCATTAGCGGTCTTGTCCGCGCTGGCTGTTACGACATTGACGATGGTTTCCTGCCGACGAGCCATGTCTGCGGCTAACGCACGATTGTCAGCATTGTTTCGCAGCAGTGCAAAAGCTACCCCACCGATGATAACCACGATAAAGATAAGAAGCATGCGGCGCCCGGCGGTTAAGGTGCCGCGTGACCGCGCATCGTTAGAATCGGAAAGATCAGACATGAGAGACCTCGGGAGGCGAAGGCTGCACCACAGACCGACGCGAGTGCATTAAGGCGAACATGCAGGGCACAACGAAGAGGGTTGCCGCTGTAGCAAAGACCAGACCACCGATCACGGCACGGCCCAAGGGTGCGTTTTGCTCGCCACCTTCACCGAGTCCCAGAGCGAGTGGCAACATACCGACGAGCATGGCGACGGCAGTCATGATCACCGGACGTATGCGGGTAAAACCCGCTTCAATAGCTGCTTGCGTTGCACTGACTCCGTCTTGCAGAAGTTCGCGTGCAAAAGCCACCACCAGCACACTATTGGCGGTTGCAACGCCCATACACATGATCGCGCCCGTGAGTGCCGGTACAGACAGATGCGTATGCGTAATCAGAAGTGTCCAAATGATGCCTGCCAACGCACCCGGCAGCGCCGTAATAATGATCAGTGGATCCAGCCAAGACTGAAAGTTGACCACCAACAGCAAGTAGACCAGCAGGATGGCACCTACAATCCCTGTGGCAAGGCCAGTGAAGGAAGCCTGCATGGACTCCACCTGCCCGCGCAGCACCAAGTCGGTACCCTTGGGTAAATCTTTTGTTGACTGCATCAAGGCGCGGATTTGGGTGGCAACACTGCCTAAATCACTACCCGACACACTGGCGTAGATATCGAACAGTGGCTTGACGTTGTAGTGCGAGACAAGTGCCGGTGTGGTTTTATCGCTGATCGTGGCGAGATTGCCCAGCGTTTGGCTGACGCTGTGATCTTTAGACATGATTGGTAAGTTACGGATACTTTCGGGTGATTCAACCCGGTACTGAGGCCATTGCACCGCCACGGAATAGGGAACGCCGTTTTTAGGGTTTACCCAAAAAGAGGGGTTAACGAGCGCGCTCGACGATAAGCCCAGTTGTAGTGTCTGCGCCACGTCCAGCGCGGTTAGGCCGATACTTTGCGCGCTATCGCGATCTACCTTCAGATACAACTCGGGTGCATGAGCAATTTGTTGCACATGCACATCCTGCGTTCCAGGGATGGCGGCAATTTTCCGAGCCAGGTCTTGGGCTAGCGTGAAATTCTTTTCCGCATCGCCACCAATGATTTGCAGATCGATCGGTGCTGGCACACCAAAGTTTAGGATCTGACTGACTATGTCGGCGGGCTGGAAGAAAAAACTGACCCCTGGAAAACGCGCTGGCAATGCCTCACGTAATTTCGCTACGTAATCGGCCGTCTGACCATGCCGATCAGGCGCCAGCGAAATCAAAATTTCTGCATCAATGGCGCCGATGGTACCGGCATTAGAGAATGATAGATTCAAGGAGCTATAGGGGAGACCGGCGTTATCCAAAATATGCTGTAGGTCCGAAGGCGGGATAACACTGCGAATAGCATGCCCCACCTCATCGACAACGCGCATCGTTTCTTCGATACGGGTGCCTGCTGGAGTGCGCAGATGTAGACGGATTTGTCCGGCATCCACCGAGGGGAAAAAATCGGTGCCTAGCAACAGGCCTAAGGGCGCCATGGCTATACAAAAAACGCTAAATGCTATAGCGACGCTACGCGAACGAGCGACCAAATTTCGTAGAATAATGTGATAGGAGTCCCTAAGGCGCTCAAATCCTGTCTGAAATCCGTGCTGCATTCTTCCCAGAAAAGTCGTGGGTGCCGCGGTCTCGTGTTCGTGACCTTTTAATAAATACATGGCCAGCGTGGGAACTAGCGTTCTGGACAAGAAGTAGGAGGCGAGCATGGCAAACACCACGGCTTCGGCCAGCGGCACAAACAGGTACCGTGCAATGCCGGCCAGAAAGAACATCGGCGCCAGCACGATACAGATACACAGGGTAGAAACCAGCGCCGGTACCGCGATCTGTTGGGCGCCATCGAGGATAGCACTACGCAGGTCCTTGCCCATGGCCAGATGCCGCTCAATGTTCTCGATGGTTACGGTGGCGTCATCCACGAGAATGCCAACCGCCAGCGATAGGCCGCCCAGAGTCATCAGATTAATGGTCTCGCCCAAGGCTGACAGGGCCATCAGTGAGCACAGCACGGATAGTGGAATGGATACGGCGATGATGAGTGTGGAGCGCAAGCTACCTAAAAACAGCAAGATGAGTGCTGCGGTTAATGCAGCGGCGACTACGCCTTCATGGATAACGCCCGCCACGGCGGCGCGTACGAACTTGGATTGATCAAATAGCGGTGTAATTTTTACAGGCACGGGCGCACCAGCTTCTACTTTAGGCAGTAGTGCCAGCACGTTGTCGACGATATTAATGGTTGAGGCGTTACCCGTTTTGTAGAGAGCCAGCAGCGCGCCGCGCTGTTGGTCTAATCGGACCACGTTGGTTTGTGGTGTATAGCCATCGTGAACGCTGGCAACATCGCGAACACGAATTAGCGCAGTACCGCGGTTAGTAACTGGCAACTCCCCAAAATCTTCCAGACTTTTTGGGCTTGCGTTGCTCTCAACCGGAAACTCGGTTGCGCCAAACTTAACCGTTCCTGAGGGCAGAATCAGGTTCTGCACTGTTAAGGCATTAACCACATCCATCGGTGACAGGGACATTGCCTGCAAGGCGCTCATGTTTAAGTCCACCGAGATGACGCGCGACTTTCCGCCAAAAGGATTCGGAACTGAGGCGCCAGCCACCGTGGCCAGCTGGCTGCGAATATACGTTTGTGCAACGTCGTTGAGCACCTGCTCGGACAAACCATCGCCGGATAACGCCAACTGCAACACGGGTACGGTGGTAGCCGAGTAGATCACGATTAACGGCGGCGTGGTGCCGGGCGGAAATCCGCGTATCTGGGTCTGTGAGATCGCGGTGATCTGCGATAACGCCACCTGAACCTTGGCGCCCGGGCGAAAGTAGATACGGATGAGCGCTGTCCCGGCGAGTGATTGCGACTCTAGATGCTCAATATCGTTGACGGTTGAGGTTAGATTGCGCTCGTACTGGTTGGTAAAGCGCTGCTCCATGTCCTTGGCTGATAGACCCGGGTAGGTCCACACTACCGTGACAATCGGAATGTCGATATCCGGTAGTACGTCAACCGGCGTACGCTGAATGACCAGTGGGCTGACTAACAGGATCATCAGAGCCAACACCAGAAAGGTGTAGGGTCGGTCTAGTGCGAGTCTGACAATCCACATGCCGGTGTGATACCCGTGAAGGCTTTAAGACAAGCGGCGCGATTCCGCCGCTTGCCAAAGCCAAGTAAGAAAGGTTCGTCGCCATTCCGCGTCGCAGCGCGATGGGGTTTTGCGCGCGGTATTGTCGCAGAACTAAGCCGCGCGTGCGTGCGCCTTTAGCGTTCTTAACCGCTCTTCACGCCCCTGTTTTAACTTTGGGCGGCGCCCTGCAAGGCTAGCAGGCCGCTGCGACCCTCCAGGCTGCCCATCTCAACCCGGTGCTTGGGTAGCTTGTCATAGTCAAGGCTCTGGGCCAGCGATGCCATGGTGACTAACCGATGCCCTCGGTCCTGCCACCCCTGTAACAGCTCGGCAAATAGCCCCGCCAGCCGCTGCCCTTCCAGCTCGGCATGCAAGGTATAGACCTGGGTTGCACTGTCCTCGGGCGTCAGCGCCAGCAACTCGTCACGAGCGTCCGCGGCCGTTCGACCTTCCCTACCGATCAGTTCGTCCAGGGTGGGTAAAGTGGTCGGAAGTTGGGGACAGCGGCCTACCGTATCTCCCATGACGGGTAGAAACGGATGTGTACCGCGGGTGTCGCTGGCGTATTGCATGCCCAACTCGTCTTGGCGCGCAAACAAAAACTCATTGACCTGCCAACCTGCGGCGCAGTGCGAACGGGCGGGGTGGCCGAAGATACGCTGGTAGGCCTCAGCGGCCTTATTGACTTGATTAAAAGTCCAGTCACGGCCCCGGTTCACGACATTGTCCTGCCAGTAAACGTGGTCATAACAATGAATGCCGGTTTCATGGCCGGCTGCCGCGCAGGCTTGCATGACCGACCCGGCGCGACGACCGATATCCGGGGCGGGTAATAGCACCCCGTACATCAGGGTCTTTAAGCCGTAGTGTTCTAGCACCGAGGTGCGCACGGCTTTTTGTACAAACCCCGGCCGGAACACTCGCTTGAGTGCCCAACCGGTATGGTCCGGGCCCAGGCTGAAGTAGAAGCTGGCTTGTATCTTTAGACGATCAAGCATTGCCACCAGCGCAGGCACGCCTTCCAGCGTGCCGCGCAGGGTATCTACATCAACTTTTAGGGCAATGTCGGCCATTAATGGCGAGCATGATCCAGTAACTGTCCGGCGGCCGTGACTTCGGCTGCGTAAGAGTCGAACACGCTTTTGAGGATTTCTTCCATGGTCGCGGTGGGCGCCCAGTTGAGATCCTTCTTGGTGTTATCAATCCAAGGTACCCGGGTCTGCACGTCCTCGTAGCCCTTGCCATAGAATTCCGCTGAGCCTACATCGCGGATTTGAACTTTCGCCGCTTGCTCGGCATAGGCTGGGTGTTTTCGCCCGATTTCGATCATCAGTTCAGCGAGTTGACGAATCGACAAGTCGTTGGCGGGATTGCCAATATTGTAGATCTGACCCGAGGCCACTTTGTTGTCATTTTGAATGATTTGCATCACTGCATTAATGCCGTCATCAATGTGGGTGAAGCAGCGTCGCTGACGACCACCATCGACAAGGCTGATGTCTTCACCACGTGCGATGTGCGCCAGGAACTGAGTAGCGACACGCGAACTGCCTTCTTTGGCCGTGGCCAGCGAGTCGAGGCCTGAGCCGACCCAGTTGAACGGGCGGATCAGGGTGAAATCCAAGCCGTCACGCTGCCCATAGGCCCAGATAATACGATCCAAGAGTTGCTTGCTGCAGGAATAGATCCAGCGCTGTTTCTCAATAGGTCCTAGCACTAGGTTGGACGACTCCGGATGGAACTGCGAGTCACCGCACATGCCGTAGACCTCGGAGGTCGACGGGAAAATCACGCGCTTTTTGTATTTTACGCACTGACGAATCAGCGGTAGGTTGGCTTCGAAGTCGAGCTCAAAAACTCGCAGCGGTTCTTTGACGTAGGTGGCCGGCGTTGCGATAGCAACCAATGGCAGGATCACGTCGCACTTGCGAATGTGATACTCCACCCACTCGTGGTTGATGGTGATATCACCCTCAAAAAAATGAAACCGAGGATTATCCAAAAACGGGCGGACACGGTCATCCTGCATGTCCATGCCCCAGATCTGCCAATCGGTTTGCGCCAGAATCTTACGGCTCAGGTGATGGCCGATAAAGCCGTTGACGCCAAGGATCAAAACCTTCTTCATTGTCTGTTTTCCCGTTATGTCAGGTGAGCCGCAGCGGCTCGTTACCAAAATGTTCGGCAAAGTGCGCCGCGTCAAGGGTTTTCTCACCCAACCATGCTTCGACAAGCTCCAGTATCTGGCCGTCCCCACACACCGCCATCAGGCGTCCTTGTGCGGTATAAAGCATCGGCGACGTGCCGATCGGGCGACTGGTATTGCTGGAGTCTATCAATCTCGAGCGATGCAGGCGCAGCGTCGTGCCGGCCACGAGCGCAAAAGCGCCGGGGAAGGGCGGTGCCACAGCCCGCACCAGATTGTGAATGCGTTGTGCCGTCCAGGTCCACTGGAACTCACCGTCCGCCGGGCGGCGACCGCCAAAGTACGATCCAGCGCTAAGATCCATCGGTGTCCCTAGCGCGGTACCGGCGATCAACCCATCCAGATTGCGGCTGAGCACAACCACCGCCGCATCCGCCACGCGCGCGGCTACCTCCACTGCCGTGTCATCAGGGCCGATGGCAACGGCTTGGCTATCGACTAAATTACCGGCATCGGGCTTTGCCACCATGTAATGCAGGCTGGCCCCCGTTTGGGTTTCGCCATGGACAATGGCCCAGTTCACGGGTGCCCGGCCGCGGTAACGAGGAAGTAGCGATCCGTGCATGTTCAATGCACCCTTGGAGGCAGCTTCTAAAATCACGGCGGGTAACATTTTTCGATAATAAAACGAGAAAACAAAATCCGGTGCCAGTGCCGTAATTTCGTTCTGCAGCTCAACATCCACCGAGGCGTCTACTGTAGTGACACGACTGCCGTGCTGTCGCGCGACTTCGGCCACGCTGGCAAACCAGCGCACTTCATGAGGATCGTCCTCGTGTGTGCAGACCAGTGGCACATGAACTCCGGCTTCATACAGAGCAGCAAGGCAGCGTGCGCCTACTTGTGAATAGGCAAATACTACCGCTTGGGTCACCGGTCAGAACTCGCCGAGTCGAGGGTAACGGCTGGATTGCCCGAATCCTGCAGCACGCTGGCAATGATATAGCGCGGACGTTCGCGTACTTGAACGTAAATTCGACCAACGTACTCGCCGAGTAACCCAATGCCAAACAGGATGATGCCCAGCAGGAAAAACACCAGCGCAAAGAGTGTGAAAAGACCTTCGGCTTCAGGTCCCAGCACAATTCGCCGCACAGCCAGCACCACGAATAAGATGCCGGATATCACAGCTGTTGCGATGCCAGCAGCTGAAAAGATTTGCAGGGGTACCAAAGAAAAACCCGTCATCAAGTCAAAATTAAGACGGATCAGACTTTTGAGTGAGTATTTTGAGACGCCTGCCGCTCGCTCTTCGTGAGCTACTTGGATTTCAATGGGCTTTGCCGAATACAGTGAAGCTAAGGCCGGAATGAAAGTGACGCTCTCTCGTGTCGATAAGATGGCATCGATTACCGGTCGGGCATAGCCACGAAGCATGCAGCCGTGATCGGCCATGTGGATTGGCGTAATTTTCTCGCGAATTCCATTGATGACTTTGGAGGCCAGACGCCGCCAAAGTACGTCCTGGCGCTGCGCACGATAGCTACCAACGTAGTCATAGCCTTCCTGCAGTTTCCCTAAGATTTTGCCAACTTCTTCCGGCGGGTTCTGCAAATCAGCGTCCAGCGTTACGATGTACTCGCCGCGCGCCTGCTCCAGTCCTGCCAGGATCGCCGCGTGTTGGCCGAAGTTGGTTAGTAAAAGTACACATCGCGTTTCTTTAGGCCTACGCTCGAATTGCGCACGCAGCATCGGCACGGATTGGTCGCGGCTGCCATCATTAACGAAAATAACCTCATAACTGGTCCGCAGTGCATCGAGCGCGGGATAAAGCCGCGCGAAAAGCTGCTCGAGTACAGCCTCCTCGTTGTAGACCGGGATGACTATCGACAGCGTTGGTGAACTACGCATCTAGGGCTCCTAGCACTGGGTCAATTCAAGTAGCTCGTCGCAGACTCGATCGACATCCGACCGGCTCATGAGCGGGAACAGGGGTAGCGTCACGGTCTGCTCGCCAATGCGAGCGGCATTAGGATACAAAGCGGCATCATGGCCGAGGTTTTTGTAAAAACTTAAGGACGGCACGCACGGATAGTGGATGCCTACACCAATGTTTTTATTTTTCATCCGACTGATGAACTCCAGCCGCGTGTAGCCAAGCTGGTCAAAAGGCAGCAGCGGCGCAAATATGTGCCAGCTATGACCGACATCGCCGCGTTCGGGTAGCCAATCAGCAGGAACGCGCGATTCCAGGCGGTGAAAGTACTGGTCAATCAGCTCGCGGCGCTGTGTGTTGAACTCATCCAGTCGGCGCAGTTGGCCGCGGCCAAGACTCGCGGCTACGTCGGCTAGGTTGTATTTTCCACCCGGTGCCACTACATCCACCTGGCCGTGGGCGTCCTTGGTGATGCCGTGCCAGCGTTCTTGTTCTATACGTGGCGTGTCTGCGGGATTCGCGTATACGATCGCGCCACCTTCAATCGTAGTCATGTTTTTATTAGGGTGAAAACTAAAGCAGACCAGATCGCCGAAACTCCCGATGCGTCGACCTTGATAACTAGTGCCTATTGCATGCGCGGCATCTTCAATTACGCGCAGGCCATGTTTTTGTGCCAGCTGATTAACCGGATCCATGTCAACGGCTAAGCCAGCAAAATGCACGGGCATCAGGGCTTTGGTTTTCGGTGAAATTGCCTGTCCGAATGCCTCCGCGGTGGTATTTCTCGATCGCAAACCCACGTCGACAAAGCGTACGCTGGCACCGACGCGATGCACGACGTTAGCGGAGGCGGAAAAGGTCATCGCCGGTACTAACACTTCATCGCCTGGGCCTATGCCTGCAACGCGCAGCGCGACTTCCAGCGCGCCGGTAGCCGAGGTAAGGGTGCGCACGTGACGTTCACCGCCTATATAAGCAGCCAGTTCAGCTTCCAGCGACTGCACTTGGGGGCCGCTGGTGATCCAGCCTGACCGCAGCACCTCGGTAACTTCCTGGATCATGGTTTCGTCGATCGTCGGACGCGTGAAGGGCAGAAAGTTTGTCATGGCGGGATTCCTAACAGATTCCGGTTCTAGCGGCGGCTCAGCAATAGGAGTTCGGAGCTGGTCTTGAGTTCCCGGTAGGGCACGCCGGCGGCGCGCAACACCGGCAGCTCACTCGGAGTGACGATCATCAGGGCTTGCTCTCGTGCCGTCCACTGACGCCCAAATTCGGTCAAGTCCGCGATTCCTTTTTCGGGCTCGACTCTCAGGCCGTACTCGAGTTCGCCGACCCATTGTACCGGGATTAGGGCCTGTTTCGTGTACACCGGCAGGGTCCAGTCGTAGGTGCGAAAGGCATAGATGGGCAGTGACTGGCCGTGCTGGGCCACGGCTGCGGACAACTCAGGCATCAGGAAGGATCCCGAGTATTTCCAACTCAGGGAGTTAGCCCCGAAAGTAGCCAGCAAGAGCCCAGCCAAAAAATGGCCTAACGCCAGACGTCGTACACCAAGCAGCCCGTCGGGCAAAGCGATCCAGGCACTTACGCCGGCGCCGAAAATAATGGCAGCAGCCAGCCACATCCAAGGTGTTACGCAGGCGATGACGACGACATCGTTGGTACCGGCCTTCAGAACAGGCATGACCAGAATCAGTACAGCTAACGTTAGGCTCACGGCAATCGCCAGTAGCGCGCTGATCTTTAAGTCACAGGCCAGGCTGTTAGGCGCGGAACCTAAAATCGCAAGTAGGGGCAACGTCGGCAGGATATACGGCGCTAATTTTGAGTCCGATGCCGAGAAAAAACCCACAATTAAGACAACAGCAACCCATAGAAGGCGACTGGTATCGAATTCACCAACCGGTACCGAGCGGCGCCACTGAGTAGCCAAAGATCGTAGCGCCTGCGGTAACCAAGGCAGCACGCCCACAGCCAGGATGGGCAGGAAATACCAGGCGGGCTGATAGCGCTCGTGGACTGTGGTTAAGTAGCGCTGGAAATGCTCATGAATGATTAGGAACCAGAGTGCCCCCGGATGGGCCCGTTCAACCAAGGCAAACCAAGGCACGACCACGATTGCATAAATTAAGGCACCCCGTATGAGCTGCAGATGCCGCCATACGCGCCAATCCCTGGCCAAAAAAGTGTAGAGCACCAAGATAGCACCGGGTATTACGATGCCTATAAGGCCCTTGGTCAGCGTTGCAAGCGCCATGGCCAGCCAGCAGCCCCACGCATATTGCTTGCTTAAGTGCGGATTCTGATCGCGCAGTTGTTGGCTGCGACAGAAGGCGGCGATGGCCACCAGAACAGTCACGCTTAGCAGCATGTCCAAGGTGAGCAATTGGCCCATGAACACGTACAGCAGCATGCTACTGGCCATTAAGGCGGCAATCTCGGCGCGTCGGGCGCCCCAGTGCGCCCGGGTAGTCCTATAGACTACGTAAATACCCAATACGGCCGCCGTCGCGGTGCCCAGTCGTGCGCTCCATGGGCTTACGCCAACCAGACGGTAGACCAGCGCCGTCAGCCAATACTGAAGTGGTGGTTTCTCCAGATAGATAAGGTCGTTCAGCCGCGGCAGAATGAAATCGCCGGATGCCAGCATCTCACGTGGGATTTCTGCGTAACGACCTTCATCCGGATTGAAGAGTGGACGGACGGTAAGCGCGGAAAACCAAGCCAATAGGGCTAGTATCCAATACGGTGTTGGTCGCTTCAAAAAGAGGGGTCTATTAAGCACTCAGATACTCAGATTGCCGCGCAGCGCGGCTTACAGCCGATGACGGCGAGCGTTAGGTGAAGCTTTGCCAAAACAAATCTTCGGCTGAACTTTAACCACGATCGCATCATAACTGCTAAGGATACCCCGCGCTGGCAGTGGGGGCCATGACTCGGATGCGCTGGCAGTGCTTGTATGAACGTCAATTAATGCGCTCATTTCATGGCTGGATCGCACGAACGATTGAATCGACGGATGGTTTTGGGCTGACTTGAAAAATGCGCCAGAGCGCACCATTTGAAATTAGCTGGGATGCATGAGCCTGGCACGATCTTAAGGAGACGCTCCAACCATGGAGTTTAAGGATTATTACAAGGTGCTTGAAGTGGCCCGGGATGCCTCGCCGGAGGCCATTAAGCGCTCCTATCGAAAGTTGGCTCGGCGATTTCACCCCGATGTGAGCAAGGAGCCGGAGGCTGAGGAGCGTTTCAAGCAGGTTCAGGAGGCTTACGAGGTCCTCAAGGACCCCGAGAAACGTGCCGCTTACGATGAACTCGGTGAGGGGTACCGGCCTGGGCAGCAGTTTCGTCCTCCACCGGACTGGGGCAGCCGGTTTGAGTTTCGTGGGGGGGGAGACCCCAACCAGGGGTACTCGGACTTTTTCTCCAGCTTATTCGGTGACAGCAGTCCCTTTGGGGGTGCGCCTCGGGGTGCCTCCTCGACCGGGTTTAGGGCACGTGGTGAGGATACTCACGCGACTTTGGACGTCTCGCTGGAGGACGCTTACGCAGGCACCCAGAAATCCGTTGAATTGTCTCGTCAGGGTGAGCCACGCAGTAGGACCCTGCGCGTTACCATTCCGGCGGGTGTGACCGAAGGCCAACTAATTCGGCTAGCCGGGCAAGGCAGCCCCGGCAGGGGCGCGGGCTCACCGGCCGGCGACTTGTATCTCAAGGTCCGGCTGTTGCCCCACGCTCACTATCGGGTCGAAGGACGTGATGTGGAGTTGACGCTCCCCATCGCACCGTGGGAGGCGGCCTTAGGTGGGCCAGTCTCAGTGCCCACCTTGGGTGGGTCCGTGGAGATGAGGTTACCGGCCGGCGCTAAGGGCGGGAGCCGGCTGCGCTTGCGCGGGCGGGGTCTGCCCGGTGATGTGCCTGGCGATCAGTACGTGGTGCTTAAGATCGTCGTGCCTGCGACGATTTCGCCGCGCGCACGAGAGCTTTATGAGGCGCTTAGAGACGAGTCGGGGTTTAATCCACGCCAATTAGATGAAAGTAACGGCTGACAAGCGATCAGGCCGTTTAATGCAAAGCTCCATGAGCGGCCGACCGGTTAACTCTTTGACCGGTCGGCTTTGCATTATGGGTTTAGGCGATTAGTAGTCGTCGTCTTCGTCGTCATCGAAGTCGTCGTCTTCATCGTCCTCGTCGTCTTCATCCCAATCGTCATCATCTTCATCGTCCAGTTCGTCTTCGTCGAGATCGTCGTCATCGTCCGACGACGCTGACCAGCCCTCAGGCTCTTCTGACGGATCAAGATCCATTTCTGCCCAACTGTCCATGTCGACTTCTTCGACATCACCGTCAAGGTGTTGGATTTCAATGATCTCTGAATCCGGATCTACGGAAAGAACTTGGAAGTTTTCATCCGACTCGAGGTCGAGATACCACTTGCCGGCTACAGGATCGTGATCTCTGCCCACTGTAAAGAACCTCCGGGTGACGGATACGTTGCTGGAAAAACACTAAGGACTCATTCCGGTGCGCCATTAGTCGGGCTGCCCGGTCGGTGAAATATTAGGGGGTTGCGACGCATGAGGCAATCAGTGCAGCGTGTTTGTTTTCAAGAATTGATCCATTCGCACAAATGTAACTAAATTGTGGCGCTGTCATCGCAGCTGATCCTGTACGCCGGAAGAAAAACCAAGGAGATGCATCCTGCCCGTTCGATACAGGAATGAGACAGCCAGAGTCGACCCTGTTGAGAGGGTGAGCCGCGCGACTCCCACGCAAGGCGGTCAGAAAAAATGTACAAGGTTGGGTATAGTTTGTCTTTGCTCTGGGCAACTCGCGTCACTTACCGGTAAAAATCATGTCTACGGTGGAATTTAAAACACGCGCGAAACTGCTGCTTCAGGCAAAACGCCTGGTGGTGAAGGTCGGTTCGGCGCTGTTGGTGGATGCGAAGTCGGGACGATTAAATCGCCAATGGCTGGGGACGCTGGCGGCAGATCTCGCCGCGGCCACCGCCCGCGGACAACAGGTTATCGTGGTGTCATCCGGTGCTATTGCGTTAGGACGTCGTCAATTGGGACTTACGTCTGGGACATTGAAACTAGAAGAAAGCCAAGCCGCGGCAGCCGTCGGACAAATTCGCCTCGCGCATGCCTGGAAAGAGGTTTTCGAGAGTGCCGGTCTGTCCGTGGCACAAATGTTGCTCACCTTGGGCGATACCGAGGATCGGCGACGCTATCTCAACGCCCGACGGACCCTCGACACCTTACTGAAGTTTGGCGCGGTTCCGGTTATTAATGAGAATGACACGGTGGCTACGGCCGAGATTCGCTACGGCGACAACGACCGTCTTGCGGCACGCGTCGCGCAGATGGCCAGCGCAGAGTGTTTGGTTTTGTTCTCTGATGTAGACGGGCTGTACACGGCAGACCCGACGTCCAACCCTGAAGCCACTTTTGTGCCGGAGGTTCAGGCTGTGGATAGCAACGTGGTGGCAATGGGTAGCGGCCCATTGTCTGGCCTCGGGTCGGGCGGCATGGCAACCAAGATTGCTGCCGCTAAAATTGCAACGGCCGCTGGCTGCAACCTGTGTATTGCTAGTGGTCGCCGAGCCCATCCGCTGCGCGCCATTATCGCGGGACAACGTTGCACGTGGTTTCGTGGCAGCGACACCCCCACGGCGGTGCGTAAGCAGTGGATCGCCGGCACGTTACGGCCGCGTGGAACGCTTTGCTTGGATCCCGGAGCCATTAACGCCTTGCGCCGTGGCAAGAGTCTGTTGCCGGCTGGCGTGTTATCAATCGCCGGAACCTTCGACCGCGGTGATACGGTGAGCGTGCTGGACGCTCAGGGTAGCGAGATCGCCCGGGGTCTGTCGGCGTACTCGGCGTCTGATGCGGCTCTGATCATCGGGCGCAAAAGTCGGGATATTGAGATGGTCCTCGGTTACAGGGGCCGCGAGGAGTTAATTCACCGTGACGATCTGGTGCTGCTATCGTGACCGTTAATTCCACTACCCCTGATTTTAACGAGTCACCTCTTGTTCAAGAGATGGGCCGCGCTGCTAGAGCCGCGGCATCCGTGCTCGCGCAGGCTTCTAGTACCCAGAAGGCCTGTGCCATCACCGGCACGGCCAGTGCCGTGCGTGCGCAGGCAGCGGCCATACTGGCTGCCAATGCGAAAGATTTTGATCAGGCAGCCAGTGCAGGACTGTCAAAGTCGCTACTCGATAGATTGAAATTAACCACCGAGCGTGTGCATGCGCTGGCTAGTTCCCTGGAACAAGTCGCACTGTTAGCAGATCCCATTGGGCGGGTGTTGGCGCAATGGGATCGACCTAACGGGTTGGTTATTCGACGCGTATGCGTACCGCTCGGTGTGATCGGCATCGTGTACGAGAGTCGTCCGAACGTGACGGTTGACGCGGGTGCTCTGTGCCTGCTGTCTGGTAACGCTGTTATCTTGCGGGGCGGGTCCGATGCCTTAATGACTAATCGTGCACTGTACCAGTGTCTACAGGAGGGGCTAAGACAGGCCGGTCTGCCAGACTCATCCGTGCAACTGATTCCGACAACAGATCGGGCGATGGTCGGCGCGATGCTCGCTGGCTTTGCAGGCTGCATTGACGTGCTGGTGCCGCGCGGAGGTAAGAGCTTGGTTGCGCGCGTGCAGGAAGAGGCGCGTGTGCCGGTGATTGGTCATCTGGAGGGTAACTGTCACGTCTATGTGGATCGTGATGCTGAGATTGCGATGGCCAGGGCAGTCGTGCTGAATTCTAAAATGCGGCGCACCGGAATCTGTGGGGCGGCAGAAACGCTGCTACTGGATCGCGCTCTGGGCGCTGAGTATGCCAAGCACATTATTGAAGCGCTGCTAGACGCGGGTTGCGAAGTGCGTGGTGACGCGCAGACTCAAGTCTTGGATGTGAGAGTGGGCATTGCAACTGAACAGGATTGGGCAACGGAGTATCTCGCGCCGATTATCAGTGTGCGCTACGTTGATGGTATTGAAGGAGCAATAGCTCACATCAAGCAATACGGATCTGCTCACACCGAATCGATAGTAACCGCCAATCTTGCGACCGCTACCCGATTTTTAAATGAAGTGGATAGCGCTATCGTTCTGCACAACGCCTCGACACAATTCGCTGACGGTGGCGAATTTGGTATGGGCGCGGAGATTGGCATCTCAACCAGTCGCTTTCATGCGCGTGGGCCCGTGGGAGTTGAGCAATTAACCAGCTACAAGTACCAGGTACTAGGTGCCGGTCAGGTGCGCCCAGGCTGATCGGTATCCTGCGAGTATTTTTCGCGACGCTTTAGCGGTACGCGTCCAGCCCACCCAGTAATGACCACACGTGAGAAAGGCCCCGTTCGCGTAGGGCTTGGACCGTGCCTTTGCTTCGAGCGCCGCGGGCGCATAACAGTAAAACCTTTTGTTCCTGAGGCAATGCGTCAGGATTCTGCAGTAGGCGTCCCATGGGTATGACCAGACTCTTTACGGGGCAAGCGTAGTCTGCAACTTCACTGGGTTCGCGGATATCCACGAGACAAAATCCGGCCTGAGAAGCCTCCAGTAGCGATGCAAAGCTCAGTTCAGTGGCTTGCGCTGCATCAGCAGGCGCGGTCGGTAAGCGAGTGCAAGTCGGCTCGCAGGTTGGATGGCGGAGCGCCTTCAGGCGGCGCATCTCCAGACTGACCAGATCGACCAGTAGCACTTCGTCTATCAGGCGTCCGGGCAGATCCAGTAACAGCTTGATCGTCTCCAGCGCTTGTAAGCTGGCCAGTACGCCCACCACGGGTCCGAGGACCCCCGCTGTCTGACAGGTTCCGGTAATGCCATCGGGGGTGGCGTGCTGCCAAACGCAGCGTAAGCAGCTGCCAAGCTGGTTGGCCTGTATGACTTGCAGCTGTCCCTCGTACTGATACAGGCTTGCAAGAATAATCGCTTTGCCTTTTGCTCTTGCTGCATCGTGCACGGCATAAGTGGTGGCAAAGTTGTCAGCGCAATCGACAACGATATCGTAGTCGTCGATTAAGTCGTTGATTGTTGATCTGTCCGCCTTGGCAACATGCGGGCGCACATCGACCTCGGGGTTCAGCGACCGTAAATGCTTAGCAGCCAGCAGTGCCTTGGGCTTTCCGACGTCGCCAATCGCGTATAAGGTCTGGCGGTGCAGATTACTGGCCTCAAGCTCGTCATGGTCTATCAGGCCTAACGTGCCGATTCCCGCACCGGCCAAGTAACACAAGACGGGAACGCCAAGGCCACCTGCACCCACCACGAGCACGCGTGAGGAGCGAAGTTTTGCTTGGCCCTTAGCGCCCACTTCCGGCAGACGCATTTGGCGCGAGTAATCGCTAGCGCCACTTTGCCCTTGCGTATCACCGGAGTGATTCGGGTTATCTGAGTGTTTATGATGATGGTGCTCATGATGCTGTTCAGGCGGCTGGGCGCAGCGCTCGCAATTAACCCAACCCGAATCGCCACTGGCGTAGTACTCCTTCTTCCAAATGGGAAGACGGTGCTTAATTTCATCGATGACGTAGCGGCAAGCGGCAAACGCCTCTGCCCGGTGTGGCGCGGCAACGCCCACCCAAACGGCCAGATCGCCAATGGCTAATTCGCCGATTCGATGAATGCATCGGACCTGGCGTACGCCAAAGCGTCTTTGCGCTTCCGCCGTTATCTTTTCACCTTCAGAAACGGCGAGTTCTACGTAGGCTTCGTAGTCCAATCGGTTAACGCGTTGACCCTCGTTTTCATCACGCACCCATCCCTCAAAGCTGGCAAAGCCACCGCAAGAGGGATCGGCCAAGAAGGCGGTTTCGTCAGTCGGCGACAACGGTTGGCTACTAAAGCCAAAAAAAGATGTCATGTCAGCCACCAGCAACGGGCGGGATGAAGACCACCTCGTCATGGGCATTGAGGACTCTGGAGAAGTCGCAGAACTCGCCATTAATCGCGACTTTCATCAGATTTCTGGGCACAGTAAATCCGTGCGCCGCGGATAACTCTGTGAACAGGGCGTCAGCGGTATGGGCAGGGGTGTCAACGCTTTGGTGGGTCATGCCCGCCTGCTCACGCAAAATGGCGTAGTAACGGACGTTAATCTGAGTCATCGGTCATTCCTGGGTAGTCATGGCGAGCCCACTGTTGCCGGCCCTTAAGAGCGTCTGCGCCTGAGCGTATTCTTCCGGCGTGTTGACGTTAGCTAACGATTCGGACTCATTCAGTGGAATGAGTTTTGCGTGAGCGTTGATTAGGAATTTACGCGGACAGCGCTGATCCTTTTCTAGGGCTGCCGCAAGGCCACGGGCCGCGCTAGGTTCCCAAATGGCGCACAAAGGTTCGGGTAAGCCATCGTGGGCGCTGATATAGGCGGTTGCCACCGAGTGTGGATCTCGCGCTTGAAGCAATGCGCTGAGTGTTTCGACAGTCAAAAAAGGCAGATCAACAGCGATCACCAGCCATGCGTGGCCGGGATGATGTGAGAACGCGGAGAGGATGCCGGCGGCTGGACCCGTGTTGGTGGTTCTATCGGGAATTTGTCGGTAGTTCTTTCGAACTTCATCATTTACCTGATCCGCACGGACTGACACATAGACGTTATCCACAACACGGCTCAGCAGTTCGTATGCACGCTCAAGTTGAGTTTTGCCGTCGTAAAGCAAGGCGGCCTTGTCGCTATTCATTCGCCGGCTGTGACCACCGGCGAGGATCAGGCCAGCCAGTGGCGGCGGGCTTAGTTCTGAGGCGGCCTTAAAATCCGATTTACCGCCGGTTTTCTCAATTAAACGCGTTTCGCTAATGACTAGATCGTGCGAAAGCGCTTTGCACATGTCATAGACGGTCAGTGCGGCCACGGATGCGCCGGTTAGCGCCTCCATTTCGACTCCGGTCTTATGGTGAACACCGACACTACAGCGGATGACGATATCGTTCTCTACTGCTTCAATGTCGATATGGCACTTCTCGATGCCCAACGGGTGGCAAAAAGGAATCAGCTCATGCGTGCGCTTAGCGGCCATGGTGCCGGCAATAATCGCCGTTTGAAAAATCGGCCCTTTGCTAGTGGCATAACCCGCCGTGCGTAACGCTGTGGCGACAGACGCGGGCAGTCGCACACGCGATTCGGCAATCGCCTGGCGCGAAGTCGCCGTCTTGCCAGCGACGTCAACCATGGTTGGCTGGTCGGTGGACGTGACGTGTGTAAAAGCTGTCATGGTTGTACAGTCCGCATCCGTTGAGGAAGTTAGCCACCGATATGGTGCATCTCTACCTTGTATTCAGACAGTTTACTGCTCTTTGGCAGGCTGCGTTCTTCACTGTAGCGATCGGTACGCGCACGCCAGGTAGACGCGATGAGGTTACGCAGCACCGCATCATCGGCTCCGCCACGCATAGCCGCTCGCAGATCTACACCCTGAGTTGCAAACAGGCAGGTGTAGAGTCGTCCTTCAGACGACAGGCGCGCACGACTACAGGCACCGCAGAAGGGTTGGCTGATTGAGGAGATAAAGCCTACCTCTCCAGCGCCGTCTTCAAAGGCGTAGCGGCGCGCGACCTCGCCTAAGTAATTTTCATCGACAGCTCGCAACGGCCATCGAGCATGGATCTTATCGCGCAATTGCAGGGAGGTAACCACCGCTTTCTGGCTCCAAGCATTGCGATTGCCTACGTCCATATACTCGATGAAACGCACGATAATGCCCGTGCCACGAAAGTGCTCACACAGGTCCAGCACGGTATGGTCATTGATGCCTGCTTGAATGACGGCATTGATTTTGATGGGCCATAGTCCGCTATCGACAGCTGCTTTTATTCCGTCCAGTACCGCAGACACGGCGCCGAGGCCACCGTTCATTTGTTGAAAAATAGCCGGGTCTAATGTGTCGAGACTGACCGTAATTCGCTTCAGTCCGTTGGCTGCCAATTCCTCGGCGTGACGCGCCAGCAAGACACCGTTGGTAGTCAGTGCCAGATCCTCCGCGCCTTCGATGGTCGTCAGGTCTCCAACCAGTTCGGCCAAATTGGCCCGTAACAGCGGTTCTCCGCCGGTCAGGCGAATTTTTACGACCCCTAAGTCAACGAACAGACGCGCCAAGCGCACAATTTCGGTGAAAGAAAGGCGTTCATCGGAGCGCAAAAAACGATAGTTCTCGTGGAACTCGCTTTTCGGCATGCAATAAGGACAGCGAAAGTTGCAACGGTCCATTACGGAGATGCGCAGATCGCGTAACGGACGACCCAATTGGTCATCGGGCTTCAGGCTCGGATTTACTTGGCTCATGCTACCAATGATAGAACGGCACAAGCCTGTGTTGTGACCTAGTTGCGACTGGTGCCAGTTCTACAAAGCCGGCGGTCTCAGCCAGTGCCGTAAAATCTCCGGAGCCTTGTGTGGGGCGGGCGGCTAGTGTCAGGCCCTCGGCGCTGTCCACTCGCGTGACCGGCATGAACAAGGTCATCGTGGGCAGTGCCAGATCGGGGCCCTGTAAGTGCAAATGGGTGGCTACTTCCGGCGACTGGTCTTCCAGCAAGGCGAGTGCTGGCAGTACATAACGCGTCAAGCAAATCAGTGTCGACACGGGGTTTCCTGGCAGACCAAACACCAATCGGCGATTTTGGTCCGCTCCAAACCAGAGGGGGCGTCCAGGTCGTTGCTCAACCTTATGAAAATGACAGGTGACGCCCAGTGCTGCTAAGGCGTTGGGTACGTGATCGAAACGGCCTGCGGAGACGCCGCCAGAAAGTATGAGTACATCGATCTGATCCATCAGCGGCGCTAGCTGGCTGATCATGGCGGGTAGATCATCAGGCAGATGTATATCGCAGATGTCACGGTAGCCGCGTGCGCTCAGCGCGGCAATGATCCCATAGGCGTTAGAGCGGCGGACTTGCCAGGGTTTAGGCTCCAGGTGTGGTTCCACCAGTTCATCACCGGTGGAAACCACAGCAATACGGGGTTGCCGGATCACTGGCACCCCGGTAACACCGGCTGAGGCTAAAATCGCGATTTCCGGAGCACGCAGGCGCGTTCCACGCGTTAACAACAGGCTGCCGCGGCGGCGATCGTGACCTTGATGATGCACGTTGCCACCCAATTTGGGGGTAGCACTTTCCATCACGTGAGCGACGTTAGCTTCAAAGCTGATTTGTTCAACCGGAATGACCGTGTCGGCGCCGTCTGGAAGCATCGCGCCGGTCATGATCTCGATGCAGTCGCCGGAGGTGGTCAACGGCTCCGGTTCGGCCCCAGCACCTTGCACTCGGCTGACGCGAAAATCTCGCAAGCCTGCTTGCCAGTCTGAGAAACGAATCGCGATGCCATCCATGGCAACGCGATTAAACGGCGGATGGTCGCTGTCGGCATGGACTGAAGTGGCCAGTACACGCCCAACTGCCGTATTGAGTGAAGTGATCTCATCGGCCAGAGGACCCGCGACGGCAGCGATCGACTGTTGCGCGTCGCGGGGCTGGAACATCAGTTTTTGGGCGCAGCGGCTTGAGCGGCCTTGTACGCACGCAGTTGAACATTAAAGCGCTCAGCGACGGCTTTTTTGTCTTCTTCGGCGGTATCCATCTTCTTTTTTGCTTCGATACGCTCGGCAGTCATGGTCTCTTTTTCTTTGGCTGAGTACTGCTTCTTAGGATCAAAGCGCGGCGCTTCGTTATCTAAACACTCGATGTAAGCATCTTCTTGAGCCAGAAACTCTTTGACCGACTTTTGGCCTGCAACCATATCCGGCAGTGCCGCGGTGGCCCCGTCCGGGAAAGTGCCGGGTGCCGTAGGTGCCATGCAGGCAGCACTAGCGGTAACGCCCGTTAGCAGTAAGCAAAGGCTAGAAGTAGCAGCAAGAAAGCGGATTCGAAACGACATGGAGAACCCCACAATAGATTGGCGTGGCCCGCCTTGGGGCGGGGAACAACACGATATTAATGCCTCTTGCGCCATTGTGTAGTTCGCTAAGCTAAATTAGTGTTTATTTCGCTCGCGCTCTTAAGTTTTGCTGCATCGCCACATGGACTTTGTCAGGATTCCTCTGCCCACCGTCAGTGACGATCGAACCACCGCAGTTTCAAGGCAAATCTGAAATGACCAGCGCCAGTACGGACCAAACTTTCTCACCCGGCGAGCTCACGCAATTAACACCGCGAATCAGTCGCCTGGTTGCGCCTAACGCCGGTCCCATGACGGGACCTGGAACCAACACCTATCTCATAAAGGGTGCAGGCCCCAACGACCCAGTCACCGTAGTTGATCCGGGGCCTGCGCTCGAGGCGCATGTCGTAGCGATAATGAATGCGCTGGATGGACGGCAACTGCAAGCGGTGCTGGTCACGCACACCCATCGCGATCACTCCCCGGCTGCGTCGGTCTTGCACGAGCGGCTTGGCATGGCTCGTTGGGGGCGAGTTAGCCACTATGCGCAGTTTCAGGATCAGACTTTTGTGCCGGACCATCCGGTTGATGAGAGCACCGTGGTGGTCGGCAACGGATACCGTTTAAGAGCGGTGCTTACACCCGGGCATGCCTCTAATCATGTCTGCTGGTACTTAGAGGAGGAGCGCGCTCTTTTTACCGGGGATCATATTTTAGGCACGGTCTCGCCCGTTATTTTGCCGCCCGATGGTGACATGCGCGATTACCTGCTTTCGATGGACCGATTGAAAGCGATGCCGCTGGAACATCTTTTCCCGGGCCACGGTCCTGTCTTGACGCAGCCAGCCCGAGTGATTGAGGGGTTGATTCGCCACCGCTTAGCGCGTGAGGCCAAGATTGTGCGTACGTTACGTTCAATGGACGATGTAACTATTGCCGAGTTAGTGATTGTGGTCTATGCCGATGTCTCAGCTGATCTTCATCAATGGGCAAGTTACTCGCTACACGCACACTTACTTAAGTTAAGCCATGAAGGCATCGTTGAGGAGCGTCATTCTCGTTGGCGACTGCTCCAGCCAGAGATTCTAGGTTCTCAGGTTTGAGACGATGGGCTCTAGTTCTGGTCACTACTCCCCAGCATCAATGAATGATGGCCCTCGCGTTGGGCACAGGCTGGGGTTACCCCAGCCTGTGGCCGCATTTGCGGGGTGATCGTTGTCTTAATCTAGACTGATATCAGTCGAGTAAACGATTCGCGCGCTACCGGTGATCTGCACATGCGAGGCGCGCGTGCCATCAACGAGGATCTTGACCTGCACCTCGCCCGGACGGTGCATCGACCGACCTTGGTACCCTGTCAATTGCGCGCATCCGTCGTTGACGTCTAACAGTCCGTGTTGCACGAGGTAAGCGCCAAGCATGCCATGAGCATTGCCGCTGACCGGATCTTCGGGAATGCCGATGACGGGGCAGAACATTCTCGACTCGGTCGTGCCGGGACCATGCGCATCACGCACAAACAAGAAATAGCCATCTGCGCCGACATGGGGTGTGAAACGTTTGAGCGCTTCAAAGTCGGGAGTCAAGGCGGCGAGTTGCTCGGCAGAGCGTAATCCCAGCAACAACCGAGTGCTGGCCTTACCAATCACCGACGGCGGGCAGCGCATGTCCAGCGCTGCGGTATCTAATCCTAGAATATCCAGCAGCTGACTGCGCATGGCTTCATTAACGGGGACGGGCTCGGCTGGCGCCGGGTAAGTGACTTCGACGGCCGGTTGCTCGGCGGTACCACTGAGCTTAACGTCAAATACACCCGATCGTGAGCGCTGACGGAAGTGGCCCACGGTGCATTCGCCAGCGGCCAGGCGCGCTACGTGCGCGGCAACGGTAGCATGGCCGACAAACGCGACTTCCCGACTGGGGGTGAAAAAGCGTAGGTGAACGTCGTGATCGCTGGCGCTGGGCGGCAGGACGAAGGCGGAGTCGGCATTGTTGAGTTCGCGAGCGATGGCCTGCATTTCATCTTCCGATAAATGCGCCCCACCCAGGACAACGCCTGCTGGGTTACCAGCAAAAAGTCTGTTGGTGAAGGCATCGATTTGGAATACTCGAACGGTTCTGCTGGGCATTGGGTTTATTTTCTCCGTGGCCTTAATGCCGGATTGCCTCTGGGCGCGGGCTATTCTGTTGGCTCGCCGGGGTTCCGATTTGATGAGAGTACTATTGCTAGGCGCTTACGGCTAGCCGAGCATGTGCAGCATGATGACAAAGGATGCCCCTACCAATTTCTCTGACTCCTTACTCAAGGCTTTGTCAGGGTTTGCCGATGGCCAATGGGCCCTCAGGACAGAGCCTGAGGCACGGCTGCTCAAACAGGGATTTACCAATACGCTGTGGCGCCTTCGTTCAACGCAAGTTGATTGGGTGGTTCGTTTAGGTAACGGATCGGATTCGCTCTTAGCGTTAAATCGGTGCGCCGAGCTTGAGGTTTTAAGAGCGGTTTCTGTAGCTGGATTGGCTCCGACGCTGGTCTATGCGAAGCCTGAAGAGGCCGTGTTGGTGACAACTTATGTGATTGAAGAATCACCGGATTCTCGACAGGTGAGCGAGGAAGGTTTTCTATTGAGCCTAGGCCGGCGTATGCGCGAGCTGCATGACTTGCCAAGGCCAGCCAATTTGCAAACCTTCGATCTGCAAGCGGCGTTGGATCATTATATGAGCGTCACGCCTGGCGCTGGCAGCGTGGTGGCTCGTGCCGTGGTTGAACGAGTGATAGCCGACCAGTTGCCGAATTACCGTCCAGCTCGCTGGGCGCTTTGCCATCACGATTTGCATCGCGACAATATCCGGCTGACTAACCCGTTATCCTTTATCGATTGGGAATACGCTGGCTGGGGCAACCCATTGATGGATCTGGCGGGCTTTATAGGCTCCGAGAATCTGAGCAACGATTCGGTCGTAGCCTTGTTAGAGGGTTACGGTGATGCAGCTGGCTTAACCCGAGCGAGTTTAGCGTGTACTTTGGCGTTAACGGATTGCTTACGGGTTCTTTGGCTGGATGCGGCTCAGGCTTGGAGGAGTGTGCCTACCGAAAGTCAGACGGCTTTGCAGGCTCGCCTCTTAAGTTGTCTTTAAGCCTATTATTGATGTGTTATTGATGGCCTGTACGAATGTAGAGTTCATTGGGTAGGTGTAGGTATGACTCAACTTGGGACGCACTTAGAGCAGCAACAGGACCTTGCCGGCCTCATACCTAACTTAAGGGCGCTGGCGAATCGCGCCGCTGTTGAGATTCTTGATGTCTATTCCCGTGATGTGGACGTCACCCTAAAGTCGGACGATTCACCCTTGACCGAGGCGGATCTGCGTGCGCATCGGGTGATTTGTGCCGGTCTGGAGTCCATCAACCCGCGCTGGCCGGTTCTGTCGGAAGAGTCTAAGCCGGTCGAGTATGCAAAGCGAAAGTTGTGGGATACCTATTGGCTAGTGGATCCACTGGATGGCACTCGGGAATTCGTTTCCCGAAATGGTGAGTTCACGATCAACATTGCGCTGATTATTCGGTCTAGACCGGTCCTCGGCTTAGTTCAGATTCCCGTTCAGGATTTAACTTATGTCGGCCACGTGGGCGTGGGTGCTTGGCGCGCTAAAGGCGAGGAGCCGCTAGAGCCGATTCATGTAGCCAAAGAGGTAGCGCCTAGCCCGCGGGTGCTGGGTAGCCGTTCTCATCGCGGTGACTCGTTGAACGCTTTTTTGGAGCGGGTCAAAAACTTCCAGCTGATTGGGGCGGGCAGCTCACTCAAATTTTGTCAGCTGGCCGAGGGCTTGGCTGATGTCTACCCACGCCTGGGGCCCACCAGTGAGTGGGATACCGCGGCGGGGCAGGCCCTGCTGGAGGCGGCCGGGGGTTACGTCGTCACCCTGGATGGGCAACCTCTTCGCTACAACACCAAGGCCGAGTTATTAAATCCCCACTTTTTAGCCGGCATCGGTGATCCGAACCGTTGGCTGGATGTCCTGCACACGCCATAACGGCAACGGTGCTAACCACGAAACGGTTGCGCTTGCTGCTGCCGCACCGCAAGATGCGCGGGACTTGAGCGCCCATAGGTGGGCTATTTAGGAGTGGAAATGGCCGAGTTGGTTATCGTGGATCGCGATGGTGCTGAGCATCGTGTCGAAGGTAAGGCAGGCGTCTCGTTGATGGAGACCTTGCGTGAGATGGACTACGGTGTCGCTGCTATCTGTGGTGGCATGTGCTCGTGCGCAACGTGCCATATCTATGTGGATGAGACTTGGCTGAGTCGGTTGCCCGCCCCACAAGGTGACGAGCTGGAACTACTCCAAGAGCTCACCAGCCGTCGTCCGACCTCTCGCTTGTGCTGCCAGGTGGAGTTTACGCCAGCTCTGGATGGATTGAAGGTCGCGATTGCGCCTGACGAGTGATCCATTGCGGCAGGATTGATTACCCATAAGCTCGGTAGGATGGCTACCGAGCTTCGGTTTGACGGCGCACAGCCTCGGCGGCTGCAGCGATCTTCTCGGGATCACCCAAAAAACGCCGGTTTACAGGTTTTAAAGCCCTGTCCAAGTCGTAGAGCAGTGGCACGCCGGTGGCGATATTAAACTCCAGAATATCGTCATTACTCATGCCATCGAGCATTTTTACCATGGCACGCAGGCTGTTGCCGTGCGCTACCACCAACACGTTGCGACCTGCAGATAGCTCAGGCGCGATTCGTTGTTGCCAAAAGGGCTCTACGCGAGCCAGCGTATCTTTCAATGATTCAGTGCACGGTAATTCAGCGGGCGGGATGCCGGCATAACGAGGATCATGTTTGGGGTGACGAGGATCATCGTCACTGAGTGCCGGAGGCGGGATGTCATAGCTGCGCCGCCAGATTTTTACTTGCTCCGCGCCATGAGCCGAGACGGTCTCGGCTTTGTTTAGGCCTTGCAACGCGCCGTAATGTCTCTCGTTGAGACGGAAGCTGTTTTGGACCGGGATCCACATAAGATCCAGGGCGTCTAGCGTGATCCACAGCGTACGAATGGCTCTTTTAAGCAGGCTGGTAAAGGCGACGTCAAAATGCAAACCCTCGGCTGCTAGCAGTCGGCCCGCCTCTGCCGCCTCGGCGCGTCCTTGATCGGTTAAATCCACATCAGTCCAGCCAGTGAACCGGTTCTCCAGGTTCCAAACGCTCTGACCGTGTCGAAGAAGAACAAGCTTTCCACTCATCGGGTATCTCTCCAAAGTTGAGACGCTTACTGTCGTAAGCGTCTCGCTAACACCGGTACTTAGCCTTGTAGCAGTCGGCGTACGGATTGTAGGCCAACCGACAACGTCGCGAAGTCTAGCGTGTGAATGCTCTCCATCTCGCGAAGAATCCGCTTTAATGCCTCGACCTTAAATCGACGTGCGGCAAGCCAGCTTTCCGTGCCCTTGATCGCATCGCCGGATTTACTGGATTTAAGGGCAGCATCGGTCAAGTTGCGCTGCGCGACATAGAGACTCTCACGCAACGTGTTTCGGGCAACAGCCTGCCAATGGCCATCAACTGCCAGTGTGTCGATTTGCGTACGCAGCCAATCCAGATCAAGGGCATCACCTATATGAAAATAGGCTTGTGCGACCTGAATAATCGGCATCTTTCTTAATCGACTGACATCAACGATGTCTAGCCCGGAGTAGAGAATCTCCAGACTCGCCATTTGCTTAGCGAGTCTTTCCGGTACCCCGGCTTCTTTTGCCTGACGGATTTTGCCCTGAATGCGCTCGGCAACTCGCCCAGAAGTGATCATGAGTGCGTGCTTTTCCAACTCGGCCAAGCCGGGCTGGAACTCACTCACCGTCTGGTTAATGTCTATTAATGGCCGATGCAATAAGAGCCAGTAGGTCGCGTGACGCAGAAAGCGAGTGGTCTGATAGTGCATTTCATATTGCACGCCGGCTGCTATTCGATTGTCTAAAGCCTCGATCTCGCTCCAAAGCTCGCGCATCAACGAGCTCTCTCTGGCCGCTGAATAGGCTCGAGCGATGGCGCCCACGCCAGCGCCCGTATCTTCGATAGCGCGCAAGGCAAAAACCGGACCCATGCGGTTAATCAAGCTGTTTGTAGTCGCTGTCGCAATAATTTCCCGCTTGAGCGGGTGACCGTCAAACAGATCCGCGTAGCGCTTATGGAGGGCGTCCGGGAAGTAGCGGGTGAGTTCATTGGCCAGATAGCTATCTTCCGGTACATCAGATCGGATGAGTTGGTTGTAGAGCCAGATTTTTGAATACGACAGGACCATCGATAATTCAGGTCGTGTCAAATATTGGCCCTTAGCAATGCGCTCCCGCAGTTCGTCATCGGCCGGCAGGTTCTCGAGGTGCCGATCCAGCTCTCCGCTGCGCTCCAAAATTCGAAGGGCAAAGGCATGCTCTGAGGCGCGGTCACCGGAGCGGGACTGTAGAACGCTCAGTGCCTGACTCTGAAGGTAGTTATTGCGAAGGACCAGCGATGACACATCGTCGGTCATCGCTGCCAGAAGTTTGTCTCTGGCCGCTCGTTTGAGGCCCTTTTGCCGAGCTGCAGCACCCAATAAAATCTTGATATTAACTTCAAGATCCGAGCAGTTTACTCCCGCCGAGTTGTCAATAAAGTCGGTGTTTAAACGCCCGCCGCACATGGCGTATTCCACGCGGCCTAATTGCGACAAGCCGAGGTTGCCGCCTTCACCAACCACTTTGGCGCGCAATTCTTTGCCGTCAATACGTAACGCATCGTTAGACCTGTCGCCCACATCAGAGTGAGACTCACTGCTGGCTTTGACATACGTGCCGATGCCGCCATTCCAGAGCAGGTCCACATCCAGCTTGAGAATGGCCTGAATCACCTCGGTGGGTGTGGAGGTGTTGGTTGTAAGCCCTAGCAGCGCTCGCGCTTCGCGAGGCAGCGATAATGTCTTTTCCTGCCTGGACCACACGCCACCACCTGCTGAAATCGTCTTTCGTGAGTAGTCATCCCAAGAGGATCGGGGAAGGGCGAAGAGACGCTCACGCTCGGCAAACGAGCGCACCGGATCGGGTTTAGGATCAATGAAGATGTGCTGGTGATTGAATGCGGCGACGAGATGAATTTGGGGCGACTGCAGCATGCCGTTGCCAAATACGTCACCAGACATGTCACCAATGCCGGCTACGGTAAACGGTTGCTTTTGAATATCACGGCCGAAATCCCGGAAGTGTCGCTTAACGCATTCCCAGGCACCGCGCGCTGTAATCGCGATTTTCTTATGGTCGTAGCCGGCTGAACCGCCTGAAGCAAATGCATCGCCCAGCCAAAAGCCATGTCGCTCTGAAATCGCGTTGGCCGTGTCTGAGAAGGTTGCTGTTCCTTTGTCGGCCGCTACCACTAAATACGGGTCATCAGGATCCCGTCTTACCGTGAGCAATGGCGGCACAACTTTGCCATCGACAACGTTATCAGTGATCTCCAGCATGGCACTGATAAACTCGCTATAGCAGGCTACAACTTCAGCGGCTATGGCTTCTCGAATTGACGGAAGTCGCTTACAGACAAAACCGCCTTTAGCACCGACCGGGACGATGACCGTATTTTTAACGTTCTGTGCTTTCATCAAGCCCAGCACTTCGGTGCGGAAATCCTCGAAGCGATCTGACCAACGCAATCCGCCACGCGATACCTTTCCTTTGCGTAAATGAACTGCCTCAACCCGCGGCGAGTAAACCCAAATCTCGAACATAGGCTTTGGTTCGGGCAGATCAGGGAGCTTGGCCGGATTGAGCTTGAACGCGATAGTCGCGCGATGGCTTAAATCATCGTTCAGCTGGAAGAAGTTGGTGCGAAGCGTTGCATCGACTGCAGCGCGTAAGGACCGCAGGATTCGATCATCGTCGATTCGAACAATTTTCGTGAGTTCATCATCGATTGAGGTTTGTATGGCGGTCACATCACGAGCTCTAACCGCCTGACTCAAGGTGGGGTCAAAAAGGGTGGCAAACAGCTTGTAAATACGGCCCGTGGTTTTCGGATGCGAGGAAAGGACCGACTCCATATAGGGTTGGCTGAACGGTATGCCGGTCTGCAAAAGCCATCGGCAGTAAGCACGAACCACGGCGGTTTCGCGCCAACTCAGATCGGCTCCAAGGATTAGTCGATTGAAACCGTCATTTTCTGTGAGATTGTTCCCAACAGCATTAATAGTCTCAATCAGTCGAGGGCCATCGGTTGGTATATCGATCGCTAGGCCTTGCGCATGCTCTAGCTCAAAGTCCTGAATCCAGAAAGATTGCTTGCCTGCCTCTGTTATTTCATAAGGCCGCTCACTGATCAGGCGAAGCCCGAGATTTTCTAGCGTCGGCAGAATGTCCGAGACAGCCAAAGCTTTTTGTGCTCGGTAAATTTTGAGTTGTGCTTTAGAGTTTGCCGTTCCGACGGGTCGATGCATGCGCATCCGAGATGGCGCCGATGCGCCGCGTAGTTGTTCAATCTCGACAATATCTCTGCAAGCTTCTAAAGCGGGGGTGTCGGCTTGATACGACAGCGGCAGGCTGCCGGCATATACCTTAGTAAGTTGGCGCGCTTTGTCCGCATCAAAGCACGAGGTTAAGGCATGAGCTAAGCCATCGGCCCAGGTTAACGTGGCAGCTGTGAGTCGCGCCTCGATGAGCGCGATGTCGCTGCGGGACTCTGGCTTTAAGACTTCGTTACGCGGTGTGCGAACAAGTACATGCAGTCTTGCTAGTGCGGAGGATGACAGCTTCGCATTTGATTCTGCGATGTTTCCGCGCAAACATTCACTCATCACGGCTTCTAGTCGGCTTTTGATCGTTGCGTTGTAGCGATCGCGCGGCAAATAGATAAGGCAAGAGTAAAAGCGCTCAAATTCATCGCGACGAATAAACAGGCGCACTTGCTGCCGTTCGTAGAGATTGACGATTCCGCGTGAGAGACGAATAAGATCGTTGATGCTCGCCTGGAAAAGCTCAATGCGAGGCAGGTCTTCTAAGACGTTGATCAATTCCTTGCCGTCATGGCTTGTTGATGACAGTCCAAAATGCGCAATGACTTTGGCAAGCTTGCGACGAAGCACCGGCATATCGCGCGGATTCAAGTTATAAGCGCTTGATGTCCACAGGCCTAAAAACCGATGCTCACCCGTCACTTCGCCCTTTTTGTTGAGAATTTTTATTCCCACGTAATCCAAGTGCTGTGCGCGATGGACCGTAGAAATAGAATTGGCCTTGGTGATGATCAGTCGCTCGCTGGAGCGGGCTCGTTCACGAAAGGTGCCGTCTAGTGTTGTGGGAGCAGGCTTAATGCCTTCTGGGACTCGTAATATCCCTAAGCCTGACGTTGCGACCGTGAGTAACTCATCGCGGGTCTTGCCGCGCTTGAGTTTGTATTCTCGGTATCCCAGAAAGGTAAAATATCCGTCATCCATCCACTCTAAAAGATCACGAATTTCCAGACCTTCAGCATCTTTTTTGTTCCGGTCTTCGGCTGCAAAGCTGCTGGCGATCTGGCGGGCTCGGCTGCGCATGGTCGGCCAGTCGGCGACCGCTGCGCGCACATCACTCAACGTGGCATGTAGCCTAATTTCGAGTGAGTCGAGTACCGATGAGTTGAGCTCCTGATCGATTTCTAAAAACTGCCAGGATTCGTACTGGCTGTTTGCGGTGGGTTCCTCCAGGACCGAGATAAGTCGACCCGCGCGATCCCGTTCTACCGCCAGGATCGGGTGAGCCAAATACAGCAGGCTCAACTCGGCTTGGTTAAGTGCCATGGTGATTGAGTCAACCAGGAATGGCATGTCGTCACAAACCACAGCGACAACGGTATGCGGTGATTGAAAGCCTTCTTGCTCGGCTGTTGGATTGCAGACGTGCACCCAAGGCGTACCGGGTTGGCGCTTAAAGCCTGCTTTAAGGTGCCAGATGGCTGCGCCAGCCAGTTCGTCGACTTTACGCCCGGCAAGGTCATCCTCGGATACACCGCGATAGTAAGCCCGAATAAAGGTAGGCAGTAACGGCTTGAGTAAAGCGGCGCTTTTGGCGTTAACGCCGCCGCGCCGCAATTCTTGGTTTAACACGGCCGTAGCCTTGCTAACGACGCCCTCAATGAGGCGCAAACGGTTAGCCGGTATTTTTCCAAGCATCTAGGGATCTCCTAACAGAAGTGTTTGCAGCGTCGTGGTTAACCAGCAGGGGTGGTTATTGTCACGGTGTGCTTGATCAATGAGTTCGGTTCCAGTGTTCACAAGATTGTAATGATGGGGCTTTGCTCAGTTTGGCCTACTCACAAGTGTAGTCGAGTACCGGCTTGAGTGTCTGTATGCCCAGTCTAAAGCTATCTTTATACCGCTGCACGAGTTGCCTAATCGGATGGTGTTAGCGCGGGGCTGGCAAGCCGGTGGCAAAGGCGTGCGGGCGCGCCAAATACTGCGTCGATTGCATTTCGGTTAGGCGGCTTGCTGTTCTTTGGAAGGTGAACGACAAGCGCGAACCCTGGTAAAGCTCGTCGGGCAGTGCTTGCGCACTTGCGACGAGTTTGACCCCACGTTCGTAAAATTCGTCTACCAGTGCTATGAATCGGCGAGCCGAATCGTCCTGCTCGGCTGTCAATATTGGAATGTCTGATAGCGCTACTAGGGAAAACCTTTCAGCGATAACAATATAGTCCTCGGTGGAGCGTGCAGACTCACAGAGTTCGGCAAAATCGAACCAAACGCAGTTAGCGCTCTGCGCGCGAACCGTAATCGACCGACCGTTGATCTCCAGTATTCCCGCTCGGGTGCTGGCATTGCCCGCCAGCGCTTTGAACCGATCGGCAAGTTGCGAAGGTGTGGCATTTGCATCATTTAAAAGCCAAAGAGGCTCGCGTTGCATCTCCCTTAAACGGTAGTCAGTCCCGCCATCAATCGTCACGATCTGGCAATGCTGCTCCAGAAGGCTAACCGTCGGCAAAAACCGAACACGCTGCAAGCCGTTCGGATACAGGCCTGAGGGCGGTGTATTCGACGTAAAAATCAAAGTCACGCCCGATTGAATCAGGGCCTCAAAAAGGGTTCCTAAAATCATCGCATCGGCGATATCGGTCACCTGCAGTTCATCGAAACATAGAACCTGAATCTGAGCGGCTAATTGGATTGCAATTTTTTGCAGGGGATTGGATTCAGCTTGCCGGTCACGCAGCTGCGCATGAACGCTACGCATAAAGTGATGAAAATGCAGGCGTTGCACCGATACGGGTGAGTGAGCGCAAAACAGATCCATAAGGAAAGTCTTTCCGCGACCTACCGGCCCCCACAGGTACAGACCGCGAGTAGCTGGGTGAATTTTTGGTCGGGTAAAGCGCTTTAGGAAGCGCGACAGTGGCCCGCTGGGTCTGGCGGATTGGTTGTGCAGTCGAGCGGCTAGCGCATCCAGCGCCTCTGCGGCAGCCCGTTGCGCAGGGTCGTTGATCCACCCGTGCTCGAGTACCGCACGGTCATATAGCGTGACGTAGCTGGGGCTCAAAACGACACACTTTGGGTAACTGTCTGCAATGCGCTGTGTGATCTATAAGCCCTACCGTTAGGCCAAGCCCATACGGACCTGCCACTGAAAGCTTGTGGTTTGTGAACCCTACCTAGCGGCCATGCCGGTAAGTAGGGTGGGGTCATTATTTTCACGCACACCCGGCGGCAGATTACATGTTCTGGTAGCCCGGTCCTGACCCACCTTCTGGCGTGGTCCAGGTGATCTGGGCGTAGGGGTCCTTGATATCACAGGCCTTGCAATGCACGCAGTTTGACGCGTTGATTTGCAGTTTTTTTGATCCTGCTCCGTCATCAACCATCTCGTAGACGCCAGCCGGGCAAAAGTTCTGACAGGGATTGCCATACTCGGTGGCGCACTGCGTGGCGCACAGATGCGTGTCGGCTACTCTTAAGTGTGCGGGCTGGCTGTCATCATGGACGTTGCCGGCAAAAAATACGGCAGCGACCCTATCACGCGGCTTGAGTTCTCTGTGATCAGTCCAATGACGGTCAGGGGAGGTGTATTCCGCTACCTTCTTCAGATTCTTATAGTCGACCTTGTTTTTGAGGGTCCAGGGCGCACGGCCACCGGTAGCCGTTTCGAAACCCGCGTTGGCTAGACCGAACCACAACCCTTTTTTGAATCCGGGTTTGATGTTACGAACCCGATACAGCTCTTTAGCCGCTGGTGATGCACGGAACAAGGCATCGTAGCCCGCGCTGCTGCCCGTCTCAGCAATGTGCTCAGCGGCTAGAGCGCCGGAACGAATAGCCTGATGCACACCTTTGATCTTCGGCACGTTTACTAAGCCCGCGGCACAGCCGATGAGCAAGGCACCAGGCATCTCCATCTTAGGCATGGACTGCCAGCCGCCGGCAGCAATGGTGCGAGCACCATAAGCCAGCATTTCACCGCCTTCAAAAAAAGGTTTGATGGACGGATGGTTCTTGAACTGCTGGAAGGCTTCGAAGGGTTTGTAGCGAGGGTCTTGGTAGTCGAGCCCCGACACATAGCCCACGTACGCTCGGTTCTGATCCAGGTGGTACAAGAAGCTACCGCCATAGGTGTTGGCGTCAGCCGGCCAGCCTAGGGTGTGTTGGATAAAGCCGGGCTCCACACGACCTTCGGGCAATTGCCAGAGCTCTTTGATTCCTAAGCCGTAGGTTTGCGGCGAGCAATCTGCATCTAGGGCAAAGTGCTTTACCAACGTCTTGGTCACGCTACCGCGAGCGCCCTCGGCCAAAATCGTTATCGGCGCGCGGATTTCCGGGCCCGGAGCGTAATTGGGCCCAGGCTCGCCGTTCTTTTCGATACCCATATCACCGATACGAACTCCGACCACACTGCCCGAATCGCTGATGATGGCCTCGGCACCGGCAAAACCGGCGAATACATCGACTCCTAAGTCTTCTGCACGCTTTGCCAAAATCGGGGTAAGCATGCTCAAGGAGATGATGAAGTTGCCGTCGTTATGCATCTGCGGCGGTGTAGGCATCCGATAGGATTTTGTTTTGGTTAAAAACAAAAACTCATCGCGTTTGGCTGGAACACAAATCGCTGGCGGCGTTTCGCGCCAGTCGGGCAACAGTGCGTCCAAAGGACCGGGTTCAAGAACGCAACCTGAGAAAGAGTGGGCGCCAATGGCTGAACCTTTTTCCAGTACGCAGACAGACAGGTCGGGCTTGATTTGCTTCAAGCGGATGGCACATGAAAGGCCCGCAGGACCGCCGCCTACGATGACAACGTCGTATTCCATCTGGTCACGTTCTACTGCTGCGCTCATAGCTACCATCCGTTGGAAGTTCAAAAAACCGGGCGGAAATCTAGCACGAACCCGAGCGTTCGGCACCGCGTCTGGGGCAGTTCGAGCGTCTGAGCGGTTAGCCTGGGTCTGATGCGGGCCTAAATTGCGGTCGCATCACAAAAAAGGGCCTGCCTTTGGGGCAGACCCTTGATTTCAGCTGCAGCCGGTTAATGGGCTTGTAGGGCAGGTTACTTAGGTTCCAGACGGATGGCTCCATCCAGACGAATGGTTTCTCCGTTTAGCATCGGGTTGCCAAAAATACCGACCGCGAGTTGTGCGTATTCGGCAGGGCGGCCTAAGCGTGAAGGGAAGGGAACCTGTGCAGCCAGCGATTGCTGGGCTTCAGGTGGTAGCGAGGCCATCATCGGCGTTTCAAACAGGCCGGGCGCTACCGTCACCACTCGCACACCAAAACGCGCGAATTCTCGTGCCAGAGGCAGGGTCATACCAACTACACCGGCCTTGCTGGCGGCGTAGGCGGGCTGACCAATCTGACCATCAAATGCCGCGACCGAGGCGGTTTGAATGATCACTCCACGCTCACCGTCGGCATTAGCCGGCGAGTGTTGCATGACGTTAGCGGTGGCTTTGTTGACGAAAAAAGTGCCGATCAGGTTGATCGCAATGACACGGCTAAACTTGGAGCCGGCAAGCGCACCCTCGCGACCGACAGCACGGCCCGGCGCGACAACACCGGCGCAGTTCACCACAAAATTCAGGCCACCTAAAAAGCTGACCGCGTCGGCCACAGCCGCGTCAACCTGCGCCTCGTCGGTAATGTCAGCCTGAATAAATTTAGCGCGATCACCTAAGCTTGAGGCGGCTTGTTGGCCAAGCTCTGCCTGAACGTCTACCAGCACGACCCGGCCGCCAGCAGCGATTACGGCTTGTGCCGTGGCCAGGCCTAAACCGGAGGCGCCACCGGTAATGAAAGCCAAGGAATTACTGATGTCCATTTTTACCTTCCTTCGTAAACCAGAGTTACTTAAGCATGACGCTTAGAGGCGCAAGCCACCATCGATGTCGATGCACCGACCATTGAAGTAATCATTTTCGGCGATATAAAGCGCGGTGTGGGCAATTTCTTCAGGCTGTCCGAGTCTCTTGAGCGGCACAGGCGCGGTCACTTTGGCGAGTGTTTCTGGACTCATTGAGGCCAAAATATCGGTTGCACAGAACCCTGGAGCAATCGCCCCTGTCCGTATCCCGTAGCGCGATAATTCTTTGGCCCATACCACCGTCATAGATTCGACGCCGGATTTGGCCGCCGAGTAATTCGTCTGTCCCATGTTGCCGTGGCGGGAAATTGACGAAATATTGATGATCACGCCGCCCTTGCCGGCACGGATCATTCGTTCGGCGGCTTCGCGCGCGCATAAAAACACGCCCGTCAGGTTCACATTGATCACCGCATTCCACTGGTCTAGGCTCATTTTGCCAACGATTTCGCCGTCTTTGGCTTTGATGAGCAGCCCGTCTTTAACGATGCCGGCATTGTTGACCAGTACGTCCACGGATCCAAAGTCGTTGACGATGGCTGAGAACGTGGCTTCGACCTCGGCTTCCAGACTGACGTTGCAACGATAGGTACGTGCGGTGACACCCAGTGCCGCGCACAAACGCTGCGTCTCTGCCAGGTCGTCGGTGTTGAGATCTAGCGCGGCGATGTGTCCGCCACGGCCTGCAAAGGCCAGCGCGGTGGCGCGGCCCAGTCCGCGGCCTGCACCGGTAATAACAATAGTTTTGCCTTGGATATGCATGATGTGTCGCAGCTACCTTTGTGCATGGTTGGCACGCCTAACGGGCGTACGGGGGGCTCCACGGTGGGATGCACCGGGAGGCTGGCGTTGCCCGTCATCACCCCGTTACAGCGCAGGCTGTTCTCGGGCGAGCGCTGCATGGTAGCGAATTTTGCATCGCAACAACAGAACCCAGCTTACGGGTGGGTGTAGCCCAAACCGCGCGCGATGACCCGCCGCCGCGACGGCGGCGGGTCGGGGTTTACGGCTTTAGACTTCGATCGCTATCGCGGTGGCTTCGCCGCCGCCGATGCACAGACTGGCTACGCCTCGACCGCCGCCTCGTGCCTGCAGGGCATGGATTAGGGTGGTGATGATACGCGCGCCGGTCGCACCGATCGGGTGGCCCAGCGCACAGGCACCGCCGTTAACGTTGACTTTGGCGGGGTCCAAGCCGCAATCGGCAATGGCCGCCATCGTGACCGCCGCGAAGGCTTCGTTGATTTCGAACAGGTCTACGTCGGCCACGCTCCAGCCAGCGCGCGTAAGCACCTTTTTGATCGCGCCTACCGGTGCGGTGGTGAACCACTCGGGTTCGTGTGCGTGGCTTGCGTAGGCTATCAGACGAGCTTGTACCGTCAGGCCGTGAGCCGCGGCCGTGGCGGCATTAGCCAGCACCAAGGCGGCCGCACCATCGGCAATCGACGAAGAGCTTGCCGCGGTGACCGTGCCGTCTTTACGAAAAGCAGGGCGCAGGCTGCCAATTTTGGCAATGTCACAATGAAAGGGGGTCTCGTCTTTATCAACCAGTGTTTCACCCTTGCGGCCTTTGACCGTCACAGGAGTGATTTCCGCGCTAAAGGCATCGCGAGCGATGGCATCCAAACTACGCTGCACGGATTGGGTCGCGAACGCATCTTGATGCTCGCGCGTGAAACCGTATTTTTGCGCCGTGTTTTCCGCAAAGCATCCCATCAACTGACCATCCCACGGGCTTTGCAAGCCGTCGTAGAACATGTGGTCTAAGACCTCACCGTGGCCCATGCGGTAGCCACCACGCGCCTTAGGCAGCAGGTAGGGCGAGTTCGTCATCGACTCAAGGCCACCGGCAATCGCGAGTTCGGCCTCGCCGGAGCGCAGCAGGTCAGCGGCCATCATCACGGCCTTCATGCCCGATCCACACATCTTGTTGATAGTGGTGGTCGGCGTGCTCTGTAGCAGGCCGCCGCCCAAAGCCGCTTGGCGTGCCGGAGCCTGACCCAGGCCTGCCGCTAGCACGCAGCCCATAATGACTTCCTGGACTTGTTCAGGTGAAAGCTTCGCCGCCTGTAGCGCCGCACTGATAGCAGCGGCACCCAACTGGGGCGCGGTGGTGGGCGAAAAAACGCCCTGGAAAGCGCCCATGGGGGTGCGTTTGGCACTGAGAATAACAACAGAGTTCTGGCTCATGAAACATCCTCTTAATGGCCTTAATGGGCCGCTTTTTGATGAAGCTAGCGCCTAGCCTATGGTGCTTCGCACAAAAACAAAAGCCCTCTGGAAGGCGTCAGTGGCGGCGCCGACCCACCGCTGGCACCGCGGCGTGCAGTCGCGCAACGCGCTCTGCCGCCAGCGCAGTGGCGGCTACCGAGGGAAGTATGTTCTGTTGGCTGGCTCGGGTAAAAATCTGCTCGAGCGTCTGGGCAATGCGTGAAATCTGCTTTTCGACATTTAGATCAGGGCTCGCGTCACGCTGCAAACTTAAGCCAATCAAGTCGCCTGAGTTTATAGCAAAATCAGGGGCGTATAGAATGCCGCGACTGGCAAGCTGCGTGGCAGATTGTTCGCTTTGCAGGGGCTGGTTGGCTGTACCGGCAACAATTTTTGCCTTAAGCCGCGGTAGGGTATCCTCGTTGAGTACGCCGCTCATCGCGCACGGACAAAATACCGTGGCCGGCAAGTCGTAGATTTGTTGCATGGGCACGGCTTCGGCGCCAGTGGCGGCCACCAACGCTTCAGTTCGGGCGTCATTCAAGTCACTGACCCAGACCCGTGCACCGGTTGCCCTTAGCAGGCGAACTAACCGATGCCCGGCTTGGCCGGCGCCTTGTACCGCGTAGGAGGCTTTGCTGTAGTCCTGATGACCGAGCGCCGCTGCCAGGCAGCTGCGGATGCCGTGCCATGTGCCCAAGGCGGTCCATTCCGCGGCTTTATCGTCACTTTGTGCCAGCACGTGCGGGGTTTCACGGCGCAACCAGCCGAGCAGGGTCCCGTGGGGCTCCGACGGCGCGGTGACTATGATCCGGCCGTCGTGTTGGTCGATGTGCCGGCCCAAGACGCGCATCGGGGCTTCCTGGGTCGCCTCTTCCGGGTCGCCGACGATCGTGATGGCGCCGCCTCCCAGGTCAGTCCCAGCCAGCGCCAGTTTAAGGCTCAGTCCGTGCGCCCGATTCAGGCTGTCAGCCCAGGCATCGCCATCGGCGGCGTAGGGCCAGACATGAACGGGTGCAAGCGCAGGGCCTAGTCGCGAGTCATGGATGCAAACCAAAGCGCGCAGACCGGTGTTGCGGTCGGTGAGCACGGTGATCTGTTCGTTACCGGTTTTGATCAGTGATTGAAACAGGTGCATGAGAACTCCGCTGGCCGATTGCCCATCATAGTCCTGTGAGCCTAAGCGGTGGGTGTTCCGGCAGCCGCGGGCTCAACGGGAGCGCGCTTTGTCGGGAGGGTGTCCAAATCGGGCTCACCTAAACTGGACATGATCAATTGTTTGGACTGCTGGCGCAGTCGGATGGGCGCTTGCGGGTCATCCGCTTCGGCCGCCGCAAGGCAGCACAGTAAATCCACCTGAATGCTGCCCGGCCAAGGCAGCAGGCGTCCGTCGGGCAGAATTTCGCGGGTGCCACGAATCGTCATTGGCACGATCGGCAGACCCGCGCGTGCGGCAGCCACAAAGGCACCGGCGTGAAACTTATGGATGCCCGGGGTGCTGCTGAAGGTGCCTTCAGGGAAGCAAACCAGTGCTTCGCCGCTGGCTGCGCGGCGCAGCACGCGGCGTACGTCGCTGGCGGCACGATGCCGATTGAAGCGATCAACAAATTCAGAACCCAGTCGGCGTAAGAGAAAGCCGGCCAAGGGTACGGTCACCATTTCTTTTTTGATAATGAAGGCAAATCGTACCGGCAGCAGCGCATGAAATACCAAGCCATCTAAGTAGCTGGCATGGTTAGCCACAACAACGCAGGCTTCATTCGGTAAGTCTTTAAGGCCGTTCACCTTAAGCCTGAAGCCGGCGAGGGCCAGGAAGCAGCGAGCGATGGCGCGGGTGATGTGCCGCCGGCCATGGAGGCTCGGAACGGGCAGCGTGAAGACTACGGCGCACAGCGAAAGAACGACGAAAAGCACCCAGCAGTAACTGCCGTAAATCGTTAAAAACAGGGTTTTCAGTGGTTTCACCAAGCAAAAGCTCCGCTAGGTTGTGACTCAGTTCTCGTTATGTAAACGCTGTTTTAACACTTGTGAGGCCAGTCACGTTCCGTCCTCGACCAGTTGGTGATACTGCAGTCACGAGGCTTGTAAACCATTCCGTGGGGTTCACGCACCAGGGAACGAAGCTTAAGGATCAAGGTCCCAATACTGTCGTGCATTGTGCACGACTCATTGGAGTCATGACAGGTACTTGAATCGGACGCCGTTCAACGGCACAGCAGGAGTTAACGTCATAATGCACGCCAAGGTAAGCAGCGCTGGACGCCTCGGATCGACGAACGATCCCGAACCGGCGATCAAGCAGTTTTTAGATGCGGTATGGATGGAGCGAGGGTTGTCACAAAACACCCTGGCCGCCTATCGGGCTGACCTGACGGCTCTGGCACGGTGGCTTGCCGATCGGGGCACACTGATCAACAACACGACGCGGGCTGAGCTATTGTCTTTCATCGCTTGGCGCGTTGAGACCGGCGCCCGTCCGCGCTCTACCGCCAGGCAGTTGTCGAGTTTTCGGCGTTTCTTCCGCTTTTTGCTGCGCGAAGGGGTCGTTAAAGACGATCCGACCGCACAAATTGCGATGCCTAAAATTGGGCGTAGCCTGCCGAAGTCTTTGACTGAGGAAGAGGTGATTGCCTTACTCAGTGCACCGGCTATCGCTGATCCACTGGGTCATCGTGACCGCAGCATGCTGGAAGTTCTGTACGCCACAGGGCTTCGTGTGTCGGAATTGGTAAACCTGAAATATCAACAGGTTAACCTTAATCAAGGTGTTATTCGCGTACTGGGCAAGGGCAACCGCGAGCGCTTGATTCCCTTAGGCGAGGAGTCGGTACGTTGGTTGAGCGAGTTCGTGCGCGGGCCACGCGTCGAGATTCTACTGGAGCGCCAGACCGAGTATTTATTCCCGACTCGTCGCGGTGATCGAATGACCCGACAGGCTTTCTGGCACATCATTAAGCGCTACGCGAAGAAATCAGCGATCGCCAAAGAATTGTCGCCACACACGCTGCGTCATGCTTTTGCGACCCACTTGCTTAATCACGGCGCGGACTTGCGGGTGGTGCAGATGTTGCTAGGCCATAGCGATTTGTCGACCACCCAGATTTACACTCACGTTGCTCGTGAGCGCATGAAGGAATTGCACGCGACCCATCATCCGCGTGGCTAGACAAGTTCTGCGAGCGCAGCGCTGCTAGAATGGCAAAAGCCGGTAGGGGTATCCCTTGCCGGCTTTACTCTATGGGTTTTCACTACGGCAGCAGGATCATTCATGACAGCGTTTGCGACCCTTTTGAGGCGGCCCAGCCGCACGGCGTATATATCCGCGTTGGCGGTTGTCTTAGGCTGTTTAGTGCTATCGGTTGGATTCGCGGTACCCGCCGTGACGGCCACCCCGCAGCCTTCAGCGGTTTCAGATAGCAAGGCTGCCGTGGGTAAAGCCGATGCGAGGCAGCTGCTGGCAAAAAAGCTTGAAGTGCGTATTGAGGATGTCAGGCCCGCCCTGATCCCTGGACTGTATGAAGTGATCTCCGGCAGTGATGTGCTCTATGCCAGTTCCGATGGCCGCTATGTCATTCAAGGTGATATGTACGATGTGGATCGCGGTGAGAACGTCACAGAGCAGCGATTGACCTCGTTACGCACTGGGGCGATGGCAGAACTAAAGGCTATTAATGACGATCAGGTCATCACCTTCGGGCCCAAAGATGCACGCTACACGGTCACCGTGTTTACCGACGTCGATTGCGCTTACTGTCGCAAGTTGCACAGTCAAATCGCTGATTACAATAAGCTGGGCATCCGTGTCCGATACCTGTTTTTTCCGCGCACGGGTCCTAACACGGCCTCTTGGTCAAAGGCAGAGGCGGTTTGGTGTTCAGCCAATCGTCAGGAAGCTCTTACCCGCGCGAAATTAGGGGATGCATTGGCTACTCCCGCCAAGTGCAGCACTCCGGTTGCCAAAACCTATCACCTGGCGCACGAACTGATGCTGCGTGGCACGCCCAGCATCTTTACGGATAAGTTCGAGTACATCTCCGGTTATTTGGCGCCGCAGGCGCTACTGGACCGCTTGAAGCAGCACGAAACCGATGGCCGAGCAGCGCCGGGCGCTGTCGATAAGGCTGTTGTGGATAAGACCACCGGTCTTGCCAACTAACACCTGGCGCGTTTGTCGCGCCTTGGTCTTTCGGCCGGCAACCTCGTTGCCGGCCGTTCTTCTAGTATCCAGCAAAAATGACTGGTGCTGTGCGCCGAAAAACTCAGCGCTCGAGTAATGCCAACTTGTCGGGTTTGCCTTTCCACTCATCGGCATCGGCTGGTGCGGTTTTCTTTTCGGTGAGCACGGGCCACTTTCGGGCCAGTTCGGCATTCAACTGTTTGAAGTGTTCTTGGCCTATGGGCAAGTCTTCTTCGGAATAGATGGCCTCCGCGGGGCATTCCGGCTCGCACAGCGTGCAGTCGATGCATTCATCCGGGTCGATGACCATAAAATTCGGGCCGACGTGGAAGCAATCCACCGGGCAGACTTCCACGCAGTCCATGTATTTGCACTTGATGCAGTTTTCGGTAACAACGAACGTCATGAGTATTTAAATTCCTGCGTGCCGGCGCGACAGGCTGGCTTTGTTGGGCTGAGCGGCTAATCGGGTTATCGCGCCGGGCATTTTGCCACAGCGTAATTTTAGCTCAACCTTCTTCGGAGGGTTGATGCCAGACTTTGCCATTGAATTGGGTGGTGTGAACCGTTTCGATACCGGTTTGCCGATCGCTTAAATAACGTTTTAAAGCAAATTCAATACTGCGAAAGGCAATATCCGACCAGGGGATTTCTTCCGGCGAATACAGCCCCACTTCCAGGCTTTCCGCGCCGGCACCAAATTCGGGCTTCTCGAGTTTGGCCCTGAACATGACATGCACTTGGTGGGCATGCACAACGTCGACTATGGCCAGCAAGGACCCAATTGAGACATGGGCTTGCGCTTCTTCGAGGCACTCTCGTGCCGCACCGGCTTCAAGGGTCTCGCCGTTTTCCATAAAGCCCGCAGGAATAGTCCAGAAGCCTAAACGCGGCTCAATGGCACGTTTGCACAGCAGGATTTTGCCTTGATACTCAGGCACGCATCCGACAATAACCTTCGGATTTTCGTAATGAATGGTTTGACAGGTGCCGCATATAAAGCGTGGCAGATGATCCCCGGGCGGAATCTGGTGCTCAACGACTGACCCGCACTGGCTGCAAAACTTCATGCTGGTACTCTATCCGACCGCAGCACAGTGCGGCTCCTGATGCGAGCTTGTTTAAAGGGTTCGCGCCCCGATGGGCAGGCGCGGTATTCCTTAAAGATGGTGCCGGGAGCGGGAGTCGAACCCGCACGCCTGTGAGGGCGGTGGATTTTGAGTCCACTGCGTCTGCCAGTTCCGCCATCCCGGCGAGGTGCGCATCCTAACACGAATGACGCCAAACGCACGGCTCAATAGCAAGGAGGCCTTGAGCCGGTAATGCCTGGCCAGTCTTTGGTTTTTTTTGCATTGGCACAGCGGATAAGAATCGCACAGACTCCGTAATGGATCGTATCGACCTTCAAGCGTGAGAGGTGCTGGCGTGGGGTTGTATTCACAGCGCGGTAGCAGTGCTCTGGCCACGGTTTTCCTGGCTCTGGCTGCGCTTATGGGGGCTGTCGGTGAGGCGGCCAGTCAGGCGCATCCGGCCGCTCAGGTGTTGCAGCAGGTGCCGACAACGGCCGAAAGTGAGGATGTGCTACGCATCCACGTGGGTGCTACGACTGGCTCGGGCGCGGGTTTGCGCGTGACAGAGCAGGCCTCGGGCACTGTCCTTCGCATTGGCGGCGCGCGCGCGAACACGATGCCATCGCCGTTGGGTTTACATGACGGCGATCGGATCGTCACTTTGGCTGGGTGCCGCGTTCGCAGTGTGGCTGACTGGCAATCTATCCTTCGTCACGCAGGCCCGGACGCGCTTCTTGAAATCGGCGTACTGCGTGCTCGTCAAACAGGGCTAGGTCGCGCAGATCATGCCGGTGTAGAGGATGATTTTGCCGGGCCAGAGTCATCGCAGGGCTCGTTAGTGCGCCTTAAGATTCCGCTGAATGAGGCGATCGCGTTAGCCGACCCGGCAGCTAATAGGCGTGCGCCTGATTGGGAGGATTTGTCTTTGGCGGATGCGAGCGGCAGCGTTTTGATAGAGGCGGTGCCTGTGGGGCTGCAGACGCTGATACGCCCCGGCGACCTTCTGCTGGCCATTGATAGCATCGTGGTGCATTCCAGTGCCCACGCGCGAAGTTTACTGAGTGCCGGTCCGCATAAGATTCGAGTCGTTCGGGCTGGCAAACGTCTGGACGTACCAGCCCTTAGTTACGCCGACTCACAGCCGCTCGCACCCCGAAGTCCCGATTCGCCGTGTCCGCCCTGAAACAATAGGCCGGGGTTAGCAGTCGCCGGTGTTAACATGCGGTCCCCATGAGCCATGCTCCGCCTGAACTACCGCTAAGTCGCCGGGATTTTTATTTTGATCTACCGGAAGATCTGATTGCTCAGGCCCCCCCGGCCGTACGTGGCGGCAGCCGTTTACTGTCTTTAGATGGGTCTAATGGCGCGCGGCGCGATTTGCAGTTTGCCGATCTGCCGCTACTGCTCAACCCCGGAGATCTATTGGTTCGTAACACCACGCGCGTACTGCCGGCGCGATTGTACGGGGTTAAAGACAGCGGCGGCCGCGTCGAACTGATGCTCGAGCGAGTGCTCGATAGCACCCGCGCTTTGGTCCAGCTGCGAGCCAGTAAAGCAACGCCACCGGGTCGGCGTCTGGACTTTCCCGGTGGCGCATCGGCGCGTGTATTGGCCAGGCATGATGCGTTTACGGAGGTCGAGTTTGATCGACCTGTGGTGGCCTATTTGGAAGCGTTTGGTGAAATCCCATTGCCACCTTATATACGGCGCGCCGGACAGGCGACGGATCGCGAGCGGTATCAAACCGTCTATTCCCGTGAGCCTGGCGCGGTGGCCGCACCCACAGCGGGGCTGCATTTTGATCAAGCCATGTTTGACCGGCTGGCAAGCCTAGGTGTGCGAACGGCCGAGGTCACTTTGCACGTCGGTGCAGGAACCTTTGCGCCTCTGCGCGAGGAGCGGTTGGAGGGCGTGCAACTGCACGCTGAGTGGGTAGAGGTTAGGCAGGCGACTATCGATGCGATCGCAGCCACCCAGGCCCGAGGTGGGCGGGTGATCGCGATCGGCACCACGGTGGTGCGCAGCCTAGAGGCAGCGGCTTTGAGTGGCCAGTTACGGCCTCTGGCAGATTACACGCGACTGTTTATTCGTCCTGGTTTTAAGTTTCACGTAGTGGATGCCATGGTCACGAATTTTCATTTGTCGGAATCGAGTCTACTGATGCTGGTCTGCGCTTTTGCTGGCCGCGAATCGGTATTGCAGGCCTATCAGCACGCGGTGTCAGAAAAGTATCGATTTTTCAGTTACGGTGACGCCATGTTTGTGACGCCAGCCCCGGGAGTGCGATCGTGAAGTTTGATCTTTTGCACCGTGACGGATTGGCGCGGCGTGGCCGCTTAGTCTTTGCTCGCGGTAGTGTCGAAACACCGACCTTCATGCCGGTGGGGACCTATGGCACTGTAAAGGCCATGCTGCCCGAGGAGTTGGTGGAATTGGGCGCCCAGATAGTGTTGGGTAACACGTTTCACCTGTGGTTGCGCCCGGGCCTTGAGGTGATCGAGGCTCATCAGGGTTTGCATCGCTTCATGCATTGGGAGCGGCCGATTCTTACCGACTCTGGCGGCTTTCAGGTGTTTAGTTTGGCAACCTCGCGAAAGCTTACCGAGGAAGGTGTGCGTTTTCGTTCGCCGGTTGATGGTTCGGAGGTTTTTTTAACCCCTGAAATCGCCATGCATATCCAGCGCACGCTGCGCTCGGATATTGCGATGATTTTCGACGAGTGCACCCCCTATCCGGCAACGGAGGCGGTGGCTCGTGACTCCATGGAACGTTCGCTGCGATGGGCTGCGCGCAGTCATGACGCTTACTATCAGGGTGAGCCCCCGGGTAATTTGTTTGGCATCGTGCAGGGTGGCGTTTACAAGCCGCTACGCGAGGCCTCGGTTGCCGGCCTGCGACTACTGGACTTTCCCGGTTATGCCGTAGGCGGCTTGGCGGTAGGCGAGCCCGAGGAAGAGCGTATACGGGTGCTGGAGGAGACCGTGCCGCTGCTACCGGCCGATAAGCCGCGATACCTGATGGGTGTGGGTCGTCCGGAGGATCTGGTTGAGGCGGTAGCCCGTGGTATTGATATGTTTGATTGCGTGATGCCCACACGCCACGCCCGTAATGGCCACCTCTTTGTGACCCACGGCGTCATCAACATCCGTAACGCACGGTATGCCAGCGACACACAGCCGCTGGATGAGAATTGTGGTTGTTACACCTGTAGGCATTATTCACGCTCGTATTTGCGGCACTTGGATCGTTGCGGAGAGATTTTGGGCTGCCACCTGAATACGATTCATAATCTTCACTATTATCAGTATGTTATGCAGCAGATGCGGGAGGCCATTGAGGCTGACCGATTTGCCGTGTGGGCGGCGGATTTTCTGCGTCAGAGGCAGGCTTTAAGCGCGCCTGTGGCATAATCGTCGGCTAGATCTCCCTTAGAGCGATAGTAGGTACCCTATGGACTTCCTAATTTCAGCCGCTAATGCCCAGGCCGCCGGTGCTCAGCCCGGTGGCATGATGCAGCCGGTCTTCTTGATGGTCGCCATGCTGGCCCTGATGTACTTCATGGTGATTCGCCCCCAGTCGCAGAAAACCAAAGAGCATCAGGCCTTGCTTGCCAAGCTCGAGGTGGGCAACGAGGTGGTGACTGCAGGCGGAATTCTCGGCCGCATCACCAAAGCCGGTGATACCTATTTGAGCATTGAAATTGCTAAAGACGTGGAAATTAAGGTTCAGCGTTATCAGATCGCGCAAGTCTTGCCGACCGGCTCGATCAAGAACGCTTGAACGCGACTTATTTAACCGTACACCGACACTGAGTTACGAATGAACCGATACCCCCGCTGGAAGGCGTTGCTATTTGCTGGCGTGATGCTGGTTTCACTGTTTCTCGGGTTGCCAAACCTTTTTGGTGAAGCGCCTGCGTTACAGATTTCGCGTAAGGACGGTGAGCCTTTCGCCGGTGCTGAGAGCGTCTCTCAGTTCACCTCCGCCTTAGCAAGCGCCAAGGTCACCGCAGATACTGCCTATCTCGCCGATGGTCGCGTGACGTTGCGTTTTGCTGACGTGCCAACGCAGTTATTGGCCCGTGATGCGATCCAGGCGGCGATGCCCGACAATTTTGTTGTGGCCACCACTTTTGCATCCAAGGCGCCTGCTTGGGTGCGTGCGGTTGGTTTAAGCCCCATGAGCTTAGGCCTAGACCTTCGGGGCGGCATTTACCTGGTGTATGAAGTGGACGTTGAGGGCGCGGTACGCCAGAAGCTGTCCTTGCTGGAACGTGACTATCGATTGAAGCTGCGCGACAGCCGGGTGCAGTACCAGTCTGTAGAGGCGCAGCCGTCAGGGGTCGTTGTGACCCTGAAAGAGGCTAGCAAACTCGCTGATGCGCGCACAGCGATGGCGGCAGTTGATCGCACACTGGTGCCAGTCACCGGAACGGATGAGCAGGGGTTGGCTACCTTGCGCGTAGCTTTATCGCCAGAGCAAGTTAAAGAGCGCCAGGATTTTGCCATCCAGCAGAACATTACTGCGTTGTCTAATCGAGTGAACGCGTTGGGTGTATCTGAAGCGACGGTCCAGCGCCAAGGTTTAAGCCGAATTGCGGTGCAATTGCCCGGCATTCAAGACGCAACTCAGGTGATTCGTTTGCTCGGTAAAACAGCGACTCTTGAGTTTCGCCTAGTCGACATGGCCAATCGTGCCGAGGAAGCGAAAGCCACCGGCCATGCGCCGTTAGGCACCAAGCTCTACAAGGAGCGCAGTGGTCAGCCGGTCTTGCTTAAGCGCGATGTTATTGTGACGGGTGATCAGTTAACGGATGCCAGTGCCGGCTTTCAAAATGGTGAAGTCCAGGTAAGCCTGACCTTAGATGCACGCGGTGGCGAAGAAATGCTGCGTACGACGCGTGAAAACGTCGGCAAGCAAATGGCGGTGGTTTTCATCGAGCGTGAGCGTCAACTCAAAGAAATAAATGGCGAGAAAGTCGCTGTTGATGTGACCTCCGAAAACGTCATTAACAAAGCCACGATTCGCGGTGTTTTTTCGAATCAGTTTCAAATCTCTGGCGTTACCCTTCGTGAGGGCCAGGACTTAGCGAAAATGCTGCGCGCCGGTGCTTTAGCGGCACCGGTTTATATTGTTGAACAACGTTTGATTGGTCCGTCCTTGGGTCAGGAAAACATCAATAAGGGTGTTCGTGCCCTGCTCGTGGGATCCGCCGCGTTGTTTGTCTTTATGGCGGCTTACTACAGCGCGTTTGGCCTAGTGGCTGACGTCGTGTTGGTTTGCAACGTAATTTTGCTGGTTGCTGTACTGACTCTGTGTCAGGCAGCGCTGACGCTACCCGGTATTGCGGGTATCGTGCTCACGGTGGGTATGGCCGTCGACGCTAACATCCTAATTTATGAGCGTATCCGAGAGGAGTTGCGCCTAGGAAATTCGGCACAGGCTGCGATCAAAGCGGGTTTTGAGAAGGCCTTTTCTGCGATTCTCGATGCCAACGTCACCACTTTGATTGCCGGTGTGGTTCTGTTCTTATTTGGTACCGGCCCGATTAAGGGCTTCGCCGTAACGCTGTCGCTAGGAATTTTGACGACGTTGTTTACGGCGGTCATTGGTACCCGAACACTTATTAGCCTTATCTGGGGCGCACGTAGCCGCATTGATCGGCTGCCGGTTTAGGAGCGCAACATGGAATTTTTTCACTCAGTACCGCGTATTCCATTTATGGCACAGCGCCGGTTTTGCTATGTGCTCTCGACCATTTTGATCTTGGGATCGATCGCGGCCATTGGTATTCGTGGCTTAAATCTTGCGGTTGATTTTACCGGTGGTGTGGTCACCGAGGCGCAATTTCCGGCGGCAGCTAATTTAGAGCGCACTCGTACGGCCTTGGCAGAAGCCGGATATCCGGATGCCCAGGTGCAGATCTTTGGATCTTCGCGCAATGTGTTGGTTCGTTTGCCGCCAGAGAAGTCGGGTACTGCCACGGAAATATCCAGCAAGATATCGAAAATTCTCAGCACCGTTGACCCTGCAGTGCAGATTCAGCGTACCGAGGTTGTGGGTGCAACGGTCGGCAAAGAGCTATTGACTAAGGGCATTGAGGCGATGGGCATCACTTTGTTGCTCATCTTAGGGTATATCGCCCTTCGCTTTCGTTGGAAGTTTGGCGTCGGGGCCGTATTAGCTACCTTGCACGATCCTTTCCTTACGATAGGACTCTTTGCATTACTGCGCTTGCCCTTTGACTTGTCCGTGCTGGCAGCAGTTCTGGCGGTTATTGGTTACTCGATCAACGAGACCGTGGTGGTTTTTGATCGTGTTCGCGAGAGATTTCAGTCGTTACGCAAGGCAGAGCCCATCGAGATTTTTGATATTGCCATCAATGAAACGCTATCGCGTACGGTCATTACCAAGCTTGCGACCTTGATCGTTGTGGTCGCTCTATATTTGCTCGGTGGTGAGGCCCTGAGTGGTTTTGGCCTGGCGCTGATTATTGGCATTTTGGTGGTGACGTACTCTTCGATGTATGTCGCTAGTGGTGTCGCGCTGGATTTGGGCGCAAACCGCCGCGATTTGATGCCTGCTGAGCGGCGTGGCCCAGCTGATGACATGCCTTAATGCGTGCCTGTTTGCGAGCGACCAATAAAGGCGATTAGCGTATGACTGACTCGGTGGGCGATACAGAGGTCTTAACGGGCCACAGTCAACATCAAGGTTCCCGCTCACTGCTTACACTCGGGGCGTTAGGCGTTGTCTTCGGTGACATCGGAACCAGCCCGCTTTATGCGCTGAAAGCCTGTCTAACCGCAGGTGGAGCCACCCCAACTTCAGGTGACGTATTAGGTGTACTCGCGCTGATCTTTTGGGCGCTCCTGCTTATCATCACCGTAAAATACATAGGCTGTGTGCTGCGTGCCGATAACCGCGGAGAGGGTGGCGCACTGGCTTTGATGGCTTTGGTGATCGGCGAGGGAAAGGTGCAACGGCCCGCTTTGATCGCCATACTGGCCCTACTGGGTTGTGCGCTTTTTTACGGCGATGGTTGTATCACACCGGCGGTGTCAGTCCTGTCTGCTATTGAGGGACTCAAGATTGCAGAACCTTCACTGGATCGTGCGATTGTGCCGATGGTAGTTGTTTGTCTGGTTGTCCTGTTTGCCTTTCAGCGCCACGGGACGGGTGCGATCGGTACGCTTTTTGGTCCTGTCATGTTGATCTGGTTTTTTTCACTAGGTGCGTTGGGTATTGCCAGCATTGTGCATGCACCTGTCGTTCTCTCGGCTGTTAATCCATGGCATGCGATCAAGTTTGTTATGGTTCACCGCGGGGTTGCTCTGGGTGTGCTCGGAGCCGTTTTTCTCGCCGTGACGGGCGGTGAGGCGCTCTACGCCGATCTGGGTCATTTTGGTCGTGAGCCGATCCGGTTGGCTTGGTTTTTTGTGGCTTGGCCTGCGTTGATCCTTAACTACTTTGGTCAGGGTGCCTTGATCCTGAACAACCCTGCCGCCATTGAAAACCCGTTTTTTCTGCTCGCGCCAGCTTGGGCGCTTTTGCCGATGGTCTTTTTGGCTACAGCAGCCTCAATCATCGCTTCGCAGGCAGTTATCTCGGGTGTTTTTTCAATTACTCAACAAGCCGAGCATTTGGGCTTTTTGCCGCGTATGCGCGTACTGCAGACTTCCGATAAGTCCATCGGCCAGATTTATGTGCCTTCGGTTAACTGGATTTTGTGTGCAGCCTCGGTAGGCCTGGTGCTGGCGTTTCGCAGTTCGGATGCCCTGACTAATGCCTACGGTATTGCAGTGGCGGGTACGATGGTGATTCAGACGTCGTTGCTGGTCACGCTGTTATGGGGTCGGTTCTCTCAGCCAAAGGAACGGGTGTTCTTATTCATCGCGCTGCCGTTGGGTTTAGTGGACCTGATGTTCTTCGCGGCAAACGCTGAAAAGATCCCGGCCGGTGGCTGGTTCCCGTTGCTTTTCGGATTCGTTATATTTTTGGTGATGCGTACCTGGATGCGAGGTCGGATTGTGGTCGGTGAGCAGATGCGTCGCCAAGAGCGATCCACCGCGAGCTTTCTCACAGAGATCGAGCGTGACAAACCCTTGCGCGTTTCAGGTATTGCCGTTTTCTTGACCGGAAATAATCAAGGTATCCCGCGTACATTGGCACGAAATGCTCGCTACAACGGTGTACTTCATGCACACACCATTTTGCTGTGCGTTACTACAGCACGAATTCCCCGAGTGCCTCGCGGTGGACGTATAAAGATTACGCGTATTGCTGAGGGTCTAGACCGAGTGGAGACGCAAGTCGGGTTTATGGAGCGTCCTGATGTGCCGCGCTTGCTCAGAGATGCCGAAAAAGCAGGTTTAGGTTATCGCACGGATAATGCCGCGTACTTTCTGGGGCGCGATGAGATTGTCATCGCCAGTCCTCGCGGAATGGCTCGTTGGCGCAAGTACCTCTTTATGTTTTTGGCGCGCAACTCCGAATTTGCGGGCGCCCATTTTGGAATTCCACCAGAGCGAATTATTGAGCTCGGCGGCCAAGTTCAGATCTGACAACTAATACGGTAATACCTATGGCCGCGGGCAGTAAGACACTGGCGAATCGTATCTTAGCCGGGCTGATAATCGGTGCTCTGGCCGGCGTACTGATTTTATTTGTTGGTGCGCGTGCGCCTGCGGTCCTGCAGTGGTCGCAAACGCTGGCGGTATGGATACTCGATCCGCTTGGCCAAGTTTTTCTTCGCATGCTGTTCTTTGTGGTGATCCCGCTGGTATTCGTCTTGTTGGCCGGTGCCGTAATGAGCCTGGGTGGCTCGGGCAAGCTGGGGCCTATCGCGCTACGCACCTTTCCGTTGTTTTTCTTAAACATGGCTATTGCGGTGACTCTGGGCCTTGTCATGATGAATGTGGTTCGGCCCGGCGAGCACATGGCTCATGAAACTCGTGAGCGCTTAATGGCTGAATTTGGTTCAGCGACTCACTCGGTCGCTCCAACCACCACGACCACCACAGCGTTCACGCCTGCCGGTGTGGTGGATATGTTGATGCCGCGCAATCTGTTTGGCGCCTTTGTTGGCAATCGTCGCGATGCTCTCGGAGAGGTCTTGCCATTGATTGTTTTTGCCATTTTAGTGGGCGTTGCCGGTACACGACTGCAGGAGTCTCGTAGACGTTCGTTACAAGAAGGACTGGCGACCATCGCCGAACTGATGAGCGGGATCGTGCATCTGGCATTGAAATTGGCGCCTTACGCCGTGCCGGCGATGATCTTTAGCGTCGTGGTCAAAGCCGGTGTTGATGTCTTATTGGCGTTAGGACTATTTGTCCTAGGCTGCGGCGCGGCGCTGTTATTGCATCTATTTGGAACTATGTCGCTCTGGCTGAGATTCTTAACAGATCGCGGCCCGCTTGAAACCTTCAAGGGCATGCGTGAGGCACTGATTACCGCATTTTCAACCAGCTCAAGTACCGCTACTTTACCTACGGCGCTCACCGTTGCGCGTGAACAGCTCGGCATCAGTGAGTCTACCAGCGGTTTTGTGTTGCCCTTAGGCACGACAATGAATACCAGTGGCTCAGCCTTATATGAGGGTTGTGTCGTACTGTTTATCGCTCAGGTATTTGGTGTACATCTGACAATCCCTGAGCAGATCAGCCTTCTGTTGATGTCTGTAGTGACGGCAACGGCCGTTGCTGGGATTCCGGGCGGATCACTGCCTCTGATTGCCGGATTGCTGGCTACATTTGGCATTCCCCCGGAGGGCATTGGCATTGTGCTGGGTGCAGATCGCTTGTTGGATATGACCCGAACCATGGTTAGTGTGGGCTCCGATATCGTGACCTGTGCCGTGGTCGATGCCAGCATGCAGCGTGCGAAGGTAAGTGAGGCGAGTTAGCGTCGGCTGATTGACAAAACTTTTCGTCGCACAAGCAAACTGGCAGGGGCTGCGCGGGTCACAATACCGCGTGAGTGATTGATGCCTGATTTTTCCAGACGTTTAGCCGAGCGAGCCAATAACTATGCCAGTGACTGCCATCGAAACGATGATTGAGCAACGGCGGGTGTTTAACTGGGCCGGGAGGATTCATAAGTTCGCGCGACCCATGGCCGTGCTCCTGGCACTCGCGGGACTGGCAGCCTGCCATTCATCGGACTCAGACAAGTCATTAAATAAGCGTGGCGGTGGCATGAATCGCCCGGTGGTGGTTGGACTTGGTGATGTCACGAAATCTGACTTGCCCGTTACGGTTTCGGCCTTGGCCACAGTGACACCGCTGGCAACTGTGGCTGTCCAATCCCGCGTTGACGGCCAGATCATGAAGATTCTGTTCACCGAAGGTCAGTCGGTGAAGGCTGGCCAGGTCATTGCAGAAATTGATCCCCGTCCCTTCAATGTGCAGTTTGAGCAAGCCAAGGGTCAGTTGAACCGTGATCAAGCTTCTTTAGCAATCGCGAAGTTAGACCTGGAACGCTACCGACTGTTGTACTCCCAGGACTCTATCGCCAAACAACAGTTAGACACGCAGGAAGGTTTGGTGCAACAAGGTGAGGGCGTAGTGCAGTCTGATAAGGGCACACTGGACAGCGCGCGACTTAACCAAATGTATTCTAGAGTCACCGCACCGATCAGTGGCCGCATTGGTTTACGTCAGGTTGACGTCGGTAACGTCGTCCACCCGGCTGACGCTAATGGACTAGCCGTAATCACCCAGTTGAATCCGATCACCGTCGTCGGTTCCATTCCAGAAGATAAATTACAAGAAATACTCAAACGTCTTGCAGATCATAAGCCTATTCCGGTGGAGGCTTATGACCGGTCAAATTTGGCACGGTTAGCTGAAGGATTTTTATTGACGATCGATAATCAAATCGATGTCACTACCGGCACAGTTAAGGTCAAGGCACAGTTTAACAATGATAACTTGGCGCTATTTCCAAACCAGTTCGTCAATCTTCGTGTTCGTTATGGGACTCTCGTACAAGCGACGGTGGTGCCCACGGCGGCGATTCAGCAGGGACCTGATGGCCAGTTCTTGTACGTTTTGAATGCTGATTCCACCGTGTCATTACACAAAGCCACGGTGGTCAGTTCGGCCGGTGAATTAACTGCCATCTCTGAAGGAGCAAGCCCCGGGCAGAAAGTTGTCATAGATGGCATCGATCGATTGAAGGATGGCGCCACAGTGAAGTTGGCGCAAACCAAGTCTGCCGCAGCACCGGGTGACCAGAAAAAAAATTGGCGTAAGTCCGGATCTTAGGCCGCGCATGAATCCTTCGGCGGTTTTTATCGAGCGACCTGTTGCCACGTCCTTGTTGATGGTGGCAATTGTGCTAGCGGGATTTTTGGGATTCCGATGGCTGCCTTTATCGGCTTTGCCGGAGGTGGATTACCCGACCATACAGGCGGTTACCTTATACCCTGGTGCCAGCCCAGACGTGACTGCCTCAGCGATTACCGCTCCTTTAGAGCGTCAGTTTGGCCAAATCCCTGGCTTAAAGCAGATGACATCCACCAGTTCCGGTGGGTCCTCAGTTATCACTATGCAGTTTTCGCTGACGATGGGTATGGATGTTGCTGAACAAGAGGTTCAGGCCGCGATCAATGCCGCGGCGACCTTATTGCCTACCGACCTGCCGGCTCCGCCCATCTACAACAAGGTTAATCCTGCCGATGCGCCGGTGCTGAGCTTGGCGGTGACCTCGCCAACCATGCCACTTCCCCAAATCGAAGATATCGTTGATACGCGTTTGGCGCAGAAACTATCGCAAATACCCGGGGTTGGGTTGGTGAGTTTGTCGGGTGGTCGACGTCCGGCCATACGTATACAGGTAAATCCAGCAGCCCTGGCAGCGCATCAGCTTTCCCTGTTGGATGTACAAACAGCAATTGTAAGTGGCAACGTCAATGTGCCTAAAGGCAACTTTGACGGTCCAACTCGCTCTCAGACTTTAGCCGCCAATGATCAAGTAAACACGTCGAGCGGTTACAACGCGTTGGTAATTGCCTATCGAAATGGCGCGCCCATTCGAGTGCGCGACATCGGTCGCGCGATTGATGACGCCGAAAATACGCGTATTGGCGCTTGGTCTAACCTGACTCCCGCCATAATCGTGAACGTTCAGCGCCAGCCGGGCGCTAATGTTATTGAGGTTGTAGATCGTATCAAGGATTTATTGCCTGCCATGCTCAATACCATACCGGCGGGGCTTAGCATTGAAGTACTAACAGATCGAACAACCACTATTCGTGCCTCGGTAAGTGATGTTGAAAAAGAGCTATTGCTTGCGGTTGTGCTCGTTGTTTTGGTGATTTTCGCCTTCTTGCGTGATCCCGGCGCGACGCTCATTCCGAGTCTTGCTGTGCCGGTTTCACTGATAGGTACGTTTGGTGTCATTTATCTACTGGGCTTTAGTATTAATAATCTAACCCTGATGGCGCTGACCATTTCAACGGGCTTTGTCGTTGATGATGCTATCGTGATGATTGAAAACATAGCGCGTTACGTGGAAATGGGAGATCCACCTTTAGTGGCGGCCCATAAAGGCTCGGCGCAGATTGGCTTTACGATTATCTCGCTAACCGTCTCCTTGTTGGCTGTGTTGATTCCTTTGCTATTTATGGGTGACGTGGTCGGGCGCTTGTTTAGAGAGTTTGCCGTGACCTTGGCGATATCAATCATTATCTCGGCCGTGGTCTCATTGACGCTGACGCCCATGTTATGCGCAAAGCTTTTGAAGCCAGAAGCCTCCCACCGAACCGGACGTCTGGCGCATCTTTTCGCGGCTGGATTTGACGCATTGCTCGGTCAATATTCGCAAGCCTTGCGTTGGGTTCTGCGGCATGAGCGACTGACACTCGTTGTCGCCGTAATGACTTTTTTCTTAAGCGTACTGTTGTACGTTGTCGTGCCTAAAGGGTTTTTTCCAATTCAGGACACCGGTGTGATTCAGGGAATCTCGGTGGCTGACCAATCATTGTCCTATTCAGCGATGGCAGACCGGCACACGCAGTTAGCACAGGCTGCTTTAAAGGATCCTGCGGTTGCTAGTTTGAGTTCGTTTATCGGGGTAGATGGCGTAAATACCACGTTAAACAGTGGACGGTTTTTGATCAACTTGAAGGATCGCGCGACGCGCAAAGACTCGGTAAACGAAGTGATCGCTCGTCTCAATGAGACGCTCGCTTCTTCCGTGCCCGGCGTGACGCTTTACCTGCAGCCTGTGCAGGATTTGACCATTGATGATCGAATCAATCGAGGGCAATACCAGTTCTCGTTACAGTCAGCTGATCCTAAGTTGCTGGGTCTGTGGGTTCCAAAACTGATCGATACTTTGCAGCAACGACCACAACTGTCTGGGGTAACCAGTGATTGGCAGGATCATGGGCTACAGGTTTATGTAGATATTGATCGTGACACGGCGGCTCGTTTTGGAATAACAGTAGCCACGGTAGACAACATCCTTTATAGCGCCTTCGGGCAGCGCCTCATATCGACCATCTTTACCCAGTCCAATCAGTATCGGGTCGTGCTGGAGACGGCGCCGGACTGGGTTCGAGGTCCAGGTTCTCTAGGTGCACTTTATATCCCCTCATCCACCGGCGCGCCGGTTCCATTAAGCACAATTGCTAAAATCACCGAGGGCAGAACAGCACTAGCTATAGACCATTTAGGTCAGTTTCCAAGCGCTAGTGTCTCATTCAACCTGGCACCTGGTGTTTCTCTGGGCGAGGGGGTGAAGTTGATTGAGGATGCACAGGCGCAGATTCAGTTGCCTGCTGGCATTCAAACAACCTTTCAGGGTGCAACCTTGGCTTTCCGCGCCGCGGCATCATCTGAGCTTTTATTGATTCTGGCAGCGATTGTGGTGATGTATATCGTGTTAGGTGTCCTATACGAGAGCTATATCCATCCGATCACGATTCTCTCGACCCTGCCTTCAGCTGGTGTGGGTGCGTTGCTGGCGCTAATCCTGTCGGGCACCGATCTGGGTGTCATCGGTATTATCGGAATCATTCTTCTTATCGGTATCGTGAAGAAGAATGCGATCATGATGATTGATTTTGCGCTCGATGCGCAGCGCCATCAGGGAATGGCGCCGCGAGAGGCAATCTATCAGGCGTGTTTGCTTCGGTTTCGACCGATCTTGATGACCACGTTGGCCGCGCTGCTCGGTGCCTTACCGCTGATGATAGGCTCGGGCGCCGGTTCTGAGCTGCGCCATCCTCTGGGAATCACGATGGTGGGCGGACTTATTGCCAGCCAGATACTGACTCTATTCACCACCCCTGTCATTTACTTGGCCTTTCACGGCTGGGTGGAGCGCTTTGATCCTCCGTTCGTCGGTGCCGACGATGAGCCGGCTGTTGAGTCTGTTGCGTGAGTTTGTCCGGGCCTTTTATTCGCCGTCCGGTGGCCACCACGTTGTTGTCGCTGGGGATCGTGCTGGCGGGATTTGCCGCTTATAGGCTGTTACCTGTTGCCCCCCTCCCTCAGGTCGATCTGCCGACCGTGGCCGTACAGGCCTCTCTGCCCGGTGCGGCTCCTGACACGATCGCAACCAGCGTAGCGACACCTTTAGAGCGCTCGCTAGGGCGGATTGCCGGGCTTACCGAGATGACCTCCTCAAGTTCCTTGGGAAGCACTCGAGTTATTTTGCAGTTCGATTTGTCGCGTAGCATTAATGGCGCCGCGCGTGATGTGCAGGCTGCCATTAATGCAGCTCGCGCCCTCTTGCCAACCGGTTTGCCGGGAAATCCCACCTACCGCAAGGTAAACCCAGGCGATGCTCCCATACTGATTATTGCCCTCACATCGGCTAATCGGTCCCGGGGTCAGTTGTACGATGCCGCCTCCACCGTACTGGCGCAAAAACTGTCTCAGGTCGAAGGGGTAGGGCAAGTCAGCGTTGGCGGAAGCTCCCTGCCGGCCGTACGCGTAGATTTGAATCCCCTGGCCTTAGCAGCTCGCGGAGTTTCCCTTGAGCAGGTTCGCCTGGCGCTTGCCGGTGCTAACGCCAATCGGCCCAAAGGAACTATTGAAATTGATGACAAGCATTGGCAAATCTATGCCAATGATCAGGCGCGCGTCGCAGCCGAATTTCGCGAGCTTATCGTCAAATTTAATGACAAGGCGCCAGTTCGTTTAAAGGATGTGGCTGCCGTAACCGACTCGGTTCAAGACCTGCGTAATGCCGGACAGGCTAACGGCAAGCCATCGGTAGTGCTGACCATCAGTCGGTCTGCTGGTGCGAATATCATTGAAACTATTGATCGGATTCGCGCCTTAATGCCTGCCTTAAGGGCTTCCATTCCGTCGGATATTAATCTTGATATCGTGATTGATCGAAGTCCAACCATTCGTGCGGCCGTCAACGATATTCTAAAGACACTGTCGATTTCGATTTTTCTGGTAGTTCTGGTCGTTTTCATCTTCCTGCGCTCACCGCGAGCGACCCTGATACCTGCGGTGACTATTCCTGTTTCTCTCTGCGGCACCTTCTGTGTCATGTGGGCCTGCAACTACAGCCTTGATACCTTGAGTCTGATGGCCATAACTGTGGCAACCGGCTTTGTCGTCGATGATGCCATTGTTGTTGTTGAGAATGTGATGCGCTATTTAGAGCATGGGATGAGTCCGCTGCAGGCTGCCTTTAAGGGCGCGCGAGAGGTGGGCTTTACCGTGGTCTCCATTAGCCTATCGCTGGTTGCCGTATTTATTCCGCTGCTGTTCTTTGGCGGTATCGTCGGGCGTTTTTTTCGAGAATTCTCGGTGACCTTAGCGACTGCTGTGTTGGTGTCAATGGTCGTCTCTCTAACCTTAACTCCGATGATGTGCTCAAGGCTTTTGCGTCGTTCAGTGCCGTCTTCTGAAGCAGGGAATAGCAGCTGGTATTCACGGTTTAATGTAGAAGCTGAAAGGGCGTTTGTGGCGCTGCAAAGTTTTTACGCAGCCACGTTGCAATGGTCATTGCGGCATAAGCGCTTCATGATGCTCAGCCTCGCCGTGACCGTCGTTTTGAATGTTTATCTCTTTATTATTGTGCCTAAGGGGTTTTTCCCGCAGCAGGATGTGGGCCGGATGGTAGGGGGCATACAGGCGGATCAAAGCATTTCTTTTAACCGCATGAAGGATAAATTTGCGCAACTCATAAAAATTGTGAGCGCTGATCCGGCAGTGGAAAATGTTGTCGGCTTTACAGGTGGCGGGCAGGTAAATAGCGCCACCGTTTTTGTGTCGCTTAAGCCAAAGTCGAGTGGGCGACCTTCAATAGATGAAGTGATCTCGCGCTTGCGACCCAAATTGAACCAAGTGCAGGGAGCGAGCTTGTTTTTACAGGCCGTTAGTGATGTGCGCATTGGCGGGCGACCCAGTAATGCTACGTACCAGTACTCCTTGCAGGCTGACAATATTGATGATCTCAGTCTTTGGGAGCCAAAAATCATGGCTGCCATGGTAGATATTCCAACCATCGTGGATGTCAACACTGATCAGCAGGATAAGGGTTTGGAGTTGCGCCTGCGCATGGAAAGAGACAACGCACAGCGCTACGGTATACGTGCAGTGGACATAGACCGTGCATTAAATGACAGTTTTTCGCAAACTCAAGTATCAGTAATTTATTTTCCCTTAAACCAGTATCACGTAGTTATGGGCGTAGACCCAAGCTTCGCGCAAGACCCCTCAGCATTGGACCGGGTTTACATTCCTGGTGTGGGCGGTTCACAGGTGCCATTAAGTCAAGTGGTCTCAATCTCTCCTGCCAATGCGAAGTTGGCAGTCAATCACCAAGGCCCCTTTCCTGCATCAACGATCTCATTCAATCTAAAGCCGGGTGTCTCATTGAGCACAGCATCAGAAGCAATTAATGAAGCGATGAGAAAAATTGGTGTTCCAGCAACCGTGCGCGGTGGATTTGCTGGCACTGCGCAAGCGTTTCAATCTTCTTTAGCGACCATCCCTTTCACGCTATTAGCTGCTTTTGCAACGCTTTATATCGTGTTGGGGATTTTGTACGAGAGCTATATTCATCCGGTGACGATTTTGTCCACGCTGCCATCTGCAGGTCTAGGTGCGTTTTTAGCCCTGCTGGCAACCGGTACCGAATTGAGTTTGATTGCTGACATTGGTCTTGTTCTTTTGATTGGCATTGTAAAAAAGAACGCCATTTTAATGGTTGATTTTGCTCTGGTGGCGGAGCGTGCCGGGAGATCACCGGAGGAGGCGATCTACGAAGCTTGCTTGCTACGCTTTCGCCCGATTTTGATGACTACGCTTGCGGCAATGTTTGGCGCAATCCCCTTGGCGATAGGGACCGGCGATGGGGCTGAGTTTAGACACCCTTTAGGCATCGCTATTGTCGGGGGATTGGCAGTGAGTCAGTTGTTGACGCTGTACACCACGCCTATCGTGTATTTGTATTTAGATCGCCTGGCTTTGCGGTTGAAGCGACGTCGGCCTAGTGATTCGGATTCGTTGGGTTTAGGGGTAACAGCATGATGAGTTCAATAAGACCACGAACGGTGGCCACTCCGTGCAAGACGCTTATGATAGCGACAACTTTTGCGATGCTACTGGGCGGTTGTGCGGCCGGACCGAACTATCGTCCGGTTGCGGTTGCCAAGCCTTTGGAGTTTAAGGAGGCCAGTGGCTGGAAAGTGGCTGAGCCTCGCGATGAGGTAAAGCGCGGGCCATGGTGGAGCGTCTTTAACGATTCGATTCTGGATGGCTTGGAGTCGCGGCTGTTGCAGGGAAATCAGTCCTTAGCCGCATCAGAAGCGGCCTACAGAACAGCCGAGGCGCTTGCCCGCCAAGCGCAGTCTTCCCTCTGGCCAACGTTAAATGCGAGCGCTGGCATTACTCGTTCGCAACAGGGTGGCGCCGCGTACAAGGCTGCAAGCGCGGGTCCGGTGTCGACGGGATTATCTAATTTGCATATCGCGCAGCTTTCTGCGAGCTGGGAGCCAGACCTATGGGGCTCCCTGCGGCGCACGGCAGAAGTAGGAAAGGACACGGCGCTGGCGAGCCTGCGTGACTATCAGTCGGCTCGATTGAGTTTAAGCGCTGAACTTGCGACGGCGTATTTCAATCTTCGGGTGGCTGATGCCACTGCAAAATTGCTGGATGATACGGTTGCTGGGTATCGCAGGGCCCTAACGATCACACAGAATCAATTCGCAGCAGGCGTAGTTGGGCGGGTTGACGTCGCTGAGGCACAGACTCAGTTGGACGCTACTTCGGCTCAAGCAGTAGATATAAGGATCCAGCGGGCTCAGTTTGAGCATGTGATAGCGGTTCTGATCGGAGTGCCGCCTTCAGATTTTGAGATAGCGGCTGACTATACGTGGCAGCCGTCGTTGCCGGAAATACCATTGCGAGTGGCTAGTGAGCTTTTGGAGCGTCGTCCCGACGTCGCCGCGGGTGAAAGGCGTGTTGCCGCGGCCAATGCGCAGGTAGGTGTTGCTAGTGCGGCCTGGTTTCCTACGTTGATGCTGAGTGCTGCCGGCGGCTATGAAACGTTGGCTAGTTCAAATTGGTTTACTTTGCCTAATCGGTTTTGGTCACTAGGCCCGCAATTGGCAGAGTCGTTATTTGATGGAGGGCGTCGACGCGCGGTCAGTGCCCAGGCACGTGCGGCATATGACGCGGCTGTGGCGAATTATCGGCAAACAGCTTTACAGGCTTTCCAAGACGTGGAGGATTCCCTGGTGACCCTTAAAGGGCTAAACACTGAGCGAGAGCTACAGGATGCAGCCGTTAAATCCGCTCGAGAGAGCGCCCTATTGACGTTCAATCAATACAGGGCTGGTACTGTTAGTTACAGTACGGTAGTTGCGGTTCAGCAGACGCAGTTAGCCAACGAGCGAGCAGATTTGGCTATCGTAGGGCGTCAGTTAGCGGGGAGTGTAGGCTTAATTCGTGGCATGGGTGGTGACTGGGATCCTTCTGCTTTGGGGGACTCGGCTGCCGCAGTACCCGCCATTCATTAATTTGCTGCGCCGAAGTTATAGGTTGCGCCCACCCATGCCCCCCTTGGAGGTCCTACGCTTCTGAATTGGGTTGGCAAAGGGCCAGGGTTACTGGGTGTGGGCTGCGTGGGATTAGAGTAAGTCTCACCCGGTGCGGTAAAGTAGTTAGTACCAAGAACACCAAAGGTTGAATATCCCCGGTTTAAAGCGTTTTCTATACGTCCGAAAAAGTTCCAATGTTCATTAGGGACATAGTGGGCGTCGAGATTAATAACACTAAATCCCGGTATCGGGCCCCGTGAGTCCTGATTGTTTTCATCGCCGCGCGCATAGGCATGGCTTTGGATCATGGCCTCTAAACCCACTCCAGCCCGAGGGTTGATTTCATATTCTGCGCGTACACGCAAGTTTTGTTGCGGTACGTTGGGGATGGTATCGCCAGGATGCACAAGGATCAGCGAACAATTCACACCACTCAGGCAGTGGGCTCCTTCAGCATCATTGCCAGCGGCGCTATTGGCCGGGCTATAAATCAGTAGGCTTGAGCGATACTGCGCTTGGGTAAAGCTGTAATGAACGTTGACGCTGACGCGCTCCCATTGATGCGTGAGCTCTGCCTCAAATCCTTGTCGTCGCGTTGATCCTACGTTTTGGAAATACCCGCTATTAAGCGACCCCCCTCCAGCGCCAATAAATTGAATGTCATCTAAGAGTGTCGTTCTAAATAAATCGACGTTCCATGTCGTGTTTGCGAACTTGCCATCAAGGCCAAATTCTGCAGATTCTGCAAGCACCGCATGTAGGGGCGGGTCAGAGGAAAAAGCGTTAGGTAATTGGCAAGGCGCACTAGGGTCTGCGCAGGTTGATTCAACAGGGCTGGGCACTCGCATGCCTTCGCTGAAGTTCGCATAAAGCCGCGTGGTAGGTAAGGCCTGATAGGTCAGTCCTAATGCAGGTAGCACCCGTGAAAAAGTTTGGTCTCCATTGTTGGCGGTGCCCAGTTGGTCCTCGAGGCGTGTGTGTGCATGGCTGTAGCGGACGGCGAGAGTCATTGAGGCTTTGCTATCCAGTTGCCATGTGTCATTGATATAGGCGCCAGCTAAGGCATTGAGTGCGTGCAGGTGGGTCTGAAGTTGTAAGGGTTGGTTGGATGTCGTGTTTCTCGAGTCGCCAGATTCTTGTTGATACTGCAAAAAATTGGTCCACCCACGTTCCCATTCCATGCCGATAGTTAAATGGTTGTCGTGCCCGAGTAAGGTGCCATTGCGCGTGACTTGTGCACTCAGGCCAGGCCTGTATTGATCGATCTGGTTTATCGCATTGGTGGTTGGTGTGTTACCTGGGCGGGCGCCGACGGTCGGGTCATAATTTCCATTAACATTACTATTAAGTACGTGGGAGCGCAGTCGTCGGTAATGAAGGCTTCCCGCTAAATCCCACTGCTGGTTGATTGACGTTCGATTCAACAGATTGATGACTGACAGTCGATTGATGTTTTCATCGGGATACGTGTAGGCCTGAGTTGGGTTGTTGAGGAACGCGAGCGGCAGCGTTTGATTGCCGAACAAATCATCGTTAGTAACGGACACGGAGACAGAGGAGTCCGTTGCGCCTTGAGTAAGCCCAACTTTCGCGAAATAGTGTTGCAGATTGCTCGGGTTTGCCTGGCCCCAGCCCCTGTCTCGATAGTCGTCGGCGGACGCGAAATAATCGAGCAGCCCCTTTGTGAATCCGAAATCAGCGCCGCAGGCGAGGCGACCGAAAGATCCGCCCGTGCACTGGGTGGTTATGCCGGGTGAGGTGCGGCCACGTTTAGTCTGGATGGCGATGGCGCCCGCCAATGTGTTCAGGCCGTACACCGGGTTAGAGCCGGGCACTACATCAATTTGGGCAATGGATCGGGGAGCAATAAGATCCCAGTTAAGGGTGTCGCCGAAGGCTTCGTTGACGCGTACACCGTCGACGAACACCGACATACCCTCGGGTGTTCCCAAGACCGGAGAGGCGGTGAACCCACGAAAGGTTATGTCACGCTGTAGTGGGTTGCCCTGCGTATCATTGATGTGGACACTGGTGGCGCCGTAATTAAGCACTTCACCAATATCGCGCTGCTGTGCTTTAGACAGAGCACTGAGGTTCACGTGTTGGACATGCGTGGGCACAAGGCCCGTGTCAACACCAATACCGGGGAACAAGCCGGTAGCAACCACCTCGATTTCCGGAAGATTGACGCTGGCTGGGCTCTGCGCGTAGGCAATGCTGCCAGTGGTGATTCCTAGCGAGAGTTGGTAGACCAAAAACAAGGTCTTGCTGCCGGTGGCAAGCCGGTGGGAAAACAGGCTCCTCGCGCCTCGACGGGGTTGATGGGCCTGCGGCAAGGTGGGAGGTTGCTTCATGTGTCGCATTCTTGCACACGTAACCCATGGCTCCACCGAATTGTTGCGCTGCGCGTGATACTTGCCCGCGGCTTGATTAGGGCAGCGGCCATAGCTGAAAAGGGCTGAGCATGGTAAAAATAGCGCTCTTTTTTGGTTGGGGCAGACTATGAACTGGCGAATTAAATCCCTCGAAGACATTCTGGCAACTGCGGAGCGTCGTTCGCTGCACCGGTCGTTAGGTGGCATTCAACTGATGATGCTGGGCATTGGTGCCATTATTGGAACTGGTATTTTTGTGCTGACGGCCGAGGCCGCTCAGAAAGCCGGTCCGGGCATGATGTTGTCATTTGTGATCGCCGGCTTTGTGTGTGGAGTTACCGCACTGTGTTACGCCGAATTAGCCTCCATGGTGCCGGTGTCCGGATCTGCCTATACCTATTCTTATGCGGTGTTAGGTGAGTTGATCGCCTGGATTGTTGGTTGGGCCCTCATTTTGGAATACGCCGTTGCTGCAAGCGCGGTCTCGGTGGGATGGTCGAATTATTTTGTGGGCGCTGTCAGCCGATTGCTTGGGGTGAGTTTGCCGGAGGCTTTTACCAAAGGTTACTTCTCGGGTGGCTTTTTGAATTTGCCTGCCATGACGATTGCTTTGCTGTGCACGGGTTTGTTGATCTTGGGTACGCGCGAAAGTGCTCGAGTAAACGCGGTGCTGGTCGGCATTAAAATTATTGCTTTGACTGTTTTTGTGATTTTGGCAGTGCCTGCCATTCATTCGGAGAACTTCAGCCCGTTCATGCCACTAGGCTTTACAGGCGTTACTGGCGCTGCGGCTTCGATCTTTTTTGCTTATGTTGGATTTGATGCCGTTTCAACGGCCGCTGAGGAAACCAAAGATCCTCAACGCAATGTACCGTTTGGCCTAGTAGGCAGCTTGGTGGTGTGCACCGGGTTTTACCTGCTCGTTGCCTCGGGTGCGATTGGCACTATCGGTGCGCAGCCTATCTTTGGGCCTAACCATGAAGTGCTTTCGCCGGGTAGTGCGGAGTTCGTAGCGGCCTGTAAAGCTCATGTTGGCGACTCTATGCTGGCCTGCAGTGGCGAGCCATTGGCTTTTGTGTTGCAGCAAATTCATTACAATAAAATAGCAACGTTGATTGGTTTGGCGGCGTTTTTAGCGCTGCCATCCGTGGTCTTGATGATGTTGTTCGGTCAGACGCGACTGTTCTTTGCAATGGCTCGTGACGGGCTGCTGCCTAGCTTTTTGAATAAGTTGCACGCCGTTTACAAGACCCCGTATGTTGTAACGATCATCACCGGTGTGGGTGTCTGCATTTTTGCTGGTTTCTTTCCAGTCGGCGTGTTGGCTGACGTATCCAATTCAGGAACGCTGTGCGCGTTTTTCATGGTGTCTGTCGGTGTCATGATCTTGCGTGTTCGCGATCCCGGTCGTGCCCGTAGTTTCCGCGTGCCGGGTGTTTGGATTGTGGGTCCGTTAGCGACGATAGGCTGTCTGTACCTATTCTTTGGCTTGCCCACTAAAACCAATCTCATCTTTTTAATTTGGACGAGTGTAGGCTTGGTTGTCTATGCGCTGTATGGCTACCGCAGCAGTCATATGAATAAGGCTAACGGCTAGGTTTGCTGCCGGATGGGATCGCGCCAAGCGATCCCATCCTCGCTGCCTGCAGGCGTGCTGCTAGCGACGTAACTCGGCGGTCAGGTGAGGCTGCATTTCCGCCAAGAGCGCCTCGTACACTTTAGGGCTGCCTGCCACCAGGTGAGGGCCCAGTTCGTAATCAGCACCGGTAGGTGTACCAATTCGGCCACCCGCCTCTTGGATGAGCAGCAGCCCGGCAGCCGTATCCCAAGGGGATAGGCCGAATTCCCAGAAACCATCCGTTCGACCGGCTGCGACGTAGGCCAGATCTAAGGCCGCGGATCCGGGGCGGCGTAACCCTGCGGCTTTTGTCGATACGCTGCGGAAAATCTCGAGATAGGGATCTAAGAACTGGAGATTTTCTCGGTACGGGAAGCCCGTACCGATCAAGGCGCCGTCCAACCCTTTCGCGCGTGACACGCGAATGCGTCTTTCATCCAGATACGCACCCTCCCCGCGACTGGCCGAGAAGATCTCTTGCCGCCAAGGATCGTAAATGACCGCGTGGTCTATCTTGCCGCGATATTGCACGCCAATCGAAACGCAAAATTGGGGAAAACCATGCAAAAAGTTGGTGGTGCCATCTAAAGGATCAATGATCCAAACGTAATCAGCGCCCTCGTCCGATCCAGGTGATAAGCCGGACTCTTCGCCCAGAAATCCGTGGTTTGGGTACGATCGGCGTACCGTGGTGACGATATCGGCTTCGGCCGAGCGATCGACTTCGGTAACGAAATCGTTGCGGCCCTTGGCTACGACGGTCAGTGCGTCAACCCGATTGAGGTTGCGCATAATGATGTTGCCCGCGCGGCGAGCCGCACGGATGGCAATATTAACAAGCGGATGCGTCGGCATAGATCGTGCGACCTCAGTGGGCGCCTTAGGAAAAGCGGTTTAGACTAACAGACGTTAGCGGTCCCGGGTGTTTAACCTGCGGCAACGCCTGATGATTTTACCGGATAGTAATTGCCCATGAACTCCTCCGCCATTGAGCCATGCCCGATTCGGATCGTGCTGGTTAAAACCAGTCACCCCGGAAATATTGGCGCTGCCGCTCGCGCTATGAAAACCATGGCTTTGAGCGAGCTTTGGTTGGTGGAGCCGAAGTTCTTCCCGCACGCCGACGCCACGGCCTTGGCCAGTGGGGCCGAGGACGTCTTGGAACGCGCGCAGGTGGTCACCCATCTAGCGCAAGCCGTGGCTGGTTGTGGCTGGGTAGTAGGTACTACCGCACGGGTGCGGTCACAGTATTACTGGCCTAGCTTTGGCGTGCGTGAGGTCGCTCAAAAGCTCCGGCAAACAGCCCAGCAAACGCCGGTAGCTGTGGTTTTTGGTACCGAGCGCACCGGTCTGACCAATGAAGAGTTGGAGCTGTGTAATGCGCTGTTACACATTCCAGCTAACCCGCAGTACGAATCATTGAACCTGTCTCAGGCCGTACAGGTCGTCGCATACGAGCTCTATGCAGCCGGGGCTGCTGCCTTGCCGCCTACCGTGCGCGAGTCGCCTTTGGCAACCGCGGCCGAGTTGGAGTTGCTCTACGCGCATTTGGATGAGGTTTTAGAGGCCGTTGGTTTTACTGATCGTCGTGGCGGCGTGCATTTATTAAAACGATTTAAACGTATATTTGCCCGCGCCGAGTTAGACCACTTAGAAACCAATATCCTTCGGGGCCTGCTGGCTGGCGTACAGGCAACGATTGCTAAGGCAAATCCGTGAACGAGATCCCCGGCCAGACGGTGGTTTACTTGGATTACGCGGCCTCCAGTCCGCTGGACGCGCGCGTGGCTGCGGTGATGGCGGAGTGTTTGACCGATACCCAAGCCGCCGGTAATCCGTCGTCCACCGGGCATGTCTATGGTCAACGCGCGGCACAGCGGATTGAGCTTGCGCGCGCTCAGGTAGCCGGCTTGATCGGTGCGAGCCCGGAGACCCTTCTTTTTACATCGGGCGCTACCGAGGCGGATAACCTGGCCATTCTTGGCGCGGCCCGCGGTAATAAAGCGCGCCGCGGGCGTCACCTGATCACCTCACGCACCGAGCATAAGGCGGTTTTAGGTGCGTGCCAGCAGTTAGAGCGCGAGGGATTTCGCGTAACGTACCTCACCCCATCCACCGAGGGTCTGGTCAGTGCAGATCAGGTGCTTAATGTGCTTCGCGAGGATACGGTGCTGGTATCGCTGATGCTGGTTAACAACGAGACCGGAGTGTGCCTGGATGCCCCGGCGATTGCCGATGGGCTGAAGGGTCGCGAGGTTCTCTTCCATCTGGATGCCGCGCAAGCGGCTGGGCGCGTCCCGCTAGATGTCCACGTGTTAGGCGCCGATCTGATCTCGCTGGCCTCCCACAAAATTCACGGTCCTATCGGCGTGGGCGCGCTTTACGTGCGGCTAAATCCGCGGCCCGTGCTGTTGCCTCTACAGTTCGGCGGTGGCCAAGAGCGTGGCTTGCGCGCCGGTACGCTGGCCACGCATCAGATCGTGGGGATGGGGGCGGCCTACGATTGGGCGACTCGCGAGGGTGTGTCGGAGTCATCAAGATTGGTGGCGTTGCGGGAGCGGTTGTGGACTCGTTTGCAGTCGTTGCCCGATGTCTTTCTTAATGGTCAGGGTGCCCCGCGCGCACCGCACATTCTGAGTGTGTCTTTTGCTGGTGTAGATGGTGAGGCATTGCGGATGGGGCTGCCGGCTTTAGCTGTATCGAGCGGAGCAGCCTGCAGCGAGGGCAGTAGTGAGGCCTCTTATGTGTTGCGGGCTTTAGGACGCGATGATGCTCTGGCAGCAGCCACTCTGCGGCTAAGCTTAGGGCGCATGACGACGCAGGCTGAGGTGGATTTTGCTGCCGAGAAAATTATCGCTGAGGTCACCCGCTTGCGGCATTTGGCGCCGACAACCAACTGAACCGCTTGGTGGATCCCATGGGCCCCGTTGAACTCAAATCGAAGCTTTTTCGTGAGACGCCGCATGCGGGACGTGCTTTTGTCGGCGGTTTGACCGGTGAGGCACGGCACGCGCTTAGCGCAAGCACCGTGCGCGTGCACCTGCGAGTTGAAGCGGGTGTGATTAGTGAAGCTCGCTATGAAGTTCGTGGGTGCCCGGATCTGATCGCTGCTCTGGATTTGGCGGTGCAAAGCCTGGTTAATCAGTCGGTGAGCTCTTGGGTGCTGGATCTGCGTGCTATTGCCCAAGCCGTGGGCGCTCCAACGGACAAATTGGGCAAATTGTTGACGATTGAGGACGCGATTCGTGCGGCAGCTATTGGGTTCGCTGAGCGCTGATCGTACTATGGATCATCGACGGGTTTTCGCGAAGGAGTTATCCGATATGTCCATTACTCTGTCTGTCGCTGCCGCGAACCGCGTCCGTCATTTTCTCAGTGCCCGCGGTCACGGCATTGGCCTGCGTCTGGGCGTTAAGAAAACGGGCTGCTCGGGCTACGCGTACGTAGTCAATTATGCTGAGGATATTCAACCGGATGACGTGGTTTTTGAAGACCAAGGGGTGAAGGTGGTTGTTGATGCCGACAGCCTGCCCATGGTGGATGGAACCGAAGTGGATTTTGTTAAGCAGGGTCTGAACGAAGCCTTTAAGTTCCACAATCCTAAAGCCAAGAGCGAGTGCGGCTGTGGTGAGAGCTTCAATTTGTGAGAAAATGAAAAAAAGCCTTTATGTACCGTGACTTCCGTGATTTCGCGGCATTGCACATGGGGCTGTTTCCCGTTACAGTTCGAGGCTTGAATCCGTAAGCGCCTGACGCCACCCCATTCCCGGGGCCGTCGCTTTGAGGACGCCCCGGACCCCATTTTCTTTATCGCAAACCTAGAGGTGTTCCATGGCGCTCGAGCGCACCCTGTCGATTGTTAAGCCAGATGGCGTTGCCCGTAATTTGATTGGCGACGTCTATAACCGTTTTGAAAAAGCCGGTCTGCGCATTGTTGGCGCCCGCATGCTGCACCTGACCACGGCGCAGGCGGAAAGTTTTTATGCCGTGCACAGCGAGCGTGGTTTTTTCAAGGATCTGGTGAGCTACATGTGCTCGGGCCCGGTCATTGCCCAAGTGCTGGAAGGTGAAGACGCAGTTGCCAAGCACCGCGAAGTAATGGGCGCCACGGATCCTAAAAAGGCTGCTCCCGGCACTATTCGCGCCGACCTGGCGACCAGTATCGAAGAGAATGTCGCTCACGGCTCGGACTCGGTAGAAAATGCAGCGCGCGAAATCGCGTTCTTTTTCGCTGAGACTGATCTTTGCAGCCGTACCCGCTGAACTAAACGCGCGAGGCTAATTCGCGTACCGAGACCGCCCATGAATGCCGTGCCAGAGTCGAAGACAAATCTGCTGGGATTAGACCGGCAGGGGTTGGCGCAGTTTGTGGCGGATCTCGGGGAAAAGCCGTTTCGGGCGCGGCAGTTGATGACCTGGCTGTACAAGCGACGGGTCGATGACTTTGAACAGATGACCGATCTGTCGAAGAATTTCAGGGAGCGACTAAAGGCCATCGCCGAAATTCGCTTACCCGAGATTATGAGTGAGCATGCTTCGTCAGATGGCACACGAAAGTGGTTGCTCAGAGCCGGCCCTGCGGCCGGCGATGTGGGCGGCGAACAAGCCGTGGAAATGGTGTTTATCCCTGAGCCTGGGCGTGGAACCCTATGCATCTCCAGTCAGGTAGGCTGCGCGCTGGACTGCTCGTTCTGCTCCACCGGAGCGCAGGGCTTTAATCGCAATCTGTCGACCGCTGAAATCGTCGGTCAAGTTTGGTTAGCCAATCGTGAGCTGGGGGTAGCGCCAGATGGCGCGCGTGCCGTAACTAACGTGGTCTTAATGGGCATGGGCGAGCCGCTTGCTAACTACCGCGCAGTTTTACCCGCACTATCCATTTTCATGGATGACCTGGCGTTCGATTTATCTCGTCGCCGAGTCACGCTGTCGACCTCGGGCTTAGTGCCGCAGCTCTACAAGTTGGCCGAGGACACGAACGTAGCTCTTGCCGTATCGTTGCATGCTCCTAACGATGCGTTGCGTGATCAGTTGGTGCCCATTAACCGGCGGCACCCTATCAAAGAACTACTGGAAGCTTGCTGGCACTACCTAGACGCTCAAAACGGTCGCAGCATTACCTTCGAGTATGTGATGCTCGATGGCGTGAATGATCAACCCGAGCACGCGATTGAGTTGGCGGGTTTGTTGCGCGGGCGGGATGCGAAAGTCAACCTGATTCCGTTTAACCCTTTCCCAGGCAATCAGTATCGTCGATCGAGTCGAGAGGCTATTTCGCGCTTTTGCGACCTGTTGCACGAGCGGGCGATCATCACCACAGTGCGTCGCACCCGTGGCGATGATATTGATGCCGCATGCGGTCAATTAGCAGGCCAAGTGGCCGATCGCACCACTGTGCGATTGGGCAGCAAGCGGATTAACTTGGCGGTGGAAACATGAAGCTGTTAGCCGCGACATTTTGCGCCTTTACGCTAGTGTTTGGCCTCATAGGCGTAGCGTCAGCGCAGATCAATCAAAAAAAATCGATGTCGGATGCTAATCAGGCCGCTAAGTTTAATGCCCAATTGGGTGTGGCTTATTTGCAGCGCGGAGACGTTTCTTTGGCGCAAGAAAAGATTGAGCGTGCGTTAACTCAAAATGCCAACGATGCCGATGTCCAAACGGCGGCCGGTTTGTTGTATTCGCGCGTTGGCGAGATGGATAAGGCCGAGAAGCACTATCAAGCCGCCGTGAAGGCCGATCCCAGAGATCCGAATCGGGTGAATAACTACGCGGTGTTTCTGTGTCAGCGCGGCGGTTTTGAAAAGGGCCAGTCCTTACTAGAGGAAGTGGCGAAAAATCCGCGTTACGCGACTCCGGAAGTAGCTTGGACTAATGCGGGTGTCTGCGCGCTGAGCGCGGATGATGCGGATAGGGCGGAGCGTGACTTTAAGCAGGCGGTCGCTTTAAAGCCCACCTACCCGGATGCCTTGCTTCAACTCATTGTCCTCAACTATTCGCGCGGCGACTTGCTCAACGCACGAGGTCATTTGACGCGTTTTCTGAGCATCGCGACCCCTACGGCAGACGCTTTGTTGTTGGGTGTAAAAATTGAACGCGCGGCCGGTGACCCGATGGCGGCAGCCGACTATGAGAAGCGGCTGCGAAAGATGTTTCCAGATTCGCCACAGGTCGGGCAGCTGGAGGAAGGAGGCTCGCAGTGACTCAAGGTGAAGAGTTAGTGGAGACATCTTCGTCGCAGGCCGTCTCTACGGTGACCGTTTTGCCGGTATTGACGCCACCCGGTGGTCGATTGCGAGCAGCTCGAGAGCTACAGGGGTTGCCGTTAGATCAGGTTGTGTCGGCGCTACGCGTGGAAAAGAAACTGCTCGAGGCGATGGAGGCCAATCGCTTTGAGGTTTTCGACGCGCCCGTCTATGCCCGTGGCTACTTGCGTCAGTACGCTAAATTCCTTGGACTGTCCGTGGAGGACATGCTGGCCGAGTTTGATGGATTAAGTAGTTTGCCCGTAGCGCCGACGCACGTTCCTTTAACCAGTGCAGCTCCGGCGTTTCGTGATTGGTCCGGCGTTAAGACGGCAGCGAAGTTTGCGCTTCTGTTGTTGGCTGTTTTAGGTTCATTATTTTGGTGGCGTGGGCATAACGTGAACCCCGTGAGTGTGGCCGTACCGGTTGCCGCCCGTGTTGTGGCATCGCCTGTTGACGGCCCTGTGCCCATGCCTGCTAAGGATCCGGTCGCTGACAGCGCAAATAGTGCGGATACGCCGTCCGCGGGTGGCCCACCGGCTGGCGCCGTGGATGCGCCCAGTTTATCGCCGGTCAGTTCAGGCGCTACGCCGGCTCAGCCAACGGCCAATCCACTGGCGAATCCGGCGGCTAACGCGCCAGCTGAACCGTCGGTTGAATCGGGCTCCATGGCGGTGCCCTCGGTGGTTGACGCCGCCTTAGGTGCTAAAACGCAATCGAGCGTTGCCGCCGGCCTTGTGATCGATGTTCGGGGTGACAGTTGGGTCGGCGTATTTAGCTCAACCGGCGAAAGGCAGGTGTACGGCATGCAGCATGCCGGGCAAAGCCGCACGATTTCCGGCCGGGGTCCTTGGCGGGTCGTGTTGGGTAAAGCCGATCGTGTTCGTGTGACTTTTAACGGTCAGCAAGTCACGGCCGGTCCGGAATATCGCCGCGGTGATCTGGTCAGTTACCACATCGACGCCACCGGACGCGTTTACTAATCATAATCAGCGGTTTCTTCGCGGGAACTGTTTGCGGGAGAGTCCATGGAGCTGATTGCACCGGTTACCGGTATGAACGATGTCCTGCCCGAAAAAGCAGCGGCTTGGCAGCATGTTGAGCGTGTGGCCCGTCAGATATTTGCCGCCTACCGGTATACAGAACTGCGCGTCCCCGTGCTGGAGCAGACCGCTTTATTTAAGCGGGCTATCGGTGAGTTCACCGACATTGTTGAAAAAGAAATGTTCTCGTTCGAGGACCGCAGTGGGGATCGATTAACTCTGCGTCCGGAAGCCACGGCAGGCATTGCTCGCGCCGCGATTTCAAACGGTTTGGTACACAATCAGCGGCATCGCCTGTACATGATGGGTCCCATGTTTCGCGGCGAGCGACCACAAAAAGGCCGTTACCGTCAGTTCCATCAAATTGACGCAGAGGCCTACGGGTACGAGGGGCCAGATATCGATGCAGAGTTGATCCTACTTAGCGCGCGGCTGTTTAAGCGCCTGGGCATCGAGGGTCTTAAGCTTGAGATTAATTCGTTGGGTACCCCGGAATCCAGACGCGTCTACCGGGCAGCTCTGGTAGAGTATTTCACCGCTCACGAGCAAGCTCTCGATGAGGACAGCCGGCGTCGCTTGGTGGGTAATCCCTTGCGGATTTTGGATAGCAAGAATCCGCAGCTGGCCGGGTTAATCGCTGCGGCTCCGCAGCTAGTCGAGTATCTGGACACGGAGTCGGCGGAGCATTTTGCAGGCTTGCGTGAGCGTTTAGATGACTCGGGGATTGCCTATACGGTGAACCCCCGGTTGGTACGTGGATTGGACTACTACACCCGTACGGTTTTTGAATGGATTACCAGTGCCTGGGGTGCTCAGAACGCCGTCTGCTCTGGCGGCCGTTACGATGGCTTAGTCGCTCAACTGGGCGGAGAGTCCATCCCTGCCGTGGGTTGGGCGCTGGGCATCGAGCGGGTGATTTTGTTGATGGAAGAGCAGGGTCGCCCCATAGTCGCCGAGCCACCGCAGGTGTTTTTTGTCATGGTGGGCGCGAGTGCGCAGCGCTTAGGCTTTAAATTGGTCGAACAGCTGCGTGATGCTTGGCCTGAGCTACGTCTAGAGGCGGGGCTGGGCGGCGGGAGTTTTAAATCCCAGTTTAAGCGCGCCGACAAGAGCGGCGCGGACTGGGCGATCGTGTTGGGTGAGGGAGAGGTTGAGCGTGGCGTGGTGGCACTGAAGCCGCTGCGCCTTGGCGGTGAGCAAGCCGAGGTGTCAATCCCGGACTTAAGTGCCCGTTTGGGCGCTTTGCTGGGCTTTACCTGAAGTAAGCGCTAGACGCGCGTAGGTCGCGGCCCCAGAATTGCCGGTCAGGTCTCAACGGCCCATCCACGACCGTTAAGGGAACGGGCCTGATGAGACAAATAGCTAACACGTGGGCCTAAGCCCTGGAGATTGCCTTGGAAGAGTACGAGTCAGAAAGTCAGCAAATCGAGCAGATCAAAGCCTGGTTCTCCGAGAATGGCACTTCGCTGGTTGCCGGCGTGGCTCTGGTTCTTCTGGCCTATGCGGGCTACTTTCAGTGGGGCCGCTGGCAGGATTCTAAGTCTTTGCATGCGGCAGACCGCTATAACCAAGTGCTGGAGACACTGGCGCACAACGATCGGGCTGGCGCTATCAAATTGGCCGATAGCCTGCGTGCTGATGCCGGGGCAAGCCCGTACGCTGATCAAGCCGATTTAGCCGTGGCCCGTGCGAGTGTGGAGGCCAGTGATTTTTCAGCAGCAGAGTCGCGTTTAACGGGTGTGGTGGACCACACTCGCGATGAAGCCTTGCGCGTCCTGGCGCGCTATCGACTGGCACGCGTGCAGCGTGCCGAAGGCCATCCCGATGCGGCGTTGAAGACCTTGGATGCCGCCCCTGCACTGGGCTTTGCGGCGGCCTTTGCCGAGGTTCGTGGTGATATCGCCTTGGATCGTGGAGATCGCGCTGAGGCACTGAAACAATATCTCGCGGCGGCGGCCGTAGTGGGTGATGGTTTGGTCAACCACGACGTGTTGGATTTAAAAATTACCTCGCTGGGTGGGTCTTTGCCTAAGGCGGATGCAGCAGCGCCTGACACCGCGCCAGTCACCGGGGACAAACCATGATGCGTAAGCTGGCACTGGGCCTGACTTTTTTGGCTCTAGCCCTTGGTGCTTGCTCGGACAAGGACGTGGATCCACCCGCGGCATTGGTTACGTTTTCACCCAAGCTTGCCGTGAGTCGCGTGTGGAGTTTGGGCGTCGGTGATAAGGACCGTGGTCTGCGCTTGGCGCTGGCTCCAACCTCTGTCGACGGTCGAATCTATGCGGCCGGCCATACCGGTTGGGTGTATGCACTCGACGGAAAGTCCGGCAAGGTCCTTTGGAAAACGCCGACTAAATTACCGTTAGCCGGCGGGCCTGGGGTTGGTTCCGGTCTGGTAGTCATTGGCGCCACGGACGGGCAGGTTGTTGCGTTGGATGTGACGACCGGTGCTAAGCGTTGGCAAGTCCGCACATCAGGTGAGGTTCTTGCCGCACCGGCAGTCTCCGTAAGCTCAGCACTCGTGCGCACCGTTGACGGTCGCATTCGCGCCCTGTCGCTGATCGATGGCAAAGAGCAATGGCTCGACGAGCAGCAGGTTCCGAAGTTAACCCTGCGCGGCACTGCGCCACCCGTGGTGGCTGGCGATGCCGTGATTTGTGGTTTTGATGACGGGCGTGTGGTGGCGTATGCCTTAAGCAACGGCGATCGCTTGTGGGAAGCCGCGGTGAGCACCTCTCACGGTAAGACTGAAATCGAGCGATTGGTGGACATAGACGGCGCCGTGCACGTGTCGGGACGAGATCTGTTCGTGGTGGGATTTCAGGGCAAATTGTCCATGCTGGCTTTGGATTCCGGGCAAGTGTGGTGGTCGCGCGACTTGTCGAGCTACCGGGGCCTGGCTCTTGGCGATGAAACGATTTATGTGGCCACGGCCGATGGGCATGTGGACGCCTTGCGCCGTCGCGACGGCACGGTGATATGGAGTAATGACAAGCTGTTACGTCGTGGACTGACGGCGCCGGCCATCGATGGTGATGCCATTGTGGTGGCCGATTATCAGGGCTACCTGCATTGGTTAGATCGAAGCACCGGGGTGCTGCTGGCCCGTGAACGAGTCAAAAAAGGCCGCGTCACCAACGCGCCGATCGTGGCCGACGGTATGGTGTACGTGCAGGGCGATAATGGGCAACTGACGGCACTACGCGCGAAAGGTAACGGCAAGTCCGTGCCCGCCGAGGTAGCGCCGGCTAACTCTGCTCAGGCAGGAAACTAGCCCCGTCGCGGGCTGCCCCGCATGCTTCCCGTAATCGCCCTAGTCGGAAGGCCCAACGTGGGTAAATCCACGTTGTTTAACGTGCTCACCGGTACGCGCGACGCGCTCGTGGCGGATTTGCCCGGGCTGACCCGCGATCGCCAGTACGGTTATGGCCAAGTGGGCGGGCGCTGTATCGTTATTGATACCGGTGGATTGGTTGAGTCCCCTGTGGGCATTGAAACGCTCATGCTCAAGCAAACCAGCAAGGCCATTGAGGAAGCGGATTTCATTATTTTTGTGGTGGATGCGCGCACGGGCGTTACCCCTACCGATGAGTTTATTGCGGCAAGCCTGCGTCGAAGCGGTAAGGCGCTGATTATTGCGGCGAACAAGGCGGAAGGCCGCGACCCTGACGTGGCCGGTGCGGATTTCCAGAGCCTGGGCATGGGTCGACCGGTGGCGATTTCAGCCGCACACCGTCACGGCATTAACGCGTTGATGGAACGCGTCCTAGGTGAGGTCCCCGTTGAGGAGGAGTCCGAGGAGATTGATCCAGAAATTGCGCTTTTAGAGGCACAAGATTCGGAGCAGTCGTTGGATGCTTTCGACGAACAGGACGGCGACGACGAGGCCGAGACCTCAGAGCCTTCGGCGGTGTTACGTGCCGACCGAGCCAAAGCCAAAGAACCCATTCGTATTGCCGTTATTGGCCGGCCTAATGTAGGTAAGTCCACGCTCATCAACAGACTGGTCGGCGAGGAACGCGTGATCGCGTTCGATCAGCCAGGCACCACTCGAGACACCGTGCACATTCCGTTTGAGTTTCAGAGCCAGCAGTATGTCTTGATCGATACAGCGGGTGTCCGGCGGAAATCAAAAATCGATGAGACGATTGAAAAGTTTAGCGTCGTAAAAACCTTGCAGGCTATTGATGAGGCCCACGTGGTTTTGGCGGTTTTGGACGCGCATGAAACGGTCGCCGAACAGGACGCCTCGTTATTGGGTCTGTGTGCTGATCGGGGTCGGGCGATGGTGGTCGCCATCAATAAATGGGACGGCATCGATAACAGTCAGCGAGATCACATTCGCAATCAGTTATCGTTGCGTTTGTCTTTCCTGGACTTCGCGCCCACTCATTATATTTCGGCCATGCACGGCAGCGGCGTTGGCTTATTGCTGAAGTCTGCGAAGCGAGCGTTTATCGCTGCAATGCGTGAAATGCCGACACCGGCGCTGACTCGAGTGCTAGAAAAAGCGATAGAAGCTCATCAGCCACCGCTGGTTCGTGGGCGGCGAATTAAGCTGCGCTATGCCCATCAGGGCGGACGTAACCCACCGATTATTGTTGTGCATGGTAATCAGACAGAGCACGTGCCCGATGCTTATAAACGGTATCTGGTGAACACCTTTCGTGAGGCGTTTCGGTTGCAGGGAACCCCGGTGCGCGTGGAGTTTCGTGCGGATAAGAATCCGTTTGCCGGTCGGCGCAATGAGTTGACTCCGCGCCAGGTTTCAAAGCGTAAGCGCTTAATAAAACATTCTCGCGGCCGCTAAGTACCCACAGAGCTGGCATTTTCTGGCTTCTCGCGGCCGGTGGCGCTAAGGGTTTTCCTGATTCATAGCAAGGCAAACCTTTAGACGTATTGCTTGTGGTGCAATTTGCGGGAAGATGGAACGGCCGGCGTGGGTTCGATGCGCTAAAAAACTTCTTGCCTGTTCGCAAATAAACCTAGACAGCGATGTATCCCTTACGAAATTTTACTCCGGCCGTGAATACACTGACTGAAAATATCATTCAGCGTGCGCCAATCGGTATGGCGGTGATTGATTTCGATGGCATTTATCGTGACGTGAACCCTGCCTATTGTCGTATCTACGGTTATTCAGCCCATGAGTTTCTGGGTCAGTCCTACACGATGATTTTTGCTGCTGAGCAACGCGCGAGTATTCTGGCGAGGCACCAGTCATATATACGTTGCGAGATCCCCGATCTTAAGGGCGAGTTTGATGTCGTTCGTAAAGACGGCAGCCGCCTACAAGTAGTCGCTGAGTCTGTGCGTATACCCGCGACTGACTCCCCGGGCATGCGCCTGGTTTATGTCGTTGATATCACTGAGCGGCGCCAAATGGAGCAGGAGTTGCTTGCAGCACAGGCTGTACAAAACGTCTTGTTTCAGACCAGTCCGCAAGGGATTATCTACTACGATCCAGAAGGCCGATTGAGCAGTGCTAATCCGGCTGCTGGACGGATTCTTGGGTTACGTGCCGATGAGTTTAGGGCTTTGCCTGCCCATGATCTGGGCTGGCCTTTGATTCAGGAGGATGGTCAGGCTCTTTCACCGAACGACTTTCCCGTGGCGCGGGTGCTGGCGACCAAGGAGTCGGTACGTAACGTTGTTATAGGAATTCGTATCGCCAAGGGTCCGGTTCGCTGGTTGTTGTTTAGTGCCATGCCGTTATGGCGAGCCGACAGCCTGATCTCTATCTACGCGTGGTTTGAGGACATCACCGAGCGCGTACAGCGCGATAGTGCCTTGGTTGCTGCCGCGTCCACGGATTATTTAACCGGACTACCCAATCGCCGTACGGTGATGGATGCGCTAAAACGGGAGATGGCGAGGTTGTCGCGTTTTAGTGATCAGCCTTGCGCGGTTCTGTTGTTGGACATTGATTTCTTTAAACGCGTTAATGACAACTTTGGTCATTTGACTGGCGATGCGGTTCTGCAGGCTGTGGCGAGCGGCTTGCAGTCGCAAGTTCGCAGTCTTGATGTGGTCGGGCGTGTGGGTGGTGAAGAGTTCCTCATAGTCTTACCCAATACCACGCTGGTCGATGCACTGACACTTGCCGATCGTATCCGGCAATTTGTCGAAAACATGCCAATAGATTTTGCAAATATGGTGCATCACGTGACCCTGAGTATCGGCGTGAGCTTGTTGTGCTATGAAGATGCTGATGTTAGTCAGGTTTGTGATCGCGCCGATCGCGCACTGTATGAGGCCAAAACTTCCGGGCGAAATCAGGTGTGCGCGCAGGCTTAGTTTGACGGGCTATCGTCCGTATTGCGTATGGCAAGAATCTGGGAAGTAATGGTGGCAGTTGCTAAGCGTGTCGTTAGGTGTTCGCCGAGTTCGATCTGGTTGCCTGACCTTACCAGGCTGCCGTCCATTTTGAGGACGATAGCGTAGCCGCGATCTAGCGTGGCCAGAGGACTCACCGCATTCAACGCGCGGCTAGTCGCTTCGATTTGTCCGCGTGCCGTTTGCAAGCGCTGCGTGGTCGCACGCACTAAGCGGGCGTTTAAATTCTCTACCTGTTGCCGATGCGCCGCTAGCGTACCGATGGGTGAGTGGGCGCGAAGTTCAGACACTTGGTGAGCTAACAGTCCCTGCGCTTCACGGAGCCGAAAGCGGATGCTTTGCGTTAAGCGATTCAGCGCTAACTGCAGCGTATGGTGTCGTGCGATTAAGGCTGCCTGAGGCGAGTGCTGATGCAGCTTTGCTGTTCGTGCACTTAAGTCAGCCTGGCTGTGTTTGATTTTTTGCGCGATCGCCCGTTCTATTCGGCTTTGCAGTTCATCGAGTCGCTGCCAGTGGGCGGAAATTTTGACGCCTGGCTGCTGAAACTGCAGGCGCCGTATAAGTTGTTGTATTCGATCCTGATGGCTGCGTACACGACGCGCTAGTGCGTCCGACAGCCGATCCTGCGTGCTTTTTAAAGCGCGCAACCAACTGGCTGCATCCGGCACCGCCAGTTCAGCGGCTCCCGACGGGGTGGGAGCACGCACGTCAGCAACGTAGTCGCTGATGGTGTAATCAATCTCGTGCCCGACCCCGCTGATGACTGGCATGGGGCAGGCGGCAATGGCGCGTGCCAGTGCCTCATCATTAAAGGCCCAAAGGTCCTCCATGGAGCCACCGCCGCGGGCGATGATCAAAACATCGACCTCAATGCGCTGTGTGGCGCTCTTCACGGCCTCGGTTAATGCCGGTGCAGCCAGCGGTCCTTGTACCGGAGCCGGGTAAAGCAGTACAGGGATTGCCGGAAAGCGCCTGGCCAGGATTTGCAGAATGTCCTGAAGAGCAGCACCGGTAGGTGATGTGACTACACCGATACGCTGTGGCACGCGCGGCAGGGGCCGTTTTCGGGCTGGATCAAAGAGTCCTTCGGCCTGCAGTCTGGCTTTTAAGTCCTCGAACTGGCGGCGCAACGCACCTTCGCCACCTTCTTCCATATGCTCTACGACAAACTGACACTCACCACGGCTCTCGTAGAGACTGACATGGCCACGCGCCACGACCTTCATGCCGGCTCGTATGGGGGTTCTGACGCGCTGATTGGCGGCTCGCCACATCACGCAGCGGATTTGCGACTGTTCGTCTTTGAGCGAGAAGTACCAGTGGCCTGAGCTGTGCTGAGTTAGGTTGGAAATCTCAGCCTCCAGGTTGATCGCTCCCATCCCGGTATCCAAAACACGCTTAATCTCGCGGGTGAGTCGGGAGACGCTGTAGACCTCGCGCTGCACAGGGGCGGTCACCGGCCCTAACGGCAGGCTTTGTGAGAGAAACGCAGGGGGCGCGGTGCGCGGGCGATTAACCATAGGTTGCATCATATCGAAAGCCCGCCGCGGCCGGTTTTTTCTCGTTATTGACGGGGTATTTGCTGCGCGGTGGTTGTGGGAACACAATGCGGCAGGTAACATGCGAGATTAATTTTTTAGGCTCCCCCCGGCGGAGCCGACATGTGCGCCGTAGTCGGCCCCGCCGCAGGAATTGCGGTAAAGGGCTGTCCATGCGAATCGTTCAAGAAGCACTCACCTTTGATGACGTACTACTGGTCCCGGCCTACTCCGAGATCCTGCCCCGTGACGTCGATTTGTCCACCTGGCTTACTCGGCAGATCAAACTTAATTTGCCGCTGGTATCGGCGGCTATGGATACCGTCACTGAAGCTCGCCTGGCGATTACCATCGCTCAGGAAGGCGGCATCGGCATCATCCACAAAAACATGACCATGGAAGCCCAGGCGCGCGAAGTGTCCAGGGTTAAGAAATTTGAAAGCGGTGTGATTACCGATCCAATCACCGTCACACCCGATAAAACCATACGCGAGGTCATTGATCTGACGCGCGCAAAGGGTATCTCCGGTGTTCCCGTTGTCACGAGCTCAGGTGAGGTGGAGGGCATCGTTACCCACCGTGATCTGCGCTTTGAAGTGCATTTCGATGCACCGGTGAGCAGCGTTATGACGCCTAAGGAGCGTTTGATCACGGTACGTGAGAACGCTCCGAAGGACGAAGTGCTCGGCCTTTTACATCGTCACCGCATTGAGAAGGTCTTGGTGGTCGACGCGGCTGGTCGCCTGAAAGGCATGATCACCGTTAAGGACTTTCAGAAGGCCACCGAGTTCCCCCGCGCCTGTAAGGACGGCAGTGGCCGTTTGCGTGTGGGTGCGGCGGTAGGAACGTCGGCAGATACGGTGGATCGTGTGCAGTTATTGCGTGATGCCGGTGTGGACGTGGTGGTCGTTGATACCTCGCACGGTCATTCGCGCGGCGTCATCGAGATGGTGCGCACCTTAAAGACCCGCTGGCCCGACTTGCAGGTGATTGGCGGCAATATCGTGACGGCGGAAGCTGCTCTTGCCTTAGTGGAGGCGGGCGCTGACGGCGTTAAGGTGGGTATTGGGCCTGGCTCTATATGCACGACGCGTATTGTGGCCGGTGTTGGCGTGCCGCAGATTTCCGCGGTATCTAATGTCGCCGCGGCTTTAAAAGCCTCTGGCGTTCCATTAATTGCCGATGGTGGTATTCGTTTCTCCGGAGACCTGGCAAAAGCGTTGGCGGCTGGTGCGCATTCAGTGATGCTCGGTGGCTTGTTTGCCGGTACCGAGGAATCGCCGGGATCCGTGGAGTTGTTTCAGGGTGCGTCCTATAAGGCCTATCGCGGGATGGGTTCGATCGGCGCCATGGCCCAGCGTCACGGCTCCTCGGATCGCTATTTTCAGGACACCACCACGGAGCTTGAGAAGTTGGTTCCTGAAGGTATTGAAGGTCGCGTGCCTTACAAAGGAAGCCTGCTGGCCATCATCACCCAGTTAGCCGGTGGGCTTCGTGCCGCGATGGGGTACACCGGCAGCCCGACGATTGAGTATCTGAGGACCTATCCGCAATTTGTGCGTATCACCAATGCCGGTGTACGCGAGAGTCACGTGCATGACGTCACGATTACCAAAGAAGCCCCTAACTATCGGGTGAGCTAATGGCATCGCAGACTTTGTCCGATGTAGAGCACGCGGCATCAATGGATATCCATGCTCACCGTATTCTGATTCTGGATTTCGGTTCGCAGTACACCCAACTCATCGCGCGACGTGTGCGTGAGTTGGGTGTTTATTGCGAATTGCATCCGTGGGATATGGACGATGCCTCCATTCGAGCCTTCGGGCCGCGCGGCATCATTCTTTCAGGAGGCCCTGAAAGCGTCACCGAAAAACAGGCGCCTTTTGCCTCTGCGGCTGTCTGGGAATTAGGAGTCCCGGTTCTGGGAATCTGCTATGGGATGCAAACCATGGCGCAGCAGTTGGGTGGACAGGTGGAAGTGCACGACTCCAAGGAATTCGGGTACGCCGAGATTCGTGCTCGAGGCCACTCACGGCTGCTCACCGAAATTCAAGATCGCGTTAATGACGATGGCCACGGACTTTTGGATGTATGGATGAGTCACGGTGATCGCGTCACGGCCGCGCCTTCTGGCTTCAAAGTGATTGCATCGACTAAAGACGTACCGATAGCCGGTATCGCGGACGAGTCAAGGGGCTATTACGGATTGCAATTTCACCCTGAAGTCACGCACACAACCCAAGGTGAAAAGATTTACGCTCGTTTTCTTCACGATATCTGCAAGTGTGATCAGTCGTGGAGCTCGGGTAACATTATCAACGACGCCATTGAGCGAGTCCGCTCAACGGTAGGTGTCGGTCGCGTCTTGCTGGGGCTGTCGGGCGGTGTGGACTCCAGTGTGGTAGCAGCGCTTCTACACAAGGCCATCGGCGACCAGTTAACCTGCGTTTTCGTGGATCACGGGCTACTGCGTCACCATGAAGGTGACCAGGTGATGAGTATATTTGCCAGAAACCTTGGCGTTAAAGTGATCCGCGTGGATGCGCAATCGCGATTCACGTCGGAGCTTGCCGGTGTTACCGACCCTGAAGCTAAGCGTAAGATCATTGGTCGCCTGTTCGTTGAGGTTTTTGACGAAGAGGCCCAAAAAATCACAGGTGTCGATTTCCTGGCTCAGGGCACCATTTATCCAGATGTCATTGAATCGGCTGGTGCTAAAACCGGTAAAGCGCATTTGATTAAAAGCCACCACAACGTGGGTGGATTGCCAGCGCACATGAAGCTGAAATTAGTTGAGCCGCTGCGCGAGCTTTTTAAAGATGAAGTTCGCCGTATCGGTGTGGAACTTGGGTTACCGCGGGAGATGGTCTATCGGCATCCGTTCCCAGGGCCGGGTCTTGGCGTGCGTATTTTAGGCGAGGTCACGCAAGCCGCGGCGGACACATTGCGCTTAGCGGATCATATCTTTATTGAAGAGCTGCGTAAGGCGGGTTGGTATGACAAGACCAGTCAGGCTTTTGCGGTTTTTTTACCGGTGCGATCGGTAGGCGTCACCGGAGATGGTCGTCGCTACGCGCCGGTCATCGCTATCAGAGCCGTTGAGACCATTGATTTTATGACGGCGCGTTGGGCTCGTTTGCCGTATGAACTGTTGGAAACCGTCAGCCTTCGAATCGTTAATGAAGTAGCGGGCGTCTCACGGGTCGTGTACGACGTTTCGGGCAAACCTCCGGCCACTATCGAGTGGGAGTGAGGGGGTGTGTCTTGTCGGTCCGCGTTCCTGAGGAAAATCAGAAACTTGTGGTGCTGTATAGACGATTGACATTGAATCGTCGCAGACACCTCAGGGGTTTGCGAACTCATTGAGCCATCAGGCGTTTCCTGATTCCGGCCGCTGATTGCGGCGCGTTCCAAGCAAACATTTGTGACGGTAAATCTGACGGTAAAGTATTCCGCTCCCTCTCAGGCAGGCATTTATACCGTCATGTGCGCCTGTTCCTGCAAGAAGTGGCCAGTTTTGCAGATACCCCAGGGCGCAACCCTGACATAGCCTGCTTCGTCCTTGCCCGTTCTGCAGGACGCTTGCCATGCCCGCTGCCGCTGCCCACGCGCGGCATCCGCGCGCACCGCCTTTCGTCGAACCTCCAGGTTACGCACGGCATCGGCCCGAGAACACGCTGCTGTATCAGCTGGTCGAGCAGCACTACCCCGCATTCCGAGAGATGCGCGCCATGGCAGGTCGTTCACTGCCGGACTACATTGAGCGTGAGTTTGACGCCTACCTGAAGTGCGGCCGGCTGGAGGAAGGCTTCCTGCGCGTGCGCTGTGAGCACTGCCATGCCGAGAAGCTGGTGGCGTTCAGTTGCAAGAAGCGCGGGTTTTGTCCCTCCTGCGGCGCAAGACGCATGGCCGAGACCGCTGCGCTGTTGACCGACGAAGTGTTGCCAGAGCGTCCGCTGCGCCAGTGGGTGTTGTCACTGCCGATCGCGCTGCGTTTTCTGCTGGCTACTGATCCTGATGCTCTGACGCTGGTGCTGGGTGCGGTGTATCGCGTCATTTCAGGATTCTTGCTGAGTACGGCCGGTGTCACCCGCAGCACGGGTGCCACCGGTGCCGTCACATTGATTCAGCGTTTCGGCTCAGCGCTGAACCTGAACGTGCACTTTCACATGATCTTTCTGGATGGTGTGTATCTGCCGGCAGGCGATCCGCCTGTATTCCGCCATGTGCCTACACCAACGAGTGCACAGCTGCAGGCGTTGGTGCAGCAGATCGCTGAGCGCACAGGCCGACTGCTGGAGAAGCGCGGCCTGATCGAGCGCGACATGGAGAACGCGTGGCTTACCACCGACGGATCGGGCGGTGCACTGGATGACCTGATCGGCCATTCGATCACCTACCGGATCGCGGTGGGTCCACGCGCCGGGCAGAAGCTGTTCACGCTGCAGACGCTGTCAGCCAGTGCAATGCCGCAAGCCGAGCAGCAGGGTGACCATCGCGGTGCCGCACAGGCTGGCGGGTTCTCGCTGCATGCCGGCATCGACGTTGATCCCAGCCAGCGTCAGAAGCTCGAACGGTTGTGCCGCTACGTGAGCCGCCCGCCGGTGGCGGTGGATCGCATGGCGCTGACTTCGTCAGGACAGGTGCGCTACACCCTGAAGAAGCCGTATCGGGATGGCACCACCCACATTGTGGTGGAGCCGCTGGATCTGATGGCACGCCTGGCAGCACTGGTGCCGCCACCGCGGATGCACCTGACGCGCTACCACGGGGTATTCGCGCCGCACAGCAAGCTGCGCGCAGCGGTGACGCCGGCGGGTCGAGGCAAGGGCAGCAAGCCGCAGGCTGAAGAGGGCGCCGAGAAGCCGGCCACCCCGCGCCATGTTGCCATGAGCTGGGCCAAGCGCCTGAAGCGGGTATTTGGGGTCGACATCGAAGCCTGTGCGCGCTGCGGCGGGAAGCTCAAAGTCATTGCCAGTATCGAGGAGCCGGCGGTCATTGCGAAGATTCTGGCGCACCTGGAGCGCACGGCGCCGGATCACTACCAGCCCGAGTTGCCGCTCGGCGCCAGAGCGCCGCCGGCGCAGTCCCGTCTGGTTTGAACCAAAGCTTAAGAGGGCG
>CAIKMS010000027.1 GCA_903828595.1 uncultured Pseudomonadota bacterium | reverse complement strand
TGCGTTTTGACAGCGAGTTGATTCGTCCCACCTTAGGGGCTAGCGGTTCGTACAATCGCGTAACGGCCAGCGTAAGTCAGGCTTTCGGCTACGGTCCTGCCAGTATCTACCTCACCGGTCGAGTCCAAAGTTCAGCCGGAAGTTCGTTGCCTATCTATCGTGCCTTTGAGCTGGGCGGATTTCTTAACCTGTCGGGCTTACGTGAAGACCAGCTTTTAGCCAATCGCGTAGATTTTGTGCGCGCCATTGCCCGAACTCGAGTCGCCTCGGCCGGATCGTTGCTGCCGGGACTGTTTATAGGCGCCTCCTTAGAGGGCGCTAATGTGCGTGACCGGGTAAACCCCCTGGGCTCTAATGTCACTCAATTCGTAGTACCCGGCGATCTTCGTATCGGCGCCGGATCCTTATTCTTGTCGGCGGAGTCAGCGCTGGGACCTTTCTATTTGGCCTTAGGTCATTCGCGCGCCGGGCAAAACTCCCTGTATTTCTATATAGGCAGGCCCTAAGTTGCCCATCTAAGCTGTCCTGTGCGTCGCGTGTTCTGCCTATTGAAGGTTCCCTCGCGCCACAGGATCGTTGTGATTTTTTTGCTGTTGGCGCACGCACTGGCACTGTGCGCCTATGGGCTCTATGAAAGGCAAGCACGCTACCTGGCGCAAGTCTTAGATGCCAGGCAACAGTGGAAAGACGGCCACTTAGAGGCGGCAGCCGCTCTTTATCAACGCTATGCGACGGACTATCCGCGCGTTACCTGGCCTGTCATCCTTTTTAAAGACTATCCGAGTCGGGCAAGGGCTTGGTACTCACTGGGTCGTATCCAGGCGCAGCAAAACCATACAGAAGAAGCCTTGCGCGCCTTTAACCAATCGATGGCAGCAGAACCCGGTTTAGGTCAACGGGATTACCGCAATCTACTGCTAGAACTTCATCGTTACGCAGATCTCAAACGCTCAGCGCAAATCCGTCTTCAACAATCGGCGCTGGATATGGCGGCGTATTGGGACTTAGGCGCTTCGTATTTGATGAACAGTGAGCCGCAAGCAGCGGTCCAGACCTACCGGCAAGCCTTAACCCAGCTACCGCAGTGGCAAGCGTTGCACACCGGTTATCGTGCCGGTGGCAGGCTCAGTCCTGAAGAAGCCGACTTGCGTGCGCTCTTATCGATCGCCTACCTGCAAAGCCACGATGCGACGAATGCACGCACCCAATGCCAACGCGTTAGTGATAGCCCGGAGTCGATAGAGCACTACGATCGCCTGTGCGCGGCCTACCTTGCACACTGGGAGGGTAAGCCTGCTCAGGCGATTGATACCTTAAAAACCTACCAGCCCCCCGCCCCTGAGCACCAATGGCTGTTGGATCAACTAAAGCGCCAGTTAAGTTTGCCGGATGCGCCTAAGTTTTAGGCTTTTGCCGAGGCCTCTACCAGTTGCGCGATACGCGTTGCGGTTTCCAGCGCGGCCAACCCTTCAGCGCCGCCTACCAGGGGCGGCTTACCGGTTTGAATGGATTCAACGAAGGCTTTGATTTCCTCCAAAAGCGCATCACCTTGCTCGTAGCTGCGCTCATCGATACTGACCTGTGGCATCTCACCGACCGGTGGTGCCTCGCCCCGGCGGATGACGGTCAGTACTTTTTGCTGCAGATCCACCGATAGATACGAGTCGTCTTGAAAGATTCGAAGCTTACGCTCCATTTTCAGACTGACTCGGCTGGCGGTGACATTAGCCACGCAGCCGCCAGCAAAATGCAGTCTAGCGTTAGCGATGTCCAGATCATCGGAAAACACGCGCGAGCCCACCGCATCAATACTTTCTATAGGCGCGCGTACCACTGACTGAATCAGATCAATATCGTGAATCATCAAATCCAGTACCACGCTCACGTCCGTGCCGCGCGCTCGAAACGGCGCTAACCGATGGGACTCGATAAAGCGTGGCCGGGTGATAATGCCCTCGATCGCCTGCACCGCTGAATTAAAGCGCTCTAAGTGACCTACCTGCAGTACCCGACCGTGGGCTTGGGCACAGTCAATCAGCTCGCGGGCTTGAGCCACGGTGGTGGTGATCGGTTTCTCAACCAAAACATGCGCACCGGACTTCAGGAAAGCTAAGGCCACCTCAAAGTGCAGCGGGGTGGGTGTAGCAATGGAGACCAGATCCACCTGCCCCAACAATTCACGCCAGTCGGTACAGGCAGACGTACCCAGTTCGGCGGCGACTCGCTGCGCGGTTGGTGCGTCTTTATCAGCCACGCCCAACAACTGACAGGCGCGCATTGAGGCATACTTTTGGGCATGAAAGCGTCCCAGGTACCCCACGCCAATCACCGCTGCCCGCAGCACCGGCGCGGTTGCTAAGATTTTAGAGCTTGCATCACTCATGAGCGGACTCCGAAGGCGTCTAAAGGGTTGCTGTCCATTGACTCGATGACCATGAATTCATCCTTAGCTTGCGGCGCTGGCGGTCGCGCCGCCTGCTGCGCGGTTAGTACACGATTTGTCTGCCAGCGGCGCTCAGGGCATGATAACCAATCCTTAGCAACGCCTGCGTAAATCCATGGCCGCATCGAGCCGCTCACGCTTTCTTATCAGAGCACGTCGCGAATTGGCCTGGCTGTTGGTCGGTCTCACTCTGGGCTTTGTGCTGATACCCTGGGGCCTGTACCAAGTCGGCCTTCGCACGCTCGGGCCCTACGAAGGCGCCGGCGCCGAGGCCCTCTACGCCGTCTTATTGGGCGATTTTTTACACGGACACCTGGGTGCCTGGCTGCTCCTGCTGGGGCCGTTTTTATTGCTGATGGTGTGCCGGCTCAGCGTTAAGTCCCTGTGGGGCACCCGAAAATAGCCAGCTCGTGAGACAGGTCACAGTCCTCACCTCAAGATTCGCCGGTTAGGGTCGACAGAAGACCTAGGAAGACTCCCCGTGGCCCGCTGGCATGGGGTGGTTTTATTGGTCCGCTGCAGTGAAGGCATGCCTGATTATGACACCCGAACTTGACCGGCACTTACGCTCGTTTACCAACTTTCCGTCACCGCCTGGCGTGGCGTCGCGACTCATTGAACTGGCGCATGATCCGGATTTGGTACTGTCGGAGGTGGCCAACGCCATCTCCATGGACGCCTCACTGGCCACGAAAATCTTGCGAATTGCCAATTCGCCGCTGTACGCCCAGGTGCGACGCACCGATACGCTCAAGCAGGCTCTGGTTGTCTTAGGTCTTAACGCGACCCTGGCCCTGTCCTTATCTTTCTCACTGGTGAAATCGCTACGGGGCGCCAAACCCAACAGCATCGACTTCCCTTGGTACTGGCGTCGCGGCCTGCTGGCCGGGGTCGCCGCTCGCAGCCTGGGTGAGGCTGCCGGTCACTCCTTACTCGAGGAGCTTTTTTTAGCCGGCCTCGTTCAGGATATCGGCATGCTGGCTTTAGATCGTGCGGTTGTCGATCTTTATAAAGACACCCAGGACCTGCAGCACACCCACGGCCAACTCAGCGCCCATGAGCGTAAAAAGTTTGGGCATGATCATGCCGAGGTGGGTGCTTGGTTACTCAAGCAATGGAACTTACCGTCGCGCCTGGTACAAGCGGTTGAACTGTCGCACAGCAAGGATATCCGCCGCTGCTTAGACCTCACCGACTGCTTTAACCGTTGCGTGGGATTATCGGGTGCGATCGCGGATATCTTTTTAAATCCGCAGGATGAACGCACCTTTATTGAGACCGCTCAACAGGTTCAGCGCGTGTTCGATCTGGACAAGACGGCGTTTGTTTCTATTTTAGATCGCATCAGCGCTGTTCTGCCTGATACATCTGCCGTGTTTGAAACGGCGCTGATTGACGATCCTGTCAGTGTGGTAGCCCGGGCCCGCAGCGTACTAGACCTGCAAACAGCGACCAATCTGCGGGACTTACAGGAATTGCGCGCTGAAGTTCAAACACTGACCCAACGCGCCACTGAGATTGAGGCACGCTCGCAACTAGATCCGCTGTCGGGAGCCCTCAATCGGGGCCCTTTTGAAGTGCACCTAAAACAATATTTTGAGCGCGCGGTGCTGTCGGGCGCTGCGCTATCGATTGCCGTGTGCGTGATTGACGACATTCAGCGCATCCGTGACGTGGTCGGCTCACAGGCCGACGCTCTGGTGCTTCAGGCCACCACAAAAACCCTGACCGGATGCATCCGCAGTGGCGATCTGGTGACCCGTTATGGCGCTGAAGAGTTTGTCATCATTCTGGCGTTAGCTGATGAGACCACGACTCGCGATATCTGTCAGCGTATCGTGGTGGCCGCGCAAACCACGCGCCATTCGATACTGGGGCACTCGTTGCCCGTCTCATTGTCCGTGGGCTTTGCGACCCACGAGGCCAGTCATCCTTTTGAAAACGCTGAAGCGTTGCTTAAAGCCGCCCAGCAGGCCGTACACACCGCTACCCTGCACGGGTCTCACCAGATCGCAGCCTACGCGCCGGTGATGAGTCGACCACGCGCCTACTTTTTATAACAAACCCCAGCCAAACTTAATTGGTTTAGCCCGCGTACGTTACTTCGGCCAGTAATAAACGCCCAGCAACAACACCGTGGCCCACATGCCGCCCTGCGCAACCCACATCCAGCGGCGGCGGTGCAGGACAGACCAAAAGGCACTGCCGGCCACCAGGGCGAGCACGACGAACAACGCAAAGTTCTCGGTCAAATGACGTAATTCCAGCGCCGGGCGGGCGTATTCACCCGCTAAAATCAAAAATACCGCCAAAACCATCCCTAAACCCAGGGTAATGGTGATGGAGGATCCGAACACGATGCCGGTCAGAACTGCAAGCGGAGTCATGAAGTTGCCTCTTCTTTAAGCGATTGTCAGCGCCCACTACTTGCTATGCCCTGAAGTGGTGGCTAGATTGACGGGATTGAGATTAAGCGCCACGGGCATACCCTTGAGCGTCCACCCAAGCTTTGTACACCATAGAATACCCGGAACATGCCGCAACAGCCTGCCCCAATTCAGACTTCTTCGCGAAAGACCCAACGTCCTCTGGGCCGTGGTTTGCATTTTGCTCTGGTTTTACCGGCACTGATTCTGGTCGGCGTCTTGCTGGGTGCATCTACCCCGCTAGGTTCATCCACCTCCTCGGCATCGGCGGTGGCCGGCGCGGCGGCTGAACTGGCGCCCAATGAGCGTCAACGAAAAGTATCGCGCCTGGTCGGCGAAATGTTTGAGCGCTCGCACTACAGCCAACTGGTGGCTGACGAGAAATTCTCATCCAAAGTATTCGACCACTACCTGCAAGCGCTGGACATGGGTCGCAGCTATTTTCTGCAATCGGATATCGAGGAATTTGAACCTCTGCGCCCACGTCTGGCTGAAGCCGTACGCACCGGTGCTATTGATCCGGCCTTTGTGATCTTTAAGCGCCTGGTAGAACGCAACCGGGCGGCGATAACCTCAGCCCTTCAATTCCTGGATGTCGAACCGGACTTCACGGTGGATGAATCGTTTGCGTACGACCGCACCCATGCGGACTGGCCAAAGACTCAGGCTGAGCTTAATGATTTGTGGCGCAAACGCGTAAAAAACGACGCGCTCTCACTCATGCTGACCGGCAAGACCTGGATCGAGAGTCGAGACATCCTGCGAAAGCGTTACGACCGACTGCTCAAGCGTGTGGATCAGGTGTCTAACGACGATGTGTTTGAGACGTTCTTAAACGCCTATGCCCACGTCTATGACCCGCATTCAAACTACTTCACGCCTCGCTCCAGCGAGGAATACAACATTGCCATGAAGCTTTCCTACGTAGGCATAGGAGCTTCACTGCAACTGATTGATGACTATGTAACGATCATGAACGTGATCCCCGGCAGTCCCGTTGCTGTCGGCGGCCAAATCAAGGCCAACGATCGCATTACGGCCGTAGGCCAGAACAAAACCGGCGAGATGGTCGATGTCATCGGCTGGCGACTGGATGATGTGGTCCAAAAAATTCGCGGCCCTGCAGGTACGGTGGTGCGCTTGTCCATCCTGCCGGCCGGCGCCACGCCAGGCGCCAAGGAGACCATCCTGGAGTTTGTGCGTAACAAGGTCACGCTGGAAGCTCAGGCGGCGAAGAAGAAACTGTTGACGATTCACTCGGGTGATCGCGACTACAAGATTGGCGTCATCGATGTACCGAGTTTCTACCAAGACTCCGATGCGATGCGAAACGGTGAGCATGACTACCGCAGCACCACCCGTGATGTGGCTAAACTGATCGCCGAACTTAAGAAAGAAAAAATCGACGGCTTGGTCATGGACCTTCGTGGAGATGGCGGCGGCCTGCTCACGGAGGCGACCGGCTTAGTCGGATTATTTATCAAGCGCGGGCCGGTGGTTCAGTTGCGCAAAACCGGCAACGACATCGAAGTGCTCAATGATCCAGAGCCTGGCTTAGTCTGGGATGGCCCCATGGCCGTTCTGGTGGATCGAACCAGCGCCTCAGCTTCAGAGATTTTCTCAGCAGCGATGCAAGATTACGGTCGTGCCGTGATCATCGGTCAGGATACCTACGGTAAAGGCACCGTACAGAATCTCTATCCGCTAGATCATTTTGCCTTAGGACCCAACGCAGGCTTCGGCGAACTCACCGTAACCATCGGTAAGTACTACCGAATTACGGGCGAGAGCGTGCAGAACAAAGGTGTGATTCCCGAAATCGCCTTGCCATCGGCTATTAGCACCACCGAGATAGGCGAAAGCACGCGGGACACCGCCTTACCGTGGGACCGAATTCGTCCGGTGACATTTGAGGCCGATCACCACCTCAACGAAGCCATCCCTGTGTTACTCAAAAAACACGAGGAGCGTTTAAAGTCGGATCCGGATCTGATGGCGCTAGCCAGCGAAGTTCGTAACTACGAAATGATCCGCAGCGAGAAAACGATCTCTCTGGATTTAGCCAAACGCAAAGCTCAGCGTGAAGCTGACGACAGCACGCGCCTGAATCTGATCAACACCCGTCGCGCCGCTCACCAGCAGCCACCCTTAGAGTCATTAGAAAAACTCACCGTTGAGCAGGAACCCGACACGAATCTGGACGAGTCGGCGCACATAGTCTCTGACTTAATTGCCAGCGAAACTCGCGTTGCCACCACGCCCACGGCCCCGGTTCGTGCCCAAACACGAACTGGCCAGCAGGCACTGGCGGCAGCCGTGCACCGTTCAGCGACCGCGCATCATTAAAGATACGCGTGGTCTCCTCCTGCGTGCCTTTAGGTGCGCAGGAGTTTAAAGATATCCCAATAGTTATCGCGCAAGACGTGCGCGTCAGCCGCACGACTCTCAGCGCGAAACTCATTGCCGGGCAGCGAGTCAAACACCGGCAGTGAGTCATCGGCCTGCGCGTAGCGTACCGACTGACGCAGATGCTCCGCGCGGGCTTTTAACTCCGGCAAGGCGTCGTGCGTATCACGAACCCTGTTGAGCTGCCGGGAAATACCCTGCATTAACTGCTCACACTCCTGGCGACCGCCGTAACGGCAATCACGAACATGCTCACGTTGAGCGCTCCATGCCTGCCGGGCCAGATCACCCACGGATAATCGTGAGATCAGCAGCTGCCCCTGGGCTATCAGCGCAAGATTAATGCCGCGTCGGCCATCCAGCGATAGGCCAGGAAACTGAGGTTGAGGCTCGCTGGCAATGCGTTGACTGACTTGCTTGGCATCAGCAAGCACATTGAGCTGTAGCCGCAAGCGCTGTTCAGCCTTCTCTAGGGTCTCGAGTATTTTTTGACGACGAAAGTAGTACCAGAAGGCTTTATATCGTTGCCACTCGGCCTTGCGATGTGCGATGTCTGCTTCTAGGCGTTCAACCTCTTTAGCCTCTAACTCACACACGGCTTGCGCTTGGGCTAAGCGCCGCGCACGGTCTAAAGCAAACTCCTCTAGTTGATGGTCGCGCTCTCTTTTTTCACGCGTGCGTATCAGCTCGACTGAAAGCTGCTCTAGCTGCGCAAAACAAGCTTTCCACAAAGCGCGTAGCTGGTAGTACACCAAAACTTCAGGCGCCCGATCGGCGCGCCCTAAAATATCTTCCAGGGCCCGTGCCTCATCCAAAAGGCGAACTTCCATCGCCTCTTGTTGCTTTAGCCGGTCACGCAGCTGGTGTTTTTGCTGATCTAAGCTCGCTAATTCTTTTTTGAGCTCCGCTCGATTCCAGTAGAGCTTAAGCAGTCGCGACTCTTCCAGATCACGACCTCGCCACCGCTCCCATCTAGCCTGCACCCATTCCCATACCGGCAGGGGCGGCATCAATTAGCGCTCCGCTGCGCGCGGATGGATGGCTTCAAATCGATGCCCCTGCTCAGCGCAATACTCCAGCCACTTATTGAGCATCACATTACGTACCCAGCGTGGATCGCGCCCGGGCAACCCGTAGTGATCCTGCGCACTGTCATGCATGCGGCGCAGTTGCGCGTGGGCCGGCCGGCGTGCCGGGCCTAAAGCTTCAACCAGCTTGGCGTCATGATAAACGCGCACACACAGGTCCGGGTCGGGAACGATCTCGCCGTCCACATCAAATAAATAAGCCAGCGATAAGGTGGTGGTGTACGGGCCGCGCTCTAGGACGTTTAGCCGCAGCGCACAGTCGTGCGCGACATGAGACACCTGCGATGAACTCAACGCCTGCAGATCACTGCAGACCCACCCTAAACGGATGAAATTACTCTCATAGATCGTCATCAGGCTCACGAAACTGCCCGGACGAGCCCGCCAGGATACGGCACATTGATCATCGCTTAGCATGGGTCAAATATAACACAGCGCATTTATTGAACTGCTAACGGTCGTTGCATCAGACTTAACTACACTGACCACTGTTAATAGGGTTAGCGTTTAGGCCGACGGTCAGGGCCGCACGCGCCGCTCGATGCCGGTTTTTTGCAGAATACGGCTACTGATCTCTTCAATCGAGCAATCCGTGGTGTCAATAAAGTTGATTCCTAAACGCGAAAACAGCGCCTCGGCCATACGCACCTCATAGGCCACCTGACTGGCAGACGAGTAACGACTTTCCGGGCGACGCTCATGACGGATTTGCTGCAGTCGCTCAGGATCGATAGTCAATCCGTACAGCTTAGGAAAATGCGGGGCTAACGCGGGCGGCAATTTGCCGGACTCTAAGTCCTCTTCGGTCAGCGGATAATTAGCGGCGTACACGCCATACTGAAGCGCCATATAAAGACAGGTGGGCGTTTTGCCCGAACGCGAAACACCCACTAAAATTACATCAGCCCGCGAATACTCACGAGTCTGCGTCCCGTCATCGTTAGCCAGCGCAAAGTTAGTCGCGTTAATACGCGCGGTGTAGCTGGCTAAATCAGCCATACCGTGGGCGCGGCCGGCCGCGTGCGAACTGCGCACCTTGAGTTCAGCCTCTAAGGGCGCAAGAAATGCGTCGAAAAAATCCAAAAAGACGGCGTTGGCGCTTTTAACGATATCGCGCAGATCATCCTGAACCAAGGTGGAGAAAACGATAGGCTTGAGCCCTTCAGTCACTCCGCTAGCGTTAATGAGATCCAGTGCTTCACGCGCGCTGTCAGGCGTAGACACAAACGGCAGGGTCACCGGTTTGAACTCGTGATCCGGAAACTGGGTGAGTAAGCTATGTCCCATGGTCTCAGCCGTGACGCCGGTCTGATCGGAGACAAAAAATACGGTACGACGTGGCAAGCAATACTCCTTTCAGTCATCGGCACCACTAATTGGGACGAGTGTGCAAGCAGTCACATTCACTGACAAGACGGCGGCGTCGCAATACGGCAAAATAGTCTTTTATATCGCCTGTTGGTCCGTTGAGGAGAACCTGTGAACCCGTACATCATTGCGTTTGAGCGTCTAGGCATGGCTGATGTCGAGCGGGTCGGCGGTAAAAACGCGTCTTTAGGCGAAATGATCAGCCATCTGGCCAACTTAGGCGTTGCGGTCCCCACGGGCTTTGCGACCACCGCCGAGGCTTATCGAGACTTCCTGGCCCAGGGTGGGCTGGCCGACAAGATCACCGCCCTGCTGTCTGGGCTGGACGTCAATGACGTTGAAAAGTTAGTCCTTACCGGCGCCAAGATTCGTCAGCTCATGCTGGATACCCCCTTCCCTGCGCGCCTGCAAGACGAACTGCTTGCCGCCTGGGAAGCCATGGGTGGCGAGTCCATCAGTGTCGCCGTGCGCTCCTCAGCAACCGCTGAGGACCTGCCTGACGCCTCCTTTGCCGGTCAGCAAGAGACCTTCCTCAACGTACGCGGACGCCAGGCACTGCTCCACTGCGTGCATGAAGTGTTTGCCTCGTTATTCAACGATCGGGCGATCGCCTATCGGGTGCACCAGGGGTTTGAGCATGCCCACGTGGCCTTGTCGGTGGGCGTGCAGCACATGGTGCGCAGTGATTTAGGCGCCAGTGGCGTCATGTTCACCTTGGATACCGACTCGGGATTTCGTGACGTGGTGTTTGTCACCAGCAGTTACGGACTCGGCGAGACCGTGGTCCAGGGTGCCGTTAACCCCGATGAGTTTTACGTGTACAAGCCCGCCTTAAGGGCGCAGCGTCCGGCGATTGTCCGACGTAACCTGGGTGCTAAAGCGTTAAAGATGGTTTACGCCGTTGAGGGTGATCGTCAGCGACGGGTTGAAACCGTGGATGTCGCGGCGGCCGAGCGGGTGCAGTTCTCGATTAGCGATGCCGACGTGGCTGAGTTGTCGCGTCAGGCGTTGATCATTGAGGACCATTACCAGTGTCCCATGGATATTGAATGGGGCAAGGACGGCCAAACTGGCAAGCTCTACATCCTGCAGGCGCGTCCTGAAACCGTGCAAAGTCGCGCCGGTCGCTCCATACAGCGCTACACCTTAAACAACCGCTCAACCGTAATCGCCACCGGCCGTGCCATCGGCAGCCGCATCAGCGTGGGTCCGGCACGCATTATTCGCGACATCAAAGAAATGTCGCGAGTCCAGCCCGGGGACGTGCTCGTGGCGGACATGACCGATCCGGATTGGGAACCGATCATGAAGCGCGCCGCGGCCATCGTCACCAACCGCGGCGGTCGCACCTGCCATGCCGCCATCATTGCCCGCGAGCTGGGTATCGCCGCGGTGGTGGGCTGCGGCAATGCCACAGAGACGATTTCTGAAGGACAGATGGTCACGGTATCTTGTGCCGAAGGAGATACCGGCTTTATCTACGAGGGTGCGTTGACCTTTGATCACCGGCACATTGAGCTTGATTCGCTGCCTGAAATACCGGTCAAGATCATGATGAACGTGGGCAACCCGGACCGCGCGTTTGACTTTGCCGGCATCCCGCATCGAGGGGTGGGCCTGGCACGCCTCGAATTCATCATCAATCGCATGATTGGTGTGCATCCGCGCGCGCTGCTGGACTTTGACAAGCTCGCCCCGGCTCTGCAGGAAACGATACGCCGGCAGATGGCAGGCTATGCCGACCCGGTGTCTTTCTACGTGGATAAATTAGCCGAAGGCATCAGTCAGATTGCCTGCGCGTTTGCGCCGCATCCGGTGATTGTGCGTTTGTCCGACTTTAAGTCCAACGAGTACGCCAACCTGATCGGCGGTCGTGACTATGAGCCGCACGAAGAAAACCCGATGCTGGGCTTTCGTGGCGCCTCACGCTATGTCGATCCCAGCTTCGCGCCTTGCTTTGAGCTGGAGTGTCGCGCACTGAAATACGTGCGCGATGAAATGGGTTTAACCAACATACAGATCATGGTGCCTTTTGTGCGCACCGTAGCCGAAGCCCGTGCCGTCACCGAACTGCTTCAGGCTCAGGGCCTGGGCCGCGGCCACAACGGACTCAAGCTGATCATGATGTGCGAACTGCCCACCAATGCGCTGCTCGCTGATCAGTATCTGCAGTACTTCGACGGCATGTCCATTGGCTCCAATGACATGACCCAGCTGACCTTAGGCCTGGATCGAGACTCTGGCATCGTGGCTAAGTTGTTTGACGAGCGCGATGAGGCCGTTAAAGCTCTGCTGTCTATGGCCATCAAAGCCTGCAAGCGCCAGGGCAAATACATCGGCATCTGCGGTCAGGGCCCTTCGGATCACCCGGATCTGGCGCGCTGGTTGCTGACTGAAGGCATTGATAGCCTGTCCTTAAACCCGGACAGCGTGGTGGAGACCTGGATGTTCTTAGCCGGCGAGAAGGTCGGCTAAAAGGCAGCCCTTTTGAGCAGCCGGCGCGAGGCATCGCGCCGGTGTGGACGGGGCTTTTACGTGCTGGCGCGTAAGCCTTCGACCGATTGCTCCCAATTCGCGCCATCAAACGCGCGTACGGTTTGGCCGGTCATCCGGGCTTTAGACACGCAACGGGCATTGACGCTAAACCCATCCGGGTGCGAGCGCGGTACGTAGAAGGATTTCACACCGCAATGCCGGCAAAACAGATGCCGGGCTTGGCGGCTATTAAAGCGGTATTCCACCAGCGCGGCTTGCCCGGACAGCAGCTTAAAATCAGCGGCCGGAACAATCAGGTGCAAAAAGCCACTGGCACGGCAGATTGAACAGTTGCAGTCCACCAACGACCAATGCGCCGGTGCTTGCACCTCAAAACGTACGGCCTGGCAATGACAACCCCCGCTATGCCAAAGCTTTGGCACCGGGTGCACGTTGCTCTCACTCATGTCAGATCGTTTTCCACCTTTAGAAAATGCGCGCGGTAATGGCGCAGCTCAGCGATCGAGTCGTGCACATCCGCCAACGCCGTATGAGTACCCTTTTTAACGACACCCGCAAGGACCTGCGGTGCCCAGCGTCGTGCCAGCTCTTTTAAGGTGGTGACGTCTAAGTTGCGGTAATGGAAATAGGCCTCTAAAGATGGCATGTAGGCGGCCAGAAAGCGCCGATCCTGGCAGATCGAGTTGCCGCACATGGGTGAGCCACCCGGCGCCAACCACTCCTGGAAAAACGCCAGGGTCTGGGCTTCTACAGCCGCCTCATCCATTCGACTTTGCCGTACCCGCTCAATCAAACCCGATTGGCCGTGCGTACGCTGGTTCCATTCGTCCATCTGCACGAGCACCGCTTCGGGCTGATGCACAGCCAAAACCGGGCCTTCGGCCAGCACGTTTAAGTTCTTGTCGGTAATTACCGTGGCGACCTCTAGAATACGATCGGTCTGTGGCAACAAACCGGTCATTTCCAAATCAATCCAGGCGAGATTGTCAGGGTGGCGTGGCATAGGCAGGATGGTGGCACTTTCTTACGCGGCGCGGATGGATTTTTTGCATGACCAGGCTGACTTTCTCGTTTTTGCTGGCCCTGGGCCTGATGGTGGCCGTACGACTGTGGCTTAGCGTTCGCCAAACGCGCGCCGTGGGCGCGGGCGCTGGCGCCGTACCCGGCCCCTTTGCCCACTTAATCGAGGTCGCGGATCATGCCAAGGCCTGCCAATACGTACAGGACAAGCTGGCGCTGGGGCGCCTGGAGCTACTGGTCGATGCGGTGGTGCTGTGGGCGCTGACCTTAGGCGGAGGGCTTAACGCGCTGGATACCCTCTTTGCCTCGCCCCCATGGAGCCCGCTGCTAGGCGGGGTCATGGTGCTGGCTAGCCTGATGCTTTTAATGAGTCTGATCGGGCTGCCGTTTTCTTTATGGACCACCTTTAAGATTGAGGCCCACTACGGCTTTAACCGACAAACACCGGGCCTGTATGTCGCTGACCTGATCAGAGCCTTGCTGCTGTCCGCCCTGTTAGGCCTGCCTTTGATTTCGCTCGTGCTCTGGCTGATGGCCAGCGCCGGTGACTGGTGGTGGCTGTATGCTTGGGGTGTCTGGGTGGCGTTTGGATTAATTCTTTCAGCAGCTTACCCACGATACCTCGCGCCTTTATTTAATAAATTTGAGCCACTACCCAGCGGGGACTTACGCACCCGTCTAGAGCACTTGGTGGCCTCCTGCGGCTTTAACGCCGAAGGACTCTACGTGATGGATGGCTCTAAGCGATCCAGCCACGGCAATGCCTATTTCACGGGCGTGGGTCGCACCAAGCGCATCGTCTTGTTTGACACGCTGGTGGAACGCTTAGAGGCCGGCGAATTAGAGGCGGTGCTGGCCCATGAGTTAGGACACTTTCGACTCAACCACGTACGCACCCGACTGCTCACCGGGTTTGCAACTAGCCTCGCTGGCTTTGCGGCTTTAGGCTGGCTGGGTCATCAGACCGCGTTTTATCAGGGGCTGGGGGTGACCGTACCCTCCAACCACGCAGCCCTCGCCCTATTCACCTTGGTTCTGCCGGTTTATCTATTTGCACTAGGGCCACTGTCGGCCTGGTGGTCACGACGCGACGAGTACGCGGCCGATCGTTACGCCGCCACCCACGCCGACGGCAAGGCGCTAGCCAGCGCGTTGGTGAAGCTTTACCGGGATAATGCCTCTACGTTGACTCCAGACCCGCTGTACTCGGCCTGGCACGACTCTCACCCCGCCGCTCTGGCACGCATCAACGCGCTGGCGCGGATGAACGGCTGATGCCGGTTAAGGGTGAAGAGCCGTCCTTACAAACGGGGCTGGTGGTTGCCAGCCACGGCCGCCACTTAGATGTGCTGGATGAGGCCGGCGTTCGCCATGCCGGGCGCCTGCACGGGCGCGGACTAAGGGTGGTGTGTGGGGATCGGGTCCTGTTTTCTTACGCAGGCCAGGGTGATGATCAGGCCGATGTGCACAGCCGACTGCCGCGCACGCACCTATTGGAGCGACTCAACGGACGGGGCCTGGCCGAACCGGTGGTGGCTAATCTGACCCAGTTGATCGTGGTGGTAGGGCCGGAGCCCAAGCCTGACTGGGATATTGTGGATCGTTATTTCGCCGGTGCGGAATGGTCAGGACTTAAGGCCGGCGTCGTGCTCAATAAGTGCGACCTGCCCGGTGCGGCCGATCCGCAACTGCAAAAAGAGATCGCAAGTTACGCGAAGTTAGGTTACCCCGCCCTGTCCTGTTCGACCCGCCATGACCCGGGCACGGCCGCTTTAGCGGCTCAACTTAGTGGACAAAGCAGCGTGCTGGTGGGCCAATCTGGAACTGGAAAATCAAGCCTTCTCAATGCCTTAGTTCCAGAAGCTCGTGCGATAACCCAAGAGATTTCAGCCGCAAACTTAGAGGGCAAGCACACCACCACCACCGCGGCCTTGCACCACCTAAGTTCCGGAGGCTGCCTGATCGACTCCCCCGGCGTGCGCGACTACGCCCCACCGCTGCCGTTAGCCCGCCAAATCGGTGAGGGCTTTAGGGAGATTACCCGCCTGGCCGCCCAATGCCGGTTCGCGGACTGCTTGCATCGAACCGAGCCTGCCTGCGCGGTGCGCGAGGCGGCTTTGCAAGGAACCATCAGTTCGCGCCGCTACGGCTCTTATCAGCGCTTACTGGATTTGGTGGCTCGCTTTGAAGGTCCACCGCGTAAAGACGCCCCTAGAGGCAAAGGCCGCACCGGCTGACCCATCGCGTTCGCCTGGATACTTCTAGGCAAGGACTTCAGTGAAGGCCAATGGCCATCCGTAGTGGAGCGCAAAACCACCGGTTCCACACGCTAAATCCGGGGCCGGCTGAAATTCGTGGAATTTTTTTCTTACGTAACTGACTGATTTAACGAATCATCCGTTGTGCATTTACATATCGCTACACGGTGTCATACACATTACACACAGCTGCAACACTTCGTGTTTACGATTTGCACCAAGCTTGTGAGACACAGCTACTTGAAGTGTCTTCAGGTTGTCAGTGCGACACCCTGGTCTTTTTTGTGTCTTGTGTGTTTGTGTTTTGTTTTGTTTTTGTTTTTGTTTTTGTTTCTTAGCGTGATTGGCAGCATCTGCTGCTCAAAAGCGTTACCCACACTATTTAGCCGGCCCGTGACTTGTGCACTGGCCGGTTTTTTCTTTTGGGCTTGGGGAGATTGGCGCCCTTGAGGCCAGAGGGCTCTTATGGCCTTAGGGGTCTAGCCTTTGGCTTGGGCTTAAGCGCCGGGCGCTGATGCCAAGATCGGCGGGTCTAGCCATTGACTGGCCTAGCCATCGGCTGGCTTAGAAATTAAAAAAACCGGTTCGCGGAAATCTCGTCTTTTAAGTGTCTGGCGGCTAAAAGCACGATCGCCGCCCGGGTTCTGGTCGGGCTCCAGTAAGGCCCGAGTGGCGCTCCAGTAGGGCCTGAGCCGCCCCAGGATGATTAGGGCAACAGATGCCGGTATTGAATAAAACCGGGTTTTTGCGCCAGGCGATCGTACAACTGCATGGCGTGCGTGTTGGACTCGTGAGTCAGCCAATGCACGCGGTTGCAGTGTTCTTTAGCGGCATAGGCGTAAACGTACTCAATCAAGGCGCGCCCGTAGTGCTTGCCACGCGCAGTGGGGGCCACAAACAGATCCTGCAGGTAACAGTAGTTTCCTACCGTCCAGCAGGAGCGATGCAAAATGTGGTGCACCAGTCCCACCGCTTGGCCCTGCTCCCAGGCGAGCGCGGCACCCATGGGCTCCTGATGATTCAGAAATCGTGCCCACGTCACCGCGGTAACCTCGGCGGCGATGGTGGTTTTGTAAAACGCCTGGTAGCCCTGCCAAAGCGGCAGCCACTGATCAAAATCCGCCGCCGTTACCGGGCGTATGTCCACGATCGCGCTCATAACCTACTCCTGCCACACAACCGGATGCTGAGTGGCCATGTGCCCACATCCGTTCACGTCCGCTTATTAAAGGACGTGCCGCCCGCTTAACGCGTGAGCGAGCGTCCCGCCGTCCACGTACTCGAGCTCGCCACCCACCGGCACGCCGTGAGCGATACGGCTTGCCGCCACTCCTCGGCGGCGGGCGATATCGGCTAAAAAGTGCGCCGTGGCATCGCCTTCCACCGTGGGGTTGGTCGCCAATATCAGCTCAGCCACCCCACCCTCATCCAGCCAAGCTTCCAAGCGCTCGATGCCCAACTGCGCGGGGCCAATCCCATCCAGTGGCGACAGATGTCCCATCAATACAAAGTAACGGCCCCGAAAGCTGCCCGACTGCTCCACGGCAATCACATCAGCCGGTGATTCAACCACGCAGATCTGGCTGGCATCACGGCTGCTGTTGGTGCAGATCGGGCAGCAGTCTGTGTCGGTGAGCATCCGACAACGCTGACAATGTCCCACCAAACTCACCGCCGCGGTGAGAGCCGCGCCCAGCTCATTGCCGCCCTCACGATCGCGCTCCAGCACATGAAATGCCATGCGCTGCGCCGATTTAGGCCCTACCCCGGGTAAGCGCCTAAAGGCCTCAATCAGTCGCGACAGAGCCGGTGAATAACGCATGCTTAGCCTAAAAGGGCAGTTTCATGCCGGGAGGTAGCTGCATCCCGCCCATCACGCCGGACATTTTGGCCTGCACCGCCGACTCAACCTTGTGCGCGGCATCGTTACAGGCCGCGGCGATCAAATCTTCCAGCATCTCGCGATCATCCAGCGCCAGCGCCGGATCAATGACCACCCGGCGCACTTCGTGCTTGCCGGTCATGGTGATTTTGATCATGCCGCCACCGGCTTCGCCGCTGACTTCAATCAGCCCAATCTGCTCCTGGGCTTTTTGCATGTTCTCTTGCATCTGCTGGGCTTGGCGCATCAGCGCACCCATATTGCCTAAACCGCCTTTCATGTTGGGCTCCTTTCAAAAATCCAAACCAAGACCCCTGCACTCAAGGTCACGGGGTTAAACGCTACCGAAACTACAGCAACGGCCTGACCGAATCGGCTTGCAGCGCGCCACCGAACTTATCTTTCAGGGCGCGCACGGTAGGATCAGTCTCCAGATCCGCTCGCGCGGTGTTCAACCGCTCCTCTACCGCCTGGGCTTGCCGTCGCGCCGGCGTATCCAGCGGTGCCGATGCAGGCAGATCCTCAGCGACAAAATCCAAACGCATCGGCGTTTTAAAGTACTGGCTTAAAGCGACGGTTAAGCGCTCCTCGCAGGCGGGTGTGCGCAGCGAGCTCACCTTCGGATCCAACAGCAAACGCAGCACCGAACCCTCGCGCTGCCTTAACACGCAGTTCGCGGCCAGCTGCAAAGCCGCCCCGGAAAGCTTTAGGGCTTTTACCAAGGACTGCCAGTCGTTTTCATCAACCAGGGTAGCCGCACTATCAGCTTCTGGCGAAGCGCTGGCTCGCGGCAACGGCGCGGCACTTAAAGAGGCCGGGCTTATCGTCGGGCTGGCCGAGCTACGGGCTGAGCTGGTGCGCGTGCTAGTCGATGCTGTTTGCCGGTTGATGGCTGCCGGGGCTACCGCGCCGGGGGTGGGCGCCGCGTCGGTGGCCGGCCTAAAGGCGAGCATGCGTAATAGCGTCATCTCGAACCCGGTCTGCGGATCCGGCGCATGCGCCAGATCACGTCGTCCCATCAGGGCCATCTGGTAGTACAGCTGCACGTCTTCAGCCGGCAGACTGGAGGCCAGTGGCGCTAACAGCGAGGGCTCCCACTCCTGCATGCCCTCCTCCAGCGAGTCCGGCACGGTTTGCAGCAGCGCCACACGCACCAGCAAGGAGGCGATCTCGGCTAAGACCTGATCGTAGTCCGGTGCGTGCGTGGCAAACTCACGGGCCGCGGCAATCAAGCCCGGGGCATCACGCTCACTTAAGCGCTCTAAAACCTTTAGGACATGGCCGCGATCTAAGGTGCCCAGCATGGATCGCACATCCGCCTCCAGCACCTGGCCGGCACCAAAGACCAATACCTGATCCAGCAGCGACAAGGCGTCGCGTACGCTGCCGTCGGCCGCGCGAGCGAGCAACGGTAACGCGGCACTTTCAAAGGCGATGGACTCTGCCTGAAGGATAAAGCGCATGCGCTCGGCAATCAGTACCGGGGTCAGTCGTTTTAAATGAAACTGCAGGCAGCGCGACAACACCGTAACCGGCAGCTTCTGCGGATCGGTGGTCGCCAGTAAGAACTTCACGTGCGGCGGTGGCTCTTCCAGGGTCTTTAACAGCGCGTTGAACGAATGCGCCGAGAGCATGTGCACCTCGTCGATGAGGTAGACCTTGTAGCGACCGCGTGACGGCGCGTATTGCACGTTTTCCAGCAAATCGCGGGTGTCTTCGACCTTGGTGCGCGATGCGGCGTCAACTTCCAGCAAATCCACAAAGCGCCCTTCATCGATCTCGCGACACGCCGAGCACACCCCACACGGGCTGCCACTGACGCCGGTCTCGCAGTTCAGCGACTTGGCAAAGATACGCGCGACCGTGGTCTTACCGACACCGCGGGTGCCGGTAAATAAAAAGGCATGATGAATGCGCCCGGAGTCCAGCGCATGGGTCAGCGCACGAACCACGTGCTCTTGGCCGACCATTTCAGAGAACTGATGCGGTCGCCACTTTCGGGCAAGAACGAGATAACTCATGTTAGGCGCCTGCAGTTAAGGCGGCGGTCCGCGCCAGCACCCCTCCGGCACCCGATGTCACCGCCCTCGCTGCTCCCTTCCGGGCCTGACGAAATAAACGGCTAATCGTCGCGGAGAAACCGACGCGGACCGCCATTGAACAGGGCGGCCGACGCAACCGAGGGCTCACCGCCGTAACCGTCAAACGCTACGGGGCTAAACGACATCGGAACGCTCAGCTCAAGACACGGCACGGTACACTTGGGGTGCTAGCAGGTCAACGAACTTCGCTTAAAGCGTGGCTTGCCCTAACCGCTAATGCGTAAAGCTTCCATGCCTTAAATCACCTGAAAGCCCGCCCAGAACGGATCGGCTTGATCAATCCAGATCGTGTTATGGCCCGTGGCGATGGCTGAGCCCTGCACCGAGGGCAAAATAGCCGGCTGATCGCCTAAGGTTGTCAGTGCCTCAACGCAGCCGATAAAGCGACTGCCGATAAAACTTTCGTGCACAAAACGATCACCGACGTTAAGGCGCCCGGTGGCCTGCAGGTGCGCCAGTCGCGCAGAGGTGCCCGTGCCACACGGACTGCGATCGATGGCGCGCTCGCCATAAAACACCGCGTTGCGCCCGTCCGCCCCGGACCCTTTAGGCTTATCCGCCCACAACACGTGGCTCACCCCGCAAATCGTGGAATCCTGTGGATGCACCGGGGTGTATTGCGCGGCAACCAAGGCCCGCACGATGGGGCTAAAACGTAAAATCTGCGCGGCCCCCAAACTATCCAGATCGCGATACGCGCCTTGCGGTTCGATGATGGCGTAGTAGTTACCGCCGTAGGCCACATCCACGCGCAGAGTTCCTAAGTCCGGCACCTCGATGACCAATCCTTGCCGGGCCAGATAAGAGGCGACGTTACGAATCTTTACAAAGCTAACCTTAGCGCCTTGAGTCTCGTACTCAATATCAATCACCCCGGCCGGCACTTCCAGGCGCAGTTGTCCGGGCACGCGCGGGCTGATCAGGCCGTTTTCCAGGGCAAAGGTCACTATGCCAATCGTGCCGTGACCACACATGGGTAAACAGCCACTGGTTTCGATAAACAAGATGCCAGCGTCGGTATCGGGTCGAGTCGGCGGATATAAAAACCCACCGGACATCATGTCGTGACCGCGCGGCTCAAACATCAGTCCGGTACGAATCCAGTCAAAGCGCTGCAAAAAATCCTGCCGCCGCTCGCTCATTGAGGCCCCGGCTAACAGCGGGGCACCACCGGCAACCAGGCGCACCGGATTACCGCCGGTGTGCCCGTCTATACAAAAAAAAGTATGGCGCATGAGGCGTTAACCCTTACGACAACGAAGGTCGGTTGGCGGCGGCTTTTTCTACCATGGCGGTGACCGCCGCGCGGCGTGCACCCGTCAACGGCAGACGCGGACTGCGTACGCGCTCCGAACCGCGTCCCATGATCTGCTCAGCCAGCTTGATCGACTGCACCAGATCGTGCTCGGCGTCCAGATGCAGTAGCGGCATGAACCAGCGATAGATGCTCAGTGCGGTGACTATATCGCCTTTATCAATGGCTGAAACCAACGCCACGGACTCGCGCGGAAACGCGCTGGTTAAACCTGACACCCAGCCCGTGGCGCCGAGCATTAAGCCCTCCAGCGCCACATCATCCAGGCCGGCGAGCAACGTGTAGCGATCACCCAACGCATTGATTAAATCCGTGAAGCGCCGCGTATCCGGCGCGCTTTCTTTAACGGCCACGATAGTCGGCACATCGGTGAGCCGCTGCAGTACCGGTAAAGTGATGGACACGCGGTAAGCCGGCGGGTTGTTGTAGAGCATGATTGGCAGCGCTGATGCCGCCGCGACGCGGCGAAAATGCGTCTCCAGTTCGTGCTCAGTGGGCACATACACCATGGCCGGTAACACCATCAGTCCGTCAGCGCCTAAGGCTTGGGCGTCGTGCGCGAAGCGCTCGGCGCGCGGCGTGGTCATCTCCGACACGCCCACCACCACCGGCACTCGCCCGTCGACCACCTCTACCGCTGCCTTGAGTAGCGCGCGCTTTTCATCCGGCTCCAGCGAGTTGTTCTCGCCACAGGTGCCCATAATGATCAAGCCGTGCACCCCATCACGCACCAACGCATCGAGCACGCCTTGGGTGGCGGCATAGTCTATGTCTAAGTCCGGCGTGAACTGGGTGGTCGCTGCCGGGTAAACGCCTTTCCAGGTGGGTGTCATGCGAGTTGCGCCTTGTGGTTGATCGGTTACGATGGGTCTTATGAATTGGCATGCTAACGTAAGCGGCAGTCCCGGAAAACCAATCGCCGTGGTGGGCGCTGGCATCGTGGGTCTGGCCTGCGCGCTGAGGCTGGCCCAAAGCGGTGCCGCGGTGACTTTATTCAACGACGCCTCCGGTGCGCCGCCGGCCTCCTTGGGCAACGCCGGGCACATTGCCACCGAACAGGTCGTCCCCATCGCCTCGCCCGCCGCACTGCGTAGCGCCTGGGATCGGTTGTATTGGCGTGGTGGGGCCTTAGCCTTTAGACCGGGGGACTTAACCACCTGGCTGCCCTTCGCGTGGCGCTACCTGCGCGCCTGTCGCCCGGCCACCTGTGAGGCCGGCACACAAGCCCTGAGCGGGTTACTAGACGACGCCCTAAGCGCCTGGGCGCAATTGGCGCGTGACCTTCATATGCCGCACCTGGTGCAAGATCACGGCCATGTTGTCGTCTGGGAAAGTGCCGCAACGGCGGCGGCCGGACAACGCCAATGGGCCCAAACCCCCATCGGTCGGGCGAGGATAATGCCACTGCAGGCCGAGGATTTGAGCGCACTGCAAAAGCGGGTATCGGGGGATATACATTCCGGAATTTACTTTAATAATACCGGTCAAGTCTCTGATCCTATTGATGTTATAAACTCACTTAAACAGGCGTTGCACCGCTTAGGGGTGGTAACTTTAGACACCCAAGTGACCCGTATTGAGGCCAGTCGTGAAGGCTTTGTGGTGCACAGCTCAAAGCTAGCCGCACAGCACTATGCCCAGGTACTAATCAGTGGCGGCGTGGGCTCGGGTGCTTTGATGCAAACGCTGGGGCATCGCACGCCGATCATCGCCGAGCGCGGCTATCACGTGGAGGGGGTGATCCCGGCCTGGGATGCCACCACCCCGGTGGTCTTTGAAGACCGTTCGCTGATCATCACCCGCTTTGGGCAGCGTACGCGCGCGGCGAGCTTTGTTGAATTTGGCCGCGCTAGCTCCCCGCCCGACCCGGGTAAGTGGCGACGCCTGCACCGGCATCTGCAGGAGCTGGGATTACGCTTTGAGGGTCCGGTCAGCCAGTGGATGGGCGCCAGACCGACTCTGCCGGATTACCTGCCGGCCATCGGCTTTAGCCGGCGCCACCCGGGACTGGCCTATGCCTTTGGTCATCAACACCTGGGGTTAACGCTGGCGGCGGTCACCGCACAGCGACTTGCCCTAGCCTGGTTAGACCCGGCTCACCGCGAGGGGCTTAAACCTTTTGATATCGAGCGCTTTGCTGGCTAAAAGCGCCCATTGCTGCCTGGCCTTTAACTTTCAACGACGGGAGTTCTTATGAATCTGTCTTTAGGCGGCTCGTCCGCCGAACACGAACTGGCCAGCTTAAGTCCGTCCTTGCCTCGGCCACCGGCGATTTCGGTCAGCGAGCGCCTCGCGCGATGGGATCGGGCCCGCCAACTGCTCAAAGCCCAGGGTCTGGATGCGCTGTTGATCAACGCCGGGGCCAGCCTGCGCTACTTCACCGGGCTGAGCTGGGGGCCGACCGAGCGGTTGGTCGCGTTACTGCTGCCGGTGGACGGTGACCCCGTCATGGTATGCCCGGCCTTTGAAGAAGGATCACTCAAGGCCAGCTTAAGCGTTCCCGTCCAGGCCCTGCTCTGGGAGGAGGATCAGCGCCCCGAGCAGGTGCTCGCCGGGCACTTAAAAGCTCACGGATGGCTTAACCTTGGCCTGGATCCGCAGCTGGCTTTCTCCTGCGCCGATCATTTGAGGCTGGCCCATCCGGATCTGCATTTACGTAACGCAGCCAGCGTCATCGACGGCTGCCGAGGCATTAAATCGGCGGGCGAACTGGCCTGCTTAAGCTACGCCAAACAACTCACTTTAGAAGTGCATCGCCACGCCGCGCGCATCCTGCGCGCAGGCATCAGCACTACGGAAGTAAAGCGCTTTATCGATGCCGCGCATCGAGCGCTGGGGGCTGACAACGGCTCCACCTTCTGCGCGGTTCAGTTTGGGATCGCCACGGCCTATCCGCACGGCGTGCCCGGAGAGCAATATTTAGCCCTGAATGAACTGGTGCTGATCGACACAGGTTGTCAGATCGAGGGGTATCACTCAGACATCACCCGCACCTACGTATTTGGTGAGGCCACGGCCGAACAAAAACACCTGTGGGCGGTTGAAAAAGCGGCGCAAGCCGCAGCCTTTGCCGCTGTTAAACCCGGAGTCCTTTGTGAGGCTATCGATGCTGCAGCCAGAGCCGTGCTGGAATCCCACGGTTTAGGTCCCAACTATCGCCTGCCCGGCCTGCCTCACCGTACCGGCCACGGTGTGGGCTTGAGTATTCACGAGGGCCCGTACCTGGTTCGCGGCGATACCACCCCGCTGGCCCCGGGTATGTGCTTTTCCAACGAGCCGATGATTGTGGTGCCGGATCGGTTTGGAATTCGTCTGGAAGATCACCTGTACGTCACCGCTGACGGCGCGGCCTGGTTTACTGAACCGCAACACGCCCTAAACGCACCGTTTGGCTAAGCCTGGCCGCCGCGGCATCTGTCGTCGGGCGAGACTTTGGGGGGCTTGAAGGCAAAATGAGACTCAATGTGAAGAAGTGACAAAAACTTCTGCTTTAGGATCTCATCTTAAATTTCCACCTTACCTGCGCTAAGGACTCCACCTAGTTATGTCATCCGGTAAAGTACTCAGTGTCACGGGCTCAGTGACCCCTGTTGATTTGGCACCCATGGACCCCAGCTGGATTACCGAAGGTAACCCGGTGACGCGCGCCACCCTGCTTCATAAGAGCGAAGATGGTGACGCCGAGACGTTTGCGTGGGATTGCACCGCCGGCAAGTTTACCTGGCACTACACCATCGATGAGGTGCTCACGGTGCTGGAAGGCTCGGCAATCGTTACCGATCAACGCGGAAACACACACCATCTCAGCGTAGGCAGCACCATGTTTTTCCCTAAAGGGGTTAAGGCTGATTGGCACGTGGAAAACTACATTCGCAAAATCGCCATCTGCAGAGCGCCTTTGAGCGCAAAAATGCAGTTAGTTCGCCGGGTTTGGCAACGACTGCAGGGCAAAGGTGGTCAACCGCAAAGCATGTTTGAGTCGCCCGCACGCTAAAGCGCTGGCTTTAAGGCACTGCCCTTATGGTCAGTGCCTTTTGCTTTTTACCCTTCTCTTCTGCTTCTGCTTTTGCTTTTGCTTTTGCTTTTGCTTTTGCGCTGGCCCTCTTTCGTTTAGGCACTTGCACTCTTCAATCGCTGTTCTATGCTTAACACCGGACTTTTAACCGGGGCGGTGTGATGAAAGCGTTGACCTTAAACAGGCCCATGATGGCGGTAGTACTCATCGTGTGGCTGGGTGCGAGCACAGGCCTCGCGGCCAGTGCGCCACCGGCCTCGACACCCCCACCCGACCCGATCAAGACCTTAGTCGATAGACTGGATCTGCAGCGCTTTAAGGCCACGCTCAAAGGCTTAACGAAGTTTGGTGACCGTGAGGAAGGCACGGACCGCAATCGCGCCGCGATTGACTGGATTGAAAGTCAGTTACGCCGCTACGGCTGTAGCAACACCGAACGCTTAGCCTATACCTACTATCCCGATGAGACCCAATACCCCAGCGGTCCACCCATAGAGCATCGTGCGGACAGTGCGGTAGGTGGCGGCCGCTATCGCGGAGTCCGCTCGGCCACCGGGGTTAACACCGATCCGCAACGCCAACCCAATGCCGCCTTGCGTGCTTTGAACGCGCAGCACAGCGTCGGCGGTGCCCGCGAGGAAGTTTATTGCACCAAGGTAGGCACCACGCACCCCGATGAGATGTATATCGTCAGTGCTCACATGGACGGCATCGGACTAGGCGAGGCCGCTAACGATGACGGATCGGGTACCGCTCTGGTTATGGAGTTAGCGCGCGTGCTGTCCGCCCCCGATGTACAAACCGACCGCTCCATTCGCTTTATCTTCTGGAACAACGAGGAGACGGGCTTAAACGGTGCGCGCGCCTACGCGACCCAACGCTTCGCACTTCAGGGCAAGGAAGATCCGGTGGGCTCGGGCCGGTATCCTGAACCACGTTGGCTGGGAATGATTCAGCACGACATGGTGTTGTTTGATCACGGGATGCCCATAGCTCACCGTGGCGTATCGGCGCATCAGCGCGCTGAGGCCGATATCAACATTGAGTTTCAGTCGCGCTCTAAATACGCGGCCGAAGCACAGCAATTAGCGTGGACTTTATTTAGCGCCAATGAGGCCTATGCCAGCCGCTACCCAGCAAGCGTGGGACCGCACATGACGAACACGGACAGCACGCCTTTCATGGATCTGGTACCGGCGATCAGTCTGCGGGAAAACGAGCGCGGCCGAGAAATCGGTGCGGGTTGGGATCCGCACTGGCATCAACCCACCGATCTGTACGCCACGTTTAACGACGATGATTTTCGGTTAGGGCTAAACACCACTCAAACCACGTTAGGTGCGGTGGCCCGTTTAAGCGGCATGACGATCACTACAACCAAACCCTAAGCTGCATTTAAGGAATGCCCATCATCCGTCTATTCGCCATCCATAGGCCCGCAACCTAAGATGGTGGGCACCACTTAACTGTCCGGCGTAATCTTTAGCAACGGGTTGTTATCGGCGAAACGCAGCCGATACGTTTCAAAGTAAAGCACCTTGCCGTCGGCGCTCTGGCTGCTGGAATGACCTAAGGCCATCAGGACTTGTGCCATCTTCCGGCTCTGCTGGAATTAACGTCGAGCCTTTGCGGTGCTCGACGTGACTCACTGCTCGCCCAACTGATCGCCCAACTGCTCGCCTCAGTGATCGCCTCACCGCTCGATCGGCATCTGAGCTCAGTCAACCAGGACGTTAGGGCGTGCTAGGCACGGACGTCGCACCGGCTGGAACAGCCGCCGCTGGCGCAGCCGATGCGGGAGCAGTGGTTGCGGGAGGCATAGATGCTGGAGCCACCGGTAAGGCAGCGGCAGGCACTGGTACGGCGACTATGGGATCGAGTTTAACCACCAAGGGATTAGGCGTGAGTCGTTTAGTGGCGCCGGTAATCATATCCACACCGCCGCCAATGATGCCGCCCAAAATCACGTTGCCGGCCATAGCAGCAGCACCAGCACCTGCGATCTCTGACTTCACATCCGTATCAACCCGTTCGTATCCCGCCTTTTCCAAGATCACGTGCACATCGTTTTTGTGCTTCAACTCAATAGTGCATGGCGTTTTACAGATATGCCCGCTGGAAAGCGTCGCCGTCGCGTTAGCCGGTTCAGTTTGGATGACCAAATTTTCGGTGGTGCCTCGCGTAATCGTGGCACACCCACCGACCTGCAGCAGCACCCCACTCAATAAGGCCAAACTGATCTTTTTCACGCGCTATTCCTTTAAATGCGAGATTTTGTCATTGCTTGTAGCATGGACATAGTTGGTCTCGCAAGCTACCCAGACTGTGCTAAAACAGAGGTTATCTGAGCAACACTAACGCACCGATCTGTAGGGACCTGCAATGAAAACATCGATGGTTTTGGCTTTGGCTTTGATGGCGATCACCGGCGTTGCGCAGGCACAAAACACACCCGAAGGCGTATGGCGCACCGTGGATGACCAGACCGGTCAACCCAAGGCGGAAGTTCGTATCGTAAAAAAGAACGATCAACTCAGCGGCAGCGTATTGCGAAGCCTGAAAGAGCCACCACCCGCCCCCCGGCGCTGCACGCTATGCACCGATGATCGTAAAGATCAGCCCATCATAGGCATGGAGATTATTCGTGGTGGTAAGGCCAGTAGCGACTCACCCTGGTACGAGGGTGGACAGATATTAGATCCCGACAATGGCAAAACCTACCGACTCAAACTGCGCGTCAGTGACGATGGCAAATCGCTCTTAGTGCGTGGGTTCATAGGCCCATTTTATCGTACCCAGGTCTGGCAACGAGCGCCTTAAGGTCGACCCAAGATTAAGACGAGCCCAGACCTCCCTAACTCAGTAGTCGTTGGGGTGACTCGACTGACGGTCTACCCGTACCTTCGAAACTGTTATTTCGGCTCGTAATCTCGCGCCTCGATAGTAAGCGTCTGACCAAACACATAGGACTCCATCGATAACACAGCGTGGCTGATGCCCCCATCAAGCACAGTGACTGCACCGCCCAAGCGGGCAGCTCCCGCAGCCACCAGCAAGGGCAGGAAATGCTCTGTGGTCGGGTGGGCACGCTGGGCGTGAGGAGCGCGCGCAAGGCTCTGCACCAGGCGTGTCGTGTCGCCATCAATCACCGCTTGGCGCACCCAGGCAGAGAACTCCTGCGCATAGGACTCCGCCTGCGCTTGGCCCCAGCGAACCTCGTAGAGGTTATGGGTGAGGCTCCCCGAGCCAATGACCAGCACACCCTCCTGCGCCAACGGCGCAAGCGCTTGGCCTAAGGCAAAAGCGTTCGCCGCATCAGCGTCAACAGGTAAGGATACTTGGATTACCGGTACATCAGCATCGGGATAAAGATGAAGTAGCGGAACCCACGCGCCATGATCCAAGCCACGACGGGCATCGAGTTGAGCGGCTATTCCCTGGGATTGCAGTAGGTTTTGGACCCGTACCGCCAATGCTGGAGAGCCCAAGGCCGGATATTGCAACGCATAAAGCGCCCGAGGAAAGCCTGAGAAATCGTGAATCGTATCCGGATGCTGGGCGGCCGTGATTTCAACCTCCCGCGTCATCCAGTGCGCGGAGATCACCACGATCGCTAGTGGCTTACCCAAGGCCTTGCCCAGGGCACGCAGTTGCGCACCGGCCAGACCTGGCTCAAGAGCATAGGTTGGCGCACCGTGCGAGATAAACAACGAAGGCATAGTGATCATGCGCATTTCCCTTAGTAAGATCTGTGTCCGGGACTAAGCCGTGGTTTACTCGCTCTTGGCACTCAATGCCTGATTTTGCGAAGTGCAGCCAACGCCCAAGATCACCAGAATCAGGCTGCCTGTCAGCAGCAGGACAGACCACCCATAAGCACCCATCGATTCAAGACCCAAACCTAAGCACCTTAGGCGTCATCGGTGCCATCCTCGCCTAAAAAGTGATCGGTTGTGGCGATCAAAAAATGCAAAAGGCAACCGCGCAAAGCATCAGCTCGGTCAATTCATTAAGCCATTACTGATAGCTATGGCTTACAGACAAAGCTTTCAATAGCGTGGCTGGCACATTCATAAATCATTTTTGCAACACGATCAAAATCCAGTGAGCGCCGCACAGGCTCTAAATCAAGGTAAAGACCCCGGTTAACCTCCACCATCACAGCCATGACCCGCTCATCCTTGTGATAACGACTGGAAGGAACCAGAGCACCAGCAAAAGGATCGTTCAAAGAGACCCGCCAGCCTTCACCTTCGAATGCGTTTACAAAAGCCCTCTCGAGAAGGGCAGGCGTATGAAACGAATCGGATCCTATGCAAATATCGGGACGCACAATAGCCACGTCTCTCTGCTCGTACGGAAGTGCAACACTCGGAAAGCTGTGACAGTCAATCACAAGACAGCGTCCGTGGCGGGCAACGACGTCAGCCACGGCTGCCTCTAACCGTTCGTGATGCGGGTAATACCATTGTCGCATGAGCCCTTCCCGCTCCGTTGGCGTTAGAGCTCTACGCAGCGGCTTAAGATTCGATGTGACGGTATAGATAGCGCCCATACCACGACAAGCCATAGGCTCAAGCCTGTCATCGGCAAACCGCTCCACATCGACAACCAGACGACTAACCGGTGCGCGAACTACCGTAGCCTCACCCACGCAGGCGGTAAACAGTGCATGCGTAAAGTGATCCGTCATACGCGCGATTTCAATATCCAGCTCCGTATCCGACAAAAGAAACTGTGACCTGACGTCTGCGGGGACTTCAGTCGAGTCATGAGGGATATGCAAAACGACCCAAGGCGGATAGCCAGGTGCAACCATTATTTGTAATCCTTAAGGCTTAACAGCTCACCTACCGCGTGTAGCCCTTGACCGCATTATAAGCGGTCATTTAGGGTCTTCTAACAACCTTATGCTAGCTTTATCATGCCGTTATGTGGGGAAGAACTGCAGATGAAAAACATGATTCGACTTTCACTGATCCTAAACATACTGGTACTGATCCCCGTCTGCGCTGGCCTACTTACCCATGCAGTCTGGGCTACTGATGTGTACGGCGCGGCCACCGCTGCCAGGGGGATTCTTTTATCCATTTACGGGGCCATTCTGCTGGTCTCAACCGCGCTACTGTTCAGTCTAGATCCGCTGCAGGTGGCTCCCTTGCTACTGGTTCAAGTTATCTACAAATTGACGACACCTTTTTCGGTCGGCAGCTTTACCAATCCTGTCGTGATCAGCAATCTTGTTATAGCAGCAGTGCATATCGTGACGCTTAGTCTCATCGTGCGCCAAGCGAGACACAAACCTTAAACCGATGAAGGGTATGATTCCGTTACGCTACAGTGAGTGAATCATTTTGTGATCCTGAAAGCTTTTGGATTATTTCTTGATAGTTTTAATTGTCAGATTGACAATGCAATGCAGAAACCAAAGCATCCAGTCGCCCTGTATCCGGGCTTTTAGCATCCTGGGGTTTTTGCCAGAATCGACAGGCGGTTCGGACGTACTCGGCAGAGGTAACGAATTGGCACTTTGCATGTGAATACCGACATTAGACGTGTGACCGATGACCGCTTAACCCAACGTTTCGCGCGTCAACCCGCCAAACCCAAATGAGCTTCAATACCTTTCAAGCAGGCCTCTTTGCCAGGCTATTCGGAGGTGCAACTCGCGATCGCTTTACCCTGCGCGACGGAACCCTAGAGAGGACGCTGGACGGTAAGACAACTCTACTGAATCTGCCGGAGCGATTCAGCCGAATCAAGATAACCTCAGATCCGATCTGGTCACACCTTACCTTTCAGACGGCTGAGCGTACCGTTGTAATCCGCGGCATGCCCCAGCATGAGGCAATCGTGTGGCACCGGGCACTCGTCGATTGGCAACGCCCGATTCGCGAGAAGCGTGCGGCAGAACTGACGGCGACGGCACGCCAAGCGATCAACGGGCTCGGCTCCCTGCTTGATGGGTCACAATTTATCCGCACCTCTTATTTTGATCGCTGCATAACGGACTGCGTGAGGGCGCATGAGCTTGTTGATACTGTCGAATTTCGTGATATCGCTAGTAGTGAAGATCTCACCCTCATCGCCGCGCTCGCTCAGGCGATTGCGCGTGGCCACGCTGCGCGGACTGAAGCCAATGAGCGTTTCATAAAGCAAACCCTAGAGCACTATGACTCCCTGTTCTCAAACGTAGAGAAGGCGCCGCTTACCGAGTTGCAGCGCCGGGCCTGCATTATTGACGACGACTACAATTTGCTTCTAGCCGGCGCAGGATCGGGCAAGACCAGCGTCATGATCGGGCGCGCAGCCTACTTAATTGCTTCCAAGGTTGTCCAGCCGAAAGAGATTCTTCTCGTTGCCTTCAACCGCAAGGCTGCCAAGGAATTGCAGAAAAGAGTCTCGGGGTTAAGTAATTCTGAGTTCGACTGTTCGAACGTAGCGATTGATACCTTTCATGCGCTAGGGAAAAACATAATTGCCGCCGTTGAGGGGAAACAACCTGCGGTCAGCGTGCTTGCTGAAGATGGGCACAAACTACGGGTCTTTGTCTCTGAAACTGTCGAAAAATTGCTAGAGATCCCAAATTACGCCGCCGCGTACATTGAGAGCGGATTTCTGCATAGTCAGCCTTACAAGTCTCTACTGTCCTTCGATTCCAGAGAAGATTACGAACGTTATACGAGAACTCTTGAACTCCGGGCACTAAGCGGAGATCTCGTTAAAAGCCATGAGGAGCTTCTCATCGCAAATTTTCTCGTCCGTCAGGGCATTGATTTCAAATACGAGAAACCCTACGAGCATTCCACCGCCACAGAACGGTTCCGCCAATACAGTCCGGATTTCACGATCTTTTTACCTGTAAATGTTTCACCTATCGATGACAACCCGGCGCCGATTGTCGTTTACCTTGAGCACTTTGCTTTAAACGCGCAGGGGAATGCACCTGCGTGGTTTGGCTATGGCTATGCAGAGGGAGTCGCGTGGAAGCGTAAGCTACACGCCACTTGCGGCACTACATTGATTGAAACTCAATCACATGAGTTTAAGAGTGGCAAGGCTCTCCAGACGCTGCTTGAGCGACTTCAGGCCGCCGGGGTAAGCGCGCATCCGAAATCTGACAAAGAGTGCCTGAAGTTATTGCGAGACCGCGGGGTCGTCCTCAAAGAGGCCGAATTATTCGCCAATCTCATTCGTCTTGCCCGCGACATAGAAATTCGTTCACGAATTTCGACGGTTCTTACCGATATTCCTAGTGAAGATCGCGAGCGTGTTGACCTGCTCTGGCGCTTGTTGGAGCCAGTCCTCTCACGCTACGAGTCTTTTTTACAGGACCAAAAAAATCTCGATTTTTCTGAAATGATCCACCGAGCGACCCGCTATGTGCGAGAAGGTCGATATCCGTCTCCGTTCACGCGCATTCTCATAGATGAATTCCAGGACATGAGCGAAGCTCGCAAGAACCTGATCGTCGCGCTATGCGTAGCACGGCCGGAAGCCACGCTTTTCTGCGTTGGGGATGACTGGCAGTCCATTTATCGGTTCAGTGGCAGCGATGTCCGATATGTATCGGAATTCGAGGACCGTATAGGTAAAGGAGCTCGCACCTACCTGGACATGACATTCCGCTTCAACGACAGGTTGGGCGTGGCCGCAACTAAATTTATTCGGAAAAATCCGGAACAGACACAACGTCAGCTGAGTTCGTTAAAAAAGTCCAGTCAGCCGGCCATATCTCTCGTCCCCTCATCCGAGCTGGTTTTGAGTGTGGCTTTAATTTTGGATCGAATACGCTCTTTTGAAAAGCGTCGACAAACTCGTTATCAGGTTCTCGTTTTAGCTCGCTATAACCATGAACTTGGGTCTCTTCGCGAAACGCTTGGTGCGACAGGTGCGTCACCGATACCACGCACGCGGCTTCATTTTGCGACCATCCACGAATCTAAAGGTACCGAAGCAGATTTTGTCATCCTTGTCGGACTTAAGGTCGGTCGCCACGGTTTCCCGGCGGAGAAACCGGTAGATCCGTTCCAAGAAGCTTTCCTGCCCCGTCGTGAAACTTTTCCGGATTCCGAAGAGCGTCGCGTCTTCTATGTCGCACTGACCCGCGCGCGTCACCGCGTTTATCTGGTTTATGACCGGTTCTCGGCATCATCGTTTGTATTGGAACTCGCCTGTCAGTTAGGTGCTACCGTTCGAGATGAGTTCTCTGGTGATCTGATTCAACCGGACGCACCGCTCGTTACATGCCCACGCTGCCGACTTGGATATCTTATTTGGCGACGCGACTCAACAAGCCAGACATTCTTTGGTTGCTCGCGCTTCCCCGGTTGTAACCACACGGACAGAGGGTGCGAAGCCTGCGGCAACCTACTGCTGGATCTAGGCGAATACAAAGTATGCTCGGTCAACGGCTGTGCCAACGCCTATCTCAAATGCAGGCTTTGCAGCTCACCCATGAAAATCCGTGAAGGGCGTAAAGGGAAATTTTTCGGCTGTTCCAGGTACGCGACGCATAGGTGCCCGGAGATACAGCTATTTCGTGCACTCCCATCCGCCGATACGTTGCGAAAGAAATTTGATGCTAACAGGCCGAGAGTTTGAATTGACCAATTTGCCGATTGGGTCGAGCTACAACTACAAAAACGGTTTCTCGAATGGTGCCCAACCCGGAATAAACTCATCGACGGTCTGACGCGGTACGGCAACAAAACGAATAGCCCGTGATCTACGGCGCCTTGACCAACCAATTCTGAAGCTCAAGCCCAGGCACCCGAGCGAATTCGGCCCTATTGTTGGTCACCAAAACTAAGCCTTTACGGTAATCCCCCCATTTTCCGGGGGTTTGACAAGTAGATCTATGCGGCCATGGCCAACCGCTGTTTCGGTGTGATGCCGCCCAAGGCCATGTTTGGGCGCTCGTTATTGTAGTTCCAGATCCATCTTGTAGCATAGTCTTG
>CAIKMS010000026.1 GCA_903828595.1 uncultured Pseudomonadota bacterium | reverse complement strand
GGCATGGTTAGATCAGTTTATTGAACGACGCACCCGCTCACTGGCGCAGCAGACTTCCCGACGCAGTCTGCTTGGCAGTCTGGGTCAAATCGTCACCGGAGCGGCCGTTCTGCCTTTGCTGCCCATTGATCGCTCCAGCCGCGCACAAGCCGCCCCGGCAGCGAAGGCAGCCAGCGATGATCCGCTGGCTTGTGAGTACTGGAAGTACTGCGCCATCGACGGCTTCTTGTGCTCATGCTGCGGCGGTTCCTCCAACTCCTGCCCGCCCGGCACGACCGCCTCACCGATCACCTGGATTGGCACCTGCCACAACCCGGCGGACAATCGCGACTACATCGTTTCTTACAACGACTGCTGCGGTAAGACCAGCTGCGGTGCGTGCAATTGCAACAGGAACGAACGTGAAAAGCCTATGTACCGTCTGTCACTGAACAACGACGTGAACTGGTGCATGGCCAACAGCAACGTGAATTACCACTGCTCAGTCTCCGTGGTGCTTGGCGTTAGCGAAAAATAATCATCTGATTGCCAACTTGCTTAACGTTTTATTGGCAATGCTACTTTAGGAACTTTTCATGACTTTGATATCGAACGTGATCTCTCATTATGGCGCCGACACGGCCTCAACCAGGCTGCGTACGGCCGTTGCCGCGACTCTGTTCATGGCATCGTTGTTACCGATGAGTGGCGTCCAGGCACAAGCTGAGCAAGCCACTGCGAGCGCTACGGTGCCTGCGGGGCTGGAAGAAATCACCGTGACCGCACGTAAGAAGTCTGAGACCGTGTTAAGTGTGCCGGTGAGTATCACGGCGTTCTCCGAAGCGGACTTAGAAAAGCTCAACATCAGTTCATTCACCGATTACGCAACGAAAACGCCGAACATGACGTTTTCGTACGGCACGGCGAACTACGGTTATGTGGACTCACATTCCATTGCCATCCGCGGCATATCCGGCGTGGGCACAACCGGGGTTTACATCGATGACACCCCGGTGCCAGATAGCCTAGACCCACGGGTGGTAGACATCGCTCGAATCGAAGTCTTGAAAGGTCCGCAAGGCACGTTGTTCGGCCAAAGCTCGCTGGGCGGCAACCTGCGGCTCATCACCGTGGCGCCAACGCCGGGCGTGGATGACGCTCACTACAGCGCTAAACTCGGTGGCACCTCGGGTGCCGGGTCGCCGGACTATTCGGCCGATTTTGCCGGCTCTCACACTTTAATTGAGGATCGACTGGTTGCCCGCGTCGTAGGCTTTTACAGTCATGACGGTGGGTTCCTGAACCGCAACACGGTTGACCCGTCGACCAACGCCGTTCTGGCCTCTGTCAACAATTACGGTGCGCAACGCTCCTACGGCGGCTCGCTCGCCTTGCGCTGGTTAGCGAGTGATCAGTTAGACGCCACGTTGCGTTTCATGGCTCAGGAAACAAACTCCGACGGCTGGAATGCGCCCTACGCGCCTTTACCGGATTTTTCCATTCCGTCGCTGACCATGAATCGCACCAATAACATCAACGAAGTGGCCCGCGACCGTTTCTACCTTCCCTCTTTGCAGGTCACCTTCAAAGGCACTAACTACAGTGTCACCGAATCGTTGAGCTATTTTGATCGTCGCGCCACGCAAACTGAGGATGGCAGTGAGGGTACGCGCGATGCCTTTGTGGGCGACTGGGCGGGAGCCTCCTCGGCGACCGATCCCACCAGCTTTCCTTACGCTGACATTGGGTCCCTGCTCTCCGCTAATAATCAAGGCTGGGCCTGGACTGAAGTGGTCAGCTCACGGCGCACCACCAGTGAAACACGGTTGAGCTTTGATAAAACGTCGTTTGGCCTTTCCGGTGTAGCGGGTGTGTATCTGTCCCGGTCCTTTGCCAATACCGAAATCAACTCGGGCAGCTCCTCGATTGTGCAACAGTTAGGGCTCAACACCGATGCCGGTGCGACCAATGCCAACAACTATTTTTATGGCAACAGCACGCCCCAAAGCTATTGTCGTACCTTTGTGGGTGACACCAGCTGCTCTACCTACGGATCCGCTCTGGGTTGGGCGTCGGCCCAACCGAATAATCACAGTGATAAGGCCCTGTTTGGCGAGCTGTATTATGAAATCGCCAAATTTGAGCTCACCGCTGGCGGTCGTTATTACAGTCAGACGCAAACCGGTCGTGAATTTGCCGCGGGCTCGTTGAATTTCTCGGAACTGAATATTCCGGTACCGCAGACGCATCAGCAGGGCTTCAACCCCAAACTCGCCGTCAAATACAGCTTTAGTCCGACGGCGATGGTTTATGGCTCTTACTCTAAGGGCTTTCGTTCGGGTGGTGCCGGCGTACCGTTGCCTACGGGTCCTGCCTCGTTCTTCACCGCCATCAATCAAAAGCCCAATCAGCCCACCACGTTCACCTCTGACTTTGTGGAAAACTTTGAGGCCGGTGGCAAGGTGGCTCTGGCTTCCGGAAAAGTTATCCTCACCGGCGCGCTGTTCCAGATGAACTGGAGCAACATCCAACAAACGATTGTGGCGCCCGTCAGTCAGATCACGCTGGTCGCTAACGCAGGCGATGCTCGAGTACGCGGCGGTGAGTTAGAGCTTAACGTCAAACCCACTCATGACCTCGATCTGCATGCCGGCGTAGGCTATGAGGACGCGGTGATTACCCGCGGCGTTCTTTACTGGCAGCCCACCGGATCGGCGGTTTATAACACGCCCAAGGTGACCGCCAATGCGAGTGCTAACTTCACCGTCCCGGTAACGGCTGAGCTTGGTAGTTTCTATACCCTGGATGGCAGTTACGTGAGCTCCAGTTACTCAGGTACGGCGGCCTGCCAGCTGAACGTAGGGCCTAATCAGTTACCCAACGACTACCCAGCGTCGCAATATCCTAACGGCTACCAGTTTTTTCCATGTCCCGCGACCAGCCCGACCAATCTGCAGGGCTTTCCTATCCAGCGAGCGGGCTACTCGACGCTTAATGCGCGTGTGGGGTTAACCTGGGGGTCGAGTGAGCTTGCGCTATACGCAAACAACCTGACGAACGCGCGGCCGAACTTAGGCGACTTCAATCCCTCCTCCTACCCTAAGCACGATCCGGCTACAGGCTACCTGTTGCCACGCGTAGCCACGTTACGCCCCTTCAATGCGGGCCTGCAGTTTAGGCAGCGTTTCTAGTAGGGCATCAAGCGTCTTTTTTTAGGAATACAGCGATGATGACAACCGCGCGTTTTCTGAGCAGCCTGGTCGTGACCGGGCTATGCAGCTTTTTACCGGGGCTGTCTGCCGCTTCAAGCAGCGCCCCCTCAAACCCTGTGCTTCTGATCCATGGCCATATTTACACGGCCAATCCTCAGGCACCCTGGGCTGAAGCGCTTTTGATTAAAGGGTCAAAAATTGCCGCGGTGGGTACGGACAAAGCCCTACTGGCTGGCAAACCCGCCGCGGTACGCGTCATCGATTTAAAAGGACAAACCGTCATCCCCGGACTGATCGATGCGCACATGCATCTTTTATTCGGGGCTTTAGAAATCGCCGGATTTAATCTGTCGACTCCCGAGCGTAGCCTGACGCCTGAGCATCCCGAGGAGTTGATCGATCGGGTAAAAGACTATGCGCAAAGCCATCGCAATGAACGGCTGTTAATCGGTCGGGCAGACTTTAGCTCGCAGCCGCCCTACTCTCCGACGCGTCAGCTACTGGATCGAGCCGTCAGTGATCGACCGGTCGTTGTACACAATTCCACAGAGCACTCGCTGTGGCTCAATTCCAAAGCTCTGGCTCTAGCCGGAATCAGCACGCAGCCCGTAGCTGACCCTGACGAGGAGCGTGGCATCGTGCGCGATGCCAGTGGCAACCCTAGCGGCGTGCTGCTGGAAGCCGCCCAAGAGATTGCCGAGCGGGCGGTGTTGGCTCAATACACCGTGGAGGAAAAGCTCAGTCTTATTCGTCACGCCACGGCGTATCTCAACAGCAACGGCATTACCAGTGTCATCAACGCAACGGGCGACCTGTCGGAAATTGAACTCTACGGCCAGTTACGCGACCGCGGCGATCTCACCGTGCGTACGAAAACAGCCTTTGGCGCCGTGGCGGTACCGCACAAGCTAACGCCGGAGTTTTTGGCCGACCTTGAAAGTGCTCGATCGCGCTTTCACGATGAATGGGTATCGGCCAACCTCGTTAAGTTCTTTGCCGACGGCAGTAGCGGCATGATACCGCCGCTGGTCTATCGCCCGGCCGACTATAAGGCCTTGGTGCTCGAGCTGGACCGACGGGGTTTTCAGTTGATGACGCACGCCCAGCGCGGCGACTCGGTGCACATGATCCTCTCGGCTTACGACCATGCTGCCCGCACCAACGGACCGCGAGATCGACGATTACGAATTGAGCATGCGTTTGTGGTCACCGATGAGGATGCTGCAAGCATGGCACGACTGTCGGTCATTGCCGGCGCGCAACCGGTGTTCTGCTGCAGTGAACTGGGCACTAACTACGATCCCGCCGATCCCACCCCATCGGATCGATGGAACACGCTGTTGAACCTGGGCGTCACACTCGCTTTTGGCAGCGACTGGCCCTGTTCCTGGCCCAACGATCCGTTCGTCAACATTCAGCAGGCCGTCACCCGTCAGATCTGGCGCTCACCGGATACCGCGGTGATTGAGACTGAGCCCTTTGATGGCGCGAATAACGGGGGTGCTAAACCCTTGGCCGGTAAGATCTACACGCCAGAAGAGCGCATAAGCGTTCGTCAGGCGGTTGACAGTTACACGCGCGGTGCAGCCTACAGCGAGTTTGCCGAGGACCGCGTAGGAACTTTAGAGGTGGGAAAGAATGCCGATCTGGCTGTTTTATCTCAAGACCTGTTTAGCGTAGCCGCCGAAGATATCGCTAAAACCAAAGTTACCATGACCCTGGTGGGTGGCAAGGTGGTCTACGAGGCAGGATCAGCCCTCAAGCCTTAAGGCGTTAAAAACGAGACGCTGATCGCCCTGACATCAGCTCCCAATACGGGTAGCATCGCTCACCGCCTCGTGATCATTGACTAGTTTCATGAATGCCATCTCGGCTGACACCGTCGATTCGTTATTTGCTCAAGCGCTGGCGCTCACCCGCCTAGAGACCTCCGAGGTGGGTGAAAAACTCGCAGCCTTAAGAGCGCTTTACCGGCAAAAGCCTGATCTGTTTGCGCCGGAGACCCTGCAGGTCTTGCGTGAAGCAGCCGATCGGCTACGCGCCGAGCAAACGCAACGCGTTGAGGCAGCCGCAACCACACTGTTACAAGAGATTTTTGGTTTCCCGGCCTTTCGCCCCGGGCAGTTAGACATTATCAATGCCGTCATGGCGGGCCGAGATTGCTTAGGGGTGATGCCTACCGGCGCCGGCAAATCCGTGACCTACCAGATTCCCTCTCGTCTGTTGGGCGGTGTCACGTTGGTCATCTCACCGCTCATCTCGCTGATGAAGGATCAGGTCGATGCCATGATCTCCGTAGGCATGCGCGCCACCTATCTCAACTCCACGCTGGACCCCGCCCTGCGCAGCTCGCGGATCGCCGAACTCAGGGCGGGAAACTATGAGCTGCTTTACGCAGCGCCCGAGGGCATTGATGCGTCAGTAGGGCGTGTTTTGGACACCCTGCCCCTGCGTCTGGTAGCGGTGGATGAAGCTCACTGCATCAGTGAATGGGGACACGATTTTCGACCGTCTTATCGCGGACTGTCGGGGCTAAAGCAGCGCTTTCGCGGTCTGCCAGTACTGGCGCTAACGGCTACGGCCACACCCCGCGTGAAAGCGGACATTATCGGGCAGTTAGCCCTAAAAGACCCGCTGGAGTTCCACGGCTCGTTCTTTCGTCCGAACTTAAAGTTATATGCCGTTAAAAAAGGTCAGGGCGACTCGGTACGCGAGCAGATTTTAAAGCTCATTCGTGCCAGACGCGGCCAATCTGGAATCGTCTACTGCCTGTCGCGTAAGGCCGCAGACTCGACGGCTGAATACTTGAGCGAGCGGGGTGTTCATGCGCTGGCCTACCACGCCGGGATGAGTACCGAGCAGCGTGCACGAACTCAGGAACAGTTTAGCCGTGATGATGTCGATGTGGTCTGCGCCACCATCGCCTTTGGTATGGGAATTGATAAGTCGAACGTACGCTTTGTCATTCACCGGGATATGCCACGGTCTATCGAGGGCTACTATCAGGAGATTGGTCGAGCCGGTCGTGATGGAGCCCAGGCTGATTGCGTGCTCTTCTACTCGTGGGCCGACGTCATGTCGCTGGATCGCCTGCTGGAGGGTTCCCAAAGTGCTGATCCTTGCGTCGGCGACCAACAACGCCGAGCGATTCGCGACATGTTTGAGTTGGCCGATACCACCGGTTGTCTGTGGGCACGCCTAGCCGCGCATTTTGCGGAGAGCATCGAGCCGTGCGGACAATCCTGTGGCACCTGCCGGGACACCGACATCGTCTCACTCGCCCAAGTTACCTCACGTTCGCGCTCCGTCAAATGGCACAACCCGGCCTCCGAGGCTGTGCGGGAACGAGCCGATGAGGCGGACGACCTGTCGATGGATGGCTTGCCAGTTCGCGCTAGCCTTCCATCCGATGATGGCAGTGAACCGGAACTGTTCGATCGACTGCGCAACCTTCGTAAAGCCCTGGCCAGCGCCCGCAATATTCCGGCCTACGTGGTGTTCAGCGATCGCACGCTGCAAGAGATGGCCGTGCGTGAACCGACTAACCATGCCGAATTGCTGTCCATCACCGGCGTGGGGCAAAAAAAACTGGTCGAGTACGGAGATGCGTTTCTAGCTGAAATCAAGCGCTTGCGCTAAGAAGCTAGGTGCACCCTGACCCCCTGACCCCCAAACAGGTTATTTCCCGATGTTTGAGGGTTTGCAGCGCATCAACAGCCCGCCTTGCAGGGGGTGAATAACGGGGCGTATAACAGAGCACTGCCAACGATTATTGGCCGTTACCATTTATAAAAATATTGCCTAGGGGGCTTCATGAAAAAGAAATCCGCGGCGCTCGCCGCCAGCATCTTATTAGCGTTGGCCTGTGTATCAGGTCAGGTAGCAGCGGCGCCACCTACCGGTAGCGCACCGACGCCAGTAGACCGGGGGCCGGCAGCAACTGTGGCGCACCCGATGATCATGAGCGTCACCGTGGCGTTGAAGCTGGCGGACTCAGCCGGTGCAGAACAACTCTTTGCGCGTCTCTACGATCGCTCAAGCCCGCAATTTCATCAGTTCCTCTCACCCAGTGAGTTTCGTCAGGCTTTTGCTCCCAAAGATGCGGACGTCGCCCAAGTCAGTTCGCGCTTGGCTGGCTACGGCCTTACCGTAGAGCGGGCTTCAACCAGTCATCTTAAGGTCACCGGAACCACGGATCAGCTGGAGCGAGCGTTCAATACCCGCCTTCATCAGTTCGCGGTGGCAGCACACGATCAGCACAACGCCTACAGCTACGTGGCGCCAACCACTCACCCTGTGGTTTCAGCGGATATCGCGCCCCTGGTGCACGGCGTCTTTGGCCTAAGCACCAAGCCCATATTCACACCCCATATGCAGCAAGCCTCAATGAAGACCCTGAGTGGTATCAAGGCCACCGTCAATCCCGCGTCAACCGGCGCACTGGCTAGCGGCAATTTACCGGGAGCCTATACGGTTAAGGATTTTGCGCAGCAATATCATGTAAATCCGCTTTATAAAAAAGGCATCAGCGGTGAGGGACGCTCGCTGGCTATCGCCACTTTGGCCGCGTTCACCCCCTCGGACGCGTTCGCGTACTGGCAGGCAGTAGGACTTAAAGTCAGTCCCAACCGGCTGAAGATCGTCGATGTGGACGGAGGTCCCGGAGCCCCCAGTGATGCGAGCGGTTCCGTTGAGACGACCTTGGATGTAGAACAGGCAGGCGGTATCGCACCTAAAGCCAAAATCATCGTGTACCAAGCACCGAATACTTCGCAGGGCTTCGTGGATGTGTTCGCGGCCGCCATCGATGCTAATCAGGCCGAGTCCATTTCGACCAGCTGGGGCTCGTGGGAATGGTTCTATACGGCAGACAACGATCCGGTTACCGATCCGTTTACCGGTAAAACGGTGGGCAGTCTGCAGGCCATGCACGAGCTTTTCATCCAGGCAGCTATTCAGGGCCAAACGCTGTTTAGTGCCAGCGGTGACGCGGGTGCCTACGACGTCAATCGAAACTTGCTGCCGCCGGCGTTTAGCTTAGTGCTCAGTGTGGACTATCCTGCCAGTGATCCTGCCATGACGGCAGCGGGCGGTACCACCCTGCCCGTGCAGCTGACCTTTTCATTACCGAATGGCCCTAGCTTTCCGGTAACGATTCAGCAGGAGCAAGCGTGGTCTTGGAGTTACCTGGACCCGCTGTGCACGTATCTGCAATTGGATCCGCTGTCCTGTGGCATCTTCCCGGTCGGTAGTGGCGGTGGTGTCAGCGTGGAATGGCGCCGACCTTGGTATCAGCAGGGCATTCCAGGCGTGGAAAATAGCCAGCCCTTGCAGTCGCTAATCGAGTACTTACCGGCACCCGCTGTCGACTACTTTGATCTGCCTGCCAACTACGCTGGCCGCAACGTGCCGGATATCTCGGCCAACGCCGATCCTTACACCGGTTACAGCGTGGTTTACACGTCCAGTGCCACGGGCTTGGGTGTAGTCACCGGAGAGGGCGGTACGAGCTTTGTTTCGCCGCAGTTAAACGGCGTTACGGCACTGATCGGGGAGTATATTCATGGGCGCGTCGGATTTCTGAATCCGGAGCTATACCGCTTAAGCCGCTTCAACGATGATCAACAGGTGATCAAGCCGATTGCTCACGGTGACAACGGCTTTTACCAAGGGACCCGCGGCTACAATCCCGCGGCAGGTTTAGGCGTCATTGATGCAGCGGCCCTAGCCGATGCCCTGAAGGACCGCTTCTAAAGACCGATAAAGCTCAAACCGTATGGCGGGTGTCAGGGATAGTGACACCCGCCATTTTCATCCACGGGCCATCTCGCCGAGCCTAAGGCAACCGATGTTGCAATAAGTTATTGGTTTTCCGTCTCGGCCGCGCGACGGCGCTGGGCGTCGACGCGATTCGCCTCCTCCAGCTGCTCTTTCATGCGCTCTTCAGTCTTCTTGGCTTCCTGGGCTTGTTTTACTTCAGCAACACCCACCGTTGCTCCAGTCACCGCCATCTCACCCAGCCCGCATCCACTTAAGGTGGCCATTAAAGCCATCCAGATTATTGAGCGATACATAGCGCCACTCCCGATGTTTTTGTTCCTACCCAGTACGTTTGAATTTACGCCGCCGGTCAGCCGTGTCAAACCCAACATGAGATCGGCTCTCGCCTTAAGGATCAATACCCTGAAACTTAAGATACTCATCGTAAGAGCCACGGAAATCGGACAGCCGACCGCCTGGCTTTAATTCCAAAATGCGAGTTGCCAGTCCACCGACAAACTCGCGATCGTGCGAGACAAATACCAGCGTTCCTGGGTATTGCTCCAAGCCAATCTGCAAGGACTCAATCGTTTCCATATCCATATGGTTGGTCGGTTCGTCCATCAGCATAACGTTAGGCTTGGTCAAAATTAGCTTGCCATAAATCATCCGATTCTTTTCGCCACCGGAGAGGACTTTGACCGACTTTTTGGTTTCATCTCCGGAAAACAGCAGTCGACCCAAGGTGGCGCGCACAAGCTGATCGTCATCAGCCTTACCGGTGAACTGTGAAATCCAGGCAAACAGATCGAGCTTTTCTTCAAACTCCGCCTGAGGATCCTGTGGCATGTAACCGACCTGAGCGTTTTCAACCCAAGTTAAGGTACCGGAGTTGGGTATTAACTCTCCGGCCAAGCATCGCATCAGGGTGGTCTTACCCACGCCATTAGGACCAATAATGGCAATCCGCTCGCCCGCCTCCACGGTAAAGCTGACGTCATTCAGCACGTTTTCATCGGTATCCGGATACCGGTAATTTAACTTTTCAACACCAAAGGCCGTGCGATAAAGCTTCTTTCCCTGCTCAAAACGAATGTAGGGGTTTTGTCGCGAGCTGGGACGGATTTCCTCAATTTTGATTTTCTCTAACTGCCGCTTGCGCGAAGTCGCCTGTCTTGCCTTCGAGGCGTTAGCCGAAAAGCGTCGAACAAACTCTTGAAGATCAGAGATTTTGTCCCGCGCTTTGGCGTTGGAGGCCTCTACCCGCTGTCGGGCCTGCACAGAGGCCAACATGAAGTCGTCGTAGTTGCCCGGATAGACTTTCAGCTGCTGGTAGTCCAGGTCAGCAATGTGAGTGCAGACCTGATTCAAGAAGTGACGATCATGGCTGATGATAATCATGGTGGCGTCGTAGGCGTTCAACGCACGTTCTAACCAGCCGATCGAGTATATATCCAGGTTATTGGTGGGCTCGTCGAGGAGTAACACGTCCGGTCTAGAGAACAGCGCTTGAGCAAGCAACACACGCAGCTTCAACCCCGGCGGCACCTCACGCATTAATCCATTGTGCGCCGGCTCTTCAATTCCGGCATCAATGAGAATGGCGGCCGCCCGTGACTCGGCATCGTATCCGCCGTACTCGGCAAACTTGCCCTCGAGTTCAGCGGCACGCATGTAGTCCTCGTCGGTCGCCTCAAGATTGGCATAAATGAGATCTCGTTCTTTCATCGCCGCCCACATCTCGGCGTGACCCTGCATGACCACATCCAGAACGCGATCGTCCTCGTAACCAAACTGGTTCTGATTCAGTTTGCCCAGGCGCAAACCCGCCTGCAGCATCACCTCACCCACCGACGGCTCTAAATCATTGCCCAAAATCTTCATGAGCGTGGACTTGCCGCAGCCGTTGGCACCGATCAAGCCGTAGCGATTGCCATCAGCGAATTTGACCGTCACGGCTTCAAAGAGCGGTTTACTGCCGAACTGAATGGCAAGATTGGAGGTCGATAACATGAAAATTCCCGGAACGTTAAGAGCGCCGATGCCTCAAGGCACCGGTCGCGTTGATAAAAACGGATGTCCCACCCCGCGCCGTGTCGGATCCACACGGGGGATGAAGCGACTCCGGTGGGAGGGCCGCCGACACGGGTCGCAACGCTTCTTGCGCGTCGCGATTCTACCAATCTCAGGCACGCAGGGTCGCGGCTTTTATAAACCGCTGAGCGTTAAGGCCGAGCAAACTTCGCTATTACCCTCAGATTTCCATCTGCCGGGCCATTTCTTAGACGTTTTGGCTAGGGACAACTCATTAGCCGGCGTGATCGCGCCATCGCTGTAGATGAGTGCAGACCCGAGAAAGCCGCTCACGCTCCGCAGGCGGCTGCCGGGTATAAAGCCACTGCCGCCGACCCGGTGACAAGGCAACCCAATACCCCCTCAGCTCGATTGTCGGCTCTGACGACAAATCAGCAAGGTTTAAAAACTCCCTGATGAGCCCGGTCCAGATCAGCATCGAGCGGACGCCTAAAGACCTTTGCGCCGTGGACTAACCGCCGGTTGCCTGCACCAAGGTCTGGCGCGTGCAGCACGCACAGGGCCTGAGATCGCCAAAGACGATCTCTGAAGGTGCCAGAGTGGCCCAAGCGACGATGTCGGGCGAGTGCGACGTGACATGAGGTAATTTTTCTTTATAATTATAATTAATATCAATTATTTACAACAAATACCTCGAATTTTTTTAATATTCATCGCATCGACTTAAGCGTTGACGACTTTCTGAATAAATGACTTTAATTAACCTCACTGCTGTGGACTGATCCATCACTTGGAAAAACTCAAAGCATTGAATTTAATGACTATTTGTACATGAGGTAAGTTGCGAGAAGACGACTGCAGGATGTTGATCTTAGGCCGTAAGCCTTATATAATAATGACTATAATCAAATATTTATATTTGCTATATAAAGTGATTTATTAATGAAAACTATAGCAACTCTTACCCCCTAGGGTTTAGAGCTTAAGCAAGCCAAAGCCAGATTTGCCATCAGGTACACTGAATGCGTCGACCTTACCCGTAATAAGGATGTTTTTTGGCCACGTACTTTGAAGACTATCAGGTCGGTCTGGTGGAGCGCTTCGGACACTATGCGGTGACCCGCGATGAGGTCCTGCGCTTTGCAACGGCCTTTGATCCACAGCCCTTCCACCTCGACGATCAGGCAGCCGCCGGAACACATTTTGGCCGACTCGCTGCCAGCGGCTGGCACACCTGCAGCATGACCATGCGGATGATGGTGGACCACTGGCAGGAACAAGGGATGCAATCGTTGGGCTCGCCAGGGGTGGACAACCTGCTGTGGCTCAAGCCGGTGTACCCGGGCGATACCCTGAGCGTGCAGGCCGAATGGCTCGAGCTACGCGCCTCGCGCTCACGCCCTACCATGGGCATTGCGCGCGTTCGGCATACCACCTTCAACCAGCACGAGGAGCCCGTAGCGCGCTTCGAGGGTCTGGTGATGCTAGACCGCCGCCCCTAAAGTACCCTCGCCTTCCTAAGCCGTTACCCCGGCTGCCAGCGCCCAATCCACCGGACTACACCACGATGCCGCAACCCACGACGAGCGCCCTTCCCCCGGAACCGTGGACAGAAAAAGTGGACACCCAAGCAATGATCGCCGGAGTCCTGCTCAGCTTTATCGGCATCGCTACTTTTCTGCTCATGCCGCAGTTGGTCGAATCGGTAGTAACGGATTGGCGCTACACCGAATCTGAAGGGGGCTGGATGTCCTCCGCGGTCATGATCGGCTCGATGGTAGCTGCCGGGACCTCCAGCCTGTGGATTCGGCGGATATCCTGGCGGCGAGCGGCGGTGCTTTCCCTGTTAGGCCAACTGGCCGCCAATGCGGCCGGCCTGCTGCTGCAGGATCCTTACGCGTTTATCGCCCTACAAGCGGTCGTGGGGTTCTGTGGCGGAGCGCTGTACTCCCTGTCCCTGACTATCCTGTCCGATGGCAAACGGCCGGACCGATATTTTGCCTATGCCGTCGGGGCGCAGACGGTCTACCAGGTCTTTGCGCTCGCCGCCGGACCGTTCCTGATTCATCACGGCACCCGTTCTATCCTGATCCTGTTCGCCACGCTTTGTCTTTTCGGCCTGATCCTGGCTCGCTGGGTTCCGACCCAGGGGCGCGTAACGAGCTCAGACACAGCCCCTGCTCGATTGATGAGTCTGCCCGTCATTCTCACCCTAGCCGGATGCTTTGTCTTCTACGTCAATATCGGTGCCTACTGGACCTACATTGAGCGCATCGGTACCACAGCGGGATTAAGCCTCTCGCAAACCTCTAATGCCCTGGCCTTGGGTGTAGTGCTGAGCATGGCGGGTGTGTTGCTGGCCTACTGGCTAGGGGACCGGCGCGGTTTTTTACTGCCTATTATCGGCAGTGCGCTCACTATCATTGTCTCGATGATCTTGCTGACCGGGCAACTGCACCTGACCGCCTATACGCTGTCAGCCGTGCTCTATGCCATTGCCTGGAATATCTCGATGACCTATCAGTACAGCACAATTAATATTGTGGATCAGACCGGCCGCGGTGTGGCACTGGCTCCCGCCTTCCATTGGGCCGGCGGAGCAGTCGGCCCGGCGATAGCCTCTGCCGTGGTCACAGCACAGAACCATGACAGCGTTTATTGGATAGTGGCAACCGCCGTACTAATCAGCAGCCTGTTGTTCGCCGGCGCGCTTAAATTAAGCAAATAATTAACGATCTTCGCGACACACCGGTCTGTCTTGATTACCGCTATTTACGGCGTAGGGCCTACCAAAAAACCAGCCGCACGCAAGTGACTCAAAATCAAATCGGCCGCTTGCATCGCGCTTAACACCGCCGTATCAATATAAATCTCCGGAGCCTGCGGTGCCTCATAGGGTGAATCAATACCGGTGAAATTCTTCAACTTACCGGCGCGGGCTTTTTTGTACAGACCTTTCACATCTCGCTGTTCAGCAACAGCCAGCGTCGTATCAACGAAAACTTCGATGAATTCACCCGGGTCGAACAAGGAACGCGCCATCTCGCGCTCGGAGCGAAACGGTGAAATAAAAGACACCAGCGTAATAAGCCCGGCGTGCACCATCAATTTCGAGACTTCGGCAACCCGACGAATATTCTCAACACGATCCTGCGCAGTAAAACCCAAATCCTTATTTAGGCCATGACGGACATTATCACCGTCTAGCACGTAGCTGTGATGACCCAGTTGCAGAAGTTTTTGGTCAAGAATATCGGCAATCGTCGATTTGCCCGCCCCTGACAGCCCAGTCAGCCACAACACACAGCTGCGCTGTTGCTTCTGTGCAGAACGCAACGCCCGATCCACGGCCAGAGCTTGCCAATGAACATTCTGAGAGCGGCGCAGTGCAAAATGCAGCATGCCCGCGCCTACCGTATCGTTGGTTAAACGATCAATGAGGATAAACCCACCGAGTATCCGACTAACCGTATAAGGCTCAAACGGCACCGATTGATCGAGCTGCAGTTCGCATACGCCGATATCGTTCATTTCCAGCCGTTCAGCAGAAACGTGCTCCATGGTGTGGATATTGACTCTGTACTTAACAGGAGCCACCGTGCACAGCGCCGTCCGCGTGCCAATTTTTAGAAAATACTGCCGACCCTGTAGCAGAGGTTGTTGATGCATCCATACCAGGGTTGCCTCAAACTGAGCGCCGCATTCCACCGCTTGATCACTCAGAGTCAGGACATCGCCACGGCTAATGTCTACTTCATCGGCCACTGTTAACGTGACCGATTGTCCTGCGATTGCCTCAGGCAACGCGCCCTCATAGGTAACAATCGACTCCACAGACGTCTGTCGACCGGATGGCAAGACCCTGATCTTGTCACCAGGCCGAATAACGCCACTGGCTATTTGCCCGGAATAGCCGCGAAAATCAGCATGAGGTCGGTTAACCCATTGGACAGGAAACCTAAACGGTGCGTCTAACTCGCCACGATCCACCGTGACGGATTCCAGGTAGTCGAGCAAAGGCTCACCCTGATACCAATTCAGCCGGGGCGATCGACTGGAAACATTATCGCCATCTACCGCGCAAACCGGAATGGCAATAACCTGCGTAAAGGCCATTTCGCGGGAGAATTGGCGAAAGGCATTTTCGATATCTCGAAAAATACGCTCGTCGAAACCCACCAGATCCATCTTGTTGACGGCAAGCACCACATGCCGGATGCCAAGCAGGCTAGCGATATAGCTATGACGTTTCGTCTGCTCCAACAACCCTTTGCGGGCATCAATGAGTAATATCGCTACGTCCGCCGTCGAGGCTCCGGTCACCATATTGCGGGTGTACTGCTCGTGCCCTGGCGTATCCGCCACAATAAATTTACGGCGCGCTGTCTCGAAATAGCGATACGCCACGTCAATCGTGATGCCCTGCTCGCGCTCCGCGGCCAGACCATCGACTAGTAAGGCAAAATCCAGATCGCTACCGCGAGTCCCTAAACGCTTGGATTCACTGGCCAGCGCCTGTAACTGGTCATCAAAGATCGCGTGAGTCTCGTAAAGCAATCGACCAATCAAGGAGGACTTTCCATCATCCACTGAGCCGCAGGTGATGAAGCGCAGCAACGTTTTCGCAGCGTGACTCTGTGGGGGTGAATTTAACTCTTGCCTGTTCATAGTCCGCTCTAGAAATAACCCTGCTGTTTTTTTTGCTCCATGGAGGCCATAGCATCATGATCAATCAATCGACCCTGACGTTCAGAGCTCTTACTCTGGCTCATCTCAGCGATTATCTCTGGCAACGTACTAGCCTGGCTGAGCATAGCGGCAGTCAACGGATAGCAGCCTAACGTCCTAAAGCGTACCGATTTGAGCTGCGGCGTCTCGTCAATCCCCAACGGCATACGCTCATCATCAACCATGATGAGCATGCCATTATGTTCCACGACCGGCCTTAAGGCAGAAAAATACAACGGCACGATGGGAATCGCTTCCTGCTCGATATAACGCCAGACGTCTAACTCCGTCCAATTGGACAACGGGAACACGCGAATGCTCTCGCCTTTATGCTTGCGGGTGTTATAGAGCGACCAGAGTTCTGGCCGTTGTAGCTTGGGATCCCAGCGGTGACTGCTCGAACGGAACGAGAAAACTCGCTCCTTGGCTCGGCTTTTCTCTTCATCACGTCGGGCGCCACCAAAGGCTGTATCAAAGCGATAAAGATCCAGCGCCTGCTTGAGCGCTTGAGTCTTCATGATATCGGTGTGCACTTGCGAGCCGTGCGTGAACGGATTTACGCCCTGAGCAAGACCCTCGGCATTCTGATAAACCAGCAACTCCAACCCGTACTTTTTAGCGATCGAATCGCGAAACTGATACATTTCGCGGAATTTCCAACCCGTATCAATGTGCAGCAAGGGAAACGGCAAAGGCGCAGGATAAAAAGCCTTTAACGCCAAGTGCAGCATGACGGCGCTGTCCTTGCCTATAGAGTAAAGCATCACCGGCTTCTCACATTCCGCGAGTACCTCACGGAATATATGCAGACTCTCGGCCTCTAGTCGCTGTAAGTGTGTTAAGGCGTTGGACATTATTTCACTCGGTCAATAATTCACGCGCCCTGACGACGCCCGTTTTTTATGCATGGCATTGATGTCGATGATGACACTCACTCCAAGTCAGGATACGGACCCTTACCACCCTCGGCGATAAACCGGTCCATACGCGCCTGTAGGACAGGCAGAGGTACCGAGCCTAGTTCCAGCACCGTGTCGTGAAATGCGCGAAGGTTAAAACGGTCACCCAGTTTCTTTTCGGCCTCAGCGCGCAGCTTAAGTATCGCGGTCTCGCCAAGGTAATAGGACAAAGCCTGACCCGGCCATGATATGTACCGATCCACTTCAGTCTCGATCTCATGACTGGGCAACGCGGTGTATTGCGCCAGATAATCCATTGCTTGCTGACGGGACCAGCCTTTGGCATGAATGCCCGTATCGACCACCAAGCGAGCGGCGCGCCAAATCTGGTAGCCGAGCATGCCAAACCGATCATAGGCCGTGTCGTACATACCCATTTCAAGACCCAGGCGCTCACAATAAAGCGCCCAGCCCTCGCCGTACGCTGAGATATACGTGTGCTGACGAAACTCGGGCTGGTCCTTATGCTCCAGAGCGATCGAACCTTGCCAAGCGTGGCCGGGTGCTGACTCATGCAATGTTAGGGCGGTCAGGTTATAAAGCGGTCGACTTGGTAAATCGTAGGTGTTCAACAGATAAACCTCCGCCCCACCTCGACCGGCCGTATAAAAAGGCGCCAACTCCGCTGGAACCGGACGGATGGCAAATCGGGCCCTTGGCAAGTACCCAAAATACTGCGCACTAACCGCATCAAATCTCTTGGCAATCCACGCCGCGCGCATCAATAACTCGTCTGGCGTTTTGGCGGCAAATTGCGGGTCGCTGCGAAGGTACTGAAGGAAGGCGGGGAAATCACCGGTAAATCCCGTCTGCTTCATCTCCTGAACCATCTCATCGTGCAGCCGCGCAACCTCTGAAAGACCGAACGCATGAATGGCGTCCGGCTCCATCGTGGTTGTGGTGTATTCACGAATCTGAGCGCGGTAATAGTTCATTCCGTCAGGCAGGTCCTTCGCGGCGAGGGTGACTCGCGCGCCGGGGACGTACTCTTCACGCCAGAACTTCAACAGTCGAGCATGTGCAGGCTGAACGCTGTTACGAATCACCTGCAGGGCTTCCTCTCGTAAACGCTTTTGCTGCGCTGCCGGAATACCTTTCATGTCAGTGAATGGAATGAAGAACAACGTTTTCTCGGCGCTTACATCTGTCACCGCTGTTATCGACGCATCTCGACCGGTTAGCGTGACCTTAGGGGGGGTAAATCCACGCTTAAGCCCGGCGCGCATCTGATCCGTCTGCTCAGCGAAGTAACGTGGAATATCGCGCATCTGGCTGATCCAGTGCTCATAATCAGTCAGCGAGCGAAACGGTCGGCGCGCGGTATACCCAAAATCGGACCAAAAATTACTGTCAGCATTGACGGGCATTTCGAAGTTACGAAAATGCTGGCCGGCAAGAATTGCGGTTATCTCGGGTTGATAGATGTCGTAATTGAGTTTTTCACCTGCTGACAGCTGATCAACGGACAGGGCCGTTAATTGCGAGGCAATTTTTTCCCAATACGCCGTTCGTTCTGCCTGAGTTGCCGAATCGGCTCGGGGTAAGTGATCCTGTACGGAGCGATTGGTATCTTCGCTATCCGGGAACTGGCTCTGGCGCCAACTCCACTCCGTCTGATAGATCGTGCGTAGCTGCCTGTCTGCCTGATTTTCATCGGCTAGCACCGACAGGCTCATCAACAGCGTGATCGACGTGGCGAGAGTTCGGTATCGCAGATTCATATCAATACCCTTGTTGCGGCGCACACAAAATCGGCACGACTTGACGAGCCGGCTCGGACTAAAGCATTCGTCGCTCCATCCTACCAGAGCCGCCGGGCCACGCCGATCCTGTCCGGACGAAAAGCCGCCGCTTACGCACGCATCAAAGTACTTTTGCCGAATAGCGACTCAATGAGATCAACGGCCAGTTTGGCTGTCTGATTACGTTTATCCAGCGCAGGATTCAGTTCCATCAAGTCCAAAGATGCCAGGCGCCCGGTATCAGCAATCATTTCCATGCATAACTGCGCTTCACGATAGGTCGGACCGCCCGGTACCGTGGTACCCACACCTGGAGCGATATCCGGATCCAAAAAGTCGACATCAAAGCTAACGTGCAAGTGCGTGTGGTCATCCAAGTCAGCCAGTGCCATCTTCATCACTTGGCGCATTCCCACTTCGTCAATAAACCGCATATCAAAAACTTCCAGGCCCTGCTCGTGAACAAACCGCTTCTCGCCTTGGTCAACGCTTCTTATGCCGATCTGCCGAATCGCGTCTGGGGGTAAAATGGGATAGTGCCCACCGAGATGGGTCAGTTCGTCAGGCCCAAAGCCGCAGGCACAGGCCACGGGCATGCCGTGTAAATTGCCACTAGGCGACAGTTCGCGGGTATTAAAATCGGCGTGCGCGTCCAACCATAAAACACGCACACGCTTGCCTTGCTCTCGACCGTAGCGGGCAACAGCACTGAGCGAACCCACCCCTAGGCAATGGTCCCCACCTAATACGATAGGCAGTTGGCCCAGACCCAACGCTCCATACACCGCGTCATGAACCAGACGGTTCCATTGGACGACTTCGGCCAGATGTCGGTAGCCATCAATAGGCGGCGCACAGGGGTTCGCCGGGCCAGCGAGATTGCCAGCATCCCTGACCTTTAACCCACGCGCAGTGAGCGCTTCAGCCAAACCCGCAACGCGCATCGCTTCAGGGCCCATAGAGGCGCCACGATCAGCAGCGCCTACGTCGGTTGGCGCGCCAATTAAACAGACCGAGGCAGGCTCGCTCATTTTCATTGTTATCTCCTGAAAGTCTACCTAAAGGCTAGCCGGCCCATGCCCATACGGCGCCGGCGAACACAAAGTAAAAAAGACCAAAGCTGGCCAGTCGAGCGGGCGTTAGCAAATGACGTTGCACCAAAATCCAAAACCAGGCAGAGGCCACTAGGGTAACCAGTGCACTGATCAGCAACGACCGATCAAAAATCCAAGGAGTAAACATTAAGCCTAGCGCACTGGGCACCGTAGCTTGGATCATCATCGAACCGGCAACGTTGCCTAGCGCAAGCAACACCTTGCCCTTGCTTAGCCAAATAATGGCGTTGAGAATTTCCGGCAGCTCGGTGGCAACCGGACTTAAAAGTAGCGCTGTTAATTGCGGAGACAACCCCAACGCTGGACCGAGCGTAGTCAGCTGCCCGACAAATCCGTAGGACGCTATAAAAGTCACCAACAGTGCCAACCCGGTTTGCAATAGTGACCAAGCTATAGACGGACTAGACTCCTTTGGCCTGAGCATTAAGGGCTCTAACTCATCGTTTTCCTCGCCCAGTGAGGAGGGGTTACGCATTTGGTCGTAGGCGTAAATCCCATACAACAATAAAAGTAAGACCCCTGCCCAAGGCTTCAGGCTAAAGACAATCAGGCCGAGCCCGGCTTTTATCGCGAATGCAAAAAGAAACCATCTCTGCTCACGCGCTAATCGCGCTTGGATGGGTGAGGTCACCCACGAAGCCAAGGTGCCGCGTTGATAATACAGCCAGCCTAAGCCCACCGCGCCGTACCCGATCGAAGCCAGGACCAGCGGTCCGCCCATGGCCGCGCCGATACCAATCTGAGATTGGTCCGGTGATCGGCCTAAAACCACAGCCACAAAAGTCACTACACTTTCAGGTAAGGCCGTACCAAAGGCCGCCAAGACCGTGCCGACCGCACTGCGCTGTATACCCAGCTGGTATCCCAACCACTCCACACCATTAACGAAATACTCACAGGCCAAGTAGATGAAAAGGGCACAGGCTAAAAGTGTAATCAAGGTAAGGACCATAAAAGACATTCACCTACCAGAGACTGGTTTTAGTCAGCGAAGAACGGCGGAAAATCGGCAAAAAGACACCCAGCCAGCATACCAGCCCCTAACAATCCTTGTGGCAGGCCCTTTCCGAGCCCTCTAGGCCTAGCCGGCAGCCTCAACTTCCTGCAACATTCACCCTATGAACGCTCGAAAACCCATGACTTTGCATCGCCTGCACGCCATGCATTCCGCCGGTGAGAACATTGCTGTTCTTACCTGCTACGACGCCGCCTTTGCTCAATTACTCGATCAAGCCGGCGTAGACGTGCTCCTGGTAGGTGACTCTCTCGGCATGGTCGTGGGTGGGGAACGTTCCACACTCAAGGTTTCCGTCGACCATATGGCCTACCACACCGGGTGCGTAGCACGAGGCGCGAGCCTGGCCTGGATCGTGGCTGATATGCCCTTTGGCTCGTACCAGCAATCCCCCGCTCAGGCCCTGCAAAACGCTGTAACCCTGATGCAGGCCGGGGCTCACATGGTCAAGCTGGAAGGCGGTGACTGGACAATCCCGGCCGTGGAGTTTCTGACCGAACGTGGCATACCCGTCTGTGGACACTTAGGCTTCACGCCCCAGTCTGTGCATGCATTAGGCGGCTACCGCATCCAAGGACGCACCGAAGAGGCGGTCGAGCAGTTGCTCAGGCAAGCACGTGACCTTGCTAAGGCCGGCGCGCAGATGCTGGTGCTGGAACTGGTTCCTGCCGAAGTTGCCGCACAGGTGACGCAAGCTTTGTCTATTCCTGTTATAGGCATCGGCGCCGGACGAAGCTGCTCTGGTCAGGTGCTGGTTTTACACGACATGCTGGGCATCAACAGTGGGGTAGCACCGCGCTTCGTAAAAAACTTCCTAGCCGCTAACAACAGTATTGCCGGTGCCATCCGGCAGTACGTAGAGGATGTGAAAGAAGGACGCTTTCCCGAAGATCAACTCCACGGCTACTGAACCCACGATGCAACTTGTTCATCAACCGTTACTGCTGCGCGAGCTGCTACGCGACAAGACCAACGTAGCGTTGGTAGCGACCATGGGCAACCTTCACGAGGGGCATCTACACCTTGTAGAAAACGCGCGAAAAACCTCCAAAACTGTTGTTGCCAGTATTTTTGTGAATCCGCTGCAGTTCGCGGCAAGCGATGATTTTGATGGGTATCCCCGGACTTTGGAACGTGACTGCGAGTTGTTAGCACAAGCCGGATGCGACATTGCGTTCGCCCCGGCAATCAAGGACATGTATCCCACGCCGCAGACATATCTTGTCGAGCCAGACCCTGCTTTAGGTTCAATTCTAGAGGGCAAGTCTAGACCCGGATTTTTTCGAGGTGTTTGTACGGTAGTGCTGAAGCTATTCAACCTCGTGCAACCGCATCAGGCCTTTTTTGGAAAAAAAGACTATCAGCAGTGGCGTGTCATAGAAAAAATGGTGGAGCAGTTATCACTGCCCATTCAGATTCATGGCGTTGATACAGTCCGAGAACCTTCCGGTCTGGCGCGCTCTTCTCGTAATGCGTTTTTAAGTCAGCAACACCACCAGGATGCTGCCTATCTCTATCAACTGATAAGCGAAGTGGCTGCCTCTGCCAGGAAGGCTTGCCACGAGTGGGCTGAACTGGAATCCGCGGCCAGAGCTCGCTTAGCGCAACACCCGGATTTTCACTTAGATTATCTTACTATCCGACGACAGCACGACCTGGGCCCACCCCTAGAAACGGAGAGACTGGTGGTGTTAGTGGCTGCCAAGTTAGGCAGTATCCGTTTGCTGGATAACGTCGAGATCTAAAGCTACCCGCGCTCAATCAGAGTAAGGCGCGACGTCAGATCGAAGGTTAAAAATCGATGCCCACCACCGGCCTGCTGATGCTATTGGATGACATCGCCTCGAGCTTAGATGACATTGCGCTCATGACTAAGACCGCTGCCATGCGCACCGCCGCGGTGGTTGGTGATGACATCGCCGTGACAGCCAACCTAATGGACACGACGGCAGCCGAGCGGGAATGGAGCATTATCTGGGCGATCGCCAAGGGATCACTCAAAAACAAACTGCTTTTAGTTCCCAGCATTCTTGCGATAACAGTTTTAATGCCTTGGGCTTTACTGCCGATTTTAGGTCTAGGCGGGCTGTATCTGTGTTACGAGGGCGCTGAGAAACTAATGCACGCAGTCTTTGGACAGCGTGGACGGTCGCATGCTCAGGGTGATCCACCCGGCAATGCGCGCCTGGCAATCAGTGAAAAGGATAAAATTGATGGCGCCATTCGCACCGATCTTGTGTTGTCGGCAGAAATAATTTTGATTGCACTAAACTCGCTACCTCCTGTGTCGTTGTCATCCAAATTTTTAGTTTTATTGTCCATCGCCATTATCATGAACGTCGTCATTTATGGGCTAGTCGCACTCATCATCAAAATAGATGACGTAGGATTTTATTTGATGAAACGCTCCGTCAATGCGCCCATGGAGACTGTCCTTAAGCTCAGTGGGCGTCTTCTTCTGGAGAGCGCACCCTGGATTATGAGAGCACTAGGGGTATTAGGAACCGCGGCATTGTTTATGGTGGGCGGAGGCATCATCAACCACACGCTCGAAACCCTTCATCTGCTTCCGAACCGATTGTTGGATCCGCTTAATCAGCTAACTGTTGGAATGCCGCTTAACGATTCAACAAAGACCTTGTTCGTGCAGGCAATCTTAGGGGTCGTCATGGGCAGTGCTTTAGTGATAACCAAAAAAGTAGCAAGCAAAACCAGAACTTTATTGACCTAGATACTGGCGTCGCCCAGACACTCACGGAATCAGCACAATTTTTCCTGTAAAGCCTTTTTCAGTGAATTGTCTTTGTGCCGCAACGATTTCTCTCAAGGGAAAGGTTGCTGCGACCAACGGTCGGATTTCCTCTCTCTCGATATAGCCGACTAGATTACGAAATACTTCAGCGCTGTAGACCGTACAGCCTTCAAGCCTGAGATCTTTGAGATATAGCGTTCGTAAATCCAGATCAACGACAGGTCCAGCGATGGCGCCAGCAACGGCATAGCATCCTTTTCGACGCAACACGCGCAGGAGTTGGCCGAACTGCGCACCGCCAACCACGTCAACCACGGCATCGATACTTTCCTCTCCTAAACAATCAACAATATTGCAATCACGCGCGAGAACTTCGGCGGCACCCAAGGCCTTTAGCGCTGGTGCTTTGCTTAAAGTAGCGATCGCAACCACATAGGCACCGCGGCGAGTTGCTAACTGTATAGCCGCTGAACCGACGCCACCAGACGCTCCCGTGATCAGCACCCTCTGCCCTGCGCTTACCCCACACCGGTGTAGCATGTGCTCGGCCGCCCAATACGCACAGGGCAAAGAGGCTAGCTCCACATCAGAAAACCGGCTTTCCAAGGAATGAGCGTTAATGTCCGGGATACAGGTGTATTGCGCAAAACCGCCATTACACTCCGAGCCAAAATAGCTGATCTGTTCACGCCCGTTGATAAGGCGGCGAATGATTGGCTCCACAAGCACCCGCTGACCTAGCCGAGAAGCACTAACGCCCTCTCCCACCTGCGCGATAACCCCACACACATCAGCACCCTGTATCTTTGGAAAGGTGTGCATCGCGCCGGTCCAACCGGCATCCTCGGCTCGGGCCATTTCTAAACCCGACGCTGCTCCAGCGGCCGTGGTCCCTTCCGTCACCGAACGTGAATACCATGCGGTGCGCGTATTAATATCCGTGTTGTTGACCCCGGCGGCTGCGATGCGAATCAAAACCTCGCCCACGCCAGGATGTGGGACCGGAACATCGGTCCGGTAGGCCAACTGCTCATAGCCGCCGTTGCCTAGTAACATGACCGCGGCCATCGTTTGCGGCACGTCTATCGGTCGGTTTGGTGTTACAGATGTCATGGCGCCCTCTTCCTAAGCAAGTCCGTAAAATCAAGCTACAGCGCGAAGAGTAGACCTCTTAAGGCAAAAGCGCAGGAATGCCCAAGTTTTCTCCAATTTTTTTGAAGCAGTAAGAGCCTGAAATTTTTTACAGGCGCTAGCCTTAAGTGGGTGTACTCAAATTGTATTTCATGATGCGTCCATGCCGTCCATCACGATCACGCTCAAGCTCGTAGACGTCACCGGCAAGGTGAGGGCCAGTGGCCAGAAAATCCCTGATACGGATGATTTCTGAACTGTCCAACGCCACATTGGCTAAGCGCAGATGCGAGGGTAAATGAGCGGTGTTGGTTGCACCGATGATCGCCGCACTAACCTGAGGTTGAGCCAGCACGTAGGCCGAGGCTATGGTCGCAATATCGCATTGGTGATTCTCGGCGATCTGCTTCAACACCCGCAGCAGATCCTGAAAGCGAGCCCAGCCGCCGAAATCATCAATAATCAGCTTGTACTTTGTCAGTGATCTATTGGCTAACGGATGCGCCGGCTCTGCCACGCCCAACCATCTCTCGGACAAAAACCCCCCAGCAACGGTCCCGTAGCACAGAAAACCAATTCCAGCGGCGGCACAATACTCTGTCATTAACCCCGATGGCCGGCTATCCAGTACCGAATATTGCAACTGGTGCGCCACGATGGCGACACCGGCCTGATGTAACTCTCGCAAATGGGCAACATCGAAATTAGTCACCCCAAGATGGCATATATCGCCAATCTTTTGCAGACGAGATAGCTCTAAAGCGGCCTCCACATAACCAGGGACAGTAAAATCCCACCAGTGAAACTGGACTAAATCTAATTGATCAACGCCCAGGCGCTTCATGGAGCGATGGATGATTTGTTCCACGTATTGGCTGTCAACAGAGCCTAGCCGATCCAGATCAGGAACAAACTTGGTATGGACTTTTAGTTTGGTAGCCAGTGCCGGGTAGTTCAAACGGAAATCCCCGATCATCTGTTCAACGCCCGTATAAATATCGGCGCAATCAAAAGTGGTGATGCCGGACTCAACGAACTGTGCCATGTCAACCAAAGCCTGTTGCGTGTCAACAGGGCCATGACCACCAGCTAAATGCCAGCCGCCTTTGATAAGACGCGAAATCCGATATTCGGGCGTCAGGCTGATCGTTTGCATTAAAGAACTTCCTTCGGAAGCGGCACGGCTGTGGTCTGAGCGTGCTCAAATCGCCGGCGCGCGGTGCGGGTAATCTTGAAGCGAGTTGGACAATTCGGGTCGGGGCACGCGACCTCACTGTCCGTGCTCATCCAGTCATTGGGGTCCGTGACGCGCTGCTTGGCGGGTAAAAGAGGCAAGAGTGCAGCCAGAGAGTAAAGCGAGAAGCCCTGGCCTGGCGGAAAATGCAACATTTCGCCATGCACTTCAAAATAATCACCCACTCGAGCACCGCAATAAATTCTCGCGTCTGGTGGTGCGATGACCTCGACGCGTAAATCCCACAACTCAAAGGCTGTCTTAGATGAAGTCATCGGTAAACTTCCCTTCGCTTGGTAATCATTAGTCGGCGCCCATCAATCTACCTGTCTTGGGCCAGATTCATTGACGCAGACTACGAAAGTTGACGTCCTCAGCATCCAATGTCCGCGGACACGGTTGATTGTCCGGAACATGAACATAGCGAATATCTGCAATGACAAGGTCCAGAGCACTGACTGTTCTCATTAAGAACTGGGCGGCCACATCACGAAAATGCGAGGAATCTTTGGAGAGGCAGCGCAACGGCAAATCAACAGACTGCGCGAACCCCGACTTAATACTGAAAAGCTCGGTAACATCGAACAACGGCTCTTCCTTCAGTCCGCAACGACGGGCGGTTCCGGGGACTTCCTCCGTAGTCACTCCATACGGTAGGCCACAACGAATACCGATATAAACAGGCTCACTGGCTGGGCTATTGACTCGGTATTGAATGCGTAAGGCGAGATCCCGATCCTCCGGCTTCGACAGATCGCGCAACCGCCCGCCAATTAAAATCTCACCGGCGCCGCCTCCCGACCAGGTGACATGGGCACCTTGTTCTGTCATCGAGACATTCAGCAGTTTGCCCTGACTGGTCACTGAGCTCATGGTATCGCGCAGTTCAGCCACCGGATCCCGCAGCAATAACGTCAAAGGGGCTACGACATGCCCTTCAGTAAACAACGCCCAACGATCCTGGTAATCCACCGGCGTCAAGTGCGAGGGTACGCGGGGAGTCGCCAGCGGCTTTTTCGACGAGTAGTGCAAACCCGCCCCTCGTTTAAACGCGATTAATCCGGCAGGAGATAGCGCAGGTGAAAGAGTAGCGGGCCAAGAAAAACTCAGACGCCCGGTAAAATCATAGTGAATGGCGCCGTCGGGTTTTCTGATCAAAACGTCGGCGACACCGCCACCCTCGGACCCGGGTAACCACGCCACGACAAAGGCATTGGCAGCCTGGATTTCTGATTGCACGTACAGCGGGCGCCCGGTGAGCAGGAGCGCAACGACAGGGATCTTTGCTGCACGCAGCTGTCGGATTTGGGCCAGGCCGTGCGCATCATCTAGCGCCAATCGCGTATCTTCCCGGTCTCCATCGTACTCAGCGTAGGGTTGCTCGCCAAAGACGACAACGGCAACATCAGGTCGCTGAGTAAACCGTCCGTCCGTACTGAACTCCGCACTACCGCCGCCTACGGCTAGTGCATCGCGCAGACCCGCATAAAGGGATGTTGCCCCTGGAAAGTCGGCGTTTTGATTGTGATCACCCTGCCAATCAACAGTCCAACCACCCGACTGTTGGCCCACATTATCCGCAGCGCTGCCTACAACCAATACCCGAGAATTGGCGCGTAACGGTAATAAGCCACGTTGATTTTTTAAAAGCACCAGTGACTCTCGCACGGCGCGCCTAGCGATAGCCCGGTGCTCAGGAGCACCCAATACTGACAAGCCTGCCGCAGTTGCCTGACTGGCGGCATTGCCGCGGTCAAACAAGCCGGACAGGACTTTAACCCGCAGAATGCGACGTACGGCATCATCAACACGAGTTAACGGTATCGCTCCATCGTTGACTTCACGGAGCGTGTTTTGCAAAAACCGCTTCCAGCCATCGGCGGCCATCATCATGTCTACGCCAGCGATAATGGCCTGAGGGCAATCGAATTTTGTGCAGCCAGGTACCTGTTCCTGCCCGTTCCAATCACCGATCACAAACCCTCTGAACCCCATGCGGCCCTTCAGCACGTCGGTGAGGAGTTCGGCATTGTCGTGCATCTTGCGGCCGTTCCAACTGCTATAGGAGGCCATCACGGTCAGGCTTCCCGCCGACAAGGCTGCCGCGTAGCCGGGTGCGTGTTTCTGCACCAGCGTCCTTTCAGCCAGCAGAGTCTCGCCCTGATCCCGGCCGTTGCGCGTGCCGCCGTCCCCTAAAAAGTGCTTGGCGGTAGCAATAACCGATGAAGAGCCTGCCCATTGTGACGGGTCATCCTGCAGTCCAAGGATCATCTGGCGAGCGTAAGCCGCCACCAACGTCGGGTCTTCGGAGTAACTCTCGTAAGTGCGTCCCCAGCGCGTATCCTGGGCAACGGCAAGCGTGGGTGCAAATGCCCAGTCTATCCCGGTTGCACGAACCTCCTGAGCCGTGGCATTTCCAATCAGGCGCACTAATTCGGGGTCATGAGCGGCACCAAGGCCAATATTGTGTGGAAATATAGTGGCTCCACGTAAATGCCCGTGGCCATGAACCGCATCAATGCCAAACAGCAATGGGATGGCGAGATGGGTGCTGTTGGTGGATTCCGCCATGACCTGTGCATAGCTTTGAGTCAGCCCGATCCATTCTTGCGCAGGCCCGCGAAGATTTTTATTAGGCGCTGAATTACCACCTGCCAACACCGAGCCTAACGCGAACTCACGAACCTCATCGGGCGTAATCGTAGAAACATCAGCTTGTACCATCTGTCCGACTTTCTCCGCCACGGTCAGCTTGGCGAGCAATGACTCAACAAATGCCTCAACTTTCGCATCGTAGGGAATACCCGGTGAAACAGAAGGCCAAAGCTCTTTATGCACCACGGGCTCTGCAGCACCTGCCATCGGAGACAACACAAAGTAGTCGACGCACATAACGACAGCCATCAGCATCCAACAGTTGAAGCGCTTACCACCAAGTACGTTCACGAGCATAGACACGGTAAAACTCTTTTAATTAGTAGGGTGAGGAAATAAGGCCGTGTCGCAGGAGATCAAAGGGCCTGCAGCTGTTTGCGCTCGTCTAATCGAAAATGCAGCACTGCGATGATGAGTGCTAACAGCGTTAGGGCAGAACACAAATAAAAGGTACTGCCCAAACGCCAATCATCAGCTGACAAATGCCCAAACTGCGCCAACAGCGAGGTTCCGATCAACGGTCCGAAAATAATGCACAAGCTATTGATCGCATTCAGCGAGCCCTGCATTAATCCTTGCTCTTTAGGGCTTGCTGACTTGGAAATAATCGCCTGCATCGCAGGAGCCGCCGCGTACGCCATGATATTTCCGGCCATGATCAGATACATCATCCAACCAACCGTGATCGTTCCGTAAAGGAAAAAAGCGATGGTCGCTGACGTAAAGCCCAGCAGCACTAAACGCTTTTCGCCCAACTGGCGCAGCAACCAGCCTTGTAGGCCGCCCTGCACAATAACCGTGAGCACACCAACCGCAAACAGCGACAGTCCGTTATCACGCGGAGTCCAATGAAATCGAAATTGGGTATAAAGGACCCACGTGCTCTGCAACATGAAGTTGGCAAACGCTACTAACGCATAAACAATCACCAGCATCCCCACGCCACGCAGCTGGGAGAGGTTCCATAAGGCTGCTAATGGATTCGCGCGACGCCAAGAGAAAGCAGTACGGCGATCTTCTGGCAGTGACTCAGGGAGTATAAAAAATCCGTACAGCCAATTTAAAACCGCCATGCCACCGGCTACCAAGAACGGTAAGCGCAGGCTGTAAGTACTCAGCAAGCCACCCAGTACCGGGCCGAAAATAAAACCAATACCAAAAGCAGCACCTAACAGCCCGAAAGCCTTGGCTCGATTTTCACCGCTCGTGATATCAGCCATATAAGCATTCGCAACTGAGAAGCTTGCCGCAGTGCCGCCACTGATGATCCGTACCAGCAGCAAAACGGTCAAAGAGTTGGCAAACGCGTGGGTAAAAAAACTGCAACCCAAGCCAAAAATTGACAACAGCAACACCGGCCTGCGGCCGAAGCGATCGCTGAAAGCCCCAAGCACAGGGGCACACAAGAACTGCATCGTGCCGTACATCATGGATAGCAGCCCGTACCAGTGCGCCTGCTCGTCAGGTGAATGCGTGAACTGTCCAACCAAGGCCGGCAATACGGGGATGATCAAGCCAATCCCAAGTACGTCTAAAAATACCGATACCATGATAAATGCCTGACTGGCACTTTTGCTTTTCGAGAACAGTGCTTTAAACAAGGAAAGTCCCTTAAAATCATCGGCTTGATGAGGTTCAATGACCTGGCTGAGATTATAGGGATTTTTCAGCCCACCGTGTATGAAACCCAAGGGCTCTGCAGGCGCTTAGAGGGCGCACTGAGCACCTGGCAGCGCTGATTGCACCGACTAGCATCACGCGGGTCTCAGTTTGTGCGGGAATCGCCTTTTAACATCGTCAGAAAGTAGCTCTCGAGCTCTTGACGCCTCGCCTCATCCAAATTGACTCCACGCGGCATTCGGGCCGGGCCCGACTGCGGTGACAGACGGTAAAGTATTTCATCAATTAAGCGCCCATGAGGATACCCCTCTGTTTTAAGCGCCATGGCCAGCTCGTGCGTGTTGGAAAACGGCAAGGCCGGACCTACCTGACCGGTGTGACAATTCGCGCATAAGCCTATCTCTGCCGGCGCGTGATCGGCAGACCGATCTTCTCTAGCCTGTAATGCACTTGGATGCGCTGTTAGCCCGTCGGGCACCACCTGAGTCATGAGCTCTTGAACGCTCAAACGTCGCAGCTCACTGCAATAGGGGTCGCCCGTCGTAAAATTTCGATAGGTCCTCAGACTCCGTAACGCCGGTGTTCGATTGGCCAGCTGCTGAAAAAGTAAATTCTCCAGCGTCAAAGAGCCTTCCGGGGCGACTAAGTCAAAACTGTCCTGCTCCAGCGCCAGACTCCAGCGCTGATCTGCCACACCCATAAGACGCGTAGCGATGAACCGCACACCCGTCGGATCCAGCGCATCGATACCGCCTGAGTTACCCGCCCCATGACGCTCCCCACGGTACTGCTTGCTGTGCGCCTGATTAACCGCCAAGGCAGCCGAGTCATGCGAGTACTGCTCAAAAGCCTGAGCAACTTCGGACTGCATCGCCGTCGGAAAAAAACCCATCATGCTTCCACATTGTCCGTCAGCAGCACCTAATAACGCGAAGCGATAGGACTCATAGCCGGTGCCTTGCGAGATAGTTGCCAACAGGGAGCGAGCATTAAGCGAGGAAAGGAGCGCAGACAACCGGGCGTTAGGTGGCTCAGAAGTCGACCCGTTATACGCATCCCGTGCTGAAGCAACATAGGTGGCCCGCTCCGCCAAGCGCGGCGCATCGATGAGCCAGCGATAGCGCGGATGCTCCTTTTGCAACTGCAAAAAGGACTGAAGGCCTTGCAACTCAGATTTTGAAAGCCCTACCCGGTAACGTTCACCGTAAGCGCCGGGCCAGGTTGGCGGTGTATCCCAAATTGGCCTGGCTGGCGTACCGTGGCAAGCTGTACAACGGGCTGGGTTGTCCCGCGTCAGCTCAGGGGGCTTTCCCGCTCCCGGGAAAGTCAGCTCGCGAAAATGAAAGGCATTCGTGCGCGGATCAAATTGCATCACTTCAATGGCGTCGTAGCCGCGCTGAGAGGCATCACCGTTGAAAGTAACAATAAATTCGCCCGTTGTGCCAAACAGGACAGCTCGAGGATACGCCGGTCGAGCCGACTGCAGACTGCGACTCTCGAACATTAGAGCGTAATTACTGCGCATGTCGGCCGGCAGCACGCCAATGGCGCCCTCAACCGACTCAATGTGCTGCTCTCGCAGAGCCTGCAGCCAAGCATCCATCGCGAGGGACTGCGACAGCCCCGTCGATGGATAGGCCAGTGCGCAAGCCCAGAGTAGACTGATCAGTAAGCGCTGAAGACTATTCCGCATTTCCGGTCTATCGGCAGGAAACCTCAAAAATTCACCCAAGGTAAAGATGAATTTAAGCGGGGTTACGGCTGAATCGGGCCAACTCCAGGCCCAGTAGCTGATGAACTCGAGCCGTGGGATGACATTCATCCCACCAGTAGTAGTTTGCGGCATCTCCCTGCAGCAATCCTCGAGTCGGAATCAGTGGCTGGCAAGCATCGCCGACATTCAAGATACCGTGGTCAACCCCGCTTGTCGCGAGGGTCCGCATCGCTGTACCCACGTCAAATTCGACAATTTCGCCGCCGGATGCCGTTTCACGGGCCAAGGTACCGCGCAACGTCTCGTTAAAACCATTCATGAATGACGTGGCTTGCTCAACCTGGGGTGATACACGAGAAACCCAAGGCATCAGTTCCAGCGCATAGGAGCTCAAAAAAATGACTCGCCTTGCACCTAAATCCCGTAGCCGATGAATCGTTTTGATAACGGCGTTAGCGGTTCGAACACCGATGGCTGCATACGATAGCCGCGGATGAGGTGTAGGACTTAACAGACCGGGCTGGGAAAAGTCGTGAAATTGAAAATAATCATTGGCGCCGGCAGACACGACATAGATCGCATCAGCCGGTGCTGCTCGGCCACCCAGCAACGTCTCAAAACTATCCAATTGCCCACTCAAACCGGTATTAGCGCAGTAGTCCAACCAAGCGTGATAATTACCAGAGGTCGCCTTGGCACCGCCAACAGCGAAATTGCTGTAGTCGACTTTAATCTCCTTGGCCATCACCTCGATCATGCTGGGTCCGTTCGACCAGCGGCCAGCGGCATAAATCGGATCGCTTACTGGCGCGGGTAATATTCTTGCATTCGGCACCCCATTAGCTACAGCCACTTCACTCACGGTGAGGCCCATGCCGCTATCAAGGTAACTGTCTCCAAAGGCAATGAGACCGGTCATGTCTAATCTCCAACGAGTGGCGAGGAAAGAAAAACCCAACGAATTCAGTGCCGATAGCGCCCAGACGCGCCTTAAAAAGGCCTGCAAAAGATGATCGGGAATTAATCTACATCAGGCGGGGTGGAAGCGCATACTGGCCGCGCAGTGAGTCAAAAGCGCTGGGGATAACTAATATGAAAAACATCGTGGATACGGCGCTTGAAATCGGCACGTTCACTCAACTGTTAGCGGCGTTGAAAACCGGTTCCTTACTCGACACCCTGCGTGCGCCAGGCCCCTACACACTATTCGCACCCAGTGACGCCGCCTTCGCCAAACTCAGCGCCGGTAGCCTACGGTCGCTGCTAAAAGACACGCGGCGGCTAAAAAACTTTCTTGCCCTGCATATCCTTTCGGGCACCTACAGCACGGATCGCTTTGTGGTGGGGGAGATCAGAACCGTAGAAGGGCACTTCGTTGACCTTAGCCATGACGGCCAATGCTGGGCTGTCAATGCATCGCGAATCAGTCAGGCAGATCTAATAGCGACCAACGGTGCCATCCACGTGATTGATTCTGTCATTTCGTTAACGCCAGGCCTGTTACCCGCAGTCGCCTGATCGCTTTGTAGCAACGTTAAGGTTAAATCGCTTCGACCCAGTGAGAAACTAACGCAGCCATCACCAAATGCGTGTAAAACTAACGTTTAAGAAACGGCGATCCCCGCTCGTTTGATTACTTCAATACTGAGCGCCATCAAATGTCTGTGGATCCCACGTATACCGACGACCTATCTGCGGCCCTGGCCACTTATCGTGAAACGTTCGGTCATCCGGTACCGGCCGAAGTAATCAGCTTATTCGCGCTGCGCACCGGTCCGCTGATTATGGAAATTCGGCAGGCAATCGCTCTGGGGAAACCCGTCCCCGCTTGGCTCGCCCGATCACGTCGCACGGATATTTCGCCATTCGCCTGAGGCGATGAATAAAGCCGCGACCAACGATCGCTCGCGACTTTTTGCCTACTGAGTTAGCGGTTTAACGAACCGCCAAACGGCGGCCCATTCGGATGCTTCGCCTCTCTTGCCGCAGCACCCGGTGCGCGATAAGCCAGAAAACCACATCGCTTTGTGGTATTTTTTCTCTTTCGTGTCAGCCATTTACCGATTTTTTACTCGCTCATTGAAGCGACTCTAGCTGGCGTGCCCTCATTTTCCTGATTATTTGCTCTTTGGTAAGGTTTTTATGACAACTACGTTCGCCAGCCTCGGTCTTGGCTCTGAACTTCTCGCGCCTTTGGCGGCCTTGGGCTATGAAGAGCCCACCCATATCCAACGTGAAGCCATTCCTCTGCTGCTGGCAGGACGTGACATGTTGGGTCAGGCCGCCACGGGTACCGGAAAGACCGCGGCTTTCGCCCTGCCGTTGCTATCACGACTCCCCGAGGGAAAGGCACGACCCCATCAACCGGCCGTGCTGGTGTTGGTTCCCACGCGTGAATTGGCCAATCAGGTAGCCGAAGCATTTCACCGCTACGGTGCCGCGGCAGGCCGTATCGTGCTGCCGGTCTATGGCGGACAAGATTTCCGTCGCCAAGTACTCGCCTTAAAGCGCGGCGCGCACGTTGTGGTGGCGACACCGGGACGCGCCTTAGACCATTTGCGCCAAGGAACGCTGGACGTATCGGCGTTGGATGCCATCGTGCTCGATGAAGCCGATGAAATGCTCGACATGGGCTTTGCCGAGGACATCGATACAATTCTGCACCAGACACCTGAGAACTGTCAGGTTGCCCTTTTCTCTGCCACGATGCCCCCACGGATTGCCGCGATCGCCGCGACTCATCTGACGGATCCCGCCCGAGTGCTCATCCCGCGCGAGACCACGGCACCCGGCGATGCACCTCGGGTAAGACAAGTCGGTTATTTAGTGCCTCGTGCCCAAAGGCTCGCCGCGCTGGGTCGAATCCTCGATGTCGAGTCACCCAAGCTGTGCCTGATCTTTTGCCGCACACGTTTGGAAGTCGACGAGCTCTCACAAACGTTATCAGGCCGTGGCTTTCGCGTGGAAGCCATCCACGGCGGTATGTCACAGGACCAGCGTGAACGAGTGATGCGTCAAGCCCGCGCGGGCGTGGTGGATCTGCTAGTGGCTACCGATGTGGCGGCGCGCGGCATTGACATCGGACATTTAACTCACGTGGTTAACTTCGGCGTCCCAGAATCCAGCGAAACCTATACGCACCGCATCGGTCGCACCGGTCGCGCGGGTCGCGAGGGCGTGGCCATCACGATCGCTGAGCCACGCGAACAGCGTTTAGTTCGTAATATCGAGCGCCAGATTCGCCAGACGATCGCGCTGGAATCCGTACCGTCACTTAATGACGTGCGTGCGCGCAAGCTGGAGACCACTCGCTCGGCTCTACGAGAGATTTTAGAGAACGGCTCGTTTGACGCCTTTCGCTCGGTTGCCGAAAGTATTGCCGCCGATTTTGATCCGCTGGATGTTGTTGCCGCGGCAGTCAAGCTGGCTCACGAGGCCAGCACCGGCGGCGGCTCGGCCGATGAGCCGGATAATCAGCGTGAACAGTCCTTTGCTCCACCTCCTCGAGACCCACCGGAACGGCACCGGAAAAACCCACAGGCTGGTAGCCAGTTCGGCACCAGAGACGAGGCCCCTCGTGAACGGTTTAATACCGAGCGTCCCGAGCGTCCTGAACGCCCCGCTCGCCCTGCCGCTAAGCGCCAATCCTCGGGAATGATCCGTATTCGAGTCGGTGTGGGCCGCCGTGCCGGCATACGTCCGGGTGATCTGGTCGGCGCGATTGCCAACGAGTCGGGCATCGATGCACGATCCATCGGTGCAATCGATATTGCTGATAACTACTCGCTAGTGGAGGTTGATGAAACCTGTTCAGAGCGCGTTGTTAAAGCACTCTCCAAGGCGTGGCTTAAGGGTCAACAAGTAGAAGTGGGACTTGCCGGTGAGGAAGGAGGCTTCGCGCCTGCCGCACCGTCGCGCCGACCGGCCTTTTCGCCGGGTGGCGCAGGTCCTCGCAAGGGCCCGCCTCGGGCGAAAAAACCGATTCGATTAAAATCGGCAAAGTAAGTTGTGGGGATCCGACGCGGGTGACGTGCACCCGCGTCTGAGGTCAAACCAGCCAGCGCCTAAAGACTGACCCATCGATTCCTCGAACCCAATCTTTTTACGCCCGTCTTAACCTGTACCTGACTGCGCATGGAACCATTAACGCGGCCTGAAGTTAAGAACGATCAAACCCGCCTGTCCGGACGGTCTATCGTCGCTGGCACGATTGGAAATACCATCGAGTATTACGACTGGTATGTGTACTCAGCCTTTTCCATTTATTTTGCAAAGACATTCTTCCCGCAAGGTAATCCTACCGCCCAACTACTGAACGCTGCCGCCGTCTTTGCCGTTGGCTTCATCATGCGTCCTATTGGCGGTTGGTTGCTGGGTCTCTATGCCGACCGTCATGGTCGCAAATCCGCTCTACTGCTCTCCGTGCTTGCCATGTGCTTAGGTTCAGTAATGATCGGCCTGACGCCCGGCTACGCGACCATCGGTGTTGCAGCACCCGTGATCTTAGTGATCGCCCGCCTGATCCAAGGCTTTAGCTTGGGCGGTGAGTACGCTAGCTCGGCGACCTACATCAGCGAGATGGCCAGTGCTAAAACACGAGGTCTATATACCAGCCTTGTCTTTGCCACCTTATCGGTCGGACAGTTGCTGGCTCTGCTCGTTTTAGTTGCCCTGCAACAGTACTTTTTATCTCCTCATGAACTGGAACAGTGGGGCTGGCGCATCCCTTTTATCCTGGGTGCAGGCCTTTCGGTGATGGCCCTTTATCTACGCGGCACGATGAGCGAGACACCCAGTTGGCAGCGACACTCACCCTCGCTAGAGCAAAAACCAAACTCCACTGTGGCTGAGCTTCTCAAACATCAGCGAGCTTGCTGGACTGTGGTTGGATTGACCTTAGGTGGCTCCGTCTCGTTCTACGCCTACACCACGTACATGCAAAAATTTTTGATTAATACGGCAGGGATGGCCAAAGACCAAGCCACGCTAATATCGGCGATTAGCTTGGTGGGCTTTATTGCTCTGCAACCCATTTTAGGCGCGTTATCCGATCGAATCGGCAGACGTCCGCTGCTGTTAGCCTTTGGGATCCTTGGATCGACTTGCACCGTCTCACTATTTAGTGCCCTTGCACAGACCAAAACGACAATCAGTGCGCTGGTACTTCTGTCAGCCGGTCTTTTTATCGTCAGCCTGTATTCATCCGTCAGCGCCATCGCCAAAGCCGAGATCTTTCCGGTCCATGTGCGCGCACTAGGTGTGGGACTTCCCTATGCAATAACCGTCGCCCTGTTTGGTGGTAGCGCGGAGTACGTCGCTTTAAGCTTGAAGGCCTTGGGTCACGAAAACTATTTTTATTGGTACGTCTCAGCGACGATCGCCATTTCACTGATCACGTATCTGATCGCATCCGAACCGCAGAAAATCTCCCTAATGGACAAAGCATAATCCGCGCAATTTGCGCTATCTGTGGCTACTGGCTAGCGCGCCGACAGTTGCGCCTGAATCTCTTCTGTATGCTCACCCAAACGCGGCGATGGGCGTGACAGACTCAACTGCGAGTCGGAGAACACAATAGGTGTACGCACGCTCGGGACGGTCGAGCCTTGCAACCAAGGGGCTGGTAAATTCACGCGTAGGCCACGATGCAACACTTGTGGGTCGGCGTGGGCATCGGCCAAATTATTGATCGGGCCCGCAGGTACACCGGCCGCCTCAAATTGCATCAACAGATCATCCCGCCGGTGGGACTTTATCAGGCGTGCCACTTCGGCCACTAAAGTCTCTCGATGGGCAATACGATCTGCGTTAGTCAGGTAACGAGCATCCAGGGCTAATTGGGGATTCCCCATAACAGCACAGGCTTTTTTAAACTGGCCGTCGTTACCTACTGCGAGCATCAAGTAACCATCCGAGGTCTCAAACACCTGATAGGGAACCAGATTCGGGTGACCCGTGCCCATCCGTTTAGGTGCGATACCGGATACCAGGTAATTCATATTTTGATTGGCCAGCACGCCCACCATGGCATCCAACAGCGCGATATCCACCTGCTGACCAAAACCCGTAACGTGGCGCTGCGCAAGAGCCGCCTGTATGCCGATGACACCATAAAGGCCGGCGAAAATATCGGCGAACGCGACGCCCACTTTTTGCGGTGATCCAGCCGGTTCCCCGGTCAGATCCATAATGCCACTCATCGCTTGGATCATGGCATCGTAACCTGCGCGCCCGGCATAGGGACCCGTTTGACCAAAACCGGTGACCGAGCAATAAACCAAGCGAGGATTTTTAGCGCTCAGTGATGGGTAATCCAATCCGTATTTGACCAGACCACCGACCTTAAAGTTCTCGATAAAAACATCAGCGCCGCTTGCCAGGCTTTGTACGAACTGTTGTCCCTCGACCGTGCGCAAATCAGCGACCACGGAACGCTTGCCCCTATTACAAGCATGAAAATACGCCGCGTCTGCCGGGGAACCATCTACCAACTGCACAAAAGGGGGGCCCCATTGGCGGGTGTCATCACCCTCGGGTGATTCCACCTTAATCACGTCCGCGCCTAAATCAGCTAGCGTCTGGCCAATCCAAGGACCGGCCAACACGCGTGCTAACTCAATGACACGTAGACCCTCTAAAGGATGCATGGTGGAGCCATCGATAGCGTCAGAAAAAAGCCTGCAAACCGGTCTGTGCACGGCCCAAAATCAGCGCATGCACATCATGAGTACCCTCATACGTGTTAACGGTCTCCAGATTTTGCGCGTGCCGCATCACGTGGTATCCCACCTGAATACCGTTACCGCCGTGCATATCTCGTGCTTGCCGCGCGATATCTAACGCCTTGCCGCAGTTGTTACGTTTAACTAGCGATATCATTTCCGGAGCCACGCGACCCTCGTCGAACAGACGACCCACACGAAGCGAGGCCTGCAACCCCAGGGCAATCTCAGTCTGCATATCGGCTAACTTTTTCTGAAAGAGCTGGGTCTGCGCCAGCGGCCGTCCGAACTGAACGCGATCCAGCCCGTACTGCCGGGCACGATGCCAGCAATCTTCAGCAGCTCCCAACACGCCCCAAGAAATACCGTAGCGCGCACGATTCAAGCAACTAAAAGGTCCTTTTAAACCAGACACATTCGGTAACAACTGGCTTTCGCCCACCAGCACGCCATCCATTACGATTTCACCAGTAATCGACGTCCGTAAGGAGAGCTTGCCCGGGATTTTTGGTGCCGATAGCCCGGCCATGCCCTTTTCGAGGATAAAGCCACGGATGGCTCCGTTATGCGCGTCAGACTTGGCCCAAACGACGAATACATCCGCAATCGGGCTGTTTGAAATCCAGATTTTGGATCCGGTAATGCGGTAACCCTCGGCTGTTTTCTCAGCGCGCGTGCGCATCGAACTCGGGTCAGATCCAGCATCCGGCTCGGTCAAGCCAAAACAGCCGATCCACTCACCCTTGGCCAGCATGGGCAGGTACTTACGCCGCTGCTCCTCACTACCGAAGGCATAAATGGGGTACATCACCAGTGAAGATTGGACGCTGAGCATCGAGCGATAGCCTGAATCCACACGCTCCACCTCCCGGGCTACGAGGCCATAGGCGACATAGGAAGCCCCTGCACACCCATACTCCGCGGGCAGCGTGACACCAAGCAGGCCTTGCGCCCCGAAGTCTCGGAAAATACTGACATCCGTTTTTTCTTCGAGGTATGAATCAGCCACCACGGGCTGCAACCGTTCCTGAACAAAGATACGGGCCGCATCGCGGATCATCACTTCTTCGTCGGTGAGCTGTTCGTCCAACAAAAAGGGATCAGACCAATCAAAGGTACCTACGGACGCGTGAGACGATGCGATCTTCGATCCTGTCGATTCTGACGACATACACTTAGCCTCTGGACTGAATAATTAAAATTCGATCAAACGCCCGTGCACACGATCAGGCAGCGCGGGCCTCACCCGCTATATTGAGCGAAAGTGTGAATTTTCGCAGCCTGTTAATGTCAAAAAAAACCTACTCTGTGACTTAGGGAGCGATTACGGTTACCGCGTTTATGCAGTCTGTATAGGACCGACTGATAAAGGCGTCCGTGCGTCACCAATAACGGTTATTGCGCAGAGCCGTGAACGGCAAACCAAACCGCGAAAAACTCAACAGAATCAGGTGACTGCATGGCTGATCCGGCTAATTGGAAAGCCAAGTACATTGAGGTTTCTCGTGAATACGAAGAGCGTGAACGCGCTTGGCTTGAGCTAGAGAAAATTCTACGCCGGCTGATTGGAAAGCTCTGCGCCGTTGGAATGGGCGCGGACGAACGGTTGGACCTGCATCTGACTACCGTGGCTAAAGTCAGCCGCGGCAACAGCACGGTGGTTGAGCTGCAAGCGCTGTCCGACTCATTAAGTGATGCCGTGCTTGCCTTAGAAAAATCCGCAGCCCCCCAATCACAACTGCCCGGGTTAATCTCCGCGCCGGCGGGCCCCGAATTAAAACAAGCCAGCAGCGCGAGTCAGCTGCGCCAAAACCTGCGGTCGTCTGCCCCCCGATCCGCACAAGGCAACACCGGTTCGTTGGACACGATAGGCGAGTCAATCGCCTCGGTACTCGAGCTGCTAGAGCAACTGAGCGCTATGGACCCGACTAATCCACGCGCAGCCAGCCTTGCCGTCCAGCTGGATTTAGTCACCGACGATCAGCAATTCGCTGCCGTATTGACCGACGTGACGGAACTGGTCAGAGAGCACGCACAATCAGCCAGCCGCGATCGCCATGACGCTGCGGCTATGCTCGCCCAAATTAGTAACCGCCTGGCCGAAATGGCGGCCTATTTGTGCTCAAGCCGCGACGAGAACGCACAAACCCAGCGAGACCTTACCGAACTCAATATCGAAGTACACGATGAGGTAGGCGAGATATCACGACAGGCAAACTCCATAGCGGATCTGGCAAGCCTGCGTGCCTTGATTTCTGAGCGCCTTGAAACGGTGGCGAGCCGCGTACGTGAATTTCGTACACGTCAGGAAGATCGTTTTAGAGCAAACGCCGTGCGCATAGAAAGATTACGGGCTCGAATTACGGAACTCGAAAGTGAGACCACCCGTCTGCACCGCGGGCTCGCCGAGGAACGTGAGCACCCTCGAACCGACCTGCTTACGGGCCTTGAAAACAAAACCACCTTCGAGGCTCGCCTCACAGAATCGATAGTGCGGCGCAAACAAGCCGCGGCTCCTCTGACTCTGCTCATCTGGGATATCGATTTTTTTAAGAGGATTAATGACGAATACAGTCACAGAGCAGGGGACGCCGTTTTGAAAGAAATTGCGCACCATCTGAAAGTAGCAACACGCTCAACCGATCAGTTGGCCCGTTACGGCAGTGAGGAGTTTGTGATGGCATTATCTGGCACGGGCCTAGCCGAGGCTATCGTGATCGCCAACAAAATTCGCGAGGCAATCGCCGGACTAAAATTTGGTTTTAGGGGAAAGCCGGTAAAAATTACTTTATCGGCGGGGCTTACAGAGGTTAACGATGACGACAACAGTCAATCCGCGCTCAATCGTGCGGAGGTGGCGTTGTATCGCGCCAAAGCCGCTGGACGAAACTGCTGCCTGGCCGGCTAACAGTCTGCGCTTTGCTGGAGCCGACACCGTAGTCGGCCATTGCTAAATAGTGTTTAAATAATGACGCGAAATGCCCTTTCGGAATTCTACCGATAGACCCATCCCGTGGAGCCATGACGATGCCCAAGTCAGCATTAAGGATCACAACTCTAATTATTGGTAGCCTGCTTGGCTGCGCCGCTGCACCGGCGCACTCGGCACGCTCGCCAGAGCTGATTCTAGCTCACGGGCATCTTATTACCGAAGATGAAACCAATTCGGTTGCACAAGCCGTTGCCATTTCACACGGTCGCATCGTTGCCATCGGGTCCGACGCGCCGATCTTAGCGTTAGCGACCCGATCCACTAAAATCCTTGATCTGCACGGACTCACCGCAACGCCAGGGCTGATTGACACACACGCCCACCTGGCTGAGGGTGGTGTCGATAGCCTGCTGACTGTTGACCTTAGCACCGCCACGAGTGTTAGCGACATTCAGAAAAGTCTGGCTAAGCGGGCAAAAGCTCTGAGTCCCGGCCAGTGGCTTATTGGAACGGGATGGGATGAGGGCAAGCTTAAGGAACGCCGCTATATCACCGCATCGGATATCGACGCAGTATCTGGCGATCATCCAGTCTGGCTTGAGCACACCACAGGCCACTATGGAAGTGCCAATACCGCCGCGCTAAAACTTGCAGGCGTTACGTTAGCCACTCCTAACCCTACCGCAGGGACTATCGATCGAGAGGGTGATGGTCGAGCCAGCGGAGTGCTGAAAGAGTCAGCGATGTCTTTGGTGGTCAAACTCATTCCACCCGCGACATCACTCGAATTACGCCAGGGAATTATTAATAATCTTAGGGTCATGGCCAGCGAAGGCATGACCGGTATAAAAGACCCCAATATCACGCTTGAAGACTGGCAGGCGTATCAATTTCTGGCGAATGCAGGAAAGCTCTCCGCCCATGTCTGCGTGCTATGGCACAGTGATTCCACCTTAGCTGACGCAAAAAGCGTTATCCGCCGTCTAAAAGCAATTCCGTTACCACCGGCTGTCGCAGCTCCCAATCTGATGTCCTGTGGAATCAAGTTGTTCATGGATGGCAGTGGTGGTGCTCGTACGGCTTGGATGTACCAGGATTGGAACAAAAAAAGTATCGAGACCGATGCAGGTAATAAAGGCTACCCGTCGGCTGAGCCGGCGGCCTATCGCGAGGTCGTACGTGAATATCACAACGCAGGATTTCATGTAGCCACGCATGCCATTGGGGATCGCGCCATCGACTGGGTCGTCGATACCTATGCCAATGTATTAGAGGACAACCCGATCTCGGGCCTGCGTCACGCTATCATTCATGCCAATACGCCAACGCCCCATGCCATTGAGGTGATGCAATCCCTGCAATCCCGTTATGACGCGGGATATCCGGAGACACAGGGAGGCTTTACCTGGTGGATCGGTGATAATTATGCTGGCAATCTTGGTCCGGTTAGAGGAGCAACCTTAAACCCCTATGCGAGCTACCTCGCACACGGCATTCGCTTCGGCGGTGGATCAGACTATCCGGTCACGCCCTTGCCGGCGCGCTTAGGCCTGTGGGCATCGGTAGCGCGCGAGCCACTACTTGGAACTTACGGCCTGCAACCCTTCGGTAGCGCTGAAAGTATCACGGCAGCTGACGCCCTTCGCTCTTACACGGTATGGGCTGCTCATCAGTTGTTTTTGGACCAAGAAACCGGCTCCTTGGAAATCGGAAAGAGTGCTGACATCGCAGTTTGGGACCGCGATCCTACGAGCGTGGAGACTGCGCGTCTCAAGGACATGCACTGCGAGCTGACCTTGTTTCGCGGAAAGATCGTCTATAAAGCAGATGCAAAGAGCATTACTCCACTTCGTAAAGTTTCGAAGCAAAAAGGCACTTAAGGGAGTATCCCCGCGGAAACCACCCGGAAATGTAAGGCTAGCCCGAATAAGATTAAGCATAATGAAGTCATGCCAGTAACCACATTGTTTCCAACGCGTTTGTACACAGCCGCTCTCGCACCCCGCGCGGGCGCCACACTCAATGCACGCTTAAAAGCCGAGTGTCTGCAGTTACGTGAAGATGATGGCGCCGGAAGGCGTTGGTCGATGACAGGATATCCGGGTGGTTTTACCTCTTATAGCTCGGCTAACCGCATGCATGAAATGTCACCAACATTTGCCGAGCTGCAAAAAAGGCTTAATAGGCACGTCAAGGCTTTTGCCGAAGCTTTGGAATTTGATTTAAGCCACCGGCCCTTAGTGATGACAGATTGTTGGGTCAACATCATGCCGTACGGCGTGAGTCACAGCCTGCACCTGCATCCTTTAGCGACGTTGAGTGGAACTTACTACGTGCAGGTACCAAAGAAGAGCCCGGGCCTTAAATTTGAAGACCCACGTCTTGATAAAATGATGGCGGCACCACCCAAACTCGGCACCGCTCAGGCGGCAAACAAGCCCTGGTACACGATACAAGCCCAAGAGGGGCACTTAGTCCTTTTTGAAAGCTGGCTACGCCACGAAGTCACCGCTAACCTCGCGCCAGCCGAACGCATCAGTATTAGCTTTAACTACAATTGGTTTTAATGAAGTTCCCGGTCAGTGATCCGGGAACTGGCCAGCGATAATGGCGCGCTCTCAACCAGAGTTGAAATGGGGTATGGGTGAGACTTCCAGTCTCACCCACACACCGCCGTCATTAGCTACGTAACCGCTCATTCTGCGGATCATATAGTGGCTCGCTGGCCACTACCGCACGGCGTCGCTCACCTAAGATCTCCACCATCAATTCCGTGCCAGGTACCGCGAGGTCAGTGCGCACGTAGGCTAAAGCGATACTCTGATTGAGGCGATAACCGTAACCACCGGAAGTTACCAAGCCCACGTATTCATCACCGGAGTACACCACTGAAACAGCCGCCGCATCGGCATCGCCCGCATCGACCAACAGCGGCACAAAACGCTCACGCGGCCCGTTCACGGCTTCCTTTTTGAGGGCTGCTTGGCCGATAAAACCGCCCTCCTTATCGAGCTTCACAAAGCGATCCAATGAGGCCATCGCCGGCGTGTACTCGGTGGTTAGATCAGCCTTCCACGAGCGATAGCACTTCTCCAGACGCAGACTGTCCATCGCATACAACCCGAAATCGCTGATACCGAATTCAACTCCCGCCTCCCACAGCAGATCGTAAACGCTTAGCAGATGCTCCATCGGCAGGTGAAGCTCCCACCCCAGTTCACCAACATAATTGACTCGAGCGGCAATTGAGGTCGTGTAACCAATGTCAATATGACGAACAGAAAGCCACGGGAACGCTTCATTGTCCAAGCGTGCCGAAGTCAGTTTTGCCAGAACGTCACGCGACTTAGGCCCAACCAGGATCAGGGTACCGTAACGATTGGTGACATTAGTCAATTTAACGTGCTGCCCCACGGCAGGCAGCTGCTGTTCTAACCAGTGATGGTCGTGCAACTCACCGGCTGCAGCACTGATCAGCCAGTAGCGCTCGTCACCCAGGTTGGTTAACGTCATTTCAGTGACAATACCGCCGGTCGGTGCGCACAGGTAATTCAGTGCCGTACGACCTGCCTTAGGCACCACTCCAGTGACCAATTGATCTAACCAGGCGCGTGCATCCTTACCCGTCACCTCGAACTTGGCAAAACCCGGTAAGTCCAGAATCGCCACTCGCTCGGCAATCACCTTACATTCACGCTCTACAGCCGCGTGCCACGCAGGACGTCGGAAGGACAGCGACGGCTCGACCGGATCACCGGCTTGAGGGAAATACACCGCGCGCTCCCAGCCACCGCGGGCACCGAAAACAGCACCCTTGGCCTGGAGTCGCAAGTAAGCCGGCGAGGTCTTCGCGGGACGACCAGCCGGACGTTCTTCTGCCGGGTAGGCAATGCCGTATTCGTGCTGGTAGGTCTCAATAGCCTTCGCCAAGACGAATTTCGGATTGTTATGAGCCATGTAACGGCGAGAATCCAAAGGCCACATATCCCACTCGGGCTGACCATTGACTACCCACTCGGCAATCGATTTGCCCGCGCCACCGGCCTGGATAATACCGAAGGTAAACCCACAACAATGATAGAAGCCGGGAAGCCCTGGAGCCGGACCCAGCAACGGGTTGCCATCCGGAGCGTACGGAATGGGTCCATTGATAACGGTCTTAATACCGACGCTGCCTAAAATCGGCACGCGATCACAAGCCGCCTCAATGTACGTTTCCAAACGATCTAGCGCATCGTCAAACAGCTGGTTAGCGAAGTGCTCAGGGATACCGTCCAGCCAATGCGGCGTTGCCTGCCACTCGTAAGGGCCCAACAAGAGACTATGACGCTCCTGACGCAGGTAATAGCTGACATCTGGATCACGCATTAACGGCAAGCGCGCCGCACCTCGGGCCACCAGCTCAGGAATATCCTCGGTTACCAGGTACTGATGAGACATGGTGACGATAGGCAGATAAACGCCCACCATGGCCGCGACTTCAGCGCCACGATAGCCCGCGGCGTTAATGACTCGCTCGGTGCGAATGGTGCCCTGATCGGTATGAACCAACCACTCCCCCGATGAGCCGCGCTCAATGGACGTGACGCGCGTGTTGCGATAGATCTCAGCACCGTTATCACGCGCACCCTTAGCTAACGCTTGGGTCATCTGCGCCGGATCGATATCGCCGTCATACGGATCGTACAACCCACCGCGCAGACCGTGAGTCTTTACGAACGGATGATGCTTGACCAACTCATCCGGAGTCAGCATCTGAAAGTCCATTCCCTGAGCTCGTGCCTGGGATACCACGTGACGGAATTCATCCACGCGCTCTGCTGAGTGGGCTAAGCGAACACTGCCAGTAATGTGGTAGTTGATGTCGTAGCCGACTTTCTGCGCTAACGAAGCGTACAGCTTAGTGCTGTAGCGCTGCAGCTTCATCAGGTTCCAGGACGTTGTAAAATTCGGGCAATTACCTGCTGCGTGCCAGGTCGAACCTGCGGTGAGTTCATCACGCTCAATCAGCACTACGTCTTTCATTCCTAACTGCGTGAGGTGATACAGCGCGCTACAACCTACAGAACCACCACCAATCACGACTACTTGCGCCTGAGTTTTCATCAAACCAATCACTCCCTGAAGACTGTAAAAATTTCTCGTTAGCCCTTAAATCGCATCCGCTTTGATGCGCGCATTTTTAGGGTCATACCAGGCTTGGAACTGAACTTCGGCCGGATACCGCTCGCAGGCGACTTCCACTTCCCAGCGGCCGCTTGCCAGCCAGTCGGCAGTAACGCCCTCGTCAAAATGAACGTATCCAATACCCAGAGACCGACCAACGCGATGCCCAAAAGCACCTGATTTGATCGAGCCTACAATAACGCCATCACGTAAGATCGGCTCCTCGTGATAGAGCAGCGGCGATTTCTCCGGATCCCCCGATAAAGCAACCTGTACTAATCGCTTTGGCAAAACTTTAAGCCCACGCTGCGCGACCAACGCGTCACGACCACGAAACCCGTCTGCCTTGTCCCACGCGACCGTGAAACCTAGCCCGGACTCCAGCGGTGTGTCCTCATCGGCAATATCGTGACCCCAGTGGCGGTACCCCTTCTCCACCCGGCAGGCCCCCATCGTGTGATAGCCGGCATGCTTCAGGCCAAAAGCTTTTCCAGCCTCGACGATGCGATCAAACACATCGGCAATAAACTCCGCCGATACATACAACTCCCAGCCGAGCTCACCCACGTAGGTAATTCGAGAGGCGCGCACCTTGGCGTAACCAATCTCCAACTCACGTGACCAGCCAAACGGATGACCCTGATTGGACAGATCCGCCCCGGATAAGGCCTGTAACAGATCACGGCTCTTAGGACCCATGACGCCCAGCATGGCGATGCCGGCGGTTACGTCCGTGACAAAACAGTGCGCGCTCGAATCTGCCTCGATCGCGCGACGCAACCAAGCCAAATCCCGGGTTTGGCAAACTGCGGAGGTCACCACCAAAAACTCTTGGGCACCGGTGCGAGTGATAGTCAAATCCGCCTCGATGCCGGCAGCATCGTTCAACCATTGGGTGTAAACCACTCGTCCAATCTCGACATCAATGTTTGACGTCGACATAAAATTTAGGATGCGGCAAGCATCGCGGCCCTGAACGATAAACTTGGCAAAACTAGCCTGATCAAACAGGGCAACGCCATCGCGCACGGCAAGGCTTTCTTGGCGACAAGCATCAAACCAGTTCTGCCGTCCGTAGGAGTATTCGTACTTGGGCGTGGATCCAGGCTCACCGTACCAATTGGGTCGCTCCCAGCCCGCCGTTTCGCCCATGCAAGCGCCCGCGGCAATCAGCCGGTCGTGAAGAACTGACTTGCGGGCTCCGCGTGCGGTCTTGTACTGGTAATACGGCCAATGCATCGCATACAACAGACCCAGCGTTTCTACCGTGCGATCATGCAGGTACTTACGGTTAGCCTGAAACGGTATGACGCGACGAATATCCACATCCGCCAGATCCATCGGCGGCTTGCGATCAACTACCCACTGAGCGACAACCTTACCCACACCACCGCTTGCAGCAATGCCCACCGAATTAAAGCCGGTGGCCACAAACAGATCGCGAACTTCCGGAGTTTCGCCAATGTAATAACGGTCGTCCGGCGTAAAGCTCTCGGGACCATTAAAAAACAGGGCGATACCGGCATCCGCCAAGATCGGTACGCGATTAATGGCATCGGTCAAAATTGGCTCGAAGTGCTCGTGATCCTCCGGCAACGTGTCAAAGCAAAACTCTTCGGATATACCTTTCATACCCCAAGGCTTGGCAACGGGCTCAAAACAACCCATGAGAAGCTTGCCGGCATCTTCTTTGTAGTAGGCGCATTCATCCTGGACGCGCAGGACCGGTAGGCCAGTAGGCAACCCCGCCAACGGCTCAGTGACGATGTAAAAGTGTTCGGCCGCATGCAATGGCACAGCAACTCCGGCCGCTGCGGCGAAATCACGCGACCACATACCGCCAGCTAAAATCACGGTATCGGCTTTCATGAAGCCCTCCGCGGTTTCCACACCCGTGGCGCGACCGCGTTCCACGCGGATACGCTCAACCTTGGTGTTCTCGAAAATCTTAGCGCCTCCCATTTTGGCGCCCTTAGCCAGTGCTTGGGTGGTGTCGATGGGATTGGTCTGGCCGTCTTTGGGGATCCAAATACCGCCGACTAAATCATCGACCTTGAGCAGCGGCCATCGCTCACGTATCTCGCCCGGGGTCAAAACCGTCATGTCCAGACCGAACATACGCCCCATGCTCACGCCGCGCTTTAACTCCTCAAAACGGGCATGAGTTTTTGCAACCGAAATGGACCCGTTTTGACGAAAACCCGTAGCCTGTCCGGTCTCGGCCTCTAGCGAGTGATACAGATCGGCCGTGTACTTCGCCAATTCCGTGAGATTGCGTGTGGCGCGTAGTTGCCCGACCAGACCGGCTGCGTGCCAGGTCGTGCCACACGTGAGCTGGCGACGCTCCAACAAAACGACGTCACGAATACCCAGCTTGGTCAGGTGATAGGCAATAGAACAGCCGGCAACACCGCCGCCAATGATTACTACGTTTGCGCTGGTAGGTAGGCTCATCTGTGATCTCTCTCCCGGTTACCCCGTCTTTATAAACGGGCAACGAACTTAAATAAAAACAAAAAAATTTACCCAAATCCAAGCAATGACGATTCCATGCCCAAGCCCGCACCTGCTCAACCTCTGGGTACTGGACGTCGGCTTAACTTCAGTGAGAGCCGTGATAAATGTCCGGCAGTACCGGGGCTACCTGCGATCTCACGGCACGATAGTCCTTACCCACTGCCGCCGCCACGCTGGCGGCAATCTGGGCCTGAGTGACAGCCGCAGTTTGGGTTCGCTCGCCCAGAGCCGGTGTATCCGGACCCATAACGGCGATCCAAACATTTTCAGAACCTGCCTGCTCAGTGCCGTGTTCCTTCCAGTCAACAAGACCGCCGCCGCGGCCGTGATCGGTGGTGATGATGAAGGTGGTCTTATTTCGGTACTGGGGAAGCGACTGCATTTGCCGCCAAAGATCAGCCACAAACTGATCCACGCTATGCATACCCTGCAGTAGCAAATCGTATCGACCCATATGAGCAAAGTTGTCCGTATCACCGAACCCTACGAACAGGACCCGTGGGTGATGCTTTTTTAGATGCTCACGCAGCGCAATATGTAAGAACGAATCATAAGGGTCATCCCCCTCGAGGCGACTCGTGGTCTCATACAACTCTTTAAGCTGCACACCGGCAACACTTCGATCCTTCTCGTCCACCAGAGTCTTCCCCGACCGCACGGGTAGCTGGCTGCGCCCCTCGTTAAAGATGTCGTGAAAAACACTCCAAGTTCCGAAGATTTCGACCTGCCCGTGCAAATCCGGCAGCGTATTGAGCCACTCAAAAACCGTGCGGTTAGGGTTGGGACCAAATTCGTTGCTATCGATGTTCGGATCTGCAACGCCGACCGACATCTCGTTATAGCCCGGATAGGAAAACCACATGGGGTTAGTGACTTGTGCGACGCTGCCTTTGCCTTGGTTTCCAAATATAACCCCGTCACGGGCAATCGTTCCCCAAAGGAAGGGCATGAGTAGCGCGCGCCTGGACTCAACGGAATCATTCCAATAGCGGGAGCGCAGCTCCGAAATTGGCGTCCAACTGCCACCACTTTCTTCATTGAGCAACGTGGGATCAGCCCCCGTGAACACCTCCTGCCAGCGCACTCCATCGCAGACAATGAGCACCACGTTGCGAGTCCGACCGGTCAACGCGGCTTTGGGCGCGGCGACGACGGGTTGGGTCAACACGATCGCGATCACAGCCCATACACCTAACAAACGTCGCAGCATTCAATCAATCCTCGTGAGACAGCGCGAATGCGCCAACACTGGCGCCGTCATGCCGCAAGGGAAAGCGGAGCGCTTATAGTACGGCATGCCCCCCCCAAGATCAGAGCGTATTAGGGGCAATTTTGTTGAACTGGAACGACGAGATTCACAACCCGCATGCGGCATCGCAGCATGCGGGTTGCGCCGACTTACAGACTATGATTTCCAGATGCAGTACGTCTTTCGAGTGGTCTGGTGTACCGTCCAAACGCCGCGGGAGAAAGGCGGGAAGTAAACCGCATCCCCGGCACGAAACTCGAAACTACGCCCGTCCTCGGTCGTGAATGTTGCATGCCCGGCGACAAAGTGACTGAACTCGGCATCCATAATCGCCCGAACGAAGGTTCCCGGCGTTGCTTCCCAAACACCCGTCGACACCGCGTCACCTGGCGCGCTAAAAGCCTCATGGGTTGCCAAAGTTGGCGTGGGCAAGGAGCCTGAAGCCTTAGGCGTACCACCGACCTCAAACTGAGCAATGGGGATCTGGGCAGCGGCAGGTATGTGAGTGATGGTCATTTAAATTCCTTATTAATTAATGCGATATGAATAAATTACAGAATATGAATTAACAACTTTGAGCGATCATTGCCGCTACGCGTGCGGCAATGACGCGTAATTCGGGAACCGCGGTCGCCTCAAAATGGCTGGCTCGCATGAGCGGGCCTACGTAGTACAACCGCTTGTTGATTTTGCCATCCTCGGCGATGACTCGACCATTAGGGTCCGTGAGTATGCCCATCTTTAATTCGTCTGCGACGGCCAAACCCTGTGCGAGCAAGGAGCGCCACAGCGGGTCGGCGACTTGCCGCACGTTGTAGTTTGCACCGGTACAGTTAATGACCTGGGCCACCGTCATCGTCTGTGAATCACCCGACCGCCGCTGCCAGGTCACCTCGACGCCGCGCGAGTTGCTTTGCACCCCCAACACACGCCCGGCATGTACCTTCAACTGCCCGGAGTCCAAACAAGACTGCACTTGGGTTGCAACATCGGCGGGGATCCGGTGCCGATGGATGTCCCAATAAGGCCGCGCGTGGCGTAAAAACCGGCGCCGCTCGGCAACCGACCAGCCGGCCCAAACGAAGGGAATACTGGGTCTTAATTTAGTGACAACATCCTGCCAGTCACCGCCCTGGCTGAGTTCCTGTGCGGCCGCCTGCCGCAACCATCGCATCATCTGTAGGCTGCTTAATCCTTGCACCGTCGACGAGGGCAACGCACCCAAAGCGCCGCGTGACACCGGTGTTAACACTTCGGACAACGGCAACAGGCCGTGCCTGGATAACGCATGCATAGCGCGTTGGGGACGTTGGCTGCTCACCGCCAGCACCATATCGACCGTGGTTAGGCCCGTGCCAATGAAGAAAATAGGCAATTCGGGATCGCCCTGCTGCAAAATCGCAGCGGCTGTCGCTGTGCCGGACTGCATCAGATCGGCGGTCCCGCTGACCAGCTCATTAGCCGGAGGATGGCCGGTGGCAATGACGACCGTATCGGCCACCATGGACTTGGAATCACCCAGCTGTACAGAAAATCGACCCATACCATCGGCTTGCAGTTTTTCAACCGTGCAGCGCCGGTGCAAAAAGCTCACGCCCGCCGCTGCAGAAGCAATCGCCTGTTGAAGACGCTCCTCTAGATAGTCACCGTAAAACTCACGCTCAACAAACTCATCAACGTGTAAGTCCGGCCGCCTGTGTAAGGCCCACTGATAGAAATCATTTGGCGCATCGGGTTCTAGGGACATACGCGGTGCAGGTACGTTCAAACGGTAAGGAAAATCACGCTTAGCGTAGGCGATTCCGCGGGCCAGATCCGGCAACTTCTCCAGCAAAACCACCTGCACTGGCTCGCTTAATTGGCGAAGCAAATGAATGGTGGTACAGGTCCCCGAGAAGCCAGCACCTATAATCACAATAACGTTACCGGACTCAGGCATAACTCAGTGCTCGTAACAGGGTGGCGACACTTTAAACAAATCGATGGAATTGGTAAAAACCAAGCTAAAAACTTTGCCGTTCATCGGCTAGCCTAGGAGCTTTTCCAAGACAGCCGAGCCTAAATGCTGATCGACAAAATCGGCTAACCCGTCAAGCGTGTCATCTAAATTTGGAACCGAATGACCGAACAAGGCCGCCAGCACGGCGCTATTTTCAAAAAGCCCATGCGTATAAACCGCCAGGATCTGGCCCGAAATCCAACCCACACCACCGGCCAGAGCCAGATTTAGGTTAGCCGACGATACTCCCGCCAATCGGTCGGTAACACCGTAGCGGATTTCGTAGGCGTCAAATTGAACGCCCGTTAGGCAACCCCAAAAACCGGACAGTTCGGTGAACTGAAACGACCCCCTACTGGTCTTTTTTTCGCGCGCATAAACGGTCCTTAACTCCATCAGTCCCAGCCCCTCGCCGGCACCTTCGACGCCGTGAGGATCGAGTAGATCGCGGCCTAGCATTTGCAGACCACCGCAAACCCCTAAGATTGGCTTTCCTAACTTAGCGTAGGCCACGATAGCTTGATCGATACCCGTCTGCCGCAGCCATTGAAGATCGGCAGCTACATGCTTGGAGCCCGGTAATATAAGAAGATCGGCATGTAAAACCGTCTCAGCGCGTCGAGCCCAGCACACTGACACCCCCGGGATACGGCTTAAAGCAGCAAACTCATCCAAATTGCTAATGCGCGGATAGGCCACAATAACAATCGAAAAACCAGCTAATGATTGCGTGACGTCGAAGACACCATCTTCCTCGGGTAACCCATGGTCACGCCACATCGGCAAGACCCCCAGCGTAGGTACCCCAGTCAAGCGCTCAAGTTCCTCCGGGGCTGGCGATAACAACGACACATCGCCCCGAAATTTATTCAGCACGAACCCTCGGATTAGACAACGCTGCTCCGGTGGAATTAACCAGTAAGTCCCGTACAAATGCGCGAAGGCGCCGCCACGATCGATATCCGACACAATTAGCGTAGCGGCGTTGGCTTCAACAGCAACACGCATGTTGACGATATCGCTAGCCTGAAGATTAATTTCAGCGGGTGAGCCGGCACCCTCAATCACCACAAGATCGTACTGCTCACGCAGCGAACGCAGGCTATCCTGAACGGTGCTCCACACCACAGCCGAGCGCTCACGCCATGGCATCACGGATAGCCGATCGCTCACTTCGCCCAATAAAACCACCTGGCTTCGGGTGTCAGCCTCCGGCTTTAAGAGCACCGGATTCATCCGCACATCAGGGACACATTGAGCCGCTAGCGCCTGAAAATACTGGGCGCTACCAATTTCACCTTGGGCAACCACGCGCGCATTATTACTCATGTTCTGCGCTTTAAACGGAGCCACTCGATACCCCGCACGAGCATACCAACGAGCCAGCGCCGTGGTCAGTAAGCTCTTGCCGGCACCACTATGAGTCCCGCAGACCATCACAGCTCGGGCTAATTCAGCCACGAGACCACTCCGGCTGAAGCCGTAAACGACCGCTTATAAACAATCAATAACGCCAGCTGGTCAGATCGGCGCCCTCGGGAGCACTGTCAGCAATACGTTTGAGAATCTTCGGCAGATACTGAAAGTTGTAATGCAATCGGGAATAGGCATTAGGCTGATGAGGGTCCCCATTCCAACAATGCTCCGCGCGCTCGCCGTAAGCGACCTCACCTTCGTATGCAGGCTGCAAAGACTCCAGCCGTTCTTGAGCGAAATAGACCGAATCGTTGAGAAAATAGTTGTCAGCACTACCAACGTAAATATGAATTTTACCCTTAAGCTTTGGCGCTAAAGTCGCCCAGTCACGTGCGATGATATAAGACAGATCAAAATGCTCTTTCCAATAAGCGGCAACCGCTGGATCAATATCACCACTGACTTTGTCAAAAATTGGTTTCGGGTAGCCATCCTTCCCTACCGGCGAAAAAACCGCCTGCCAAATATCGTACTGTCCACCGGAACGGCTTCGATCTCCTTGAGCAAGCTCCATGTAGTTTGAATCACGCTGGGTGGTAAATACTTCACCTAAGTAGTTTCTGAAAGCCGGGCGCTCAACGGTGGCTGCGTCCCCGACCAGCGTGTAGGCGTTCTTGTCTTCATAGAGGTTTATCAGGGTATACGCTCGGAAGTCGATCGGATCCGGGCATGCCGCAAACGCCCCATTGTAATTATCAGGATAAAACACCTGAGAGGCTAAGGCCTCCCAACCACCAGTAGAACCACCGTAGGTAAAGCGCGCCCATCCTTGCCCAATCCCTCGGAAGCGCTTTTCGATTTCTGGGATGAGTTCAAAGTTAATCGCATCGCCGTACGGACCCACGTTGGCCGAATTAACCGCATAGCTATCATCAAAATAGGGTGTGGCGTGTTCAATTTCGATCACTAAGAAGCGAGGGAAATCCGCCGAGATCCATTTTTTATAAAAATTGTAGGCCTCTTGCTGCTCGATTTTATTGTAGGCCTCCAGATGAAAACGTGTGGAGTACACCGGCTTCAACTCCGCATCCGGCGGGGTGGTGCGAAACTCGCTAATGTCATCAGGATAATGTCCTTGGAATACCATCAACGGGAATCGCGCCTGCGGATGGGCCTCAAAGTCCTTTGGCAGCAGCACATGGGCACCGATAAAGACGTCCCGGCCCCAAAATTTAGAAAGTAATTCGCTGCGAATGCGGACATGCCGCACGAATTCCGTGTCTGCCTTTCGCTTGATCGGCGGGATCACCTTGTCGAGAGCGACGGCAAGACTTAAAGGGTGTGACGAATCGATGTGTACTTTGACCGGCGTGCTGTAAAAATTGCCCGGCTTGGAACCCCAATGCTGCCCCTCACCCTGATCCGGTGGCAGCTTGAGGACGCGTCCGTCCGCCAGGTGATAAACCTCATAACGATTCAGCACCACTTGTAAGAAATAATCCCCAGCCGGCACCGCCGACAAACGAGCCGCCGGCCATCCAAAGGCCTTGTCATCAAGCACGGCAACTGAGCGGGGCGCCCATTGATCAACGTTTAGGCCAAAGATGAAAGGTGAATCCAAAGCTTCGTTAGGCTCCACGTGTTCACGCGGCTCGCGTTTACCATCATGGCTAAGTAGAAGGATCAGTCGACCGTCCTGAGCCTGCCCGGCCAGCGAGGTCGAAAATGTCACAGAAACCTTTGAGGAGGGTGACTTCGCCGCTAGGGTGAGTGCTGGAAGGCAGGCCAACAGCAGGCCGAAGGCTACAACGACAGTTCGGTGATGAACAGACAGTTTCATTTGGTAATCCTCGATCTGATTCGCTAGCGACTAGCGCTGTGACAGCAAAAACGTGTTGACTACGTCAGCAACCGCCGCGGGATTCTCCCAGAATGGATTGTGGCCAAGGCCCGCAAAAACTTTGGTCTGCGCTGCCGGCAGCGCGGCACGAAGCGTCTGGCGCCCCTCCTCTTCAATAATGGGATCTTTCTCGCCCCAAATAAGCAAGGTGGGAGCTTTAAGTCGGGGTAGCGTGCGCTGTAAATCGGCACCCAAAATATCCTGATCGAGAATGGCCAGCCAAATGGATAAGGGAATGCCCGCCGCATCTTTACGTTGCCGGCGAATGAAATCTGCATCCACCGGTGTCGGCGAATCCCACCAGGCGACCATAAAGGGTGAGTCGGGATCGATAGGCTCCTTAAGCTTACGGATCTCAGCAGCAAAATCGAATTCAGGCTTGTGCGGTTTACTACCCGGGCGTGGACCTCCACTCGAAGAAATCAACACCACGCGGTTAACGCGGTCAGGCCAGTCCTCGGCCAGCGTCTGGCAGATGATACTTCCCAACGAGTGACCGACAACATCGGCTTTTGGTATCTGTAGTGCATCCATCAGTAATTTGATGTCGTACGCAAAATCTAATCGTGTGTAGCAACACTCCGGCTTACTGGATTGACCATGGCCACGAATATCCACCAGTATTAAACGCAGACCGCTATTTAGATAAGGCACCAGAGGCACCCAGTCCCGCGCGTTGTCGGTGTAACCGTGAATTAATATCACCGGAGACCCGGTTCTTGCGCCCATTTCCACATAGGCCAATTTTTCCCCATTCGGCAGCTGCACGCTTTTCTTAGCGGCATCAAAACTATCAAGATTGATCGGCGTTACGTCCGCCGGTGCCACCGAGACCATAAGAAAAAACAGCAAGGCTCCGCGAATGAAGTTGCGCCACAGCCAATTTCCCACGATATCGTGCTTAAACATCTCGAAAGTCTTCCTTCTTGTTTAGGGCTGACACGGCAGGCATGCCACCAACGTTAATGACTCCGACACTGATCGATAAAAATCATCTCGAGAAACGATCGGTGGCAGCAACTAATTCACTCAACGTTCCAGCCTCAAAGGCCGCATGTCCAGCATCGGATACAATGCGCAATTGCGCCTCAGGCCATGCGCAGTGTAGATCCCAAGCACTGCGCATCGGACAAACCACATCGTAGCGACCCTGAACGATGACTCCAGGGATATGGCGTATTCGATGCGCATCCTCTAATAACTGCTCATCGGTGCGCATAAAACCGCCGTTCATAAAGTAGTGGCACTCAATACGCGCAAAGGCTGCGGCATAGCCAGGGTCATCAAATTGATCGACATAATCGGGATTAATACGAAGGTAGCTGGTCGCTGCCTCCCAACGGGACCAGGCCTTAGCAGCCGAAATCAGAGTGGGACGATGCCGGCTAGTCAGGCGCTGGTAGTAGGCATGCACCATATCATCGCGCTCATCGGATGGAATTTCATCGACATACTGCTGCCAGTAATCGGGAAATAACGCCGCTGCGCCACCCGCATCTTGGTAAAACCAGTTAATTTCCCACCGACGCAGCATAAAAATGCCACGCAAAATAATCTCTGTCACACGTTCCGGATGGGTTTGTGAATAGGCTAGCGCTAAGGTTGCACCCCAGGAACCGCCAAAAACCTGCCATCGTTCTATGCCCAGATGAACGCGCAGTTTTTCCATATCAGTGACCAGGTGCCAGGTTGTGTTGTCAACCAAACTGGCGTGGGGCGTACTCTTTCCGCAACCACGTTGGTCAAAAAGGACGATCCGATACCGCTTTGGGTTAAAAAACTGGCGCATTTTTGGCGACGTGCCCCCGCCTGGACCGCCGTGAAGGAAAACCACCGGCTTGCCATTGGGATTGCCACTTTCCTCAAAATAAAGCCGGTGTCCGCTACCCACTTTGAGATGCCCGGTGCGGTAGGGCTCAATAGCCGGGTACAGCTTGCGAACTGCTGGCGCTCGGGCTTTAGTCGAACCCAACGACGTCTGCACTGAGCGACCCTTTGTTCGGGCAGAGGGGTTTTTGCTTAATCGCGAGGTTACCATCGGTCTCTCCATCGGCTAGAACTACGCCCCTCCCTGAGTCTAGGTCTACGTCCAGTTCTAAGCCAGTGGCTCGAATTCAATGGGCGCGGCGGCTAAATTTGCCGCACTGCAACTGAGGGCACCTCAGGGAGTATGTCCATAGCCTAACTCACCCGAGCATAAGCTGCGCATTCTGCGTAGCAGTACCCAAAACTGTCGCATGGATACCCCATAATGCGACCATCGAAACCTCGGGTTACAAAGGCACCACCATGTCCATTCGCGATACGATCGAAACCACATTCCACCAGGTCGCAAAAGACCAGGGCAGGACATTAGTCGCGCTAAACGACAGCCTGCCCTTGACCCAGTCCGGACTTGACTCGCTGAGCTTTGCCATCATTGTGACCACGCTGGAGGACTCTTTAGGTCTGGACCCATTCAGCGCTGCCGAGTGGGTGGAGTTCCCCGTCACTTTTGGTGACTTCGTCAAATTGTACGAATCTGCCAACAAATAAATGCGCAGCCTGTGGACAGCGCTGGTGGATGCACAGGGAGTCCCTGCCGCCTCACTGATAGGCCGCGACCGAACTGTACCGATAGGTGACCTAACCACGCACAGTTTTTTACCCGTCGATATTGCGCAAATGACCGATCGGTCGGTGCTTTTCTACACAAGCGACCACCTGCTGACCGCCGCAACCGCTATGCAACTTGATGGAATTGCCAGGCGAATAACTCTGGCAACAGCCGACCTCACGAGTGAGCAACTGTTGAGTGTGGTCAAAACTGCAGAGGCACAGCTCGTTATTTTCGATACGCAGCTGTTATCCGAGCTTCCGGTTGCAACGATCAAGCTTCTCGAAAAACTGGCGCCACAGGTCAACCTTCCGACGACCCAGAAAAATATTGACACGGAGTGGGTACTACTGACCTCTGGTACCTCCGGGTTACCTAAATTGGTGAGTCACAGCGTCGAAAGCCTCGCCGGAGGCCTCCCCGCACGACGTGACCATACCGAAGTCGTGATCTGGAGTACGTTTTATGATGTGCGTCGGTATGGCGGGCTGCAAATACTACTGCGGGCCCTAATAAGCCAAACGCCATTAGTCCTGACCAGCCCGCATGAGCCTACCCATAGTTTTTTAAGCCGTGTCAGTACCCACCAGGTAACGCACATCTCCGGTACGCCGTCGCACTGGCGCGGTGTTTTAATGACTGGCCAGGCTCGGGTCATCTCGCCCCATTACATACGACTGTCTGGTGAAATTGCGGATCAATCGATTCTGGATCATCTAAAAGCAACCTTCCCGAAAGCCGCAATCTCACACGCGTTTGCCTCCACCGAGGCCGGTGTTGGATTTGAGGTGACAGACGGACTGGCGGGATTCCCGATGGAATACGTCAATGATCCGCACAGACCCGTTGAATTACGCGTCGTTGACGGCACGTTACGTATCAAATCGCAACGGAATGCAAGGCATTACCTCGGTCAGGATACAGAGGCAATTATCGGCGCCGATAGCTTTGTCGATACCGGTGATCTGGTTGAGCTGTTAGACGGCCGCTACCATTTTAGAGGAAGAAAGACCGGTGTGATAAACATCGGCGGACTCAAAGTCCATCCCGAGGAAGTAGAAGCGTTACTGAACAAGGATCCACGAGTGCATCTGTCACTGGTTTACTCGCGTAAGAGCCCTATCGTCGGCGCGTTAGTCGCAGCTGACGTCGTTCTAAAGGACTCCAGTCAATACAGCCCTACCGATGAGCTGGCTATCAAGGACGAACTCTTAGCGCGATGCCGCGATACTCTGGCGCCGCATAAAGTGCCGGCGGTGATGCGCTTTGTGCCTCAATTGGCCGTTAATCCCACAGGAAAACTGGTGCGCCCCCATGCGTAACGTCATCGTAACCGGAGCCAGTCGCGGAATCGGCTTGGCCATTGCAGAGCGCTTATCAAGCCAGGGATATCGCGTTCTAGCGATCGCTCGAAATAACTCGGAACAACTTGAAGAGCTCCGAGAAAAAGCAAAGTCAACTTCGATTGGTGCCGTCGAGTTTCGTTCGCTGGATCTGACCGATCTTGCCGCCATTCCTGAGCTTCTACGGAGCTTAAAACACGAATTTGGTCCAGCGTATGGCCTAGTGAACAACGCTGGCGCCGGCAAAGGCGGCGTACTAGGCGTAACCATGGATCGAGATATCGAAGCGCTGTTCCGACTTAATTCTGTCTCACCGATAATCATTTCAAAATATATCGTGCGCTCCATGATGGCCGCACGAGAAGGCCGAATCATTAATATCGCGTCAATTGTAGCGCTGAATGGCTTTAATGCCCTATCCGTCTACAGCGCCACCAAGGCGTCTCTGCAAGGATTCACGCGTTCGCTAGCACGCGAAGTTGGTCCGTTTAATGTTACGGTCAACACGATTTCTCCTGGCTTTATCGATACTGATCTGACCAGCGTCATGAGCGAAGCTGACCGTTCGCGCATCATAGGACGCAGTGCACTGCGTCGCTTAGCGGATCCTGTAGATGTTGCCAGATCTGTAGAGTTCTTATTAGGCGATGGTGGACGGAATATCACCGGCATCGATCTGACCATTGACGCTGGAAGCACTGCCTAAGCAAAGCACTAAAGGCGAATAGCTCCGCTGTATAACAGAGCTTTACGCTGTTCATCTAAAAGAGCGTAGGTGTGCGTTTGATTGTCAAAAAGATACACAGCGTCATCCCCAATCACACGATCAAAGCCCTCATCTTGCAGATGACCCTTCTTGGTTTTGAAGGTGCCCGTGACCTCAAACTGCTCTATCAGGCGTAAAAAGACCGGCCTCGCATAAGCTGGAAGGCTTCCATCCAAACTACTCACCAGGACGCCCAAACTAAAGTCCGGACCAACCTGGAGGGCAGCCATCCCCGCTCGACCGTCAGAACGCGGAACAGTGACTCCATAGACCACCGCGGCTAAGACACCTGCTGTTTTTTGGATCGCCAGTTCGACTTCCGCCGTCGACACATTCTCACCCTTCCAACGGAAGGTATCACCGACTCGATCGACAAAATAAAAGAAGCCCTGCTCGTCTCTTCGCATTAAATCGCCGGTTCGATACCAACAGTCACCGATCTCAAACACATTGCGCAGTAACTTTTTTTCTGATGCAGCGGCGTCGGTATATCCCTCAAATCGGGTCATGCGACTGGATCCGGAATTTGACACAAGCCCGATGGCTTCACCAGGTTGATTAACCTCTACTCGTACACAATGCCCCGCTGAGTCCCGCGTCGGTGTGGCAGTAAGCGAATCGTGCTGGATAAGTTCCACCCGCAATGTCTGCTGCAAAAAAGGAGGAATACGCCCTATCGAACCGACTTTTTCTTCGCAATTGTACAAAGAGAAAGTACCCTCAGTAGCCGCGTAATACTCAAGGATGCTTGGTATTTTAAATCTATCTTTAAAGCCCGACCAAACGTCAGCTCGTAAACCATTTCCACAACAAAGGCGCAACTGATGCTCACCATCGCTAGGGGATGGCGGCATATTAATCAAATAACGGCACAACTCCCCAATGTACTGGAACAGGGTGCAGCGCTCTCGTTGTACATCGGCCCAGAAATCCGTTGCCGAAAACTTCCTGCGTAGCACGACCGTACCGCCACCGACTAGCGTGGCTCCTAGAGCTACCACCCCACCTACACTGTGATAAAGCGGCAGGCAATTGTACATGCGGTCAGTTGCCTTAACGTTCATGATTCCGCAAAACCAAAGGGCCCACTGCATCACGCGGTGGTGCGAGATTTCAGCGGCCTTAGGTAGTCCACTTGTGCCTGATGTATAGATGTACAGGGCTGTGGAGTCTTGTGAGGGGCGCAGCTTTTCTGCGAACGAACTTAAACTTTGCGTTTCGCTTGCATTATATGCAGCTATGGAACAAGCCATAGGCTCCTTAGGACCATCAGACCATAACGCAACCGGTTCACTCAATGACGGCTGAATGGCTTTCACCACCGCTTCAAAACGCGATCCGTAAATCAGCACGCTCGGCTTTACTGCTTCGATACAGTGCACCAGCGCTTCATTTGCTAAATGAGTGTTTAATAGTGCGACTTTGACGCCCAATCGATTCAACCCAATCCAAATGGCTCCGTACTGAACGCAGTTGTCCATCAACAACCCTACGACATCGCCACTCTTCAAAGATTGCCGGGACGCATAAGTCGCGTAGCTATTAATCAGGTGCAGCATCTGCGCAAAAGTCACACTATGAAGCTCATCGGTAAGCGCTTCGGCGTCAGGCTGGATTGCTGCCACACGCTCCAAAAGGCAGGCCAGAGTGAGAGTGTTATCTTCCTTTAAGACAGCAAGCCGACTTAAGGCACGGATCCAAGACTGTGCCGAATTACGACTCGTTAATTGCGGTGATGCATCCACGGATATGTCAAAACCCTTACGCTGAATATGCAAACCGTAGCACGAATACGTAACGCTTTCGCGATAGACTGCTTAACCAGTCAAACCTTAGAACTACCAGACAATGAAGCCAGAAACCATCGCGATTCATGGGGGGTTCGAGTGCGACCCGACTACCAAGGCCGTAGCGGTACCAATCTATCAGACTGCGGCGTACGCGTTCGATAGCGCTGAGCATGGTGCCGCTCTTTTTAATCTCGAAGTCGAGGGCTACCGGTACTCTCGTATTAGCAATCCTACCAGTGCTGTGCTCGAGCAACGAGTCACAGAGTTAGAAGGTGGGGTAGCTTCCCTGTGCGTGGCCTCCGGGCAGAGCGCTCTTTATTTTGCGACCGCAAACGTCACCGAAATGGGCACAAACATCGTCTCAGTGCCGCAGCTTTACGGAACCACTTACACCCTTTTTGCCCACATCTTTCCCAAGCAAGGCGTATCGGCTCGCTTTGCGGCCTCGGATCGCGCCGAAGACATCGAAGCACAGATCAACGAACAAACCCGTGCAGTTTTTTGCGAAACCGTCGGTAATCCGGCGGGCAATGTTTGCGACCTGGAGGCGATCGCCAAAGTTGCTCACAAGCATGGCTTGCCGTTAATTGTGGACAATACGGTCGCAACGCCGATTCTTGTGCGGCCGGTTGACTACGGGGCTGATGTCGTCGTTCATTCGCTCACGAAATTCATGGGCGGTCATGGGACAACCTTGGGTGGGATCATCGTCGACTGCGGCACCTTCGACTGGCAAGCGCACGGCAGCAAGTTTTCCATGCTGACCACTCCTGATGAGTCTTACCACGGATTGGTGTACGCCGAGCATTATGGCCGAGCAGCGTTTATTGGTCGGTGCCGTAGCGTGTACCAACGCACGATCGGGTCTGTACTTTCTCCGATGAATGCCTTTCTTCTTCTACAGGGCATTGAAACTCTTGCGCTGAGAATTGACCGGCATACCGAAAACGCGCTGAAAGTGGCCCATTTTCTGCGTCAGCACGCCGGTGTTGAGCACGTCAATTATGCCGGCTTCCCTGACAGCCCGTACCATGAACACGTGGTTAAATACCTGGGCGGTCGGGCTTGTTCATTGATGACCTTTGAAATCAAGGGCGGTCTGGAAGCAGGTCGGCGGTTTTACAACGCCTTGGCATTATTCAAACGACTGGTAAACCTCGGTGACGCGAAATCGCTAGCCTGCCATCCAGCCTCGACAACTCATCGTCAGATGTCTTCAGCCGAGCAGCTAAAGGCCGGCGTGAAACCCGGGTCCATCCGGCTTAGTATCGGCATTGAGCATATTGATGACATTCTAGCCGATCTCGATCAGGCGATACGTAGCGCCCATATGGGAGACATCTGACGTGTTGGATGTAGAAGCAGGTACCCAACCGGCGGTGCCCAGTCCGGTGGAAGCACTCTTTCCAAATCGATCTGACAAGGAATCAGTAGATCGTTTTCTAACTCAAACGCTGACAGACGCTCTGGAGCGGGTGCAAGCCGGCGCAACCAATCCCACGATAGAAATGGACGCCTTTAAAGTCGAACTGGCGGCCTATGATTTTGCTGAACCAAGATCTCTCAACGAGGTGTGCGGTTGGACAATTAAGTCACTTGAGCACGGCATCGTTCAAATGGGGAACCCCCGCTACTTTGGTTTGTTTAATCCAGGGTCAAACTTCCCGGCACAATGTGCAGATCGAATTTCCGGGGCCTTCAATCCTCAGCTAGCCAGTTCGTCCTCTTCACCGGTACCGGTAGCAATAGAAGATCATGTAATTCAACAGGTTGCCAAAAGAGCAGGCCTCTTGGTGCCGGCTAGCGGGCACTTTGCAACCGGTGGGTCGGAAGCTAATGCAACCGCTCTTATATGCGCATTAACCCACCTGATTCCGGAATTCTCCGAGCTCGGGGTTCGAGGCGCCCGCGGGCAGCCCGTCTTCTACACGTCCGCGGAATGTCACATTGCATGGTTGAAGGTCGCTCATCAAACGGGCATCGGGCGCAACGCGCTTCGGCTGATCAAGACAGACGGGCAGGGTCGCCTGGATATTGTCGCTTTGGAAGCTGCCATCGCAGAAGATCGCGCGCGTGGTGAGCTACCGGTAATGATCGTAGCTACCGCCGGCACGACCGGTGCCGGCCGAATCGACCCGTTAGCCGCCTGCGCTCGCCTTGCTGAACGTGAACATCTTTGGTTCCACGTTGATGCTGCGTGGGGTGGCGCTGCCATTGCCTCCAAACGCTTAAGGCCTCTGCTGGCGGGTATGGAACTGGCCGATTCAATCACGATCGATGCACATAAGTGGTTTGCAACGACAATGGGTTGCGCCATGTTCATCACCACCAACAACTCCGTATTAAACAGAGCGTTTCATAGTTCGACAAGTTTTATGGCGCCGGCTGCGCAATCGTTGGTAGACCCTTATTTGAACAGTATTCAGTGGTCTCGTCGTTTCATAGGGTTAAGGATGTTTTTAACGCTTTCAGCCGCAGGCTGGGAGGGATTGGCGCGCCACGTGGAGCGCGCTGTCGATCTGACCCGCTACATAGGGGATCAACTCATCGCTCACGGTTGGAAAGTCGTTAATGATCCGTCACTTGCGGTGCTGGCAGCTTTGCCACCACCGCACCTGGGTGATGCGAGGAGCCTTGTTCGAAAGGTAGTCGCCTCGGGTCACGCCTGGGTAGCGCCCACTACTACCGAGGGCGTAGACGTTGTCCGCATCTGTGTGACAAACGGTGAGACGACGATTGCGGACGCCAATGCGCTAGTGAATGCCTTAAATGGAATATCTCCGGGCTAGGCACCCAGGACTAAGGCGACAGATCTGAGAATTCTGTTTTCTCAGCTCAGGTAACGATGCGCGCTACCAAAGCCTGTAGAGTCTTCAATGACTGAAAGTTCTCCGGATTCAGTTCGCTCTCTGGGATGGTTACATCGAAGTCCATCTCAATCATCAACATAAGATTGACCATCTTAAGTGAGCTGACGCCCAGTTCGCTCAGTTGACGTTCCTGAGGGAAGGGGTCGGGCAGAGAAACAGCGGAGCCCAGAATTCGCTTCATGATCGAAATAAGTCGATCCTCTATGCTCGCATTCTGCTCGTCCACTGATCATCACCTCTACCGGATAATTTGAAACATCACGCCACAAATTATACGGCCCTTTCTGCCTTGATTTCCGCTACGTGGTTCAACCAATTGCCATAAACCCGCGCCGCAGAATAGCGCCATGAATCGTCAATTCCATCGGCAAGAGATGCAAAAGGAAACTCTTCCACGGGAGGTGCAACCGGCCCTTGCAGCACTCGCTGCTGAAACTCGTCTACTAGACGCAGCGTTTGGCTTTCAAAGTAATGTGCCGGCGCCTTAGGGTATTCCATATTTTCCCCACGCAAGAACCTCCCAACATCGCGCCGGTATTCCTTCAACAGGGTTAAATTCTGATATTCAGGATGACCTTGAAAAAACAGCATCAGTCCAGATTCTCTTTTAACAAACGCGTCAACGCCATGCTCGGGAGAATGGGACAGCAAGGTATATCCAGCCTGCTGCAACGCGCAGCCATCGATTTCGTTCCACCGCGAATGCGGAGTCCGTATCGAGCGATCCAGTCCAGCGACAAGGGGATCATTTGATGACACGCCAAAAGTAAAAACCCCCGACTGCTTCTCCGACAATCTCCGTCGCTCTACCCCATCCAACGCAAGGACCGCGGCGTGTGCGGCCAGGCACGACCAAACGCTCGATATCAAATGAGACTGGGCAAATTGCAGAAGGGAAATAAAGTCCGGCCAATAACTCTCACTCGACAAATGGCCCATGCCAGGCTCCATGCCGGTCACAATCACGCCATCCAGCGAGCTGGCTAACAAGCTATCCAGTGACCAGTAACTGGCCGCCATTCGCTCTTTTGCGGCCGATCCACGCTTTAATTGAGGAAGGCTGGAAAATCGAAGTTTGATGTGGCGCCCACCCGATGCAGCCCGTAGCACCTCAGTAAACTGCGCTTCGGTGCCAGCCAAAGCCGAATCAGGCATGTTGTTCACTAAACCCAAAATAATGAGATCGGATCTACCCGTTGCACTGAGCAGGGATGAGGCCCCGGCAACATTCGGTACCGACTGCAAATGCCAAGGCAAATCGACTTCTAACGACATAAAACGACAACCAGCTTCTTAGCCGTAGAGACGGCCGATAGGACTTAACAATAAATTTAGATAATAATTATGCACTTACCTTTCATTTTAGCAAACAATTCACAGATCTTTAGGTAGCGCTAGTGCTTAAATAGATCCTATTCAAAAGCCAAATAATGCGGCTTGCGCGCTAGGGAATCGTTATGAATGCATCCTTGTCCGAAACCGTGAGCAAGACCGTCTCGCTGCACCCTTCAACACTCATCGCTAGAGCTAAAGCGTGTGCGGAGGTTGCCGGACAGTTTGCGTCATCGGTCGATTCGACACCCCGATTCCCATCAGAAGCTTTTGCCGAACTAAAGAAGCAGAATCTCTTGGGTACGATGATTCCGACCGAGCTTGGCGGTGACGGTACCAGCTTGGCGGACGTCATGGACATTTGCTACAGCCTAGGCCAAGCATGCGCGGCTACCGCGATGATTTATGCCATGCATCAAATCAAACTTGCCTGCATCATCCGCCATACCGGGGGATCAACAGCCATAGAGGCAATCCTGCGCCGGGTAGCGGCGGAACAGTTGTTGTTAGCCTCCTCCACTACCGAGGGCAACGCCGGCGGAAACGTACGGGCCAGTGAAGCGCCAATCGAAACGGCGGCAGACCACATTACTTTACAACGTAAAGCAACCGTGATTTCTTACGCCCAGTACGCCGATGGTATTGTGACTACGGCTCGCCGCTCAGCGACATCAGAAGCGGATGATCAGGTTCTGCTCGTGGTGCTTAAAGAAGACTATAGTCTTGAGCCACTTCAGGGCTGGGACACGCTCGGCATGCGAGGTACTCGCAGTGAGGGCTTTTCATTGCTGGTCAAGACTTCGCCTGAGCATGTAATGAAGCAGGCCTACAGCGAAATCCACACCCAGACCATGGTGCCAGTCGCTCACCTTACGTGGGGATCGGTATGGGCAGGAATCGCCTCAGCAGCGACGACCAAGAGCCAAAATTTCGTGCGTAAAGCGGCTCGCCAATCTGGGGGCACCTTGCCGCCGGGAGCAGCACATTTGACGCAAGCGGTATCCACATTACGCAGCCTGCGCGGGCTGTTGCAATCTGCCCTAAGCGAATACCAGGATATCCTGGATGACCCTAAGGCGATAAGCTCACTAAATTTTCAGACAACCATCACTCTACTTAAAGTTCAGGTCTCTGAACTGGCACTGTCGACGGTTCTCAGTGCGATGCGATGCTGTGGACTCACGGGATACCGCAATGATAGCGAGTTCAGCATTGGCCGACATTTGAGGGATGTTCTGTCCGCGCCTTTGATGATTAACAATGACCGAATCCTCAACGGGCTGGGCACCACCACACTAATGGCACCAATTCCCAAATCCATTAATGGTTAAGGCGTCTTTTTGTTTGGCCTTGAAATCTTCAATCGATAAAAAACTATGCCTGGGGATTCCATGTCGCTAAAAAATCGCCTGTTTGTACCGATGGGCGCTGATGGGGTGTATGCGCGTACTCAAACCTACGTCCATGTGCTCGATCAATTGGAAAAATTTATTACCCACCAGCGTGCCGCGCAGGCCGAGGTCTTACGCTTCCCACCGGTGATGAGTCGAGCGCAACTTGAGAAATCGGGCTACCTAAACAGCTTCCCCAATCTCTTGGGGTGCGCCTGCGCGCTGCACGGCTCAGAATTGGAAGTCCGGCTAATGGCGGACCGCTACGCATCCGGAGAAGACTGGACGGAAGGCCTGGCAGCAACCGACCTAGTGCTGACACCGGCTGCCTGTTACCCGGTTTACCCCATTATTGCCGACCGGGGCACGATGCCCGTGGGTGGGCTTCAATTTGATATCGAGGCTGATTGCTTTCGCCGTGAGCCATCGAGCAATTTAGATCGTCTGCAGTCGTTTCGAATGCGAGAGTTTGTTCGGATCGGCTCTGAGCCTGAAATCATGGAGTTTCGGGAGGCATGGATGCTTCGGGCTCCACAATTGGCCGACCAACTAGGCTTGCCGCACAGCATGGATATCGCTAACGACCCGTTTTTTGGTCGTGCCGGACAAATGATGGCGGTCAGCCAGCGACAGCAATCCCTAAAGTTCGAGCTTCTGATCCCCTATACACCTGACGCAAAGCCCACAGCCTGCATGAGCTTCAATTATCACCGAGATCACTTCGGTGTTACCTGGAATATCAACACGGCTAATGACGGTCCTGCGCACACTAGCTGCGTGGCTTTCGGTATGGATCGTCTGACCGTTGCCCTATTTTCAATACATGGACCCGATCCGGATCACTGGCCTGGCGCCGTTAAAGCACATTTAGCGCTGTAATGACTCTGGATGCCCGCGTAAAAAAGTTCCTGAACCGGCTAAACGCGGGTCCTAAACTTCCAATCGCCGAAATGACAGTTGCCGCGCGCCGTAACGCTCTTGCCGAACTACTGGTGATGGGTGCGACGCCCGCAGACCATTTGGCCAGCTGGGACGACGTTATCCCCAGCGAATCAGGCTCACTTGCCGTCCGCATCTACAGTTCTAACGATGCTATTAGCGAGAACGAGCCCACTATTTTGTACGTACACGGCGGCGGACTCGTTGCTGGCGACCTAGACACTCATGGAGGCATTGCCAAGGCACTAGCCATGAATACCGGGTATCCCGTGGTTTCGCTCTCCTATCGTCTTGCGCCTGAGCACCCTTTTCCCGCGGCTCTACAGGATGTGAGCTCGGCCGTCCAATACTTGGCGAGGCGCTCCGGTCAGTCCGCAGCGAGTCAGCGCACTATAGTCGTTGTTGGTGACTCCGCGGGTGCCACCTTGGTTGCCGCGACCAGTCATATGCTACGAAATGAAGGCCCGCATCCCGTGGCTCTCCAAGTCTTGTTGTGCCCGATTCTTGACTATACCTCTAGCACCGGATCACGACAGGAGTTGGAACGAGGTTATTTTCTGGAAAAAGAGACTTTAGATCACGATCTAAAATACTACCTAACCTCGGAGATTGATCGAGCCGATCCCAGGGTTTCACCAGGCCTTGAGTCTTCGCTCTGCGGCGTCCCAGCGACCATCATTCATACCGCCGAATACGATCCGTTACGCGATGAGGGTTATCATTACTACACTCGTCTAAAAGCAGCCGAAGTCGAGGTGACCTACCGTTGCCACCCAGGGATGATTCATCTTTTTTATGCGCTTGGGGGCTTCATCCCCTATGCTAGCGACGCAATTGCGATGTTGAGTAGCGATATAGTCAATGCAGTCATGGCAAAAAATGCGGCCCAGCAGTGACTGCGCGTGCGAATGAAGGAGCTTAAATCCATGAACGGACCCAACTCTGCGATCTCAATTCTTAAAAGGCTGCACCAAGCTCGCCTAGATGGAGACATTACTACCATGTGTGCTTTGTTCCAGCGCACGGGCAAATTTACTATTACAGGTGCTAGTGATGGTAAGCCCATTGCTGTCCGTGAAACCACTATCGAGCAGTTTCAACCTTGGCTAACGACACTGGTCCGCATGTTCAAAATAGATGATTACGAGCGGATTAGTGAAATAGCAGAGAACGAAAAATCATGCATTGTTTGGCAATGCCAAATTCGATCAAAAATTACAGGGCTGGCAGTACAAACCCAACTGGTAGATGTAGTTAAAACATCAAATGGACAGATAGCAAGCTACATGGAAATGTTTACCCCTATTTGATCGGATGTTAGAAAATGCCTGAGAGTAATTACAAACAAGATCATGCCCAGCCCAACAAACGCTCCATTCTCAATCGTCTTATCCTTGCCATCATCAGCGAATTTGAGAATCTTAATCTTCGCTTAGTGTTAGCAAACTTTGCTGTGCTACTTTTGCCTGATCTTTGTTTTTCAAGATTACGAACAGCAATCTATCGAACAGCCGGCTTCAAAATAGGATCTCGAACCTTACTTATTGGCAGAGTTCACTTCACAGGATCCGGTTTAATTCAAAAGCGATTGACAATAGGAAGCGGTTGTATTGTCAACGCTCATACTTATCTTGATTTGACCGGCTGTATCACTATTCAGGACAATGTAAGTATTGGCCACCATGTGGTCTTAATTACAACCGACCATGAGATCGGACCAGCCGTTGCTCGTACGGGGCCTGTCAAAACCGGTAACATTTTAATTGAGTCAGGAACTTGGATTGCTGCTTGCACGACTGTTTTACCGGGTGTATCTATAGGTAAGGGAAGCGTCGTTGCAGCCGGGTCAGTCGTATCAGGTAGTGTTCCAGAAAATCGAATGGTAGGCGGAGTTCCTGCAAGAGCTCTCAAAGCTTTGGAATGAATTTATATCGCAACCGGAAAATTAAGATTCCGGCAATCTCTGATATGGAATTTGTGGAAAGTCAGGTGCCAAAATCAAGGTCGATCGAACAATCTCGGTAATATCAAACTGATTCTTGTGACGACTCCAGACCTCTTCCCCGAGTAACTCCCAATCTCCGTCAGACCGACGCGCCACAACAGAATGGAGAACATCCAGAAAATTCTCTCGATTGAACCCTACGTAATCGATTCCTTCTACTAGGGACGAGCCACGCGCGCCAAAAGTTGTGCTCATTACCGGCAATTTCGCCGCCACATACTCAAATAACTTAACGTTAGCACCAGCTCCAGTATCAATAGGGTTTAAGCCAACATCGGCGGCGCAAAAATACGGAAAGATCTCGGGCACACGCCCTGTAATCACCGCGCGGCCGTCACGTGAGCTCGCTTTCTCAACGCTACCAACGATGAGAAAATAGATCCTCAATTTCCGCAATACGTCATGATTTCTGCGAGCGAATTCGCGAAGAAAAGACACTGCCTGTGCATTAGGCAGCCACGCGCTTCCGGTAAAAAGAAAAACAGTGTCATTGGTCGCAAAGCCCAATTCTTCTCTGACACGCGCACGAGTTACCGGATCTCTTTGGTATCTTAACGGGTCAACTCCGCAACGCAGGATCGGAGCATCAATCAACTTACGGATATCTTCTTTTCGAAAAAACTCTTGATCAGCCTCGGCAACCGAAAATATTTCATGGTATTGCTGTGCCGCCTTTTCCTCAAACCTCTTCAACCGCTGCGTATAACGATGGGCAACCCCATACTGTTGTTCTAGCAATTTGAATTCAAGCTGATGGCTTAGTAGGTACCATGGTTGCGTTGCAGGATACTCGGGCACCCTCGGAATAAACGAGCCATCGGCAATTACCGCATCAGCCTCGCTGAGAAGCGTTCTCAATTCTTTCGGAATCCAGCCTCTGGCCAAGGCGTAGTACTGGAGGAATCGGGGATACCGCACGGCGCGACTAAGATAATGTGCAATCCCACGCCAGAATCCCAAGTGAGTTATTTCAATAAGCCGATCTTCGATAGCTTCTTGACGGCGACCCGCTAAGAAGCGACTTGACACATAGTCGGCACGTCTTCCGGTTAAACTATAAACAGTGACATTGTATCCTTGACGTGCCAGAGCCTGGGCAAACCCGGCCGTGCGTAATTGCCCGCCAGTGGCAACTGGGAAGAGTTGCTGGCCGGCTACAATTACAATCTTAACCATTGTTAGAAGCCAAACCCGTACATTGCAGGCTGTTGGTCAGGCGTCTGAACGGCATACGTTATCGCTCAATCCGATTGGTTCGAATCCATTGGCTTGGCGCCGCACTGGCTAATACTCTGACCACTTTCCACAATATAAATCCGGGGACTCTCAGAAGGTCGAGTAATCCTCGAACCCCGATACCGCTTAAAAACCATCCTCGTCCTACGTAGGCGATTAACTGCAGCAAAGAAACGCCGACCACGATCCCAATGAATCTGACATCGTAATTAACAAGTGCGAACATCCACGCCAGTGCCGCAACAGTAACGATCCAAAGAAGCAGCACGGAAAGCGGCGGAACAAGTAGATCCAAGAGCAGGTCCAACATGAGAAAATCACGTTCTCGGATTGCTGCTCGTGCTAAAAGTAGCCCGTGGGACTTCAATAAAGCGAGTCGACCACTGGCCCATCGCTTCTGTTGGCCTGCTGAGTCGTTTGCCTTAGTGGTAGCCTCCCCTAACACGACAGCATCATCGATGTATGAAACCCGTAGCCTCGCTTTTAGCGCAAGCTCAATTCCGAATTCGACGTCTTCGGCAAGCGAGTGTGCAGCATACGGTACTAGCGACAATACGTCAGGCGCGAAGCACCAGCCGTTACCCCGTATACCGCAGGACAGATGCAGGCGTTCTCGACCACGCGATCGAACTTGATGGAAACAGGTGAAGGCGATCGCCATGAGCCGTGTCCGCCAGGAGTCATAGGCATTTAGGATTCCATAATGTCCCTGCATTACCGGCTCACCCGCATTCAATCCCCGATTGAAAGCAGCAAGCAGACCCGCATCAATTACTGTGTCAGCATCCACGACAACGATAGCTGCTTCATGGTTCTGACGTCGGCACCAATTGAACGCATAATCCAGCGCGTAGCCTTTGCCGCGTCGTTGATTATCGTTTCGCTCAAGCACGGTAGCACCTAAATCACGCGCAATTGCTGCCGTGGAGTCGCTGCAATTGTCGGCGACGACAACAATCGTAAAAAGATCTGGCCTCCAGCAAGCTCTTTTCAGACTTTCAAGGGTACGTTGGAGGCCCTTCTCCTCATTGTGGGCAGGAACCACAAAGAAAAAGTAATTCTCCCGCTGGTCAGCATATCGTCTGGCAGACCTGCCGGATAACACACTTAAGACGAATAGGTAACTGCATGCCAAAAGTGCGGGCAGGGTGATGATAAATAGAAGGAAATTGAGGAGGTAGATCATCTCGACAGCTGCCCTTCGGTCTGATCAAAGACCTGACAATCGACAATCGCCCTTAAAGAGAAACGACACCGGAGGCTCGCTGAGCGCCAGGGTCGCTTGTTAAAACCGATTCAGCACACTACCGACCATCACCGCCTGCGTCCCCTCTATGCGCCGCAAAGCGGTTTTAACGGCGGTATAGTGCGTCTTAGCTGCTCTGCTTACCAGTAGACCCCGGCCCGCTAATTTGGCGATCAGTAAGGCGTCAGAATATTTTTCCAGAGGCGGCGTATCAAAAATTACAAACTCATACTCACTAGACCAAATGGACACCAGTCTCTGAAAATTAGGGCTCGTGAACATTTCCAACGGATTGGGCAAGACTGCTCCAGAGACAACCAGCGCTAGATCATCAAAACCTTCAACTTCCTGAGGCACCGGCAACTCGCCGAATGCGATGGCCTGGGCAAGACCCCACTCACTGACGGAGTTAAAGAGTCTGTTCTGTGAAGGGTTTCGTAAGTCTGCATCAACAAGCAATGTCTTTCGACCAAGTTGAGCAAAGCTTAATGCTAATTCACCTGCCAAAACCGACCGACCATCCTGACCCTCAGCACTGAGCACCGCCAGCATGCCGTTGCGCTGCCCTCGCTGGCTACTCAGCAGTAACTCCGTCCGCAGAGACCGGATAGCCTCCCAGCGCCCCCCGGCCTCCTCGAGATGAGAGGCAAGCTCCACTCCAGGGCGAGCCTTTCCGGCTACCCGTACAAGCTGTCGTGGCTCGGGATCCTTAGCAATCGTTGCTGGAGGATGGAGAGGCACGGCCGTCGTAGACCCAGGCCCAAACGGTCTCGAGGCACGCTTGGCGCGCACAATTTCAACCGCCTCTTGGATGTGCTTCTGGGTAATGATGCCCAGATCCAAAGCCGCATCCGAAAATCCACGCTTGGAGGCCGCTGCGGCGCGCAGGATAGACTCCACAACGTCCCCCGATAGCCCCAGAAGCTGAATAAGGGTGTTGCGCAGCTCTACCTCAGAGTCACTGGTGGAAATTTTCGATGGCTCAGCTGCCATAATTACAACGCTCCCCGCAGATTAGCGCTCAACTCCGCTAATACCGGCAGCCCGAAGTCGCGCTCCATATCCAGCCTATGCCGCACACGCCGGTTGATAAATAATTCATAGGCAAGAGGTACTAAAATCCCCGCTCCCAGACCCGCCAATAGACCAATAAGGAGTAGCTTCACCCGGCTTGGCTTGGATGGCTTGGCCGGTGGCGTAGCCCGGTCAATCAAAGTTACGTTGGTAGTTTTCTGAGTTGACGCGAACATGATTTGGTCGTAACCGTCCAGTGCACGCTTGTAGACGGTCTGTGCCGACTCAAGCTCCACAAGCAACTTAGCCCCTTCATCCTGCAGCTGTCGTATCGCAAGCAATTTCTCGCGCTGCGAGGATAGGGCCGCGTGATACTTACCCTCTAGGTCTCGCGTACTCTGAACCCTTTGCTGATTGTTCGCTGAAAGGGTCTTCACCTCAGAATCCAGCGACGTGCGCAAAGCGTTGATTTGTGATTGCAACTCAAGGATCTTTGGATGCTGTGCGCCGAGTGTGCTCCGAAGTTGTGCCAATTCGGCTTCCTTAGAAGTCAGAGATTGTTTAAGTGCCTCTACCGTATGAGAAGCCAACGCTTCATCGCTGACCGTATGGTCACCCGTTGACTTGGATTCGGCGACACGTCGACTATTTTCTGCCTCTAACAACTTCAATTGCAGTTCAGTAATTGCCTGGGTGTCACTGGCCGAACCCGCAGTGCTGACGTCGGTGAGCCCGTTTCTGCGTCTGAACTCCGTTACGTTGGCCTGGGCAGCGGCCACTTTTTCGCGCAACTCGCCTAACTGCGCTGAATAGCGCTCAGCACGTTCAGTCGCCGGCCCGCTGACACGCTTTTTGTAAAGCTCAAGATAGACGTCTGCGACCGCATTGGATAACGCAGCGGCCTTAGCGGCCGTATGCGCGGTTGCAGTAACGTAAAGAATTTGCCCACCACGCCCCTCATCAACCTGAAGTAGCGTACTAAGATGCTTCATCGCAAAATCACGCTGGGCGGCCGCTTCACCATGAAATCCACCAGAAAACTCAGGGTCACTCAATAACCCAAGGCGGTCCAGCACAGTACCAAGAACCACTGGGCTGGTTATTAGCTCCGTCTGGGTCGCTACGTAGCTTTGCATCATCGCCAGCGGGAATTGCTCCCCCGCCAAAGGATCGTGATTTTCGTAGTCGAAAATAAGGGTCGCACGAGCCGTGTAGGAGCGAGGAATTACAGCAATCACAACTATCGTCATGACTAAAATGGCAGCGACTATTGAGCAGGACAATCGCCAATAAGCTTTCAAAACTTCGAGCAGTTGCGGTATCGAGAATCCCGCGCGAAGGTATTGCTCCTCAATACTCGGCATCGGGCCGAAGTTTGGGGTGCTAACAGATAGCTCACTACCGCGATTTATAGGAGTCAAAACAGGCTTTCCTTTACTTTAATAACGTCGTTAGCTTTGATCAGATCGTTTGGCTTCGAGTGAATGACTTCTTCGTCACCATTCTCACGGCGCCGTTCGATGTCAATGCGAGACGAGCTACCACGGGCACTTACTCCGCCTGCCCTTGCGATAGCCTGGCGCACCGTCATACCCGGATCAAGGCGGTAACTGTTGGGCGAAGTTACCGCACCGTACACATAGAAAACATCAGCCCGTGGTACGTATATCGACTCACCGGCACTGATCGTTCTGTCGACAGCCTGATCTGGCTTTTGAGTGATCTCGTGAAGATTAATCACGCGACGTGTCACCGTCTCGTCCTGTTCAGGATGCAGGACAAAAACAGTGTCACCGGCGTTTTCAGTTAGCCCTCCGGCTAAAGCCAGTACATCCAGGATCGTCGAACGCGACTCAATTGGAAAGCGCCCCGGCGAGTGCACCTCGCCCAAGACAGTAACGCGCTGACTTTTCGACTGACTTACGACAATCGTTACGTGGGGGTTGTTTAAAAAATTTCCGTCAGAAAGTGCTTTCTCGATTCGGTGCGCAGCATCATTAGGCGAAAGCCCAGCCACAAGGATGGGTCCTGCAAGCGGCACGCTGAGCGTTCCATCATCACCAACATAGACGGTGCCGTCCATATCGGACTGGCCATAAACGCGAAGTAATACCGTGTCACCAGCACCCAACGGCGAGTTTGTTGAAATCAATTTATCATCTGCAAATGCAAATGATGCGAGAACTATCTCGGCGAACGCAACCACCAACATTTCGAGCAGAAGTCGCACGAAAGCCTGACAGTCAGGCCATGTAACTCGCTGCGTTAAATAGTTCTTGTATATATTCATGATTGTTTCTGAATTTTTTTGACAAACTTTCCCTTCTAAGCAATCGACTCGCCTTTCACGGATGAAAGATTGAGGATCGGTAACGCGAATTCAGGAAAGAAACCCCTGCGTAATTTTAATACACACCCATCCAACGATAATTCACTGTGTACATATTACTAAGTGAATGTGATAACAAAATATAGCGAATGGATCTCATTCTGTGATCTTCTGCATAAAAGAAAGAAAATCCCGGCTAGAGAGCGAAATATTATGGTGCATTGAAGATAGTGTGAACTAGGCGGCGACGCCACGCGTAGTCTGACACGTACAATTTCCGATAGTCCGAGTAACCCTCGCAGGTCTCTCAGAGACACAATTTCAAAAAGCCGCTCTGAAGGATAAATGAATTCCATGCTTACGATCTTCAAGAACTCGGGTACAGGTATTTCTACATTGAACGGAACGGATCGATGGAATTCCAGGCTAGTACGGCCTTTGACTGGCTTAACAGCGTTATTAGCGGTTCTGCCGCTTTTGGCAACGGCGCAGGAGAGCACTGAGTTTCGTGCGTCTGCGCAGATAGAGCAGAACTCAAACGTGTTCTATTTACCTAATGCAAGCTTTCTCAGCACGCCTTATGTTGGGAAGGCACTAGGCTCTATGGTTCAGGTATATACGGGCGAGATCGCCCCAAAGTATCAGTGGGAAGATCAGTCCCTGACAGCCAGATTCCTTGGGCGAGACCTCAAATACAGTGAATTCTCTGATCTGAACCACACGGAGTACCTGGCACAAATTGGTCTTGGGTGGCAGTTAACCCCTCGATTCCATGGAAACCTTGAAGCGGCTCGGGAGCGACGTCTGGTTCGTTACGAGGAGGTGCTTACTTCCACACTACTTGTTGAAAAGGAGACACGTGCCAAAGGTGACTTCACATTTGACTTAACAAGCCAGTGGCGCATTGATGGGTTACTTAAAACCCGTCAGGACGATTCACCTCGTCCGCAGGCCTCGGATCTGCGTGTCCATGAGAATTCGGCACAAGTAGGCTTCAAATTCAGCCAAAACGGCGATATTTATACCGGACTTAGCGGCGAATACGTACAAGGTAATTTCCAGGGTCTTGGTGGTCTTCTCACAAATCCAACAATTGGGGTGGTCGACTTTCATCGTTCAACTATCCAAGCCGTAGTCGAGCGTACACAGCGAGACAACGACATTCTCAAGGCAGCGCTTGGCTACACTAGCAATTACCTGAACAATGGTCTGAGCACTTTCAATGTTCTTAGTGGAGAAGCCGGCTACAAGCGGTCACTCACCGGGAAAACTGTGCTTGATATTGTTCTTTCACGCGGTGTGAGCGCTTACCTCAGTAGCGCTGGTGTGGCCGTCGACACCAAAGCGCGTGCAGGCGTCAGCTGGCAAGCTACCAGCAAGATCGACGTATCGGCGGGACTTGGGTATACGCGGTCGACCATTCCCGGTTGGAATTTGGTTACCAGCGGGGTGAGTGTCGTCGGAGCGAGTCTCAGCGATCGGCAGGATAAAATTAAGCAAGAGTATCTCGAAGTGGTGTACAACCCGCTACGGCCGGTCAGCCTGCGCCCTTACGTACGCCACGAAGCGCGAGATTCAAATATCGCCACATTTCAGTACACCGATACGATCTACGGCGCACAGTTCACGATCACGTTCTGAGGGGACTTTTTGTCTGGTTCTCAGATTAAGGGGTTGGAGTACAACTAATGCGCTTGGATCTCAATAGCGGTGGCGCTCAGCGGGGCTAGCGAGGTCAGTAGTTTATTACCTTGCCATGTCGCTGGTGAGCCTGGAGCGGGTTGAATTATCTGCTGACTAACCGTGGTATCACGCGAGATCGTGAAAGCGCGAGTTAAACCGGGCTTTAGGCCTTCAATCTGCACCTTACGCTCGACCCGTCCGCGGTTGATGAGGATCACCACACTGCGTCCTGGCGCTTTTGAATCACCACTGGCAAATGCTGCCACAGACGAATCGCCAGCAATATCTGCGGCGTAAGATCTATCGCCGAATCTACCGCCTTGTCCGTCGAAATTTCTGAAAAGCTGGAAAGCCGCCTCGGTGTAAGGTTCGTTCCTACTCAGAGGCCACCACACGGCGCAAAATACTTGTTCGCTGGCAAAGTACCCGAGCATTTGAGCCTCGGCGAGTAGTCCGGCGATGTTTCGTCCGCCGCCGTTATTATACTCGCTGATCGATAGCCGCATTGACGGGTAGAGAGCGCGGATCTTTGACTGTAAGCGGTCTAATAAGTTAACGGGACCGCCGAGCAGTTTTGCGATCCAAGAGTGCTCTACATAGGTGCGGTCACCCAAGCTGCGGGGTGCGTTTATAACGGCATCCATTTGGTCGTCGGTCAGCGTTGCCTGTGTTAACCCGACGACACGCTCTCCCTTCGAGTCGGTATTTTCTGAATACCAATGAAGGTCGTAAACGTCGACTAAAGAATGGCCGGCCTGAACTGACGCCTGTGCTGCTGCTCGTAGAAACCTATCGATGAACCAGTCGTTCCCGGAGGGGGTTGCGGCAATCTCTTTTTGCCACGAATACAGACCAAAAAAACCGTAATTTCCCGGTGCCAATAAGGTGATTTCAGGGAATTCCGCCTTTAGTACCCGAGCTAGCGATAAACTGCGTGCAATATAATCGGCAGCCTTCATATCAAGGCCGCCTTGAATTTCTCGGTGCGTCTTTGACCAGAGCTCCGGCTCATTATCTAGAGTAATAAAAACAGGGGCTCGTTTCGGCTTTGCCGAGAAAATACCATCTCCCTCAAAGCGCTTATTAAGAACCCATGCATACTCATCCGAATAGACGTTCCGATCGAACAGAGTCGGGTCGTCTGTAAAAGGCTGTGGCGATGCGCTCTTTTTTTCAAAGACCAAGCGTCGAAATCGACCCACGTCGATGTTAGTTCCCATTGATACGGGGCCAGCCAAATCTGCGGCTACCCATCCCTGTAACGGAAATGTGATTATCGATGCCGCCTGATCCCGTTGGTCAGCCTCTATGAGCGATCTGGCTGCTTCGGCTGGCACTGAGCCGCCGCCTAGAAACGCATCATTTTGAAATTGATAGTCACTTCCGGCATTGGAGGCATTATTCTGCCAGTTGTAAGCAGTCCAACGATTTCCTCCAGCTCGACGTACGGTGAACACCGGGTCAATCGTATCAGCCGCTGAAAAACGACTGATGCCATATATAAAAGGCGAAATAGGACGGTCGCTGCGTGGCGTCACGATGACCTGCACAGGGTCAGCTACCGAGGAACACGCGGTCTGAGAGAATACCGCCAGCAACAAGAGTGTATTAATCGCGCAAGCAATAACGCGATCACGAACAAACCTCAGGTCTAAATCAGCTTTCGGCAGGCCCGGCCAGGCAGCCACCCCCGAATGAGCAACTATCGCTACTCTACCGCTACCGGAACCATCGAAAAAACGACCCCTGATGAGACTTAAGGTGTTGAAAACATTCATATTACTGACCCACCAAGTGCGCAACAATCAACGGCCTTGCTTGCTCTAAAACATCCCAGCAATTCGCACATGGCCTTTACGTGCGAATGTACACACTTCCCGTGACAATTCAGTTTTCTGGGGTTGAAGCACGGAATAGCGTAATCGCTGCCGTGTAAAGTGCACCAATTAAAAGACCGCTGCTGAATAATCACCGCTAAACCATGTCGATACTCAAATTGATTCCAACTGTCCTGACTACCAGGGCGAGCCAAATTTTCATAACTGGGATTGCAAACCAAATTGTGTTGTCCGCGGCTAGCTTCGCAGCGGGTCTTATTTTGATACGCCTGACGGACAACACCCAGTACGGTTATTACGTTTTGATCACCTCTACCGTGCCATTACTAGCGCAGCTGCAACAGGCTTTTTTAGCACCGGAGCTGAATCGCAACATAACGCATTCTGATACCCGTGACCGCTCAGATCTGGTAACGAGTCTCTACAAAGGACAACGAGTTTTATTGGTCACAATACTAATCGCAACACTGCTACTGGTCGGGGTACTCAATCTGGACCAGCGATTAGGAAAATCGGACTCTCTGGTGCTGCTGAGCGGCACGGTGGCCGCCACAGCCTGGCTGTATCGCGACTTTTTTCGAATGCTGCAGAACGCTTATAGGCAACCCGCGGCCGTGTTGCAGTCCGACCTACTCTTTGTAACGATAATGGTAACTGGAGTCTTCACAGCAGCGCGTCTAGTCAACGCAGCTGCACTCTCAGCCTTAGCCATCAGCGCAGCCTGCCTCGCCTCCGGATTCTTACTGTACCGACGCTATACCCAAACTACAGGCTGGTCAGACGCAAGCAGCCTTGGCCTGTGGGCAAAAACGATGAAAAAGGGAGTCTGGTCAGCTTTAGGGTGCGCTGTTCACTGGTGCTTCTCACAAGGCTACGCCTACCTGGTAGCGGCAATGTTAAGCGTCAGTGCTCTTGCCAGCATATCGGCAACGCGATTGACGCTAATGCCCTTGGGACTGATCGGCGTCGGCATCAGTTCCCAAATGCTTCCCATGTCGACTTTATGGTTAAAAAACCATGGTGCCCGTGGCTTGGCGGTTCGCCTTCTACTATTTTCAAGTGCATTGGCTGCACTGGGCTTAATCTACATAAGCGGGCTGTGGCTATGCCGCGATTGGCTATTTCAGACCATCCTCAAGAAGGATTTCCCAAATCGCGACTATTTGCTGATCGCCTGGTCCGCGACATTCCTGGTAACCATGATTCGTGACCAGATCCTGTATATACATGTAGCGCAGCACCGATTTCGAATCCTTTTTGTCCTTACGCTAGTGAGTGCCATAGTCGGCCTATCAGTTTGCTATTTCGCCGTGGAACGCCATGGCGAAATCGGTGGCCCAATCGGTCTGCTTTCGGGGGAGCTGACCTATATATTTGGAATAGCGATGATGACTATGCACGACTTCTCCAAAGAAAGGTCTGGCAAACCTTCCGCCGTTCCGAGCTACCAGCCATGACGCCCCTGAACGGTATCTCCAGCGGGAAAATGCCGAATAACCCAGAGAATGGGATGAAAGTGGGGCTGAGCAACCACGTGCATTTGAGCGCGCAAAAACGTTTCGAATTATCTTAGACATGCAACCAACTCTCAACGCCATTCCGACAGCGCTGGAAAACCCGCCAACACGTAATGCACAAGAACGCCTTGTTGGAATCGAGTTACTTCGCTTTATCAGCGCATTCGCCGTTCTAATATTTCACTATCAGCACTTTGCATTCTTTGATGCGAAAATTGATCCGAATTTTAATAAGAGCTTGTTGCCTGGGTACTCCGCGCTTTGGCCTTTTTACCTGTACGGGTACCATGCCGTAGATATTTTTTGGTGCATAAGCGGATATATATTTTTTTATAAATATTCAGCTGCAATAAGCAAAAATAAGATTACCGCATATAAATTTCTTATCTATCGGATGTCCCGCCTATATCCACTTCATATCGCGACATTAATTATTGTCGCAATATTGACCGTTATATATTGGCATATGTTTGGCGCCTGGTTCGTTTATGCAAATAACGATCTAACCCATCTACTATTGCATTTAACTTACACAACAAATTGGTTTTCGTCAGCCAATGAAAGCTTTAATGGTCCAGCCTGGTCAATCTCCGTTGAGGTAGCCGTTTACTTTCTTTTTTTCCAAATCACGAGGCGCTTTAGAGATAGCTTCAAAACTATTACCCTCGCCCTATTAGCGGCCCTTCTATTAAGACAAACTCATTTTATGCGGCCCGTGTTTGACTGTATGGCACTGTTTTATGCCGGCGGTCTAGCTTCAAAACTGATGATTTATACCGCAACTAGGGAACCCGGTAATCGCACGCTGTTAAAATCAGCAATCACGCTTTTGGCTTTGCTTGCCGTTTCAGCCGTAGTCGCCGAATCAACAAACTACCATGTCGATTTTATGGTGACCCTGATCGGAACGCCTTTACTGATCTACTTATTATCAATCGGGCAGCAGATTCACGCTGGGTTTACCAAGATAATAATACTTTTAGCCAATCTTACCTACGGAAGCTACCTCCTTCACTACCCAGTACAGCTTTGTTTCGTTATAACTTTTGGCGCTCTTAATCAGCCAGTACCTGTCAACTCGGCGGTGCTTCTACTCAGCTATATAAGTGTTACTCTTACTTTAGCTTATTTTTCTTTTTATTATTTTGAGTCTCCTATGCAACGAGTTCTGCGGCAATTTTTCATCAAATAGGCAGGTTGAAAAAGTGCAGACTGCGCGCTAATTATTCAAATATTAATCCAATGAAAAAATACGCCCTAATAACTCCGAGCTTCAAACCCGACTTTGAGCGGTGCCGTTTACTTTGCGAAAGCGTTGACAGATTCGTTGACCCAACTGTCCAGCATTATATTATTGTTGATCGCCGTGATTACCAGCTATTCAAGACTTTACGCAACCGACGAACCTCGTTGATCTGCGTTGAGGATATCATTCCATATTGGATCTTTAGAATTCCATTGATTAATAAACTCTGGCTAAGCCTGAAAACATTGCCACTTCGGAATTGGATATTGCAGCAGCTGGTTAAGCTCACGGCGCCTGCCATACTTACTGAGGAAAATTTTTTGTACACCGACTCGGACGTTTTTTTTGTACGTCCGTATTTGCCGAAAAGCATGGAGCAAAACGGCGCCATCCCACTGTTTATGGAAACCGGGCAACGCGGTTTGATTCAGAAAAATGATCTGTGGCATGCCTCAGCAGCAACCTTATTAGGGTGTTCCACGGACCCTTCATATGACACAAACTTCATTGATAATGTCATTCCTTGGCGTAGAGCGAATGTCATTCTTCTTCAAGAGCATCTTTCAAATCGCTACGCTTGTGACTGGCAGCAGGTTATCGCTCGGCAACTGTCTTTGTCGGAATATGTACTGTACGGACTTTTTTGTACCCGTATCTTGGGCGAACAATCTTTACACTTTCCGGATCCGGTTAAGCGTAGCCATAGTTACTGGGAAAGCGTACCCATGGGTGCGACGGCGTTACTGAAATTCAAGAACGACCTGGGTCCGGAGCATACGTCTGTAATGATATCCGCTAAGTCACATACGGATGTGAGCCTTATCCGGCAAGCATTCCTGTAGGTTTGCTGCGTGAATCCACTTCCTCGCAATCAGTACACGCGTACCACGACCGATCTTGTAATGGGTGGCTGCGCACTTCTTCTAATTTGGTTAATTTTTATTGTCAATCGACCGCCTACGCTACAGGGATTTTCTGCGACCATTGATGCGTCGACTTACGTCACGGGTGACTGGCTTAATCGTACCCTTAAAAATACGATGCTTCTGTTGGGCGGGTTCCTGATACTTCAGCGAGTCTATCTTGCCGGCTTGATTCTTCAAATTAACTCAGCGCTTGGACTCCTTGTAGGCTACGCATTAGCCAGTACGCTCTGGTCAATTGCTCCGGATCAGACACTTTTACGACTGATTTCGCTTGCGGCTATCTTAATGGCATGCCTTTCGGCATCTATGGTTGCCTGGCACCCGCGGCGTTTCCAAGACGTTCTTCTGCTTCCTTTTATCGTTATTATTTTTGGGAGCCTGATTCTTGGGATTGTCGCGCCTCAATACGCCATTGAAGCCCATAGTGAGTTTGCGCTTAAGAACTCGTGGTATGGACTTACCCACGGGAAAAATGAACTGGGCATGATCTCCGGTACCTGCGTGCTAATTTTTCTGCACTCGGTGTTCACACGGAAAAAGCGTCGCTTATTAGCGGCCTTTCTTTGTCTCGGAGCCTTTACGACGCTTATTTTGTCTAGGAGTAATTCCTCTTTATTTGCATTGGTTTTTTCACTGACCTGTGCCTTTATTCTATTAACTCGTAGTAGCCACTTAATATGGATCCGCAGAAATCTTATTAGCGTTGCAGTGAGCCTTATAGCTCTTTATGAAGCAACTATTCTTAATTTTATTCCGGGTCTAGGTTTTCTTTTAAGTCCCATTACTTATTTAACCGGCAAGGACAGTACTTTTTCAGCGCGAACAACAATTTGGTCAATCATTGAGGAGCATATAAAGCTAAGTCCCTTGATTGGTTCTGGTTATGGCGCCTATTGGATTGGTCCTGTTCCGGACTCGCCTTCTCGCATTTTCCTCACCAAGATGTACTTTTACCCGACAGAGGCGCACAACGGGTACCTCGAAATTGTCAATGACCTGGGTATTCTTGGTTTTTCCTTTTTTGTTTTTTTCATTTTCCGGTATTTTCAACAGGCCCAATTATTGATGCGCATTGACAGAAGCCAGGGCGCGTTGTTCATTGCACTACTTCTTCAACAGTTAGTCGCCAATTTGTCAGAAAGTGACTGGCTTTCACGATCTAATACGTTCGCCATTTTGGTACTGGCATCACTATGTATGGCACGTGGTCTTGTCGAAAATCGATCCCTCCGATTACCAGCCAAAGAATCTCTTTAGGCTATTGGTTGCTTCGCTGACGATCCGGCGTTTTTGAAAATTGCTTGAATTTTATTTTTGGTGTCACTGTTACTTTTAGAATGCACAAGCTCTCTCTTCTAATTGACGACTATACCCCTGAATCTTTCGTGGATCGGGCACAGCGCATGTGTAAGCGCGAGCTTGCGATGGTCGTTACCCCAAATGTTGACCATTTAATACGTTTGGTTGAAGAGCAGGACTTTAGAGAGATTTACAACGTCGCTACTTACGTACTTTTAGACAGTCGCTTCGCACGCAATATTTTTGCGCTGTTGGGCAAGGGAAAATATACGGTTTGTACAGGGTCGGATCTCACCAAGGTATTGCTGAGTTCGAATCGCGGGGCGTCTGGTAAGGTTCTTTTTTTGGGCGGTACGGATGAGCAGATTCACCGGTTAGCGCAGGATTTCCAAATCACCAATCTGAAGCATTTTCAGCCCGCGATGGGTTTAGCGACCAATTCAGCCGAAATCGAAAGGTGCGTTAGTTTTATTGAAAGCGAGTCGCCCTTTGACTATTGTTTTCTAGCGGTAGGTTCTCCGCAGCAAGAACGAATTGCAGCTGAAGTCATGCGCCGCCATAAGGCTAAGGGGCTGCTGCTTTGTATAGGTGCATCTTTAAATTTTTTAACGGGCGTCGAACGACGAGCGCCATTATGGATGCAGCGTGCGGGCTTGGAGTGGCTATTTAGGCTGTCTAGTGACCCGCGACGTCTCGCGGCTCGGTATTTGATACGTGGACCCCGTTTTTTTCGCTATGCGTTTTACACCCAGGTAACCGTACGGGCTCAAAACCGCGATTAGATCTGTCCTGGATTCGCCTGTCAGCGGTCAGCCCTACGTCCTAATCCAGAGGTTTTAAAATGTTCAGCACCAGCACCGGGGCGCCACGGTTCACTGTGTCCGGACCTCACGGCTTGCTGCGTCGCGACATCGCCGTCCTGTCACGGGTTCCTTGCGATAGGGGCTGCGGTAGGCTCACTATCTGCCTACAATTGAGACGTCGTTAGTTTCCCGGTCCGCGTCTTGATTGATGGTTTCCAAGAGAAAATGGAGTCAAATCAGTGATTAAACTCAATATCAATGGTGGCGAACTGGAAGCAGACATGTCTGCTGACACCCCCTTGCTGTGGGCATTACGCGATCACCTGGGAATGACGGGGACCAAATTTGGTTGCGGAAAAGGGCTTTGCGGTGCGTGCACCGTACACCTTGATGACCAACCGGTACGCTCATGCAGCGTCAGTGTCGGAGACGCGGTCGGCCACAAAATTCGCACGATTGAGGGGCTGTCTGTTGATCGATCCCATCCGGTACAAAAGGCCTGGCTGGAAATCGACGTTCCTCAATGCGGTTACTGCCAGTCTGGACAAATCATGGCGGCAACGGCTTTGCTAGCTACCAACCCCTCACCGACCGATGCCGATATCGACAGCGCGATGTCGGGAAATATCTGTCGCTGTGGAACTTACCCGCGTATACGGGCGGCGATACACCGTGCCGCCGAACTCAGTCGGGAGGCTACCGCCAAATGAAAACATCCAATGAACTGATTCATCCCAATCTTAATTCCTCGCGCCGTGACTTCCTGCGAAACGCAAGTCTCCTGAGTGGTGGCCTTATCATTGCCCTAAGCCTACCGGCTTGTCACCGCGCAGTGCCCCCCTCAAAGATGGCCGGCAGTAGTCAACCGTCAGCCTGGCTGCGTATCGGAACTGATAACAAGATCACCATTATTGTTGATCGCTCGGAGATGGGGCAAGGCGTCTACACGACGCTGCCGATGCTTATCGCTGAGGAACTCGAGCTACCTTTGAGTGCCATCAACATCGAGGCCGCTCCTGTTGGTGCTCACTACGTGAATGACCTTGCGGGTGGCCAGCTGACGGGTGGGAGCACTAGCACGCGCGATGCATGGGAAAAACTTCGTATTGCTGGCGCCCAAGCACGAATGGTACTGATTGAAGCTGCCTCTAGGCGCTTAGGTGCGCCCGCGACGACGCTGTGGGTTAAAGACGGATACATACACGGAGCCGGTGATGCGCGGCTCACCTTTGGTGACGTTGCTGAATTAGCGGCAACCCTGCCGTTACCCTCACCGAAAGAAGTTGTTCTTAAGAAAACCGCCTCCTTCGAACTCATCGGTAAAGGCGCAGCACGCTTAGACAGCCCGTCGAAGATCGATGGCAGTGCCGAATTCGGAATTGACGTCAAACTTCGTGGTATGAAATACGCGGCGCTAATCCAAAGCCCCGTTCTAGGCGGCACCGTTCAGTCAGTGGATAGCACCGAGGCTGTCGGCATGCCCGGCGTGGTTAAAATCCTTACCGTGGGCCAGGGCAGCGGAGTTCTGGTGGTTGCTACCCATTATTGGCAAGCACTTAAGGCGCGTGATGCCCTCAAAATCGTTTGGTCACCAGGCGCGAGACTAAACGTGAGTAATGCAACGATTCGGGCGGGGCTCAAAGCGGCCTCCTCCGGAAATGGACTATCGGCACGCAAGGACGGTGACGCGTTAGCCGTCCTAAAAAGCGCCCCACATACGCTTTCAGCAACTTATGAATTACCGCTATTAGCGCACGCCACTCTTGAACCGATGAATTGCACAGCAGATGTGCAAGCCTCGCGCTGTGATGTTTATGTGGGAACCCAAGTGCAGCAAATGGCACAAGAGGTTGCCGCTCATGCCGCCGGCATGAAGCCGGATCAGGTACGCATCCACACAACGTTGTTGGGGGGTGGCTTTGGCAGACGCTTAGAGACAGACTTCATTCCTGCTGCGGTCGAAGGTTCAAAGGCACTCGGGGCACCAGTCAAAGTCATTTGGACACGTGAAGATGACATGACACACGATACCTATCGTCCACCGGCTTACGACCAAATAGTTGCAGGCCTGGCCGCGAACGGCGACATAGACGCCATTCATATCAAAATAACCAGCCCTTCAGTTACCGCACGCCTCTTCCCGTCACCGGATTCGAATGAGGTGGACTCGTTTGCCGTGGAGGCTGCGGCTAATTACCTTTACGACGTCCCAAATATCTTCGTGGAGTACGTCCAGCATGAGGTTGGAATAGACGTCGGCTACTGGCGATCAGTGAGCCACGCCCTGAACTGTTTCGTCGTTGAAAGCTTTATGGATGAGCTAGCGCATTCACGCGGGGTCGATCCAGTAGAGTATCGAAGGCAGCTACTGAAAAAGCAGCCTCGCGCCTTGCGGGTGCTCAATGAAGCAGCGAGCCGAGCCGATTGGGGGAAAACCGAAAAGGGCCATTTTCTGGGCGTGTCCGTCATGGAAGGCTACGGAAGCTATCTGGCACAGGTGGCGGATATTTCGCTGGATGCCAGTGGCAAAATGAAAATACACCGCGTGGTGTGTGTGGTGGACTGCGGCATCAAGGTCAATCCGAAAATCGTTGAATCGCAAGTTTTTGGCGGTATCGTGTTCGGATTGTCAGCGGCGCTCTGGGGCGATATCCATATCGAGGGCGGTGAAGTCAAACAAGCTAACTTTGACACTTATCGAGTACTGCGAATGAGTGAGACACCGCAAATCGACGTGCATCTATTGGATAGTACGGAAACGCCAGGAGGCATGGGTGAACCGTCAACCGCATTGGTGGCGCCAGCCGTTGCCAACGCGCTATTTGCGGCAACTCGCAAGCGACTGCGAACTTTGCCTTTCGCCGGACAGATTGCTATCGCGTAAAAAACTATCTGCTAGCACGGTGACTGGATCTTACGATCATCGTGCGAAGCGGATGAAGGGCAAATGGCGCGTCCTTTGGTGTGGTCAGTGACCATCATATGCGTATGATTACGGATATCTGCCTAAAAAAGGCCAAGATAATCTAACCCCACCAGAAACCGTGGTCAGGGGTAAAAAATGGAATCAATCAAACGCATTTTAGTTATTGCTGACCCTACCGCACAGCAATCTGCTGCCCTGAAGAAAGCGCGCCAGATTGCTGTTAACTTCAGAGCCAAGGTAGATATCTTGTGCTGCGTCGCTAATCCCACGCTGACGCGTTCATTTTTTCCCGACGAGATCAGTCAAGAAAATACGATTCGGCCGGTTCGAAACAAATATTTAGAGCAAATGCAGGTCTTGGCCGAACCCTTTCGGGCTGACAATTTGTCAGTAACCTGTCACGTGGAATTCGGCAATCCCCTTCATGCCATCATGGAGGACTATATCGTTCTCACCAGGCCGGACTTGGTCGTCAAGGACACACATCATCACTCGTTAATTCGACGAACTTTGCTGTCCAACACGGACTTTCACCTTATTCGAGCCTGTCAGTCACCACTGCTATTAGTCAAAGAGCAGAGCTGGTCAGAGACGCCTCACGTCGCGGCCGCTGTCGACCCGGGTCATCCTCAAGATACGCCTGCTTTGTTGGATCATGCGGTGATCTATGCGGCCGAGCGTATTGCTCGCGGCTTCGGGACACAACCGTCTCTCATACACTGCTGGTCGCCTATGGGCCTGTACGCGGCGGGCGCGACAGGAGGTGGCATGGGTGGGGTTGCAATGTTGATGCCCCAAGAAGTCATAGACGCGCAGCGTACGCTGGATAGGGAACGCTTCGAACACTTAGCACGCGTCCATGATATTCCTCAACACCGCACTCACCTGCGCGAGGGCATTGCCATCGATGAATTGCCGGTCTACGCTAAACACGGTGCAATTGATATCTTGGCTATGGGGGCGGTGTCACGTAGCGGCCTCGACCGGATTTTTATTGGTCACACGGCTGAGGCGCTTTTAGATGTTATGCCGTGCGATATCCTGATCATTAAGGCATCACCCAAAATTCATGTCTAGTTGCCGAAAGCTTAGGATTAACCATTGACACCACCAGTCGTATCGCCTGCCAAGCGTACCCAGGGCTCGTGCCGTTGCGGCCGCGTGAGATATGCCATTGGGACTCCTATAGCGCCGGCAACGATGTGCCATTGTCGCTCGTGCCAGAAAATAGCCGGTGCTCATGCCGTAGCATGGCTCACGGTGCCTTTGGAGACATGGGAAATTCTTTGCGGTTCTACAAACGCTTTTCGCTCGGCGGAACATGTGGAGCGTCAATTCTGTTCTCAATGCGGCTCACCGCTGACCTATTGGTCCGCCAGCAGCCCGGTTACCATTGATATCACCGTAGCCACGCTCGATCACCCTGACGAGTATCCGCCGGAAGACCACATTTGGATGGAGGACGCACTGAGCTGGGACCATCCAAATGATGGCTTAGCTTGCCATCCGCGTGAGCGCACCCGAAAAAGCCCTACGACAATAGGGACAGTCTAAAGTTTTGGGCACCAAAGAAACGCGCCTTGCATTTGCACAATCTCAATTGGCGTACCAAAAGCTGCGGATAACCAGTCACCACTTAAGGCTTCGTTTACAGACCCATGCCCGATGATCATGCCGTCTTTGACGACAATCAGACGGTCGGCTGCCAGAGCGATTGATAACTCATGGATCGCACTCACCACGCAGACACCTTGTTCACGGGCCTGACGTTTCATCAGCAACGCAACATCCTGTTGGTGCGGCGGGTCTAGATGCGTGGTCGGTTCGTCCAGCAAGAGAACCTTTGCTTGTGTAGCTAAGGCACGAGCCAAATGGACCCGCTGACGCTCTCCGCCGGACAGCGTAGATAGCCGCCGATGGCCCCACTCAGTCGTACCGGTAGCATCCATCGCCGCCTCGATGGCTGCCTCATCAACCGATTCCCGGCTACCTAGCCAACCAGTGTGTGAAAAACGCCCCAAAGCTACGCTCTCACGGGCGGTCAAATCCGTTGTCGGAGCTCCCTGGGCCAACCAAGCAAGTTGCCTAGCACGGGATCGCCTAGGCCAACTCTTAAGCGGCCGGCCGGCTAAAAAGATCTCTCCGCGCGACGACTGTAGTCCCGCTAAGGCTCGCAATAAAGTGGATTTTCCCGAACCATTAGGACCGACCACAGCTGTCCATAATCCCGGCTCAAACTCTAGGTCTATCTCGTGCAGGACTTTGCGCTGCCCGTAGGCCACCGATAAGCCCCGACACCCAAGAGCCGACCCAACGGATGCAAGATCAACGGCCATGAGAACGACGCCATAACAAGCCAACCAAATAAACGCCACCAATACAGGCTGTCACGGCGCCCACCGGCAAGTCCATGGGACTCCAAATGGCACGACTCAACAAGTCTGCCGACTGCAGCAAAAGCCCACCCATGAGTGGTGCCATCAGCAACAATCCCCGGTGATTCACATGCATCAGCTGCCTTACTAGGTGAGGTGCGACGAGACCGACAAAGCCGACGACGCCGACTTGACCCACCGAGACTGCAGTCACCAGGGATAAGATTGCTAAAAATGAAACTCTCAACACCGGCAAGGACAAACCTAAGGATTGAGCCGTCTCCTCACCAAGAGTCAAGGCATCCAAGCCACGGGATAACAACAAAGCCGGAATAACCGTCAAAACCAAGGAAATTCCTAACAGCACCACTGAACGCCAGCTTAAAAATCCCGTGGTTCCCAGCAAAAAACTCTGCAGCGTACGCCAGACGTTCGGCGCACTGAGCAACAAGAGTTCAGTTACTGCACTAAGCAAAAAACTTACCACCACTCCAGCGAGCAGTAAGTTCGCCGTCTGTAAGACACCTCGCGCGAGGGTCAAGGTCAGCAACATAGCGGCGCAAGCCCCGATAAAAGCCGCGCCGATGACACCTAACTGCCCAAACCAAGCCAAGCTAAGCAAGGAAGCATCCGCCGACAAAAGACAAAGCGTTACCCCCAATGCCGCACCGGAGGCTGTGCCCAGTAGATACGGTTCGGCAAGAGGATTGCGAAACAACCCCTGAGCGATCGCGCCACCTAAACCCAAAAGTGCTCCCGCACACCAAGCACCGCAGGTGCGTGGTAACCGAATCTGCCAAAGCACGGTGTCAGCCTGGCTATCCGGACTGAGCAGCCACCGTAATGACGTCATAAGGCTCGTGGTGCCCACGACCAAGCTTAAGGCCCCGAGCACAATGGTTAATACCAGCCCAGCAATGACCCATCCATAGACAGCGCTCTTAGAGCGGCTGCTCGAACTAACAGTGTCCGATGTAGGAACGGGTGCAGCTGTCACGGTGCCACTTTTGCTAGACAATCACTCATCAACTCCAACCCCTGCGCCATGCGCGGTCCGGGACGTGTGATGAGATCCCTACCGGTTGTCGTGAATTCGCAGACTCGATGTTCGCGCACCGCCCGAATCGTATTCCAGCCAGGACGACTATCCAGCGGCACGCCGACGCTAGGCAACGTCATTATTACGTCTGGGTTTTGTCGAACGACAAACTCAGGATTTAATTTTGGGAATGCGCCTAAAGAAGCGGATACGACATTGCGTGCGCCCAGCTTACTCAGCAGCTCACCGATAAACGATGCCTCGCCAGCCGCGTAGGGCGCACTATCAACCTCAAAGTAGACGAGAGGTGATCTTTTTTTGTCGCTCCAATGCGCACGCGCCAGGACCGTGTCCACGGAACTTTGAATCTGAGCGTTGAGTATGGCAGCCTGCGCAGATACACCCAGCAACTCTGCGATGCGCACGACATTGCGTGACACATCGTCGTAACGTTCCGTGTTGAGCACAAAGGTAGCAATGCCAAGCTGCGCCAGTCGGGTCGTCGTACGCTCGGATCGAGTTAAAATCACAACATCAGGTTTGAGACTCACGATCGTCTCAATAACGGCGTCGTCCAGCCCCCCCACTTTCGGAAGGTCTACGACAGAAGCAGGCCAGTTAGAATACTGATCGGTCGCTACTAAACGCCGGCACTCTCCCAATCCACAAACGATTTCCGTTAGCGACGGTATCATCGTAACAATTCGTTGAGGCGAATGACTTAAGGCGACGACCTGACCTCGGTCATCGCGCACCACGCCGGCCCAGCCCATGGTCATAGGCATCAGTGAAACCAGTAGGCTCAGACACAGCAGCCGAGCTACAGAAGAAACGCCCATCAGTACCAACCTTTTTACGCACCCACCGTGCGACTCTTGCGAGGCCCGGGCACATCTCAGCATTGGTGGAAGTAGGTGTAGGTCCGCCAGACAGACGGACACCGCACCTGCATCGCCCACCGCAACACGTGCCGCATCGTTACAGGTCGGTATACGGGCTCATGAGTGGCTCACGCCGATCGACCCGCCTTCCCACGCGAGATGCGCAGTGGCTGTGGATCGACTTAACTCATCTACCGTTGCGGGGGCAGCGCCGGACTTAAGCTTTACAGCACACCGGCTTCCCGTTTCACTCCCGAAAATCTAAGGACTCTCGGAAACTCCTGAACGCGCAAGCAGTGTGCCGACGAAAGCCGGCACCGTCAACGCAATCAGGCAGCTCGATCCTCTAAACGTCTCCGGACTGGCGAAAGCGGCCTCTAACCGCCGCTGTGGGCGTACTTCAACTCCCCAGCCCTAACCGGCAAACTCAGACGATTTTGCGAGGGTGGCAAGGGGCAGGTTGCAAAGTTATTGAAGGCGCAAGGGGGGTTGTAGGCGCGGTTAAAGTCCAACTGGACATGACCGTCCTTGGGTAATTGGGCGGTCAGAAAACGACCTCCTCCATAGGTTTCTCTTCCGGAAGTCGCATCGGCAAACATAATGAACAGTTCCGGCGAGTCAGACTCCTCGAGGACCGTATCAAGACGCCACTGTTGTCCGTCCTTTTCGAAGACTACGGCACCAGGGGAAGTCATCGGGACCTCCATTCCCAAGATGTTCACGATCGGGATAGTCCGGGCAGGCGAGTAGGCCTCAAAGCGTGCATCTACAAACCACTCATCACGGGCCGGAAAATACTGAAGCCCGGCGAAATCTCGTCGACGCGAGCTCTCACGATCACGAACACGAATTCCGAACCGATCACCGCGTTCAATCACAAAAAAGTCTAGAGTCCCGATCGACAGGACGGTGGGTTCTCCTGAGGTATCCGCCTTTAAAGATATTTTAGACACGCGAACACCGTTGCTCATCACCGCGACAGACCGAGCAGCGGCAAAATCAACTTGGCTACCGTTGAGGATAAACTCCCCAGCGACAGGCGGTAGCTTGGGGTGGAGCAACTTCAAAGATGCCGACGCACCACTACCAAAAACGTTAGACCCGGGTTTTAACCAGAACAAACCCTCGAGCGTCAGCCAACCGGTAGGACTGGTTAGCGACTCCAGACGATGCGCTCGCCACTGGGAAAGCGGCGCTGGCACCGACACAGACTCATCAGCCAATGCCAAACTGCCCGCTGACACCATGAGCAGGAGCATGACGACAAGACTGGAATAAATTTGGCGATAGGACAATTGCTGTATGAAATCCATCTTTCTTCTCCAAAAACCCACGGCCACCTCACAGTAACCTGGCCCTAACTTCGCCACGCGCCGAACCCCGTAGGGGATAAGGTGCAATATCTCAGTGATTAGCTAGGGTACGGCCTGCCAGAAGAGCTGGTTTTGTTTATGATGAATCCAGTTTGATCCACCGATACCCAACGAACGATAACTCTTCAACGGTAGTTTAATGGCACCCAGCTTACCTACTCTATATCCATTAGTATTTACTCTCATCCATTTGGTTCTGGCATCGGGAGTTACGATCCATGCCTTAAGCTTCAAACGTGAGCCGCGCGCCGCCGTTGCCTGGATTGGATTAGCTTGGTTATCCCCGGTACTGGGCAGCATTGTCTACATGCTCCTAGGTATTAATCGGGTACGCACACGAGCTCAGTCGTTGCGCGGTACAGCGCCCGATACCCGACGCCTTGCGCTACCCGGCACGACCCTAGGCTTGAACAGCGGCTTAGGAGCTATTGAGATCAGCGGAACACGCATTACGGGTCGCTATGTAGAAGACGGTAATCGCATCGACCTGTATGAGAACGGCGACTCGGCTTATCCGGTGATGCTAGAGGCAATTGAAAATTCCATACATAGTGTTGGACTAGCCAGTTATTTATTCAGGGCTGATGAAGCTGGGAATCGTTTCATTGAGGCATTAGTTCGAGCTCAGCAACGCGGCGTTGAAGTCCGTGTCCTGATTGATGGTGTCGGCAGTGGTTATTTTCGTTGCCACGCCTATCGTGAGTTACGTTCACGCAACGTTAATTGCGTGCGATTTCTTCACTCGGTAACTCCATGGCGTATGCCTTTTATTAATCTGCGTAATCATCGCAAATTATTGATTATCGATGGTCGTGTGGCTTTCACCGGCGGCCTAAATATCGGTGCAGAAAATCTTGTGGCCACGCATGGGAATGAGGCCGTGCTCGATAAGCACTTCCGAATTGAAGGAGCGGTAGTCGCACAGATACGGGAAGTTTTTGCCAGTGATTGGCTCTTCTCAACTGGAGAGACCTTAGCGGGTGAACGCTGGATTCCAAAGCTTAAATCGTGCGGCACAACGCGCGCGCGCACCGTGACATCCGGTCCAGACCAAGATCTGGAGAAAACCGAGCTGCTGATCATGGAGGCTGTAAACTGTGCTCGTCGATCAGTAAGAATTATGACGCCCTATTTTTTACCGGACGAGCGTTTGATGACTGCCTTATCACTAGCGGCACTGCGCGGCGCTGATGTGGATATTGTCCTGCCTGAAAAAAGCAATCAACCTTGGGTAGACTGGGCTAATCGGGCTCATATCGGCCCTTTACTGGATAGCGGCTGCCGTCTGTGGACACACCCGGCACCCTTTGATCATTCCAAACTCTTAGTGGTAGACGGCCTCTGGTGTCTCATTGGCAGCGCCAACTGGGACACACGCAGCTTTACGCTGAACTTTGAAATGAATGTGGAACTCTATGATCCTACCCTCGCCCTACAGCTTGAGGATTTAATACTGAAAAACACAATCAACGAGCTTAATACGTCCCTGCTGTCGAAACGAACCTTGTCGGTCCGCCTCAGAGATAGTGCAACCCGGCTGTTCGCACCTTATCTTTAAAAAGTCGGCACCTTTAAATTTATGCCGCGTTTGACTGCACTGCTATACCGGTCCCAGCTATGGCTGCTGATGGCGGAGTAAACGATTATCCGACAGTGAGTTCTGCCACGAAGTCGTAGGCATCGGCGCGATAAAATGAGCGTGTAAATTCCACAACCCTCCCGTCCCCCAGGAAGGCGCGACGTTCAATCTGTAGAGCTGGACTACCCACGGCCAAGCCCAGATAAGTCGCCGAAGAATGATCGAGTGCTACGGCCCGCAAACGCTGCATAGCTCGCACGGGCACATACCCCAGCCGCTGTAGCGCTTCGTACAAGGAGTCTTTAACTAACTCCGGATGGGTCAACAATGACTGAGGTACGCTGGTTCGCTCGACCGCCAGCGGTTTGTCGCCGGCCAACCGCAAACGGTGCAGCCGTACCACCGGGGTACCCGGCGCAAGCGCCATGCCCATCGCCTCATCGCTATTGACCGCGGCAATCGATCTGTCCAAAAAGCGGACCCGTGCGTCTAAGCCCCGAGCGCGTAAGTCTTCCGTGAAACTGGTCAGTCGCGAGAATGAGCGCTCAATACGCTCCCCCACAAAGTTTCCAGATCCCGCACGCGATTGCACAACACCACTCGCGGCCAGCCCAGCCAACGCTTTTCGCACAGTAACTCGCGACCAGCCACTAATGCGCGCCAATTCCCGTTCCGGTGGCAATAGTCCGTCAACCCCCGCGATACCGTCCTTGATGAGGTCGTGTAATACCTGTTGCAGCCGTGCATAGCGCGGACCGCTGCCAACGCCATGCTGCAGCCTAGCCTGTAACTCCAAATTAAAGCCGGTGTTCATGCCATAATAATACCAATTATCAAATTAGGTTTTTTAATTAAATTATAACCCTATGTAAAAACTGATTAAATAACCCACCTTTGTGCTAAAACCCCAGTTACAATACCGGTATTATTTTTTAAGGCTACAAACTCCTCATGGCGCCCACACCCACGCTCCCCGCCTTTGATTTAGTCATTTTTGGTGCAACCGGCGATCTGGCGAAACGAAAACTGCTCCCAGCCCTGTTCCAACGCTTCATAGCCGGCCAGGTAGACTCCGCCAGTCGAATCATCGGTTCGGCGCGCGATACCTTAGGCTCCGACGGTTTTCGAGAGCGAGTCAGTGCCGCAATCACTGCGGACGCTCAGGGGCAGAGTCTCGAGGGCTTCCTGTCTCTCGTGGATTACGTGGCCGTTGATGTCTCCAGCGAGTCGGGTTGGTCAGATCTGAAGAACCGTCTGCAGCAGTTCCCGGATCGGGTACGAATTTTTTATCTCGCCATTGGTCCGGCGCTTTTCGCCAGAGCCTGCCAACGTATCCATGACTATGGCTTAGATGGACCCTCCAGCCGAGTGGTGGTGGAAAAGCCCATTGGTCACGATTTGCTCAGTGCGCAGGATATCAACGCGACGCTCGCCAAAGTCTTTAGCGAAGCGCAGACCTATCGTATCGACCATTACCTGGGCAAAGAGTCCGTACAAAATCTGCTCGCATTACGTTTTGGCAACGCCCTATTTGAGCCTCTTTGGAATGCGGCGCGAATTGATCATGTACAGATTACGGTCGCCGAGGAACTGGGCGTTGCCGGCCGCGCAGGCTACTACGATACAGCTGGCGCTCTGCGCGACATGGTTCAAAACCATCTACTGCAGTTATTGTGCTTTGTAGCGATGGAGCCGCCGCATTCAATGAACGCGGACGTGGTTCGCGATGAGAAACTGAAAGTTATGCGCTCGCTAAAACCCATGTCGGCAGAAGATGTCCGTCAATACACGGTGCGCGGTCAATACCGACGCGGCAACCTCGGCGATGGCAGCGTTCCTGGCTACTGCGAGGAACTGGGTGCAGAAAGTTCGCGAACCGAAACCTTTGTCGCGATGCGTGCCGAGATCGCGAACTGGCGCTGGGCGGGCGTACCGTTTTATCTGCGCACGGGTAAGCGACTGCCTCAACGGGTCTCGGAGATCGTTGTATCGTTTCAGCCAGTGCGCCACTCGATGTTTGGTCCGGCTGCCGGCCCCATGACACCCAATAAACTGATTATCCGTTTGCAACCCGATGAGGGAGTGCACTTGGGGTTAATGATCAAGGAACCCGGGCCCGGCGGACTGCGACTGCGATCAACCGCACTGAACATGAGCTTCGCAGATACTTTTGCCGGCTCGCGCCAACCGGAAGCCTACGAGAGGCTACTGATGGATGTGGTGCGTGGCAATCCGACTTTGTTTATGCGTCGTGACGAGGTAGAAGCAGCATGGGCCTGGGTCGATCCGATTTTGAAAGCCTGGGCTGCCGATCCCGAACCACCCAAGCCCTACACGGCAGGCACTTGGGGCCCCTCGGCGGCCATCGCCTTAGTGGAGCGTGATGGCCGCACTTGGCACGAAGAGCTGGAACACTACTCGTGACTTTAACGAACGGCCTGACTTCGGTGATCTATCGAGAATTTCCAAGTACCCAGGCGACAGCGCATGCGTTAAGCCAAGCGGTGTGCGAAAGCCTTAAAGCCGCCATCACTCAGCATGGACAGGCCAGCCTCGCCCTAAGCGGAGGCACAACGCCCGCTTTGTTTTTAGCCGAACTTGGTCAGCAAACAGTAAGCTGGTCGCAAGTTCACGTCACCCTAACCGATGAGCGCTGGGTTCCTGAAGGCGATTCGCGCGCTAATGCAACTCTCTTGCGCCGCAGTCTGTTGGTGGATAAAGCCCAACGATCTCGCTGGCATGCTCTTTACACCGACGGGCAAACTCGTACCCAAGGATTAATCACCGTTAACAAAAGATTGGCGCACTTTCCCTGGCCCTTAGATGTCGTGGTCCTAGGGATGGGGGAGGACGGACATATCGCGTCACTGTTTCCCAATGGCGAGTCTTGGACCTCGAGCCCGACATATCCTTACGTGATCGGGACCCATTCGCCCAGCATGGAGGAACGAGTCTCACTGAGTCTTGATGTCCTAACCCAGGCTCGACACATCTATCTGCTGATCCATGGCTCTGCCAAGGCGCAACTGCTGCGCTCTGCAGGCGAATTGAGCTTACCCATTAGCACGCTATTGTCGCGCGTTGCCGCACCCGTAACGGCCTTTATGGCGCAGGAGGGATGATGTATCAAAATTCAAAAGTTCTCGCGGTCACCGAGCGGCTTGTCGCACGCAGTCAGCAACGCCGTCAGGGTTATCTGGACCGTATTCAATTAGCCAGCAGCGAAGGACCACGACGTGATTTAAGCTGCGGCAACTTCGCGCACGGCTTCGCGGCCGCTAATGCCACTGATAAAGCCATGATCCGCGGCGGACACAATCCCAATTTGGGCATCGTTACCGCCTATAACGACATGCTCTCCGCGCATCAACCCTACGAGGTGTACCCGGAGCAAATTCGTGCAATCGCCCGGCTACTCGGCGCTACGGCACAGGTCGCTGGCGGCGTACCTGCGATGTGCGATGGCATCACGCAAGGCCGGGCGGGTATGGAGCTGTCGCTTTTTTCGCGTGACGTGATTGCCTTAAGCACCGCTTTGGCCCTGTCGCACGATCTGTTTGATGCCACGATTTGCCTAGGTATCTGCGACAAAATCGTGCCCGGTCTTTTGATTGGCGCACTTTCATTTGGCCACCTGCCAACCATTTTTATTCCGGCCGGACCCATGCCTACCGGCATCACTAACGCGCAGAAAACCCGTGTTCGGCAACGTTATGCAGAAGGCAAGGCAACGCGCGACGAACTGCTAGACGCTGAAAGCCAGTCTTATCACAGCCCCGGGACCTGCACCTTCTATGGCACCGCCAACTCCAACCAAATGCTCATGGAGATTATGGGTCTGCAATTACCAGGCGGCAGTTTCGTCAACCCTGACTCACCCTTACGGACGGCGCTGACTCGCCGCGCTGTCGAGCGGGCCGTGGCACTCGCACGCACACCCGGCAATGCGCGGCTGGGCCTGCTCGTGGATGAACGGACTATTATCAACGGTGTCATCGGTCTGCATGCGACCGGAGGATCTACTAACCACCTTCTGCACCTGGTCGCTATCGCTGCAGCAGCCGGCTTTGAGTTGACCCTAGGTGACATAGCCGATCTTTCCGATGCTGTACCGTTGCTGGCTCGGGTCTATCCTAACGGCACGGCAGACATTAATGACTTTCAAGCTGCCGGTGGCATGGCGTTTGTCATCGGCGAACTGCTCGATGCCGGCCTGTTACACGGTGATGCGCAAACCATTCTGGGTGGGCCGTTAAGCGAGTACGTGGCGCAACCCTATCTGGAAGACGACCGTCTGCATTTTGCTAGCCAACGGCCCGCTTCCCTTGACTTAAATATTCTGCGTCCGGCCACGGATCCCTTTTCACTGTCTGGTGGCGTAAAACTGCTCAGCGGAAACCTAGGAACGGCAGCTATCAAGCTATCGGCAGTAGCCGAAGAGCGCTGGATTATTGAAGCGCCGGCCTTGGTGTTGGGCGACCCTCATGAACTAAAAGCCCTCTTTGATGCCGGTAAGATCACTCAAGACCTGGTGCTGGTCGTACCCTTTCAAGGACCTCAAGCCAACGGTATGCCAGAGCTCCACAGCTTAAGTCCGATCCTTGGCGTGCTGCAGGATCGAGGCTTAAAGGTTGCATTAGTGACCGACGGCCGTATGTCGGGTGCCTCAGGTAAGGTACCTTCTGCCATACACTTAACGCCGGAGGCAGTAACGGGTGGGCCTATCGCCCGTCTTCGTACTGGCGACATGATTCGCTTAGATGGTGTCGCCGGCACGCTCACAGTACTGATTGACGAGCAACAATGGGCGCAACGTACACCCACCATACGTCAAGAGACGCAAACCTTCGGCATAGGCCGCGAATTGTTTGAGCTATTTCGCCGCAATGTGAATGCAGCAGATCAGGGTGCCTCAATCTTTGGAGACCGAACATGACCGTTAGTCGCAGTGAACACTTGCTCGCCCTGATTCGTCCTGTTCCTGTCATACCGGTTATTGTTATCGACGACCTTGAACAGGCTATCCCGCTCGCCAAAGCCTTGGTTGAAGGCGGGCTCATCGTTCTGGAAATCACCCTACGCACGAGCGTGGCGCTGCAAGCCGTGCGATTGATTCGTGATGCCGTACCAGAGGCTGTTGTCGGTGTGGGCAGTGTCCTTGATTCCTTTCAGTTCCAACAGGCCCGTCAGGCCGGCGCTGCATTTGCAGTATCCCCCGGCACCACCGAAGAATTAATCGCAGCCGCCATTGATCAGGAACTTCCCTGGTTACCTGCCGCGCAAACCGTCAGTGAGATGATGCGGTTACGCCAAGCTGGATATCGGTTCTTAAAATTCTTTCCGGCTGAATCCAGCGGCGGTGTGCCCTTCTTACGCTCGGTCGCAGGACCCGTTTCAGATATGCGCTTTTGTCCGACTGGCGGCATTGATGCCGGTAAAGCCGAAACCTATCTGAAATTACCAAACGTAGCCTGCGTGGGAGGCAGCTGGATGTGCTCGCCAGAGAGTATCCGTAGCGCAAACTGGCACTCGATAAGTGCACAGGCGCGTGCCGCGCTGCACCTACGAATTTAACAATCATCATCCGCCAGCAAATCCGGCGACGCCGGCTATTTGCCGTGCGCCCATTGAATAGGTTCTAGTTTTGGCATCAGCACCACGTAAGATAGCACCGCACAGGTAGCCACCACGGCACCTAACAGGAATGCATCTTGAAAGTGCCCGGTCACTTTTACGATATAGGCCGTCATTGGCGGGCCGACTATGCCGGCCATGTTGCCCAGCGAATTCTGAATTCCGACCCAGCGCGCTGTGGCGCGCGGTCCGGCAAAAATCTGCGATACGGCAAAAACACCTGGCGAGCCCACGCCACATAGAAACTGAAACACATAGATTGCGATTAAGGCACTCATGCGATCACCCAAACCGATTGCCAGCATGCACACAATAGCGCCACCACTGCCTAAGAACAGTGTGGTTTTATAAGCCAGACTGGCAGAGGCGCCGCGTTGCATCCATCGATCGATGAACCAGCCACCGACGTATCCGCCAACACCGTTCAACAAGAGCGCTGGCCACACCATAGCCGTCATCTCGGCATGCGAGAACCCACGCTCCGTCACCAGGTAGAAAGGCAACCACGAAAGCATGAAATAAAACGTGTAATTGGACATGAAGTGCCCGATACCCGCGCCCCACAACGCACGCTGCCGCAAAATCATCCCAAAGCTAGGCGAAGTCCCGGACTCCTCCACCGGCAGCGTATGGCCGACCGGAGCGATGCGCGTATTCAACCAAGGCCATAACCACAAGAGGGACAGCGCACCAAAGACCACAAACGGGACGCGCCAGCGCTGATGATCCGCCAGCCAGCTACCGTAATCGTGCTCCACTAAACGACCACCAAAATACATGCCAAAGGCAGGCGCGATTAAATAACCTACGGCCGTAACGCCGTTAGCGCGCCCTAAGCTCTGCACAGGCACACATTGGGCCAGCACGACCGAAGCACAGGGAAAAGCCGCGCTCTCACCGAAGCCCAGCAAGACGCGCAGCAGAATCAGCACGGTGACACTGGAGGTCAAACCAAAGAGTAAGGTAGCAATGGCCCACAGGCCCACCGCTGCAGCCAGCACGCGCTGGGCACCGTAGCGCTCAGCCAGCCACCCCACCGGCATCTGCGAAAGAGCGTACGGCCAAAAGAAAGCCGACGTAAGCGCGGCGATCTGATCGATAGTTAAATGCAGATCACTCTGCATCAGATCGACAGTCTGCGGCAGCGCGCCCCGGTCAATGTAGTTAATGAACAGCGCGGCCGCCACCATCAACACGGCCCGACTGCGCGAGGCTCGCGCGGCCGACTCGGCGGGAGTGAAAGTCAGCGCGTTCAGTGGGCGTAATCCGGTTCGCGGCGATCCAGCACCCGCTTTAAAGCGGTGAAGTGCAGATCAATCCTGGAATGCTGCCCCACGTTTTCGGAAGCCTTCATTTGCTCCACCATGTGACTCACGATAGCGTCGGGCACCACTCGCAATGGCCGTCCGGTAGACATTGCCAAAATTTGCGCTTGAGCCGCCCGCTCAAAGAAATACAGACTATTAAAAGCATCAGCAACCGATACGCCAGCAGTGACAATACCGTGATTACGAAGAATTAAAACCGAGCGCTCGCCCATCGCTGCTGCCATGCGCTCGCCTTCCGTACGATCCAAGGCAAAACCACGGTAGTCACAGTCGTAAGCCACTTGCCCGGCAAAGCCTATAGCATTTTGACTGGACATCTCCAGCGTCGGGTCTTCAAGCATACTCAGCGCGGTCGCGTGTGGCATGTGCGTATGCAGCACACAGCGGTTTTTCGGATGCGCCGCATGAATCGGGGCATGAATGTAAAAAGCGGTGTCTTCGATATCGCCACTACCGCTATGAATGACCCCATCAAGGCCGACGACAAGAAAATCACTGGCCCGAACCTCCGACCAATGCAACCCAAACGGCGCCAGTAAAAAACGATCCGTGTACCCCGGCACCAATAACGTTAAATGATTGTCGATGCCTTCATGAAAGCCGTACATCACCGCCAGCCTGTGACAGGCCGCGAGGTCTACGCGTGCCTGATGCTCGGCATTAGAATCTAAACCCTGAGCAGTCATTACCGTTACTCCCAAACCCAGACGTCGCGGCGTATCGATGTTCTTTAAGCAGTCACTGTAGCAAAGCCACGCCTTGTTGCCACAATCTAATCAGTTTTTATCCTCGCGGCCCGTGCAACAAAGCACCGTAGGTATCCGGCCGGCGCGTACGCTCAAAGGGGAACAAATCCAACCAGTCACGCCGCTGATCCAAGTCTAAATCGGCAACCAATACCGCGGATTCGTCACGCGGCGCCTGACACAGCACCCGCCCATAGGGGTCAGCAATAAACGAGCTGCCATAGAAACTCATCCCATTTTCATCGCCCCAGCGATTAACCGCCACAACAAATAAGCCGTTGGCGATTGCATTACCAACCATAACCTGTTGCCACAGAGGTTGCGTGTCAAAGGCGGGATGATCAACCTCGGAGCCTATGGCGGTCGGATAGATGAGCACTTCAGCGCCCGCTAAAGAATACAAGCGCGCTAATTCCGGAAACCATTGATCCCAACAGGTGGGAAAGCCAAAATGGCCTTGGTCAATACTGACCGCAGCGTACGCATCAGCGTCGGCCGGTCCCGCCTTAAAATACGTATCCTCGTAGTAACCCGCACTAACCGGAATGTGCAGCTTACGCGTCCGCCGTAATAGTTGACCCTGCGGCGACACAACAATCGCCGTGTTAAACCCCCGCCCATCGTCTGACTCGGCCTGCTCGTACAAGGAGGCATGGACGATCACATCGGCTTCACGGGCCATACGGTGGGCAAAATCAAAAGTCGGCCCGCTGAGTAAGGGCTCGGCCATTGCCAGCCCTTCACGAGTTGCCCGCTGATAGGCGGGGTAAGCCGTGAGCGTAAGCTCCTGTAGGCAAACTAATCGCGCGCCCGCCTGAGCCGCCTGCAAGATGCCCTCACGTAAGTGCGCCTGATGACGACTTAAATCACTTTGCCAGTGGGCCTGTACCAACCCAATTCTGAACGGCGATCGCGTCGGTGGTGCGACGCGGCAAAGAGAAGGCAAAACGTCAAAGGCCGTTACAAGTTTCATAGTACCGTTCCCAAGGTAGGCAACACTGCGCGTTGTAAATCGTAGCAGGCTACGGCCAGGGTGCTGGCAAATATTAGTCTTTGCCTTTAACCTCCACCTCATCGTTGGCCGACGTTCTCGGCTCGTTTTCTGAGTAGCCTATGACCCATACACCCTTGACCACCCTGGTTCGGCGCTGCAGTCCTTTGGCAGTGATGGCGCTATTGTTAGGATTTGTCGGTTGTGCCACCACCAGCACGAGCACTAACTCCGACAACGCCCCGAAAGCCGTCTCGGCTAAATCCGCGGCCACGCCGTTAGCCAAAGGCATAGATCCGAAAAGTGATCCGAACCCGTTCCCCTCCACTTACGTGGCCGCTCCCAGTGTGATGACGGCGCTGGTGCACGCCAGCGTATTAACCGGTAACGGCGAAGAATGGTCGGATGCGACGGTGCTGTTAGCGGATGGAAAAATCGCCGCGGTTGGACCATCGGTCACCATCCCCGCCGACGCTATCGTCATCGATGCCCGCGGCAAGTGGATCACTCCGGGCATTATCGATGTTCACAGCCATCTGGGCGTGTACGCGACACCCGGCGTCTGGGCGAGTTCGGATGGCAACGAAGCCACAGCACCTAACACAGCGGAAGTATGGGCCGAACACTCCGTCTGGCCGCAAGATCCGGGCTTTGAGCGGGCGCTGGCCGGTGGAGTCACAACGCTGCAGATTTTACCCGGTTCCGCGAACCTTTTTGGTGGCCGGTCCGTCACCTTGAAGAATGTTGCCTCTGTGACCGCACAAGGCATGAAATTTCCCGGCGCGCCTTATGGCGTGAAGATGGCTTGTGGCGAAAACCCCAAAGGCGTTTACGGGCGTCGGGGCCGCGCCCCGTCTACCCGTATGGGTAACGTTGCCGGCTACCGCGCCGCCTGGATTGCGGCGCGTGAGTATGTGCGTCATTGGGACGAGTATCACGCCAAAATTGCTCGAGGTGAAAAGGCTGATCCCCCGAAGCGTGACCTGCAGATGGATACCTTGGCCGGCGTGTTGCGCGGTGAAATTTTGGTGCAAAACCATTGCTACCGCGGCGATGAAATGGCCCAGATGATCGATATCTCCAAGGAGTTCGGCTTTCACATCGCGATGTTCCACCATGCCAGCGAGGCGTATAAAGTCGCGCCGCTGTTGGCTCGCGAGAACATCTGTCTGGCGACGTGGGGCGACTGGGCCGGCTTTAAAATGGAATCCTTGGATGGCATCGACGCTAACGCGGCATTAAGCCACCGTGCCGGCGCCTGTACCGTTATCCATTCGGACGATGCCATCATCACCCAACACCTCAATCAGGAGGCCGGCATCGCGATGGCAGCAGGCAATCGCGCCGGGCTCAACATCACGCGCGCTGAAGCCATCCGCTGGATAACCTCCAACGCTGCAAAATCCATCGGGATAGACCAATACACCGGCAGCTTAAGCGTCGGAAAAATGGCTGACGTGGTGGTTTGGAGCCGAGATCCTTTTAGCGTCTATGCCGTGGCCGAGAAGGTCTACATCGACGGCAATTTAAGTTTCGATCGTAGTATTACCACCGCGCCCCGCTCGGATTTCGAAGTGGGTCGCTCAGCTACCGTGGGGTTCCGTTAATGCGTGCTGTATTACTGGGCCTAATGGCCATCACCGTTGCTGCGCCCTCATCAGCAAGTACGATCGCCATCACCAACGCGCGGCTGATGACCGTGAGTGCCGCAGGCACGATCAATAACGGCACGCTCCTGATCACCGACGGCAAAATCACCGCCGTGGGCGCTAACCTGTCAGTTCCTGCTGGGGCGCGTGTAATTGATGCGGCCGGTCAGATCGTGACGCCCGGATTCATTGCCGCCTCCTCTGACTTAGGCCTTACTGAAGTCGCCGCGGTGCGCTCCACGCGCGAGGACTCAGCTGCCAAAACTCTGGGGCCAGCCAATGACCTGCAATACGGCGTTAATCCAGCCACCTTACTGGCCGCTGAAGCCCGTCGGGCGGGAATCACCCGGGCTATGGCGACACCCGCACCGGCGGGTGAGGACGATGAAGACGAAGCGGACATGGCGACCAGCGGGATGCATCAAACTGCGCAGCTTTTCGGCGGCCAGGCCGTTGGTGTGCGAATGACCTCAAACGAGTCGGCGACGGTATTTGCTCCGCATGCCGCTATTACGTTAGATCTGGGGGAAGCCGGGGCAAGCTCGGCCGGCTCGCGGGGTGCCGCCATGGTGCTCGCGCATGAGGCCTTGGAGGATGCGCGCCGCTACGCGCGCCACCGTGCGGAGTTTGAAACCCACGAGATTGCCTCTACCTACTCCCGGGCTGACCTAGAGGCCTTACAGCCTGTCTTGGCCGGTACCATGCCTCTACTGGTACGGGCCCATCAGGCATCCGACCTACGCCAAGTGCTGAGCTTCGCGCAACGCGAAAAGGTTCGCATCATCATTGAAGGTGCCGAGGAAGGCTGGCAGGTGGCTGCCGAGCTTGCACAGAGTAAAACGCCCGTCATCATTGATTCTGAGAGTGACTTACCTTCCTCGTTTGAGGCGATTGGTTCACGTTTAGATAACGCGGCTCGATTGCAGGCTGCCGGGGTGTCGGTGTCGATTGTCGGCAGCCACAGCTACACCACGCTTCGTCAGGCACGACTCAACGCCGGCACTGCGGTAGCTAACGGCTTAGGGTATGACGCCGCCCTGGCCTGTCTAACGATCAACCCGGCTACAGCGTGGGGTATTAGTGATCGGGTTGGCTCGCTGCAGGCAGGCCGTGACGCGGATGTAGTGGTATGGAATGGCGACCCTCTAGAAATCGCCAGCTACCCAGTGCTGGTACTCATCCAAGGCAAAGAGCAGCCACTATCCAGTCGCAAGCTCGACCTGCGTGATCGGTATTTGCCCCAGGACACTGCGGCGCGTTCGTCGAAGTAGGCCCAGCGGGTGGATTCACGAAAGGACTCAAAGGTCCCGGTTGCTTTAGTGACCGGGGCCTCACGCGGAATCGGCCGAGAGATTGCCATCGCGCTAGCAGCGCGAGGTATACACGTTGCCGTCCATTACCGAGAAAACCAGCGCGCGGCTGATGAAACATTGGCGCTACTCGCCGGCGACGGTCATCAGCGCTACGCAGCCGACTTGGCTGATACACAGGCCCTAGCAAAGCTGGTATCGAACGTGACTACCTCACAGGGTTCGATCGATATCCTGATTAATAACGCCGCCGTCATTATTGATCATCCTCCGCTAAAAACCTCACCAGATCAGTGGCAATCCACCTGGGTGCAAACACTATCGACCAATTTATTAGCACCCGCGCTGCTCTCACAGGCAGTCGCGATATCCATGGCTGGACGCGCGCCCGGTGAAAGGGGTCGGGGTCGCATTGTGAACATCTCCTCGCGAGGAGCGTTCAGGGGTGAGCCGGATGCTCCGGCGTACGGCGCGAGCAAAGCCGGCCTAAACGCGCTAGGTCAGTCCTTAGCGAAAGCTCTGGCTCCGCAACAGATCTATGTTTACACCCTGGCACCCGGTTGGGTAGAGACCGAGATGGCTACCCAGTACCTGACTGGCCCTCACAGGGACGAAATTCTTGCTCAGCATCCGCTAGGTCGTGTCGCAACACCATCAGAGGTGGCGCAAGCCGCCGTGTTTTGTGCGCTGGATGCGCCCGCAGCAATGACCGGCAGCATCATTGATATCAACGGCGCAAGTTATCTGCGTACGTAGCAGGCGAACCATCAACTAGCCTTCAGTGAATCGCAAAAGCTGAAGCCTACAATGACGCCTAGCCTTTAAGGCGTGCTCGACCCGATTGGTAATTGCAGAATGGCTTGCCAATTAATCAGCGCGTTCCACAACATACGTTGATCGCCGCGATTCAGATCGCGGTGCAACGGGTTGAAGTTAAACGCCACCAAGTGCCCACGGCCCGCAGGCATGTCAAGAATCGCCGGCCGGCCGGCCAAGCCTGCTTCTCCCCAGACCTGACCGCTAACCAGCATGGGGCCACCTCGGTCATCGCCCCAGCGCAACACGATTCCACTCGGGTCCTCAGGGCCATCCAAACATGAGGTGCAATAGGCCATACGCAGGTAGCGTCGAGGCACCGCATACAAGGGAAAGTTTTGCCTAAATACGTGGGTGTGCATCGGATAACCATAAGCGATGGGATGCTCAGGCCGAGCAAACGTAACCTGTACATGCGCACCAGGGGTGCGGGTAACCGCATCCACCGAAGCCGCCGCGGCTGCAGCCCCACCACCCGTTGCACTACGTGGCACACCACCAGAGTCTCGGCGAACTCCTCGAACCAGTCCTGCTTCAAGAGCCAGCGAACTGGCTGAACCCAAGGTGATCATCAGACCCCCCTGATCCAGAAAACTTTGCAGTTCACTCATACCACCCCAACCAATCCCACCCGTAATATCGTCGGACGAAACTGGCGTACCCAAGCTAGGCGTCTGTGGTGTCTTTTTAAACGGCATTGGGCCCCATCGAGTCGGCAAACCCTGAATCTGCTCAGCCAACTCCAGATCCACGTTGCCGTACAACAGAACGTCGTAATGCTCTTTTAGATGCCCCGCACGAATGTCCTCATCTCTGACGTTTACATAGGGTATGTGCCGCTGATCTAACGAATAGCGTACCCAACCGCTGGAGTCCGTATCCGCCCAGGGTGTCCACAACCCTAAGCGAGGTACCCTGGACTCGTGCTGTAAGACCGCAGGCGCTTGATCTGTCGACGTAAACTCCAACGACAAAGCCTGTGCAACTTCACTGAGAGCCACAGGCAAACCGGTTTGCGCCGGAATCACCCATGACCCTGGAGGATACTCGCGTCCATTCTCACTAAAGGCTTTCTCCGCTATAAAAACGTGAAAGCGGGCTAAACGATAGCGTGCCTCCAGCAACGCCTCTTGACCGGTATCGGGCAGCAGGTAGAACCGCCCGCCAGACGCCACGTGACCGGCGGGGGATGGTGCGTGGGTTAAAGCAGACAGCGCTAAGGATCGTATCGCCGGATCGGCGGTGGGCGTTACTGAAACATGATAGTGCGCTGGGAATGACCATGACACATCATCATAGGGTTCTCCACGGTCCTTCGGATAAACCTGGGAAGTAAGCAGATCGACCGCGTAATTGCGGTACGGCTGATCCAACCGAACCACGTACGCACCAGCCGGGTAGTCTCCGTCGTTAAGATGAATTGGCGCCTTTGCCTGGTGGACTTCAATATGTTGCGCCATCAATCTAGATACTAAGGCTGCCACCCGTCCCGGATCTCCCTGATCAGCGGGAATGATGAAAGCAAAGGGCGCCTCGTCTAATCCTTTACGCCACGAGTGCAAACTCTTTTGATAAAAATTGCGAAGCAAAGAGGCCGCATTCTTAGCCGCCAAGTCTAAGGCTGCCAGAGATGCAGTCTCGTTGTAATTAACATTATCACGTGCAGACCATCGAAACGGGGTGCTGGGTGGCGGCAACGTGCGATACCACTCCGAACTAACCTCGTCAGCGGACAGGGTCTGGGTAAGCGTTTCTGCCGTACTGTTTCCAAAGGTCTCATAACCACGACCCACTGCATTGTGGTTCATAGCCACTGAATCCAAATACAAGTGCGCAAAGCCCTCGCCAAAGTTCCAGGTGGAGACCCCGGGCATCCCCATACCCGTAAGCTCCTGCACTTCATGAAAACTAAGTTCTAAAAATTCGGTATAGGTAATCGGATCAATATTCGGATTGAACGGACCGGTACCATTCCAGCTCATAAGCAATGCGACACTTTCATGCAGATCATGCACCACCGTCGGATGCCATTCATGAAACATCCGATGCACGGCCTTGGTCGTTTCGTGGGTCTGTTGATGCGTGTCGCGATTAATATCGACCATCGCATACTTAGACCAATACGGCGGCGATTGGCGCGGCAGCGTATTTTTATCGGTCTTTCCCTTTAAGTAGCGATAGAACCATTCGACCTGCTTATCTCGTCCATCAGGATTAGAAACCGGATTGATCAGCACAACCAGATGCTGCCGAATGTTGCGAATCATCGGCTGTTCAGATACCGCTAAACGGTAAGCCAGTTCGAGCGTTGATTCAGTCGAACCCGTCTCGTCCGAATGCAGTGCAGCGTTGAAATAATAAAACGGCCGGGCCGTAGCAATAAGCTGCTGGGCTGCCTCCGGAGTGGTGCGTCTGGGGTCAGCTAATGCAGCAGTCGCCGCCTTGAGCTGATCGAGACTGGCAATTCCCTCTTCATCCGAAATAGCTACTAAGACAATATCGCGCCCCTCCTCAGAGGTGCCTATCGTAAATACTTTAACCCGAGGCGAGGCCTTGGCTAGCGCGCGAACGTAACTATAGGCCGTCTGCGAGTTGACTAACTCACCCGGCGCGCCGGCTATGCGGTGCAAGAAAGCCTGTGGCGACGGCACAGTGCTGGATGCCGGAGTGTAGGAGACCCAAGGAGATAAAAACCGCGCTTCCGTCGTGGCCGCCGCGATCGCTTCTACAGAGCCCGCCTCCGGTGTATCCGGTTGCTGCGCCGCCACGGCGCGGATAGCCATATAAAATACAATAGGAAGGATTAGTAGCGAACGGCATCCTCTGCCCATAAAAGCCTCTTCGGGTATGGCCGGTGCACTGAGCATCACCGGCCGGAGTAGCGGTCATTCAAAACATTAAGGAGCTTGTGGCTTGAGGTAGCGATCATACCAGTCGGTATAGCGAACGATCCGGTCGCGCACGTAGCTGGGTCGCGTAAATAAATGGAATTGACGGGGATAGACCACGAGTTCCGCCGGCGTACCAACCGCCCGCAACGCCTGATACATCTGCTCGCCACCGGCGATAGGCACATTAAAGTCAGACGACCCTCCCATGAACAGCGTAGGCGTTTTGATTTTGTCCGCATGAAAAAACGGATACGACACCTTGATCCACAGATCAAGATTCTTCCACGGCGCACCGAGTTCGTTCAGATATTGCATGACGTATTGATCGGAACCGAACATAGACAGTTGGTTGCCACTGCCGGCGCCACTAATAGCGGCCTTAAAGCGTGTGTCCGATGCAATCGTATAATCGGTGAGAATTCCGCCGTAACTCCAACCGCCAATGCCCAATCGATTCGGGTCAGCAATTCCGGCCTTCACGGCGTAATCCACGCCCGCCAATAAATCCTCCACCTCTAAGTGACCCCAATCCGCCCAGATGGCGCGCTGGAAGTCCGGGCCCCGACCGCTGCTACCCCGATAATTGATAGCAAGAACGACATAGCCGTGCGAGGCGAACCACTCACGTTCAAACTGCAGTGGATAAGCATCCAACAGCAAGCCGTGCTCATCCTGGCCGTTGGGGCCACCATGAATCCACAATATCGTCGGGTAGCGCTTTGATGAATCGTAATCAACCGGCTTAATGATCAAGCCGTGTACCTCGGTTCCGTCCCGACTGTTGAACGAAATGTCCTCTACAGACCCCAAATTCAGTTCAGCCATCAGTTCATCGTTGTGCGAAGAAAGCTTGCGCAGCTGGTTCTTTTCGAGCGAATAGATTTCTGGCGCCACGTCATCGGTGGCGGCTAGCACGGCGATATGACCCGCGGCACTGCACTGCTCGGTCACTGCGAGCGCTCGCGTGAGTGTGCGGTGTACTTCACCGGTGGCCAGCGAAACTGTCGCTGGATAGCGCGAGCGATCATCCTCCACAATAACGCTTAAAACGCCTGGAGTTCCCGTAACGACCGGATCGGAAACCGCCCGATTCAATTTTTCGGTCACAACGCGGCTCGTACCCGTTTTTACGTCGACTACTGCTAGGCGGTCATGACTGTAGGCATAGATGCGCGGCTCAAAGCCTACCAGGTAGGCCACCTGCGCCGTATTAGGTATCCACACCAACGACTGGTGATTAGGTGCGAAAAAGCTCGTGAGCTTTTGCGGTTTTGCGCCTGCGACGGCGTCAATGATATCAATCTCATTAATAGCGGTGGGCGCTGCATCGCCCGAATGGTCACTGACATAAGCGATTTTTTTACTGTCCGTTGACCACACGGGATCTTTGTCAACGACACCGGCATCTTGTGTCAAAGCCGTCAACTCGTGAGTGTTCACACTCAGCAGATACAGATGCGTACGGTCGGAGGGCCGTGCATAACCCGAGATATCTTCTTTGAAGGAAAACTGATTGATGACGAAAGGTTTGGGTGCTTGATCAGCCTTGGCTTTTGGCGTCTGCGCTTTGGGCTTGACGTCTGCTAGCACTAAGACAAGCTGCTGGCTATCCGGTGACCATTGGTAATCGATCACGTCGCCCGCAATAGACGTTAAGGCCTGGGCGTCACCACCGCGCCGATCCAGCACATAAAGCTGCGCATCCTCGTCATCACCGCGCGCAGAAATAAACGCTATGTACCGTCCATTCGGACTGTAGCTGACCCTGCTGACGCCGGTGGAGTCCTGAGTCAGCCGGCGATCGTCTTTGCCGTCCCAGCTGATTTCCCATAAGGCATCTTTTAATTCATCGGCCTCTTTATCGACCGTGGTAACCGTATAGGCCACCGACTTCCCGTCGGGTGCACAGGCCAAATCAGCCAGCGTGTGCCCTCTATAGAAATCATCAGCTTCTATAGGCCGCTTGTCGGCGCCAGCGCTACCGCAGCCCAGCAGTATCGCGCAAACAACTCCAACAACACGGTAATTCAGCATAGTCAGCCCCCACGCAAATTTAGATGACTCCGGATCAATATACTCAATCCGAAACGGACGCCCGATGATGGCCTGAGCCGTGGACGCGGTCAAACCTTGGATAAAACTTCTGCACTGCGGTAAAGCTCGATGAGAGCTAAAAGATACGGCTATACTTTTGTAATGGCGCTCCACTTAGCTGTTTGGTCTCAATTACGCTCGGCTCGTCATGCCTTGAGTTGGGCGTTGTCCGAGCGATTGGGGAAATTCAGGCGCGCAGCACCCGAAAAGCCGGCCGTCCACTTAGCTTTGGAGGGGTCCGCACAGCATGTCAGGCTAGATGAACTGTGCACTCGCTATAAGTGGCGCTTTGAAACCCAGCAGGACGCCACAGGCGCCTTACAAAGCTACGAGTACTTAGATTATCTGGATCAGGCGCAAAGTCATTGGAAGCTGCCCGCGCAGGCTCCTGGTCTTGTTCAGGATGTGGGATGTGCGAGCTTCACCTACGCCGCCGCTTTACACGCATTTTTTAAGCCAAACGAGCTGGTAGGCATTGAGCTGGAAGGCTATCGACGCTTAAGTGGTGGCGTCAATCGAGCAGAGAAAGCAACATCTCAAGTATCGAGGCTAGCAAACACCGCCTTTGTCATCGCCGATTACACCCTCTATCGCCGCTCAGCCGATCGAATTACCGCTTTTTTTCCCTTCGTCACTCCACAGCCCGTCTTAGGCTGGCGTCTTCCACTATCAGTGCTTAGGCCGGCCGCCTTGTTTGCCGCTATTCGTGGCAACTTAAATCCTGACGGTGAACTGTGGATGGTTAATCACAGCGAAACAGAGGCTTCCGTTGCTGCCCAATTCGCCGGTGATGCGGGTTTACACTGCGCCCACGTCCACGTCGCTCAATCCGTATTCCGTGAACGGACCAACGCGGTGGTCGTCTCACTTTGGCGTTACCCATCGCCTAACGACGCGACCGCCAAAACTCCACGCCGTTAACGATCGCGATACCACCTAAGACAAACAAAGCACCAATCGCAAAGCGTGCGTCTACGGACTCATGCAATAGTAGTGCGCCGAACAAAACACCGAAGAGCGGCGTCATCAAGGCCATCAGCATCAAGCGTGACGTAAGGTAATGGCGAATCATCCAAAACCATGTCAAATACGTTAGCACCGCAATAACTAAAGTCTGAAAAACCAGGTTGACTATCAAACGGGGTGTCAAAACCCAGTGTAGTTGGCTCGTGCCCCACGCGTATGCGGCTAGGACGAGGCCACCCATTAGGACCTGATAAAAAACAGCCTTAGTTGCTGATACTGAAGCAAGCTTCGATCGTCGTAAGGCCACCGTACTGGCGCCCCACATCATTCCCCCGGACAGAGCCAGCCCATCTCCCAGTAACATGGATGCTGTCTTCGGTTCTGATCCATCAAAAAAAGCGACCGCAATTCCGAGCACCGCCACTGCGATACCTAACCATTGCACGAGAGAAAGGCGCTCCTCTGGAAACACATGGAGGCCCAACGCTGCAAATACCGGTGCCGTGTATAAGAAAACAACCGAATGAGCGGCAGTTGTATATTTTAAACTCTCGGCCAGAAGCAGAAACTCGACCGCAAACAAAGCGCCAACGAATAGCCCGCTGCGAACATTGCCATCCGCAAACGCATGGCGCCCCTCAGATTTAAGCATCAGCACGAGGAAAACAAATGCAGCCCCGCAAAATCGAAATGCCAGCTGTGTAACCGGTGGCATATCCGGAACGGTGTACTTAAGAGCGACCTGCTGCGCACCCCAGATGACGCAAAGAAAGACCATCAGACAGAAAATAGCCAAATTCAGTGGCTTACGCGCTGTTGTCAGCGACATGAGGATGCACCGTTCACAAAAAGCATTCGTTATCCAACCTCCAGCATAATTTTGCCAATATGGGCACTGGACTCCATCAGCTGATGAGCGGCTACCACGTCAGTTAACTCAAAAGTCTTAAAAATCACTGGCGCACAGCGGCCCTGATTCAAAATCGGCCAGACCTGTTCGCGTAACTCAGCAGCAATAACGCCTTTTTGTGCTGTCGTACGCGGGCGCATGGTCGAGCCAGTAACCGTTAGTCGTTTCACCATGATCGGTGACAAATCAACGGCCTCCACTTTCGAGCCTTGCAGAAAAGCAATCTGCACCAAGCGACCATCACGGGCCAGGCAGCGAAGGTTCCGGTTAAAGTAAGACCCTCCGACCATATCTAAGATCACATCCAACCCTTCGGATTGGATTAGGCGGGTGATTTCCTCGGCAAAGTCATGCGTTCGATAGTTGATCGCCGCAACCGCGCCAAAACGCACGCATGCCGCACATTTTTCATCGGATCCGGCAGTTGCGTACAGGCTCGCTCCAAACTCAGCGCCTAACTGAAGCGCAGTGACGCCAATACCGCTGGAGCCCCCGTGTATTAACGCGCGCTCACCCGCCTTGAGTAAGCCGCGCTGAAACAAATTAGCCCAAACCGTGAAGTAAGTTTCAGGCAGGGCCGCCGCCTCTATCGCGCTATAGCCCGTAGGCCAGGCTAGACACTGCGTCTGTGGGGCTACGCAGTACTCCGCGTACCCGCCGCCGTTGGTCAGCGCGGTAACACGATCGCCCACTTGCCAATCTGAGACTGATGCTCCACAAAGCACCACCTCACCGGCGACTTCTAAACCCAGTATAGAACTGGCATCAGGCGGTGGCGGATACAACCCTTGCCGCTGAGCCACATCAGGGCGGTTAACGCCCGCAGCCATCACACGAATAAGAACTTCATCGTCCTTGGGTACGGGCAACTGTGTGGTCTGCAAAGACATCACCGTCGGCGCGCCCACGCCGTTCATCGCAACGTAGCGCATTTGCGAGGGTAAAGAGGCGAAGGTGTGGCTAGCCATAACGTGCAGTTCCTTGAATTGAAGGCGAATTAACGAGGCAAAGCAGCCTCGTACGCGGTAAGCACGTTCACGGCATTAACGCCAATCTCAGCCACCGCATATCCACCCTCTAGGACGAAAAGGGTTGGTATGCCCAGCCGTCCGATCATTTCTCCGTAGGCAGAAAAATCCTTGGAGGCCAGTTTGAAGAAACTGATAGGGTCGCGCTCAAAGGTGTCAACTCCTAACGACACCACCAGATAATCCGGCTTGAATGCAGCGATTTTCGTCAATCCATCGGCCAATGCCTCACTCCAGACGCCAAAATCTGCGCCATGAGGCAACGGGTAATTTACCGTGTAACCCTCGCCAGCACCTTGGCCGGTCTCATCGGCATATCCCATAAAATGCGGGAAGGCTTGCGCTGGGTCACCGTGTACCGACACAAACATGACATCGGATCGATCGTAAAAAATATCCTGCGTGCCGTTACCGTGATGGAAATCTACGTCCAGCACGGCTACCCTTTCGGCCCCGAAATCTCTTAACCATTGCGCGGCAATCGCTGCATTGTTTAAAAAACAATATCCACAATACAAATCCGAGGCCGCGTGATGCCCTGGCGGGCGACACAGTGCAAAAGCACCGCGATGGCCCTGCGTCAAATACTGAGCGGCGGTCAGTGCGACATCAACAGCACCCAAAGCCGCTAACCAGGTGCCCTCGCTAATCGAACTTTCAGACGATGCTGCGTAATAGCCTAATTTGCCGTCAATCTGCAACGGTCGCTTTTGAACCATGCGTCGAGCAGGCCAGCAGGTCGGAATGGCTTCTCCCTTATAACCGGCCGCTGACCAGTCCTTCCAGGCGTTCTCCAAAAACTCCAAATACTGTGCATCGTGTACGCGGCGAATCGGCTCCATGCCAAAGCTCACCGGCGCGACCACCTCGCCTAAAGCGACCGTGCGAATTTGGTCGAGTACAAATCCGACACGCTCTGGGCACTCGTGAGGAGGAATTAACTGACCGCCGTAGAGTTCGGTCTTCGCTTGTCGCTGCAGATGGGAATCCGAGTACACCGTAATCACAGAAACCTCCTTACTCTAACCAGTGCAAAATCGCTTTAATCAATAGCCTAATGAAACCCCGATAAATCCGCCACGCCGTGGTCCGTACTGGGGCGCACCAACACCGACTCCGGTGCCGTTACGAATCTGATACGTGGAGTCCAGCGCGTTAATCAAATCCAAGCGGGTCGTTAAAGTTTGGTGCCCACTAAGCACAAATGTATGAGCCAAACCAAAATTTAACTGAGTGTAATAAGGCAAGTGCGTGCCATTGGGGATTTCGGTACCACCGTACGGAGTCGTCACGCCAGGTGGCAAGCGCTGCGTGGCGCGCAACCCGGAGCCGGTCAGAAAATCGATGCTGGCTTGAGTACCTTTCCAGTGATACGACATGCCACCGGAGGCGGTGCGCTGCTGCTCATGATCCAACGAAATAAACTCATGGGCTATGTAGGCCAGGTTCGCAGCTTGGAAGTTAAACTGCGAGGTGTCTATGTCCTTGCCTTTGGCACTTTGCATCGCAAGATTTAAATAGCCAGTGAAATTACCCTGCGTGTAGTTAAGCGTGAACTCAGCGCCGTACTGCACGCCATAGCGATAGTTAAAGGGCGTTAAAATGATAGGAGCCCCGAACTGGCCCTCATCCACCAGTTGCTGCGCCTGTTTGTAGTACGTGTCGATACCCAGCGTCAATTGGCGAGAGATCTTTTGCTGCACGCCAACATCGTAGTAGTTAGCGCGTTCCGGCAACGGCAGATCCGCCTGCAAGGACAGTGGTGGCGAGGTGGTATTTAAAAACTTGTCTATCGACTTGGCACCCACTAACTCGAAAGGCGGCGGAGACAGGTAACGTGAGTAACCGGCATGTAAAGTTGTGTCATCTAACGCCTGCCAGACCACATTGAGCCTCGGGCTGAGCTGGCTGGCTGCGGTATAGGCGGTAAATCGATCGTAACGAAGCCCGTAATTGACGGTCAGCGAAGAATCCAATTTCCATTCATCTTGCAGATAGCCGCTGCCTATCCATTCCGTTTTGCTCCCGGAATCACTGAGTGTGCTTGGCACGTCAGACAGTGGAACGCCACTGTTATCGGTTAAAAGTACCAACGCCTGGGTATTGCTGAAGGAATGATCTGATTGCCCGAAAAATCCCATCCGCAAAACGTGCTTATCGTTGAGCTTATAAGAGCTATCACTTTGCAAGGCGTAAGCAACATTTTGCTTGTAGGCATCCTCAGCTATTCCGGTAAACAACAAGTCTCCTACCGGATCAGGCACAAACGTGAGGCTGGAATATCGCGCAACAAACGAGGTCTGAATGTTGAAGCGACCCACGGAGTGTTGCCAGCTTAAAGCACCAAAATGGGTAACTTCACGTTGATGCTCATCCAGATTTTGCGATGGAAAAGAGCTCACACCGTTCACCGTGAGCCCCAATGTAGGCTGCAGACCGTTTAAGGTAGGTATCTGAAAGGCACCAACGGAGGTCGCCAAAATAGCGGATAGGCGATTGTTTTCGTCGAGGATGTCCTCGAAATAGCCAAACCCGTGGTACTGGGTCGTATGATCATGAATGGGGTTTGAGCTGCCATCGGGGGACTCAATGCCTAAATCACTTTTCAACAGACCGCCGGACACAAAGTAAGTCGCAGCGCCGGTTGTTCCACCATAATTAAAGCTCGGCTGAAAGGTGGCGTGTGTGCCGCCGTATAAGGACAGTGAGCCGCCGTTTTCTAATGCGCCACTTTTTGCCGTCAAATCGATGATTCCAGCAGTACGTAACCCGTATTCTGCAGGCAAAGCCCCGGTAAGGATGCTCATTGATGAAATCAGCCGCGGGTCCAAAGATTGACCAAAGACGCTAATGCCCTCCGGCAAGATGATCCCGTTCAAACGGTATTGCAGGCCGTTGTGTTCACCACGAATATGAAATTGTCCGAACGAATCCTGAGCGACTTCCGGCGATTGCAGAATTACCTGATTGAGAAGCGTGTTGTCACCACCCGGAGCAGCAGCAATAGCCGCCGCATCAATGGTGTACGTGGAGGCTCCGGTTTGAGTTTGGATACCGTTACGTGCCTCATTGAGACGGCGAGCGGTCACCTGAATCTCATCGATAGAGGTCTCGGTCGGGGCTGCAGCAATAGAGTCGGCGGCAAACACAAAGCCACTAGAACCCAACCACCATAAGCCTATAGCGCCGACGGCGCTGTAACGAGAAATACCCATAACTACCACTCCACCAACCACTCAAAAAAGACACCGCGCGAAGAGCGCAGATCGCGTCATCCCTGAAGAGCCGTGAGAGGTGGAGCTCGAGAGCGGTAGCACAATGACGGGGTAGTCTTTAACGAACCAGGCGCACAGTCCGAAACTCGCGCATCTCGTCTGGCCCCATCCGGCGCCAACGTGTGACTAAGCAGCGGTGCCGCGGATGCTTGAGCGAAGGCCGCGCAATCACTGCAAAAAGCCACGTGACTGATGTTGAGTGCGTGTTGGCTGCGTTCGGCACTCAAATGGCTAATGCCGTGCACAACACCCTGTAGCTGTGCCGCCAACAGCAGCACAGTGAAGATCAGGGCATAGACAATCCGGGGAGCGCGCATAACGGCAGGTGATCTTTATCCGTCAGTGACTAAAAAGTCGCCGCGTTTAAGCCCAAGCTTAACCGACGCCTGAAACAATACCCTAAAACGAAAAAAATAGATAATTCATTGTATTTTCAGTAATTTACCGACGCGACATTCCAGAAATAAAGACGTGGTTTTAATGGGCTTTTAAATGACAGGCGAGGCCTAACTTAGCGGCAACCTAGGCCCTAGCGACGGTCAAATTTTGTGGCAAGTAAAATAGCCGAGGTGGTTTGACGTACGCCATCGATAGCGCCGATTTCATCCAGCACACGATCCAAGGACTCCACTCGATCGACAACCACCGTCGCCATGTAGTCCCAGACACCGCTGACCGCCGATAGTTGCTCGATTTCGGGTATCGCACCTAAGCGCTTGACCACTTGGGGCCCCGCTTTAGGCTCTACCTGCAACGCGCACAAAGCACGGATAGACCCCTCGTCAGCCCGGGAGCCCAGCCGCAAGCCGTAGCCCTTAATGACACCGGTTTTCTCCAACCGCGCAATACGTGCCACCACCGTGGTGCGCGCCACGGTGAGCTTTTTCGCCAGGGTCGCTGCCGGCAGACGGGCATTGGTCTGTAACAAAGCCAGTAATCGCCGATCGAGATCGTCAAGTTCGCTGATCATGTGGTTTTAACCATTAATTTGGTCACTTTGACCAGTTTAACTCATTAATCGACGAAGTCATCGCTTCATTCTGACATTCTAATCGCGGAAACTCTGGAAGCCCAGAAGTCATCGTCGCTACACCCCTGGTCAGGATTAGGATCATGCACGCCGCCCCCTTAGAAGTTTTCTGCCCCGCACTACCCTCAACCGAACATGTTGACGGCGATATTGGTTGCGAACACTTCATCGCCGCGTCTAAAGCCTATGCCGCCACCTTGCCCGAGCACGTTCGCCAGGCTGTAGGGGATTTTCGACGGGAATCACACGCCAGCGGCGCGCTACTCCTACGCGGCCTGCCCATTGGTAGCGTACCCGCCACACCGGCGCTGCCGACCGATACCACCAGCAAAGATGCTTTTAGCGAGCGAACGCTGTTAGCAATTGCGACGCTGCTGGGTGAGCCGATTGGTTACCAGCCGGAGCTGGGTGGTCGCTTGATTCAGAATTTGGTACCCACCCGAGCCAATCAGGATAGACAAACATCAACCTCCTCCTCGGTACCTTTGCTGTTTCACACTGAGACCGCCTTTCACCCTTACCGTCCCGCCTATCTCGCCCTGTTGTGCCTGCGCGGTGATCTTGCGGCGCAAACCACCTTATCGTCCATCCGTGAAGTCTGGCCGATGCTGAGTAAGGCCACCCAAGAGGCGCTCTTCGAGCCCCGCTTTAGAACCGCCATCGATGAGAGCTTTCTCAACGGCCGAGATAACGTACTCGGCGACGCGCTCCCGGTTTTGACCAACCGATCAGACCCCACCATGGTTTTCGATGAAGACCTGATGGTAGGGATTGATGCCGGAGCGAGTGCGGCACTCGCTGAGCTTGGTGCGGCAACCAGTGCCTGCCATGCGCGAGTCAATCTTCAAGCAGGTGATCTATTGATCATCGATAACGCGCGAGCGGTCCATGGCCGCAGCCCGTACGCCCCCCGTTTTGATGGCACGGACCGTTGGCTGCAACGTACTTTTGTGATCGACCAATTGCCGGTGAGCGCAATCGATCTGGATGGACGGGTCATTACTACGCCCTTTGGTAAAGCCCGCGCCGCCTAAGGCCGTAGGATTAGGCATCGCCACTGCAACTCGCCGGGGCGCTTGTTATACTCAGGCCCTTAACACACGTAGGGATGGCTTGTTATGCCTAAGGGTTATTGGATCTCAAATTATTTAGAGATTACCGACACAAACAAACTAGCTGCTTATGCCCAACTGGCAGGCCCGGCCATACAGGCCGGTGGCGGCCGGTTTCTGGCGCGTGGAACCGCAGCCTATGCCTTTGAATCAGGTCATGCCTCCCGAGTCGTTGTCATCGAATTTGACTCTCTGGAGCAGGCCAAAGCCACTTACGACAGCCCGGCCTATCAATCCGCACTCGCCGCCCTAGACGGTGGCGCGGTAAGAGACTTACGTTTAGTCGAAGGCACTTAACACCTATTTTTGACCGTTACCGGATGCCAAACGGGTTGGCGACCACAGCCTGGCACTGACGGTTGTGAACTACCCCACCGGATTAAGTTTCGCAATAAAAACGGCGCTGGATTGCTCCTAGCGCCGTCCTATCGTGCCTTATTACGCCCCGTGCTGCGAACTAACGCAACCAAGGCCGTAAGGATTTACGGCTTGCCGTAACCAACGATACCTTTGGTCTCCAGGAACTCAAAAATTCCCCAATCCGCGTATTCCTTACCGTTGCCTGACTGCTTGTAGCCGCCAAACGGCGCATGCGTATCCCAATCCGGGTAGTTGATGTTGACCGTGCCCGCACGCAACTCCATCGCTACCGCTCGGGCATGCTCGATATTGGTCGACGATACATAGGCGGCCAGGCCGTACTCTGAATCGTTCGCCTTATCGATAGCTTCCTGCTCCGTGTGATAAGGAAGAATCGACAATACGGCACCAAAGATTTCTTCCCGCGAAATTGTCATCTCGTGATTCACATTCCCAAACACAGTCGGCTTGACGTAGTAGCCGGTGGTTAAGCCCTCGGGCTTACCCACGCCACCCACCACCAAGGTCGCACCCTCATCGATGCCGGCTTGAATCAGACGCTGAATCTTATCGAACTGGATTTGGCTTACGACCGGACCGAGCACCGTGTCTGCGGCGCGCGGATCGCCAACTTTGTGAGTTAGGGCGGTCTGCTTGGCAATTTCAAGTGCCTGAGCGTGCTTGGCAGCCGGAACAAACATGCGAGTTGGCGCATCACACGACTGCCCTGAGTTGCTAAAGCAAGCGGCTGCACCACGCGACACTGCATCAACTAAATCAGCATCATCCAAAATGATGTTGGCGGACTTGCCACCCAATTCCTGGGCAACACGCTTCACGGTCTCAGCGGCAGTTTTAGCGACGATGATGCCGGCACGAGTCGAGCCAGTGAACGACATCATATCGATGTCCCGATGGCCGGACAGGTACTGACCTACCGTTGGACCATCGCCATTGACCAGGTTGAAAACACCCTTAGGCACGCCAGCGTCATGCATGATTTCAGCAAAAATAATGCCGCTGATAGGTGCGATTTCAGAGGGCTTAAGCACCATCGTGCAACCCGCTGCCAGAGCAGGCGCGACCTTACAGACGATCTGGTTCAGTGGCCAATTCCAGGGTGTGATCAGGCCCACCACGCCAATCGCTTCACGAACGATACGCGTCGTACCGCGCTGGTACTGAAACTCGAGGTCTTCTAGCGCCTTGATGGTGGCTTCCATGTGCACCTGGCCTGCCCAAGCCTGAGCCTCACGAGCAAACTTGGTAGGCGCGCCCATTTCATCGGTAACAGCATCCGCAATTTCGTTATAACGCGCGTTGTATAGCTCTAGGATCTTACGCAACAGTGCCAGCCTCTGCTCACGGGTCGTGCGTGAAAACGAGGGGAACGCAGCTTTAGCCGCCGCGATGGCCAGATCCACATCGGCGTGGCTGCCCATCGAGATCTGGGTGTACGCCCGCTCGGTGGCCGGATTAATCACATCCAGAGCAGCCGGCTTCACCGGGCTGACCCAGGCACCATTGATGTAAAACTTGTCATGATTTTTTGACACAGATGCTCTCTCTTAAAAGTGGAAAAAAAGCCTCAAAAAATTAACTTCAGCCCGCGCAGATAGCGCGATGACAGAATCCAGCGTTAAAACCCAGCGGGCTTGCGGATATCCGGTGCAGCCCTCCGAAGTCAGGCGCCTGCCCCAAAGCATCAAGCGCCCAAAAACTTTTTTGAAGAATGGCGATCCCTGCGTGTGCTGTCAATGAACCCCGCCAAACGCCGCCTCGATGCGCGGCTTTATGCGCCAGGCCGGCGCTCGCGGTTGATACCTTAGACCAAGCCTGACGCTGCCTGGTGTGCGGTATAAGCATCGGTCCACTGCCGCAACCCGCGTACCGCCAACAGCACAAAAACCGCGTATAAGGCTGCGGTTAACCATAAGTCCTTGTAAATATAAACGCCGACGTAGAAAACATCAGCCAGAATCCACAGCCACCAACTCTCCAGCCGGCGGCGTGCCACCCACCAGGTCGCAATCAAACTCGCTGCGGTCAAACTCGCATCCAGCCAGGGTACGGCCGCGTCGGTTTGACTCGACAATAGCCCGCCTATCAGGGCAGCCAAACACACTCCTAGCCCCATACCGCGATAACCTTCCCCAGATTTTAGGCGCGTAACGGGAACCTCATTGGCCTGCCCGCGCGCGTCTCGCCAGTCCTTTAGGCCATAGAGCAAGGTCAGAGCAAATACGCCCTGCAGCGCCATATCAGCATACAGTTTTACGGTGAAAAAAATGTGCCCGTAAAGGGCTACCGAGGCCAAGGAAAACGGAAAGTTCCATAGGCTTCGTTGCGTGGTCAGCCAGACCCCCAGCACCGACACACCCACCGCCAGTATCTCTTCAGCCGTCATAAATCACTCAACGTGACATGCGGTATCGCCGCAGACTGATCTTTACTCATGCCGACCACCAAATTCATATCGTATGGTGAAGCCCAGTTGCCGAGGATCGCCTAACTGCAAAAACGACTGATTCGGAAAATTCGGCGGTATCAAGCCAAAATAAAAACCCTGTTGCGCATACCGCGTTTGAAAAACATTGCGCACCCAAAGGCTTGTGCTCACTGGCCCATGCTCAAAGCCAACTCGCAGGTTTTCAAGGTGATAGGCCTTGGAAGTCTGCGCATCGCTGGTGTAATAGTAAAAACTGTCTAAGGCAGAAGAGTCCAGACGTCCAAACCATCCCGAGGGGTGGTGGTATTCCACAGCGGCGGCGAGCTTGTAGCCGGGTGCAAATGGCTGCGCGCGACCGTCTAGACCCAGCGCTGCAAACAAACCAGTAACACCGAGGTACCGGGTACACAGTAAGGAGGCTGATCCGGAAAGTTGCCAGCGAGAACTCAGCGCATAATGAAGCTGGGATTCCAACCCGTAATTTTCACCCTGACTCGCGTTTTGAGTAAAAAAGACGTACGCCAGCGGATTATTCTGCTGTAACTGTTCGGATAAATAGACCTGCATGTTCTGGCGGCGCATGTAGAAAATGTCGCTCTGCCAGTCCCAACGACCCGCGTCAGATCTTTTTAGTCCAGCCTCCAGACTCCATAACGACTCAGGGGCAAAACTGCGCTGCTCGGACAGAATTCCAGACCCTATATTAAATCCACCGCCTTTATACCCTCGAGATAACGTCGTGTACGCATGAGTGTGTGCGCTCAAGGCGCGCGTCCATGACAGATTGCCACCCCACATACGGTTAATCTGTGAGGGGAAGGGTGTGGCGGCATCTGCGGTATCAGCGTAGTTGGCCACGCGATTTTCCAGACGCAGCCCCACGGTCAAACTATCAATCGGGCTTAAAGCCGTCTGCGTTGATCCATACAGCGCCACGTTAGTGGCCTGATAGTCGCTGTGTAGTTGGCTGGAGCCCGGATCGTTGTATTGAGTGTCATAAAGGTACTGTAAGTCATCCGACTCAGTCAGGCGCAAAGCATAGATGCCTGCAAGCCAATCACTGCGGCCACCCAACCATGCGCCCGGTGTGCTCTTCCATTGGAGATCTTGAGCCACGGTTCTTCGCGTTCGATGGTCCTCTTGAAAATAATCATAAGGAGCATTTGAGCCCCACAGCACATCGTTACCCCAATCACCGTCGAACGAATTGATAATGAAAGACTCAGCCACACTGGTAACACTAGACCACGTACCCGAACCAGCCATGGGCCCAGTCACTTTCAAGGCGATACCCGATGCGCGCTGGCGATCCAAGCCCGGCTGATTCGAGTAGGTGGTGTAACTGTTGTTGATAGACCAGGCGTCATAACCATTCGCGAGGTTAACGCGCATCGCACTCAAATCTATTTTTAAGTCAGATGCTAGGTTCCAATGGATTTTTCCGCGTAGGGTTGTCTCATCGTATCCGTTAGTGTCTGAGCGATTTAAAAAGGCATTGTGACGAAAACCATCACTGAGGTAACGTTGCGCCACCAATCGCCAGCCACCATCGCCCACACCTAAACCATCGCCTACCGCTAACCCTAGGGATCGCGTGCCGTAGGCCGCACCAGTTAATTCAGTTTTTAATTCAAACTGACGTCCAGGCTCTACGGTGCGTACGTTGATCAACCCTGCCAAGGCGTTTGCTCCAAGGATCGTGCCTTGCGGACCGCGCAACACTTCCACTTGCTCGGTATCAAACAAAGTCGCGGGCATCCCCACCCCGGAAAAATCGATATCATCGATCAGGAATCCCACGGAAGGGTTGGGCGCACCCTGATACTGCTCCACTTCGCCGATCCCGCGGAGTTGAAAAAACCTTGGTCGTGAGGTGCCCGCCGCCCAATTCAGATCCGGGATAGCACCTAAAACATCTTCTAGATGTTGTACGCCAGCGCCCCTCAAGAAATCCTGATCAAGAACGGTCACACTGGTGGGTAATTGAGCCAGTGTAGTACCGCGTAGACTCGCAGTAACCACAACCTCATCAAGCGAGTCAGCGTTCGCTGCGTCGCCAAGCAAAAGAATTATGAGGGACCCTAAAAGGCCCGATATACGCGCATAAGACACGGTGCACCTACTCCCTACGCCGGACTTAACCGGATCAGGTTCAACGGGTTTGCCCCTATGGCATCTCAGGTCTGTTTAGACCACCCCAAGGTTATGGATGAAACTATCGACTACTAAAGCCTCTTTTGCAAGGCACTTTAGGCGTTGCGTTGCGCGCGAGATCGCCTTGCCGCTGGTCGGATATCAATGGTCTCGGTGGCGGGATCAAAAAACAGCTCCGCATCACCGGCATCCAATTGTGCCCGAACGTGCAGGACCTTATCGGCTAAAGAATACGAGTGATCTCCGTAATCCGTCCCCTCTCGCAACACAAAAGACTCAATGACACGGTCTAAAGTCTCAGCGGCAAGTTGCGCGTGAGGAATCACTAATGGCTCGGTAATTTCAGGCAACTCATCCGTCATTGATTGGTCTCTTCATAGGGTGTTTCGCCTGGACGGTCCGCCAACACCGAACGAACTGCCAGCGCCAGCGCGGTAAAATCGCGGGAACGACGAAGTCGTGCGCTTAACTCAAGCTGGATGCCACGACCACGCCGGCCTCGGTTACAGATATTGCTTGGGGTCGTACCTGGATAAGGGTGCCCATCAGCCAGACAGGTCAGGCCGTGCTCCGAGAGCGCAGTTTGCAGTCGCCCTTTGAGCTGCACGTCCAGACCACCAATTAAGACATCCGGCCCATCCGTGGCATAACCATGCACAGCCATCACAATGTCACTGGCGGTTACCAAAGCCAAGCAGCGGGGCTCATCAAAAAAACGGCTGGTCAGGTGCAAATGCTCGAAATTGTCCCGGCCAGGACGCTGCCCTTCAAAGAGGTAATAACTGTGTTCCAGACCCGCAATCTGGCGCGCGGCCTCCGACGTACCGCCTTCAATACGACCCCCATGGGGAGCAATAATCGCTACAGGCGACTGTGGTCGATGCTCGACATGAATATCGTAGTCGACGCCGTGGCGTTGGGCGCGGGCCAAATCCGCGTAGCTTCGGTAGGCCGCTGACGGGTGAACGTGTCGCATGCCGCCATTGTAGCGCGACCCCTAGCGTAAACCCGAATCAACCGGGAGAATCAGCAGGGCCGTAAGGCCCCAGCAGTCCTGCACAAAACCCCGGAAGCTTAGGCGCATCCTATGAAAAGACTTGTCTTGCTTAGCCTCTTGAACCTGTTTTGGGTTCCATCGCTGAATCACGCCGCAAGCCCCCTACCGACGGCGACGCCCGAGTCGGTAGGCCTGTCGGCTGAGCGCCTGCAAAACCTCACTCACCACTTCGAGAACGAGGCGCAACGCGGTATAAGCGCCGGCTACGTCCTGCTGGTTGCTCGAGACGGCAAGCTCGTCTACCAAAGCGCCATCGGTCAGCGCGATATCGAGCGCCGCCTGCCCATGACCGTGGATACCCGTTTCCGTCTGGCGAGTATGACCAAGCCGGTGACTAGCGTGGCGGTGCTCATGCTTATCGAGCAGGGCGTACTGCATCTGAATGACCCTATTTCGCGCTTCCTGCCGGAATTTAGCCACCCGCAGGTGTATAAAGGCACCAATGCCGACGGTACTCTGATCACTGAACCGGCCAAGCGCGAAATCACGGTTAGAGATCTGCTCACCCATTCCAGTGGCTTAGGTTATGGCCCGGGGTTTGATGCCAATCATCCACTGGCCAAAGTCTACGGTACGGTGAACTTCGGTAGCCCGGGCACACTGGCAGAAAAGACTAAGGCCTTAGCTACGCTACCGCTGTACTTCCAGCCGGGCGAAGGCTGGCGCTACAGCTACGCCCATGACGTGTTAGGCCGACTGGTTGAGGCGGTGTCGGGTCAATCCTTTCCAGAGTACTTGGACACCCACCTCTTTAAGCCACTCAAAATGAACGCCACGGGCTTTTATCTGCCGCCGACAGACCAGGATAAGCTGGCGGTCATGTACACACACGGCGGCGCGGAGCTAGGCGTCAAACCCAGCAGTTTCGCATGGTACGGCGATGCTGCGGATACCACTCGACTACCGTCGGGCGGCGGTGGCCTGATCTCAACGGCCGGTGATTATTTGCGCTTCGCGCAGATGCTAGCCAACGGCGGGGCCTTGGAAGGCCGTCGCTACCTGTCGCCGGCGACGGTTGCTCTGATGACCCAGAACCACGTTCCGGCAGATGCGATGCCAAAATATTGGGGTGCGCAGTGGTCAGGATTGGGTTACGGCCTGGGAGTAGGCGTTGAAGTTGATATCACTCACGAACCCTACGCCGGTTTCAACGGTGACTACTCGTGGGGTGGCGTCTTTGATACCCATTGGATCGTTAGCCCGCGAACCGGATTGGTCAGCGTCATGCTGACGCAAATCGATCCGTTGGGTAATAAAGTCACCCAGCCTACGGACGTGGATTTTAGAAACTTGTTATTCGCGAGTCTGACCCGAATCGACAGCTCATCCAGCGTTCGTGCGCCGTGAGGACGTCGGTGACGATGCGATTTTTAAAGGTAGCCGTTCGTGTCTAAAAGTCCCATCGATTTACGCAAGCTGCCGCCGTTAAAAGCGTTGAAGGGTTTTGAAGCAGCCACACGACGTCAAAGTGTGCGTGAGGCCGCCGATGAGTTATGCCTGACTCACCCTGCCATCAGTCACCAGATTCAGCTTTTAGAAAGCGATTTAGGGGTCCAGTTGTTCTCGCGAGATGGCCGCACCGTAGCGCCCACTCCAGCGGGCTTACTCTTTTATCGCCACGTTCGCAGTGCATTAGAAACGCTCATTGAGGGCGCTGAAGCCGTGCGCCGCAGCGCCGAGTTACAGCCACTGCGTATTCAGACCTACGTTACCGCCTCAATCCGTTGGTTGGCACGGCGACTCCCGGAATTTTCTAACCGTCACCCGGAAATCAATCTGCTACTCACCACCTGTGCGGTGGATTGGGAGTTTGATGAACTCAATGCAGACGTGGGGCTGGTCTACAGCGAGACCCCGCCCGACCCGCATTTTCACTGGGTGCCCTTGTTTGACTACAAACTCGTACCCGTTTGCAGCCCCAAGCTTCTCAACGGCCTATCTCAAGCTCGCAGCGTGCAAGCCTTAAGTCAGCTGCCGTTGGTCTCCATTTATACCGAGGCTCGCAACTGGGATACCTGGTTTGAGGCCGCGGGCGTGAACTATTCAGGACAACCCGCCATCGTGGTCGATACCCTCGCCGTGGCCTTAGAGATGGCCCTGGCCGGACGAGGGGTTGCGCTGATGAACGGGCCTTTTGCCGAGCGTGAACTTGCCGAGGGGTCGTTAGTTCGAGCCTTCCCGCTAGAGGTCGCCTGCCCCGGCAGCTGGGGTCTGATCTGCCGCAAAGACCAACTGGACAGTCCGCGACTGAAGCTATTCATGGAATGGCTGACCGACGACGCCTTGAAGGCTACCGCAGCGGCCTAAATGCCCTCGGTCATGGAAAAGACCGAGGGCTTACTCGACCCGACTAGGCTTTCGCTTTTTGACGGTTGCGCGGCACCACTTCGTAACCACGCTCTTCAGGCTCATCATCAACCATCAGCGCTGGGAATCCTTCTCCCAACACTTTGACGTTGCAGGGCTCTTCGTAACGGCGAATCACGTTCGGCGACAGCTCACGTGGACCGTAGGCCTTGGCCGACTCCTTGAAGATGTTCAGGATCAAGGGGGACAGTTCCAACGGAACCTTGAGATCGCGCGCGATTTCGTCAAACAGGCCTACATCTTTAATGACCAGATCCATGGTAAAGCTGATGTCACGGCTACCGTTCAGGATGACCTGAGACTCCGTCTCGTGCACAAAAGAGTTACCCGACGAGATACGAATCGCTTCATAAGCGGTATTCATATCCATACCGGCGACCTTACACACGGTGAGGGCTTCTGCCAGTGCCACCAAGTGAGCCGTGCACAGGTAATTCGTGACCACCTTCAGCTTCGATGCCGAGCCTAAGGCACCGGTATGAAGCACACGACGGCCCAAGATGGTCAGAATAGGCAGCACCGTTTCAAAAGCTGCTCGATCGCCACCGGCAAAAATCGAGATGTTGCCGGTGTCGGCGCGGTGACAACCGCCGGAGACGGGGCAGTCCATCGCCAAAGCGCCGGTCGCTTGAACCAGACCGGCTAAACGCTGAATTTCGTCAGCATCGGTGGTGCTCATCTCCAGCCAGACTTTGCCCTTGGTCATGGCCGATAAAATGCCATCAGCGCCCTCGACCACGGCTGCACAGGCCGCCGGGGATGGCAAGCAGGTAATGACGATGTCACAGTGTTCCGCCATGGCTCGCGGCGACTCGGCGCTCTTAGCGCCCTTGGCGACGTATTCAGCAACCAACTCCGGGTTTAAATCACGCACCGTGACGTTCATGCCATTGCGCAGCAAGCTGCCAGCGAGCTTGCCGCCAACGTTGCCAAGGCCAATAAAGCCAATTCGTGGGTTTTCCATCATCGCATCCTGTAGTGAGTAAAGATTGCTCTACTGAATCTGTCGCCGTGTGCACTGCAATAAAAATACGGTACCACCACTAGGCTAGTCCCGTCCCAAAGTTCCTAACAAGTAAAAAAAATTGGGGCTTAGGGAAAGTTTTTTCTATACCGTCTTAATCGGCCTAAGGCAGTCTGTCCGATACACGTGGAGCATGCGCATAATAGCAACCCTAGGGCGGGTGCCACGGCCACACACCGACCGCCCAGCAAGAACGTGGCTGCCGCAGACTTGAGTCTGAGTCAGCCTTCAGGTTAGTACGGGTCAGGAAACACAACTATGACGGTGGCTAAAACGGTGCACAGTTCGCTAGGCAGTAACACCACGCCTGCCAACACACCCTCGCTGGCGGTAAGCTGGTACGTGTTGATCATGATGTGTCTGGTATATACCTTAAGTATTGCCGATCGATACGTGATCTCCACCGTGCTTGAGCCCATCCGCAAAGAGTTGGGTCTCACCGATTTCCTGGTGAATATGGCGGCCGGTCTGCCACTGGCGATTTTCTATCTGGCTTTTGGTTTTCCGCTGTCCTGGCTGATCGACCGAGGCAGTCGGCGTAACATTGTCGCGGCCTCGCTGGTGACCTGGTCGGTGATGACCATGCTCTGTGGAAAGGCGCAATTTGCGCTGCAATTTAGCCTGGCGCGCATTGGCGTCGGCGTCGGCGAAGCCGGTGGCACGCCCGGTGCTAATAGCATCCTGTCGGATTATTTTGCCGCCCCGTTGCGCCCCATGGCACTGACCGTCTTTTCTCTAGGCGCGCCTATTGGTGCGTGGCTGGCTGCCCAATTTGCCGGTGACGTGGCCGATGGACACGGCTGGGCCGCACATGCAGCCACTGCCGTGGCTGGAACCCACGGCTGGCGTTCGGTTTTTATTGTTTTAGGAGCGCCGGGTATTCTGGTGGGCTTACTGATTTACCTTACCGTGCGTGAGCCACGTCGCGGACAGTTGGATCTGGCCGAAAAGGCGTCCATAACCCCCGGCCTGCGCGAAACCTTTGCCTTCCTGTGGGGCCAAAAATCAGCCATCAACCTGATGCTGGCCAGCGCTATTACCGCCTTCTGGGGCTGGGGCTTGATGTGGTTCACACCCACCTTCTTACAGCGCACCTACGGAATGACCCCGGGTGAGGCCGGTGATGTCACAGGCCCGATGCATCTTTATGGCGGCATACTGGCCACCCTTCTCACCAGTTGGTTGATCGCGCAGCCATGGTTCAAAGATCCGCGCCGCATTGTTTGGCTGTTAGGCGCCGGTGTGGGATTAGCGACGATCCCCTCGATCATTATTTACTACACCCACTCGCTGGCTCTGGCGAAAGCCATGCTGTGGATCTTCGTGCCCGCGATTTACTTCTATATCGGCCCCTGTTTTGGGCTGCTGAATAACCTGTCGCCACCGCCAATGCGCGCTATTTTTTGCGCCTCCACGCTGCTGGTGGCTAACTTAGGTAACTTAATCCTTGCACCGGCCATCGGTGGCTGGCTCAGTGACTTTTTTGCCGCTGGCGCCACGGGCGATGCGAGCTCTTTACGTCTGGCTTTGTTGTGTATTGCCCCCACGGGCTTCTGGGCGACGTATCATTACTTCACCTGTACTCGAACCATGCTGGCCGATCAGGAGCGGGCCACGGGCGTGACGCTCGCTGAGACCCAGTCAGCTTAGGGTGGTTGAAGATTTTAATTGCTAACTTGACTCGCGTAGCGCCCCTTAGCGAGCACCATTTTGAACCTTGAGGACCTTACGATGAATACGCTAAAACCCTATATCGCTGGCCATTTTGTTGAACCTGTCGGCACCCATGGTCTGATGCCGGTCATCAACCCGGCAACCGAAACGGCTGTGGCTCAGATTGCCCTGTGCGGTCCGGCTGACGTTGACCTGGCTGTGGCAGCGGCCCGCGAAGCCTTTGACGCCTACTCCACGACTTCACTGGAAGAGCGCGTAAGTTTGCTGGAAAAACTCGATGCCGTATTCACGCGTCGATACGATGAGCTGGTTCAGGCAATCACCACAGAAATGGGTGCACCCACGGATTTATCGCGTAACTCACAAGCAGCCTGTGGTCCCGGCCATATCAAAGCCACCATTGCTGCGGCCCGTGAGCTCGACTGGGAGAGCCGCTCAGGCAGTCGCGCTAATCTGGTACGCGAGGCCGCCGGGGTGTGCGCACTCATCACGCCATGGAACTGGCCGATGAACCAGTTAGCAGCGAAGATTGCTCCAGCGCTGGCCGCCGGGTGCACCATGGTCTTAAAGCCCAGCGAACTATCACCGTTGTCGGCACAGCTAATGGCCGAGTTTATCCACGAGGCAGGTTATCCGGCGGGTGTCTTTAACATGGTGCACGGTACCGGCCCTGACGTGGGCGCACCGTTGTCCTCGCACCCGGATGTGGACTTAGTGTCATTTACCGGCTCGACTCGCGCCGGCATCCAGATTGCCAAAGCGGCGGCTGATACGATCAAGCGCGTCTCGCAGGAGTTAGGCGGTAAATCACCGAACATCGTTTTCGCCGATGCCGACCTACCCAAAGCGATTAAGCGCGGCGTCATGCACGTGTTCAACAACTCCGGTCAGTCCTGCAACGCCCCCACCCGTATGCTGGTTGAGGCCTCAGTCTACGAGCAAGCGGTTCAACTGGCTGTGGAAGCGGGCGCCAAAGTTCAGGTAGGTGACCCTACTCAACACGGTAACCACATCGGACCGGTAGTCTCTAAAGCTCAGTGGGAAAAAATCCAGAGCTACATCAAGCTCGGTGCTGAGGAAGGCGCCACCGTGGTCTTAGGCGGCCCCGGTCGCCCTGATGGACTGGCCAATGGTTACTACGTGCGCCCAACGATTTTTGCCAATGTAAAACCTGGCATGCGCATTGAGCGCGAAGAAATCTTCGGGCCGGTGCTGTGCATGATTCCATTCAAGGATATGGATGACGCCATCCGAATTGCCAACGATACGGTCTACGGGCTTGCCGCCTACGTGCAGACGGGCGACGACGCGAAAGGCAAATTCGTCGCGCGCAAATTGCGTGCCGGCAGCGTTTATCTCAACGGTGCGCCGCAGGACTACGAATCACCCTTTGGTGGTTACAAGCAATCCGGTAACGGCCGCGAGTGGGGCAAGCACGGTTTGCTGGAGTTTTTGGAACTCAAATCAATCAACGGTTTTTATCCGGCCTAACCCGTATCGAGCAGGCGCATGAAACTTAAAGACATCAAGACTTTTGTAGTGGGTAACCCACCACCGCATTTTGGCGGGCGTTATTTTGTGTTCGTCAAAATCACGACGGACGGCGGGGTAAGTGGTATCGGTGAAGCCTATTGCTTACCGTTCCATCCCTCCGTTGTCACGCAGATGATAGAGGACGTGTTTGGGCGCTACATGCTCGGCGAAGATCCGCATGACATTGAAAAAATGTGGCGCCGAGTCTACTCCGCCGGCTTTACTCAACATCCGGATCTCTCGCTCATGGGCGTCTTAAGCGCTCTGGAGATGGCCTGCTGGGATATTGTAGGTAAAGAAGCCAATCAGCCGGTCTATAAGCTACTGGGTGGTCAGGTACACGAGAAGCTGCGCTCCTACACCTATATCTATCCGCGGCCTGGTGACAAGACAGACGTCTACGCCGACCCCGAACTGTCCGCCGTACGTGCGGCTGAGTACTTAGCGCAGGGCTTCACGGCGCTGAAGTTTGACCCAGCCGGACCGTATACCGCATTCGATGGCCGACAGCTGAATCTAGAGGCTTTGGAGCGCTCCGAGCGCTTCTGCAAGCTGCTGCGTGAAGCCGTGGGTACCAAGGCTGATCTGCTATTTGGCACGCATGGACAGATGACGGCGGCCGGAGCCATTCGTCTGGCTAAGCGCATGGAACCCTACGATCCGTTGTGGTTTGAGGAGCCCGTTCCACCGGATGCGCCAGAAGAAACGGCTCGCGTCGCCCGCGGCACCAGCATCCCGATCGCCACGGGTGAGCGCTTAACAACTAAGTATGACTTCGCTCGTCTCCTGAATGCGGGAGCGGCAGCCATTCTGCAAATGAACCTGGGCCGAGTCGGCGGTATCTTAGAAGCCAAAAAGATCGCCGGTATGGCTGAGGTCTATCACGTACAGATCGCACCACATCTGTATTGTGGCCCAGTCGTTGGCGCCGCCAATATCCAACTGGCAACCAGCACGCCGAACTTCCTGATTCTGGAGGGCATCGAGACGTGGGGTGGGTTCCATGCCGATATCCTGAAAAAGCCTATTCAATGGCAAGAGGGGTATGTGATTCCTCCTAAGGATCCCGGGCTGGGAGTTGAGCTCAACGAAGAGTTCATCGCCAACTACCCGTATACCGACAGCGCTCTGCATCTGGAGATGACGCAGGATCCGGTGGTCTAAGATTTGAGCGCGCCGGTCGGGGCTAGCCCGTCGGCGCACGGCATGAAAGGCGGGCGCATGGAGACGTTTGATTACATCGTGGTGGGCGCTGGCTCGGCAGGCTGCGTAGTCGCGAATCGCTTGACGGAGAATACTCAACATAGAGTATTAGTCCTGGAAGCCGGCGGCACGGATCGTACCTTCTGGATCCGTGTCCCGATTGGTTACGGACGAACGTTCACGGACCCTAAGGTCAATTGGATGTACGAGGCCCAGCCTGATGCCGGTCTCAATAACCGCAGCGCCTTCTGGCCGCGCGGCAAGGTCATGGGTGGCTCCGGGTCCATCAATGCCTTGGTCTATATGCGTGGACTGCCCAACGATTACGATGACTGGGCGGCTGAAGGTAACGCCGGTTGGGATTGGAACAGCATCAAACCGATATTCTCGCGAATCGAAGACAGCGGCACGGTCGATGGTCACAGCACCGGTAAACTGCACGTCACAGACGTGTCGGAAATGGCTCATCCTCTGTGCAAACGCTACCTCCAAGCCTGCGACCTACTCGGCTACAAATTCACGAAAGACTTTAACGGCGCACACCCTGAAGGTGTCGGAATCTATCGCATTCTGACGCGGCATGGCTTTCGCGAATCGACCTCCATTCGTTATCTGCGCCCGGCACTCAGCCGACCCAACCTTACCCTGCGCACCAAGGTTCGGGTGACGCGCCTGACTTTTGAAGGGCAGCGTGTGGTGGGAGTTATTTATCGTGACGCAGCCGGGGCGCAGATCGAAGTCCGAGCGACACGCAGTGTCGTGCTGTCAGGGGGTGCAATTAACTCACCTCAATTACTGCAGCTCTCCGGTATAGGTCCTAAAGAACTACTGGAAAAGCACCAGATTCCCGTCGTCTTGAACGCACCCGCGGTAGGGCGCAACCTTCAGGACCACTTAAGTATCTCGTATTTCTATCGATCCAAGGTTCCCACACTGAATAACGAGCTGGCCTCATGGTTAGGCAAATTAAAAGCCGGTATTCGTTACGTGTTGACGCGCACTGGACCTCTGTCCATGAGTGTCAACCAAGGTGGCGGTTTTATACGCAGTGATGCCAATCAACCAACGCCCAATCTGCAGCTTTATTTCAATCCAGCCAGCTACACAACCAGCTTAGGCCTAGGCCGCAAGCTAATGAACCCGGATCCGTTCGCGGCCTTTCTGCTCTCGTTCAACGCTTGCCGTCCAACTAGTCGGGGACATTTGGAAATCCAATCAGCAGACCCTTGGGTCGCACCAGCGATATACCCGAACTCACTATCGACGGACAAAGACATCGCCGATGTGATGGCCGGCATCAAACTGTTGCGACAGCTCGCCAACGCGCAGCCGCTGGCTGAAATTATTAACGGCGAGATACTCCCAGGCAGCGAGAAGCAAAGTGACGAGGAACTGCTGGAGGACTTTCGTGCACGGGCTAGCACCGTCTATCACCCAACCTGCACCTGCAAGATGGGACCAGATCCCCTGACATCAGTCGTAGACCAGAGACTGCGCGTACACGGAATTGAAGGGCTGCGCATCATTGATGCGTCCGTCTTTCCAACGGTTACGTCAGGCAACACCAACGCCCCTACCATTCTGGTGGCGGAAAAAGGTGCGCAGATGTTGCTGGAAGACGTGGCCTAAGGCAATCCCTCACAGCGCAACGGACTATGCTGTTGCGCTGTGAAAGAAATTGGGCAAGTTCTTAAAACGCTGGCCCTCAGGCTTTTTTCAACAAGTTAGGATCAATGGGCAGCTGGCGAACCCGCTTGCCTGTCGCTGCGTAAATAGCATTTGCCAAAGCCGGGGCCAGGGGCGGCAATCCCGGTTCACCAATGCCGCCAGGCGCTTCAGTGCTAGGCAAAATATGCACCTCCACTTTCGGCATAGCATTCATACGTAGGACCGGATAATCGTTGAAGTTGCCCTGCTCGACACGACCATCCTTGTACGAAATCCGGCCGTACAGCGCGGCAGACAAGCCGTAAACGATAGCCCCTTCAATTTGACGACGAATAATTTCCGGATTGACGGTCATGCCGCAATCAACGGCAGCCACCACGCGATGCACCTTCGGCTGGCCTTCGGCATCGACTGAGACTTCAGCCACTTCGGCTACGTAAGAACCAAAGCTCTGCCCTACCGCGATACCGCGAAAGACGCCCTTGGGCAACGGCTTACCCCAACCGGCTTTCTCAGCTGCAGCCTCTAGAACGGCCTTGTAGCGCGGCTGGTGCCCCAGCAAGCCGTGTCTATAGTGATATGGATCCTGACCGGCTGCATGGGCCAGTTCATCCATAAAACTTTCCATGAAGAAAATGTTCTGGGAGTGCCCCACGGAACGCCAGAACCAGACCTGAGGTCCGGGCTCCGCACGGCCGTAGGCAATTCGCTGATTAGGAATGTCGTACGGATGATCCGCGATACCCTCCATCGCCTGGCCATCCAAGCCACTCGGTGGCAGAGGAATAAAACCCGAGGCCACGGCAATTGATGGGGTACCGACTCCTACATTCAGCTTAACCGGTCGACCCTGCGCATCCAGCGATGCGCTCAATCGGGTTACTGATGCCGGCCGGTAGAAGCCGGCAGCCATATCATCTTCGCGACTAAAAATGAGCTTGACCGGCTTGCCTGACACCATGCTTAGAACCGTGGCATCAATGGCGAAGTCTGGCGCGATACGGCGACCAAAGCCACCACCGAGAAGGAAGACATTGATCTTGATATTTTCCGGTGCGACTTTAGTGATGGAACTTAAGATATTTTGCAGTGGCCCCTGGCCTTGCGTACCCGTCCACAACTCTAAACTGTCGGGCTTAAGCCAAGCGGTACAGTTCAATGGCTCCATGGTGGCATGAGCCAGATACGGTGCCTGGTAAGTGGCCTCTAGATTTTTACCTGAAGCATTCGCGATGTCTCCTGTTTCCAGCGCTACCACGCCCGCCGTTTGAGCCATCTGGGCCTTAGCTTCAAGCAACTCGCTGATTTTTTCCGATGATAAACCTGCGTGTTCACCCATGTCCCAATCGATCACCAACTGATCGCGACCCGTCTTTGCAGCCCAGTAGCCGGTGGCCAGTACGGCTATTCCGTTCGGGATGGTTAAAACCTGAACCACACCCTTCACGGCGAGCGCCTTAGCGCTGTCCACCGAACGCGGTTTAGCGCCGGGCAATGGCGCTCGCGCCATCACGGCCACCACCATGCCCGGCAGCTTGGGCGCATCCAGTCCAAACTTAGCTGAGCCATTCGTCTTAGCCGGGGTATCCAGGCGCTTGAGCGCTTTACCCAATATCTTAAAGTCTTTCGGATCTTTGAGCGCCGGATCGGTCGGTACCGGCTGTTGAGCAGCCAGTGCTACTAAAGAACCATAGGAGGCTTTACGGCCGTCACTGGCCACAACGAAGCCATTGGCCGTGGTCAGGCTGGAAACCGGTACCTGCCACTGCTGCGCAGCAGCCGCAACTAACATGTGACGCGCGGTGGCGCCGGCCTTGCGCATCGGCGCCCAAAAAGCACGCACGGTGGTGCTGCCACCGGTTGCCTGCATGCCAAACGCCGGGTTGTTGTACACCGCAGCCGTCGGTGCCTGCTCAAAGCGAATACGACTCCAGTCAGCATCCAACTCTTCAGCCACCAGCATGGGAATAGCCGTCAGCACGCCTTGGCCCATTTCGACTGTCCCGCTGATCACCGTAATGACGTTATCCTCGGAGATACGCAAAAACGCATTGGGCGTAAAGGCAGCACTCTGCGCCGAGGCCAGTGCGTGCCGAGTCCCGGTACTCAGGCTGATTCCAATCACCAAGGCGCCGGCAATGCTGCCTTTTAAAAAGTCACGGCGACTAGCATCAGTCACTGAGTTTTCGACAGAAGAGGTTACAGAAGGCATTAACGTGCTCCTCCGCTCAGCGTGGTGGCGGCGTCCTTGATCGCTGCGCGGATTTGGTTATAGGTACCGCAGCGGCAAATGTTGCCGCTCATGGCCGAATCAATATCCGCATCGGTCGGCTTCGGTTTCTGCGCCAGCAAAGCGACCGCACTCATGATTTGACCGGACTGGCAGTATCCACATTGCGGCACATCGTGGGCCACCCACGCGGCTTGAACCGCCGCGCCCACGCGTTCGGCCGAAACGGCTTCGATCGTGGTCACATGCTTACCCTCCACCAGGGAAAGTGGGGTTGAACAGGAACGGATTGCCTTCCCGTCAAGGTGCACCGTACACGCACCACACAGCGCTGCACCGCACCCAAATTTAGTGCCAGTCAGTTCGAGATCTTCGCGTAGAGCCCAGAGTAAAGGCATATCAGGATCGGCATCGATGGAGACCGACTGGCCATTGAGATTAAACCGAATCATGTAGTTCCTCCGCAATTTACAGCCACACTCAGCAGGCTTAATGAGTCATAGCCTACAGCAGAATGGTTACGCTGACATGCAATGCAAAGCCCAAGCCTCGTATTGCAGAGAGTTTAAGGCGACATCACCGGGCTTTGTACAGGACTTTAAAGAGTAAATCCGCCCATCCAGGATCCGGGACCCCCAGAACGACCGCTAAAATCCAGCGAAAGCTTCTACGGATCGCTGCAGGAGCCGCTCCGGAACGCCTTGCTGCTGTTGCGCTTTCAGCCAGGGATTGACCAGAGGCGCCCACCCCCCCGATGCCATCCAAAGAAAGCCCTTGTCGGCCATCTCAAATGCCTTCAGGGTCAATCGACATAACGAAGGCTGGCGCCGGGTCTGCAAATCCACCTCCGTTTCGTCCGTGAACATGACATCCGCACGGTGTTCCATGATCTCGTTGAATACGGTCACGTTATCGCCGTGCACGCGCAACTGAGCGTGGGTCAAATGACCACGGGCAAACGCTTCATTGGTTCCACCAGGGTTCTCCACCACCACAACCAAAGGACGGTCTATTGCCGCCAACGTAGATAATTTGTTTCGATCAGCACAACGCCCAAGCGCGGTTTTTCCACTATGTGCCAATGGGATGGAGCCTTCGGCGATAGCCAATCGCACCGGTGTTAGCGAAATGCCGCCTACGGCAAGATCAAACTGATCCTCGGATAAATCCCGCAAAAGGGTTTTCCAGGATGAGCGAATAAACACGACACGTACGCCAAGCTGACGGGCCAGCGCCTGCACTAACTCGACGTCAGAACCCAGCAAATATCCTGCGTGGATCGCGCTGAATGGCGCGTAGTCACCGGGCGTGCCCACGCGCAAAATTCCCACGGCCCGAGCCCGTGACCACGAGCCGTGCTCCACCAGTGCTAAACGTCGCAGAGCGTCAACCATCGTTTTACGATCTGCGTCTGCCCATCGTTCAACCGGAAGTCCGCGTAGGGCCAACCGATCAAGCTCCTCGCTGGGAAGTGCCGCCAGACCGGGGGTGGCTAGATACAACGATGTCAGTATTTCTTCGGTCAGCGCATCTAACCGGGGTCGCAGATCTTTAGCTAAATCGGGAACTACGCCGGGATACTCATAGCCGTCTTGCACCCAGTGCGCGGTCAGCCGAGTCTGTAACTCGACTGCCAGGCGAATCTGAACTTTAAAAACATCCTCAACCGGTTCAGGACTCAGGCCTAATGCCCGTGCCCGGCTACCGGCAGCTGCAATCACCACAGCCTCCCGCGCCGGATCGCTAATCGCACCATGCGTTTGCCATTTGGCAGCCGCTACACCCGGCATAAGGCGTAAGCGCTCATCCAGCAACCGAAAAACATCGGCTACCAGGCTAGACTCATCGCAGAGCGTCGCCTCACCCAGCGTCTGAGCCTGCCCGGTCGTGCTGAGCATCGCCCACAACAAGGCCAGCAGGATGCCCCTCGCTCGATGCACCAGCATCAGATCACACCCCAAGACCCGAAGACGGTATTAACGGCCACCGCGAGTGTACGACCAAAGCCTTAACTGGCCGTTATGGGTGTTACGGCCGGCCGGCGCGCGGAATAACCGTAAAAGGCAATCCACGCGTAACACACTACGGGTACCAAAAGCGCCAGCGCTAAACCCACCAGATCGGCCGCAAAACCATAGATCAAAGGCACCACCGCGCCACCAAAAATCGCCACGCAGATAATACCGGACGCCTTCGGCGCATCCTCACCCACCAGCCCTTCGGTAGCCAAGGCAAAAATAGTGGGAAACATGATGGAGTTGCAAAGTCCCACGGCTATGAGCGTGTAGCCGGCTACGGCGCCTGTTGACACGCTGGACACTAAGGCCAGCGCTATCGCCCCGCCGGCGGCCATCATTAATACATACCCGGGGTTTACGACCCGTAGTACGTAGGAGCCAATAAAGCGCCCGGTCATCGCCAAGCCCCAGTACCATGCCACCATGCGACCCGCCTCCTGCAGCGGCAGATGCAAGGTTGTAGGTAACATCAGGTAGTTGGCCATGCCACTGCCAATGGACACCTCCGCACCCACGTATACGAAAATAGCTACCGCGCCGAGCATCAAACGCGGATGACGTAGCAGATGACCGCTATCTGAGCCCAGACGGCTAACGCCCTCAACCGGCGGTGACCAGGACCGAACCAGCCAGCATAAAACAGCAAGGGTGAGAACGACGGCGGCAATTAACTGAAACGGCAACTGCACCGCCTGCGCCTCTAGGTGGCGTGCGGCCGCTAAGGCGGCGGCATCCAATCGACTGGCATCCGCCGGGGCCTGATTGGAAAGGATTAACATCGCGCCAAATAACGGCCCCACTGTGGTCGCCAACGAGTTCAACGCCTGGGCTAGCGTAAGGCGACTGGAAGCGCTGGCCGGGTCACCAGCGCTAGTGGCTAAAGGATTGGCAGCTACCTGAACAATAGTGACGCCCGTGGCCAATACAAACAAGGCCCCTAAAAAGGCTGAATAAATACCTAACTCGGCTGCGGGCGTGAACAGCAAACATCCCGTTGCCATGATCACCAGGCCCAATGTCACCGTCTTTAAGTAGCCAATTCGACTCAACACCGCCGCCGCCGGAAGCGACACAATCAAATAGGCGCCAAAAAAACAAAACTGGGTCAGCATCACTTCTGTATACGACAAAGAGAACAGCCCCTTAAGCTTCGGCACTAGCGTGTCGACCAAGACCGTGCAAAAACCAAAGGCGAAAAACAGCGACATGACCAGGGCAATCAGGCGTGTCGATGAGTTCGCAGACTGGCGTGTATTGGCTGTCATAAAAAATCCTTAAAAAAAACCTAAAACCCATCATCTGGAAGGCCACCTTAACAAAGGCGTAGTTCACGCATCCAACGACTGTCGCAAGGGACCTAAGTACGCCTCGTAATTGCGCCATTGATCCAGACCGTCGCGGTAAATAGGCTTACGCACCTGCTCAGAGCTCGCGGTATGAACACTACGGGAATTTTTGTGAAATTCAACGCAGGCCGGCTCAAACTCTAATCCACAAAAATCCAAAATACGGCGCACATTGGCTTCCAGATCATCCACTACCTGCTCATGCTGGACGCGCAAGACGCTACCGGGCAAGACCATATCCCAATGCGCCATCAGCTGCACGTAAGATCGATAGTAGCGAGCGATGTCATCCAGCGAATAAGTGAATTCCTGACCTGTAGCAAAGAGTTGCTTAAAGTTGCTAAAGCAACAAGCCATCGGTTCACGGCGAGCGTCGATAATCTTGGCATTCGGCAGCATCAGATGAATCAAGCCGATATGGCGAAAGTTATTGGGCATCTTATCGATAAAAAACGGCCGGTCGCCACGATACACGCGAGTATCTTCTAAGTAACGCTCGCCCAGTTTTAAAAATTCCTTCTCGGGCATTTCAGCAAGAATTCCCGGATATCGCGGCGTTTCAGAATCCATATCGCGCCCCAGCAAATCCTGAACGATACGAGAAATATCAGCCAGCTCCATCGTTCCATCCACACGCGAGTGCGAAGCCAGTATCTGCTCAAGCAGCGTAGAACCCGACCGTGGTAGTCCGACAATAAAAATAGGATCCGGCGCGACACACCCAACCTGCTTTCGTTGGGCGAAGAATTCCTTCGTGCACACCTTTATCTGCAGACGCGTGTTGCGCTCTACCGACTCAATCTTAAATCGACTCTCAGATTTCTTTAACGCATTACCGCGCTGGTAATAGGCAAAGGATTCAGAATAGTCCCCGCGATCCTCCAATGCCTTTCCTAACGCAAAACATAAGTGATAACGATCCGCGAGTTGAGTCGTATCGGACGCTTCCTCACGACGCATCACCTCAAACTCTGCATCGGTAAAACGATAAGTCTTTAAATTCGCCAGACTCCAATAGGCGTCCCCAAACTTTGGCTGAAGAGCCGCTGATTTTTGATAAGTCTCAATAGCCTCTTGGGTACGCCCCAGAGTCTTCAGTGCGTGCGCAACCGATAAATGAATGTCCGCAGAGCGAGGCGTTTCGTCCAGCAAACTTCGATAGATTGCCAGCGCTTTTTCATGCTCACTAATGCCGATACAAGCCGTGGCGTAAGTCGTTCGATACGCCGGGTTTTTTGGATCATTTGCTAAAAGCCGATCCAGCTCAGCCATGGCCAACACGTGTTTATGACGTTTTAAAAGCACGCGCGCATAGTCATAACGCGCCGCCGAGTAATTCGGCGTGATAGCCAAAACCGACTCTAGCAAAAACTCGGCGTCATCAAGCACATCTAAGTCCATGCCGATTTTGGCCAGCAGGCGCATGCCTTCCACGTCATTACCCACGCGCAGCAAGTACTCCCGGATTAGGTTCTCCGCGGGCACCAGCTCGCCATCAGAATACAAGCCCGTAGCGGCCGTCACCTCCGGAGCCAAGTTCGCCAACGTGGCTACGTGTTCAGCAGCCATGCGCGCGTTATCGATCTGCCCGGTTATCCTAAACAAACCCTCCAGTTGTGCCCAACTGGCTGGCAATGCTGGATTTAGGTTAACGCCTATCAGAAAGGCGGCAATGGCGTTGGGTGCGTCGCGTAAGGCAACGTAGCAATAGCCACGTTCCTGGTAGAGACGACTGAACTTGGGGTGGTGCTCCTCCAATATTTTTAAGGTCTGCAAGGCTTCAGCTGTACGCCGCATATTGCGCAAACTAACGGCGTGCATATAGAGCACATCACGATTTTGCGGGACTTGATGCCGAAGTTCCTCACTCAGACTCAATGCCTCGGCAAATCGATCCTGCTCCAGGTATTGCCGAACCCGAAGCACCCGACTCTCAATGAGTGAAGAGACCTCGTGCTCCGCCCTTATCTCCATAAAGCGCCTCTCAAATAAGCCGAATCTACTTTCGACACTGGATTCTACGATAGCACCGGTAATACGTCGCAGCGCAAGAGTCCGTCAGGAAATCCAAGGCCTGACAATTAACGTGAAAGCTCAACAGCCCTTCACTTAAAGTAAATCGATGTCTGCAGTGCTGGCCCTACGATAACTGCGGTTTGACCGATATCAAGTGAATATGCCGGATGCTTAAATCGCACGACCTCACGCTAAGGCCCGCATCTGCACCCTGAAACTGGGTGGCCCAGTGCGGCGGCAGATCTCACTGACCGTCGCGCGTTAGTCGCTGGAGCCGAGATCTCCAAGAGCCTCCCTGAGCTCACTCAGATAGGGCCCGTACGGGCGCCACTGACCCACACCGTCCCGATTGATGGGTCGTCTGACCTGCTCGGCACTGGCCGTATGCACACGGCGGGTGTTTTTATGAAAATCGATGCAGGCCGGCTCAAACGGTAACCCACAGTAGTCGAGGATCCGGCGCACGCTTGCCTCCAGATCATTCAGCACATCTTCGTGCTGAACTTTCAGCACGCGACCCGGCAAAACGTGATCCCAGTGCGACATCGCAGTTACATAGCTGCGGTAATAGCGGCCAATGTCACTTTGGCTGTAAGCGAACTGATGCCCCGACGCGTAAAGTTGCTTGAAATTAGAGAAACTGCAGTCCATTGCATCTCGACGCGCATCGATAATTTTGGCATTGGGCAGCATGAGCTGAATGAGAGAGATATTTCGCCAGTTGTTGGGCATTTTATCGATGAAGAAGGGGTTCCCCACCCGATAGGCTGACGAGCCCTTAAGGTATCGTTCACCAAACTCAACGCATTGATCGGCGGTTAATTCGAGCAGCGCCTCCGGATAATGTTTTTGGGTTGGCGATGCGAAGCTGCCGAGGGAGCCGACCATCCGCGGCACGTCCGCAAGTTCCATCGTACCTTCCACCATCGAGTGTGAGGCGAGAATCTGCTCAAGTAGCGTCGAGCCGGCCCGGGGCAGGCCCAGCACGAATATCGGAGCGCCGTCTTTGCAGCCCCAGCCACGCCGCGCCTCATAAAATTCCGCATTGGCAATTTCAAGCTGCCGTGCGATCGCTCGCTCCTGAAGCTCAGCTCGATAACGATTTTCCTGTTTTTTTAACTCGTTGCCGCGTGCATAGTAGGTGAACGACTCGGCATAACGGTGCGTGTCCTCCAGCCCTTTTCCTAGGGCGAAGCAGACGTGATACCGATCCGCACGCTGGACCGCGGGGCTTGACTCAATTTCGCGCATTTGATCGAGTTCGATTTCAGTAAACCGATAAGTTTTGAGATTGGCAAGACTCCAAAATGGCTCGCCAAACCCTGGGCGAACCTGTGCTGCCTTTCGGTAATAAGCCACGGCCTGCGCCTGATCGCCGATCGTTTTATATGCATGCCCCAGGGACTGATGCACCTCGGCATCGTTGGGCAACGCCTGAATGCTTTCTTTGTAGCCTTCGATTGCACGATCGAGATGGCCTAGGGCCATGAGCACGCTGGCATAGGTTATGCGTGCGCCTGGATTGTTCGGCTCGGCCTCAAGCAATCGCTCACACTCGACTCTTGCACGCTCGTGTCTGTGAAGGTCGATCAGATTCAGCACATAATCGTAACGCGCGGCATTATAGTCAGGCGCCAGTGTCAGCAGGCGCTCGAGAATAACCTCAGCGTCCGTCGTGAACTCGTTCTCGCGGGCAATCGTTGCCAGCAGCCGCATCGCCTCTACGTCGTCTGGATGCTGCACCAGATAGGGCCGTAAAAGCTGCTCTGCCTCAGCAAAGTCTTGGTCACAGACCATGCTACGGGCGGTGGTGATTTCACGAGGCAGTGAACCGAGTTTATTTAGGTGTTTGGCGGCGTTTGCCGCCGCGGACTCGTTACCTACCATTCGATAGAGAGTCACCAGGCTTCGCCAACTTGCGTCCAGTGCCGGATTGAGTTGCACGGCGCGCTCGTAAGACGCTATCGCGTTGTCAGCGTCTTTTAAGAAAATATAGCAATGGCCCCGCTCCTGGAACCCGCGCGAGTAGGCTGGATGAAACTCCTCCAGGCGCGCTAAGGTCACCAGCGCCTCAGGAATCCTGGTCAGCATGCGCTGGGCTACCGCTCGGTAGTAGAGCAGGTTGCGATGTGTAGGGTCCTCGGCAAGTAAGCCGTCTAGTGCCGCCAACACATCCGTGAAACGTCCCGTGCTGAGCGCTTCACGTAGCTCCGCTTCAGACCAAGGCATTGTTTTCACTCATTCGATAAGGACTGATTGGGGGATAAAAAATGGCGGGCACTAGGCCCGCCATCATTGTCCGTAACAGGCCGACGTGCGGCCTGCTACGGTTTCTTGCCTGCAGTACTAGTTCATATCCTTGAACTTGAAACCGAAACGCAACCCGATCGTGCGGGGGCGTTGCGGTACCTGGACCTGGATGAACTGCGCCGCCGAAGTGAACACGCTCTGGTTGATGTTCGTGAGGTTTGAACCCACAAGATCAACGTTCCATGCTCCCTTCGACACGCCAACCGAGCCGTCCCATGTGGTCCAGCTTGGCATCTCAAAGCGGTTCACCGAAGTGGCCGATGAGAAGGAGCTGCCCTGATGAGCGGCACCTAACTGCGCGTAGTAGTTGTACTGATCCGACGACCACTCGTAGCGGGCACGAGCATTAGCCTGAAGCTTCGGCGAGTTGGCGAGCGGGTCGCCCGGGGTACCGAATACGTTCACGACCGGCACCGCGTGACCACCGTTTGCCGCTGATCCGCCAACCCACGCCTGCGTGATTTGCTGACCATAGCCTGGTGAACCTACGATGTTGTCGACCAAGCCTGGCGAGGTTTTGAGCTCCGATTGGTTATAAGACATCGAACCCTGGAGGGTGAGCCCTTCAGTTGCTCGAGCAATCACGCTCATTTCCACACCACGAACCTGGTAGCTCGGCCCGTTCAGACCAACGGTCAGATTTCCGAGGCCCAACTGTGGTGCAAAGATACCGGTCTGGACGTTATTCCAGTCCTCTTGATACACCGCACCGTTGAACTGGATGCGATTGTGCATGAACGACGTCTTCCAGCCCGCTTCCTTATTGGTGAGGTCGTCGGAGGCGTATGCCGCTGGGACCTGCCACTGGTTAGCACCAGGTCCGTTGCCGGCCGCGTTGACAGCTGGTAGATGCTGAGCTTCACCACGGTTGAAACCACCCGGGCGATAACCTTGCGACCAGGTGACATACAACAAGGTATCAGCGGTCGGCTTCCAGCTTAAGTTAACGCGGCTCTTAAAGCCCGAAGCTGTGGTCGAATTCGGATCTTGGTTGTTGAGGTTGGTGCCGTATGGCGCCTTGCCCGAAGCCTCACCGTAACCGGACGTCGTGCCGTTGCAAGCTGCGCTAGCCGGAGCGGTTGCGCCGTAGTTCTTGCAGAAGAAGCTTCCCATGTTGCCGCCCAACATCTGGTTCTCGATGTTGAAGTAACGGGTACCAACGGTCAAGGTCAGGTCATCGACAATATGCCAATCCACCGAACCGAACACCGCGCGTTGCGTGTAGGTACGCTGGAAGTCATCCACGAAGCCAACGCTTGGGTCACGTTGACCCATGTTGTTCATGGAGGCATTCTGGAACTTCGGTGACTGCGATGCGTCTAGGTACAAGAAGCAGCTGGCGGGTCCACCCGTGGTGCACTCAGGAACTGACTTATACAGCCACTCGGTGTCGTCGTTGAGCTTGCGCTGCTCCCAGAACACGCCACCTACGCCCGAGAACATCCAGGTGTTTGGGGTCGTGAAGCGCAATTCATGACTTGTGTTGCTGTTATGCGTGGTGTCACGCCATACCGACGATGGGGTGTAGCACTTGTTTACCGAGGATCCGGAATAACCCGTGCACTGGTAGTAGCTTCCGTAGACGCCGCGAGCGTAGTTCGTGTAGTCCTGGATCTGGTACGAATCGCGGGTCAGCATGGCACCGGCGTACGTAACGTCGACTAAGCCCACTTTGCCGTTGACGGTCAGCGCGGTGTTTGAGAACTTGTCGTTCGTGACACCGTTGTTAAACACGGTGACCTCAAGCGGATTGAGCGTTTGGCCCTCAGAGCCCTTTGGCATCTGATAGAACACGCCCGACGCATTCATGTCCTGATACGTCTGCTGAAGCAAAGCGCTCCAATCGTCGTTGATCTTGTAGTTCAGACCCAGGCGCATGCCCTTGTACGTTACTGGGTTGATGGCGCGACCGGCTATGTTGTAGTTGTTGATAACAACTGAGTCCGCTGGCACCTGGCCGCCCGTGCGCTGTGCAAAGCCAAGGTCCGTGCCCTGACGGGTGAACGTGCTTCCCACGTTGTCGATGTAACCACCGCGCGAGTCGCTGTAAATCACCGCGCGAGCAGCGAGGTTCTCCGTGATCGGCAAGTTAATGACAGCTTCGCCCTTAGCGCTGGAGGCGCCATGAGCGGTCGTGTCGTAACCCGCAGAAACGTTGCCCTCAGTGACGCCGAGCTTAGGCTTGTTCGTGATGTAACGAAGCACGCCAGCCTCAGCGCCCGCACCAAAGAGCGTTCCCTGTGGGCCTTCAAGCACCTCAATACGCTCAAGGTCAGCCGCGTAGACGTCGAGGTTACGGCCTGGGATCTGCGTCGACTGCTCGTCCAGATAGACGGCGACGTTTGGCCACTGTCCTACCGAACCTTGGCCTTGGGTACCCAGAGCACCGATGCTCAAACCGCGCATATAGATGTTGCCCTGACCAGGGCCTAAGGTAGCCGTGGAAACGCTAGGCAGATACTTCACGAACTCGTCCAGCGTCGAGACCTTCAATTCTTTCAGCGTCTCTCCGGTCAGCGCTTGAATGCTGATCGGCACGTTCTGCAGATTTTCCGAGCGGCGCTGTGCGGTAACGACTACCTCTTCAAGGCTCATCGATGATTCAGCGGCGGGTGCATCAGCACGAGCAGCGCCAGCGGCGGCAGCCAGTGTCGCCAGTACGGCGTAGGACAACGTCTTCTTACAGTTCATCCGGTTTCCCCCTTTAGGGTCGATAGAACAATTGCAATCAACAAACAAATTAGGTCTCAGCCGAAGCCGAAATTCACTGTCGAATTTGGGCTGACTGTCAGTTTAGAGCAAATTACGTTTTTTTCACCATTGGTAGATTTTATTTGCCATGTGATTAGTTAATTTGTTTGTACTTAAATAATTGATTTAATTCAAATTAATATTCGATTTTCCGACATAATTCTGATGAGTAGCGCATTGCAGCATTCTAGCCTCCCGTTGCAGTTAAACAACAGAATGCGCACAAGTCGCGCAAACACGACCTGCACCGCGACAAAAACGCCTCACCGACTTAACCCGGCGCACCGTCAGCCAGCCCAAAGACGCCATCCACTGAACGCCAACATCAAAGCGATAATTGCTCTCAACATGGACTGCGGTGCATACACCGCGACGCGCGTTCCCAGCCAAACTCCGGGCATTGAGCCCACCAATAAAGGCAGCAGTAACGCGTAGTCGACGTGCCCCTGCAGCGAGTGGCCGATACCCGCGACGACAGTTAGCGGTAAAGCATGGGCAATATCCGTGGCCACCAGTCGCGCCGGCGTTAAGCGCTTTGAGTAAATATAGACCAGAGCCGCGGTCGCCAATGCACCGGCGCCCACGGAGGTGAGGGTAACCGCAGCACCAATGAATAGACCGGCGATGATCGTCAACAAGGCCTGATGACGATCTAAAGGTTGACGATGCGAATCCACCGAAATCACGGCGACCTTAAGGAATCGGTGCGCCATTAGGGCAATTGCCGACCCGATCAAAAGAAGGGCAAGGCACGGTCGAATTACCGCTAACTCGCTCGGTGAGGCTGACGACCGGCTGGCCATCCACCCCAACGTCAGCAGCGCCGCTGGCAGACTGCCGTACAGTAACTGCCTACACACCACCCAATCGACGCCCCGTTGCCGACCAAATAAAAGTGTAGCCGCCAGTTTCGTTAACCCAGCGAACAGTAAGTCCGTGCCTACGGCCACCGTAGCCGATTGCCTAAATACGACGATCAGCAACGGCGTCATCAGCGATCCACCACCAATACCGGTCAAGCCAATGACTAGGCCTACCAAAGCGCCGACAGCGACATACGCAAAAGTTTCCATCGCCACAGTCTAGCCTAGCGCCCATTAACCACGGAGCAAGCAGCTAAATTCCGCAAGGTTCGGAGTGCGTAGGCTCGTGCGAATTGAGATAGTGTCCCTAACCGAGTAACTGCAGAGCGCTAGCCAGCGCACTCAAAGGCCCATCATGAAATCATCAGCTCATTCGAATATTCCCAGCGCGGCGACTCTGGCTGTGTGGCAGCACGCTGTTGACCATCGCAACACCGCCTTTGATGGCGCGTTTTATTACGCCGTCAAAACCACCGGGATATTTTGTCTGGCCTCGTGCCCTTCGCGTCGCGCTAAATCCGAGCACCGTGAGTACTTTAAAACCACGGCACAGGCGCTAGCTGCCGGCTATAGAGCCTGCCCGCGCTGCCAACCCCTGGCTCACCGAGCCCAGGCTCCTGCCGTCAAAGCCATACGCGCTGTCTGCGAGTACATCAGCTCACACGCTGAACAACACTTGCCGCTAGCGCGTCTGGCCAAAATCAGTGGCTTTAGCCCTACGCATTTACAACGCACGTTTACCGAGACGGTCGGTGTCAGTCCCAAGGATTTCCAAGCGGCGATTCGCCTAAAGACGCTTAAAACAGCCCTGCGTGCCGACTTACCTGTGCTGGAAGCTGGCGCACGAGCTGGCCTAAGCTCGACCAGCCGCCTGCATGCCAAAGCCACTAGTCATCTGGGCATGACACCCTCTGCCTATAGAGCCGGCGGCGCTGGTGAGTCCATTACTTACCTGAGTCAAAAGACAGACTTAGGCCTCCTGATGATCGGCGCGACCGAACGCGGAATCTGTTTTGTGCAATTTGCCGCCGATGAAAAGACGCTAATCGCACTTTTGCAGGAGGAGTTTCCTAAGGCCACGCTAAAAGCCTACGAGCAAAAAAACCATAGCCAGCTACGAACCTGGCTGCAGGCCATCACTCATTACTTAGACCATCCCGCACCACGGCCCGACCTGCCCTTAGATATTCGTGGTACCGCCTTTCAGGTGCGCGTTTGGAATTGTCTGTTAACGGTCCGGGAGGGTGAAGTTTTGAGCTATCAGGAACTCGCCACACGACTCAATACACCCACCGCCTTTCGGGCCGTAGCCAGCGCTTGTGCGCGTAACCGGATTGCCGTGCTGATTCCTTGCCATCGCATCTTGCGCAGCGACGGCACACTCGGGGGTTATCGATGGGGCTTGGACCGCAAGGTCCGTCTGCTAGAACGAGAACAGGCCTATGCATCGCGCTCGGATTCGTAATGGCACGACCCGTGAATCGATCTACAGCGACGCCACGGCACGCGCGCGTTTTATTACGGAATACACGCCAATCATCGCCCAAATAATGTTCAAAACAGCGGAAGGGTAAGCGCGCAACCACAAAGTATTAACGACAAAACTCACTGACCCTACGATGTTCATCCATTGATAGGTTCTGGAATCCGGCTTCAGGCGCCCGATGGAGACCATCAAATAGGCCCCCAAAATCAAAACCATGCCCGACCAGCCCAGAAACTCGACCAGCAGCTGCCACCCGTTTAACGCTTGCACCGTGTTAACTACGCAACTTTAAACCGGCCGGATCGTAAGGCACTTCGGATAAGATTCGCGCCGGTTGCGGATCACCGACCACGTGCACGGTTAACGGCGGACCGGCGCGTACGACCGCGTCGTCGACAAATGCTAAAGCCAAGCTCATCCCTACATGATGACCATAAGCTCCGGAACTGACGTAGCCCACCAGCGTGGTGCCACTCCAGACCGGCTCCATTCCATGCGCGTCGGCATCGCTAGCCTCAATCGCTAACAACACCAACCGCTGTTTCACCGGCTCGTCACGCAGGCGCAGATAAGCCTCCCGGCCAATGAAGTTACCCTTGTCCGGCACGACGTAACGGTCAAGCCCAGTCATTGCTGGCGTATAGTCCTGAGTGAATTCGGTAGACCAAATGCCGTAACCTTTTTCAAGCCGCAAGCAATCCAGCGCCCGCCCGCCGATCTGCCGCAGACCTTTATCTGAGCCGGCGGCCAACAAGGCCGACCATAAAGCCCGATGCTGGGCGCTGCGCACGGTGATTTCGTAACCCAGCTCACCGGTCAGCGAGAGTCGGGCGACGATTGCGTCTGTGGAGCCGACTTCCATGGCACGAGCCGCCATAAACGGTAAGGCTTCGTGACTTACATCCTCATGAGTTAAGGACTGTAGGATCTCGCGCGATGCCGGACCGGATAGCGAAAAACCCATCCACTCATCCGAGAGATTGGTCAGCGTCACGCCCTGACTTGGCAGGTGCTGCTGAAACCAGCGCCAGTGCCAGGCTTGAAGATAATAAGAACCCACAATCCAGAAACGGCCCCCGGCTAAGCGCATGACGGACAAGTCACCCATCAACTGTCCGTTAGGCTTGAGCATGGTAGCCAGTCGCACGCGGCCCTCCGCTGGCAATTGAGAGGCCAGCAGGTGATTCAACCAGACTTCCGCATCCGGACCACTGACCTCGTAACGCGAATAGATCGCCGTCTCCCAAAGCCCGGCCGCCGTACGGGTAGCTTTGACCTCCTCGGCGACAAAGCGCTCGGCGTCAGACCGTCGTTGGGACGGTGTTTCCACAAAATCCGGCTCACCCAAGGCGAAATACTGCGGATACTCCATACCCCAACTCACCCCAAATCGAGCGCCCTGAGCGCGCATCGCGTCATATACCGGGGTAGTCTTTAACGGCCGACCAGCCGGCAGCTCCTCATTAGGATGGGACAAAATAAAGCGCCTGGCGTAGAACTGCCGGGTGGTGTCACGTAGATAACGGTCGTTCGCGGCGAAGTCTCCGTAGCGGGCGATATCCATCCCGAAGATATCGGCACCCGGATCACCGCCGGTCATCCAGTTCGCTAAGGCCAGCCCCACGCCACCACCCTGTGAGAAGCCGGCCATCACACCGCAAGCGACCCAGAAGTTGCGCAGTCCGGGGACAGGACCCACTAAGGGGTTACCGTCCGGGGTAAAGGTAAAAGCACCGTTTACCCACTTGCGTATGCCTACCCGCTCCAGCGCCGGGAATCGGCTCAGGCCTACGGATAGCTCATCCGAGATACGATCGATTTCCTCGGGAATGAGCTCCATCCCGTAGTCCCAGGGTGCACCCTCCACATTCCAGTGGCGGGGATTCAGCTCATAAATACCCAGCAACACCCCCTTACGCTCCTGCTGCAAGTAGGTGTATCCCTCTAAGTCGGTTACGGCCGGCATTTCCTCTGCCAAAGCGGCCAACTCAGGCACATCCTCGGTAATCAGATAATGATGCTGCATGGGTGTAACCGGTAGATTCAGCCCCACCATGCGACCTACGCGTCTAGCCCAGAGGCCGGCGGCGTTTACCACGTGCTCGGCGATGATAGGTCCCTTCTCGGTATCCAGTCGCCACTCACCCGAAGGCAGCTGCGTGAGCGCTAACACCCGGTTATGCAAGATGACTTGCGCACCGCGCTTACGCGCGGCACCGGCGTAGGCATGCGTGGTGCCATGCGGATCCATGTGCCCTTCATTAGGGTCAAACAATCCGCCGACCACATGGGTGACATCCACAATGGGGCAGCGTGCGGCAATTTCCTCGGGCGTGACCAGATGAGTCTCATGGCCCAAGCTTTGAAAATGAGCCCATTCCGCTTTTAGGCTGGCGTAGCGCTCCGATGTCCCGGCCAGACTGAAGCCTCCGGGCTTGCGCATGCCGATGCTCTGGCCGCTTTCGCGTTCTATTTCTGGATACAGCGCAATGGTGTAGGCCTGCAGACTGGCGATGTTGGAGTCTTTGTTTTGTGCATGAAAACCGGCCGCGGCATGCCAAGTTGAGCCCGCAGTTAACTCAGCACGTTCGATTAAAGCAACATCCGTCCAGCCAGCACGGGTGAGGTGATACAACACACTGCTGCCCACGATACCGCCACCAATCACCACCGCCCGATAATGTGTCTTCACCGTTGGTATCCTTAATCAATCCAAAGACTCGCCCGATTCAGCCCCGATCAAAAGCCCCATTCAGCAACGACCCAACCGCATAGCCGCTTTTGCCAAAGTCTACGGTAGGAGTGGGATGATCAGCCACCACTGCGTAAATCCCCATGCCAAAAACTTGGCTAAGCGTGCGTCGATTAATCACGCGACTTCAGTACAATGTTCCCAGTCAATACATTCACCATGGCGGCACGGATGACTCCTAGCGCCATGTGGGGAGCCACCATGCGTCCACCTGCATCCCGTCTGCTTGCGCCGCGCTACTCGGCTCTGTCTTTACTGCGAGCCCGTTTGTCCCGTGAGTACTGGCAACCGCTGTGGAGACGGTCCACGCCGCAAGAACACTACGATGTGGTTGTCGTGGGGGGCGGAGGCCACGGGCTGGCCACGGCCTACCATCTGGCCCGCGATCACGGCATCAAACGTATTGCCGTTTTGGAAAAAAAAGTCATTGGCTATGGCAACGTAGGGCGCAACACCACGATTGTACGCTCTAACTACCTGTTACCCGAGAACCACTACTTTTACGAAGACTCCCTGCGTCGCTACGAGACGCTATCTCACGACTTAAACTACAACGTCATGTATAGCCCTCGCGGCGTGGTCGATCTGGCCAACTCCGACGATGAAATGGTGGGCCTTGCCCGGCGTGGAAACGCGATGCGCCTGGCCGGCATCGATGCCGAGTTGATGGACCGGCAGGGCTTGATGAAATATGCCCCGGTGCTCGACCCCACCTTGCCTCGCCGCTACCCGATTGTCGGGGGGCTCGTGCAAAAACGAGGCGGCACAGTACGTCACGATGCGGTCGCCTGGGGGTATGCCCGTGCGGCAGCAGCTTTAGGCGTGGACATCATCGAGCATTGTGAGGTCACTGGCCTGCAAACGACGGCTGGTATAGCAACCGCCGTTGAAACCACGCGAGGCCCAATCAAAGCCGATCGCATCGTCTTTGCAGTAGCCGGACACACCGGCCACATTGGCGCGATGTTGGGCGTCCCCTTACCGGTGGAAACTCATCTGCTGCAGGCTATGGTCACCGAGCCCATTAAACCGTTACTGCATACCGTTTTGATTTATATGTACGGACACTCGGAAGTTTATATGGCGCAGTCCGATCGTGGCGGACTGGTGATGGGTGGTACCTTGGACGGCTTTCCGTCGTTTGCGCGGGAGCCCTTGTGGCACCGACTAGAAGAGGTCGTGCAAAGCGCGGTCGCCATGCTGCCGCAAGTCGCTGGTATCAAAATCCTGCGCCACTGGGCCGGCACCAACGACCAGACGATGGACGGCAGTCCACTTATCGATCGTCTGCGCTATGAGAACGTCTTTCTCAACGGCGGCTGGTGTTACGGAGGCTTCAAGGCCATCCCGGCTTCCGGAGCTGCCTGCGCACGTTTAGTTGCCAGCGGCCGCGCGCCCGATTTGATCAAGGGCTTTAACTTGTCACGTTTTGCCACCGGTCACGTCTTAGATGAGAAAGGAGCGGGACCGTTCCCGGTACGTCAATGAGCCTTTTTACCTGTCCTTTTTGCGGACCGCGCAGCATGGAAGAATTTACCTTCCACAAGACCCTACCCAACATCACCGACGGGAATCTTTTTTCCGATACCTTTGAGCGGCGTGATAACCCCTTAGATAGTCATGAACATTGGCAACATCGACTCGGTTGCCGCAGTTGGCTGTACGTGCGTCGCAACCCCTCAACAGGTGCGGTGTTGAAAGTCGTCAATCTGACGAGTAGCAACCCATGAACCAGAACGCGCCGCTGACTCAAGGCACGCCTGATGGCTCGCGTCTAACGGGTGGCCCTCTCACTTTCACATTTGATGGAAAACGGTATACCGGCTTTCTTGGCGATAGTGCTTCATCGGCGCTCTGGCGCGCCGGTGTTCGCCTCTTTAACCGCAGCATCAAATACCGTCGACTGCGGGGTTTTTTAGCGCTGGGTCCCGAAGACCCCAATGCGCTATTAACGGTGGGCGAGTATCCGGCCTGGATTCCCAACGTACCTGCCTCACAAGTCCTGATTACTGAAGGCATGGTCTTGCGCAGCCAGAACCGTTGGCCGACCCTGCGCTGGGATCTGGCGTCTATGCTGTTGGGTCCGGGCGCTTCCCTGTGGGGTGCAGGGTTTTACTACAAGACATTTATCTGGCCCTCCTGGAAAACCTATGAAGGTCTGATTCGCAAATTGGCCGGTTTAGGTTACGCACCAGCAGGCAGTGATCTGCCTAACCCCAAGGTCGAGCATCCCGTGGCTGACGTGGTCATTGCCGGCGGTGGGCCGGCAGGTCTGGCCATTGCACGAGGTGTAGCACGCTCCGGGGCGCGCGTTATCTTGTGTGAGCGTGAACCGGTCTTGGGCGGTGAGCTGGAGTTCGAAGCCGCGGTAATTGAGGGCAAGCCAGCTCCGCGTTGGGTCCAAACAACTCGTGACGAGCTGTCGGACCTAGGCGTTCGAGTATTAACCCAGACGACGGTGATTAGCGCTAACAACGGCATCACCATCGCGCACGGTCAACCCGCCGGATTGCCAGGCTCGGATACGCTTTATCGCATCCACGCACCACTGTTTATTAATGCTATGGGTGCCGTGGAGCGCAGTATTGCTTTCATCAATAACGACCGCCCAGGTGTCATTCTATCAGGGGCTGCTGATCGCTTACTCTCACGCTATGGGGTACTGGCCGGTCAACGACCCGTGCTATTTGGCAATCACGATCGGCTCTACGATACCGCAAGGCGGCTGTTGCAGGCCGGAGCTCAGATACAAGCCATCGTCGATACACGCACTGATAGCCAAAGCCCGGTGCGTGCCGAACTTCAAGGTCGTGGTATCAACTGCCTGTCAGGGTTTACGGTCCTGCGCGCCCAAGGCCATCCACGGATCAAAGCAGTTACAGTCGCTCACTTGAATAATCCGCGTTCCACTCAAACGATTGCAACGGACGCGTTGTTGGTCAGCGGTGGGTGGTCACCAGCCGTTTACGCAGGTCTGCAGAATGGCGGCGTGCCTCGCTACAGCGAACCTGTTGCCGCTTTCGTCGCTGAAGGGCAACCAGACTGGCGCTTGTGTGCCGGTGCCGCTGCCGGGCACCTAGCGCTAGACGACGTGCTAGTCGATGCCCAAGTGACGGTGGACGAATCTGTGCGCCGCTTAAATCGCACGACCGCTAGTGGCAGTCCCTGGTTGGTACAACAGGCAGACGCCGTGCCACAACTGATCGCATTCTGGCGCTCACCGGCAAGCCGTCACGAAGAGAAGCAACAGTTCGTTGATCTCCAAAACGACGTCACCGTTGCCGATCTGCGGCAGGCCTTGCAAGAAGGGTTTGTTGATATCGAGCATATAAAGCGCTACACCACATTAGGCGTAGGCACCGAACAGGGACGTACCGGTGGCACCTTAGGTGCCGCCATTATCGCCGAGTTGCGCACCGAGCCGTTAGCTGAAGTCGGGATCAGCCGTAGCCGTGGTCCTTTCCAACCGACTCCACTCATGGTGATCAGTGGTACCCGTCTGGGCTTTGGCTTACGCCCCGCACGCCTAACTGCACTGGATCAGGCACACCAACAGCACGCGGCTGAAATGGAGTTGATGAGTGGCTGGATGCGACCGCGCTACTATCGCGGTAACGGACAGGATCCCTTCGCGGCCAGTGTGGTGGAAGCCACCCGCGTGCGGGCGACCGGCGGAATCTGCGATGCCTCAACCTTAGGCAAGATTGAGATTGCGGGACCCGACGCGGCCGCTTTCCTCGACGGCCTTTATTTGACACCCGGAAGCACCCTAAAAATCGGACGTTCGCGGTATGCCGCGCTGCTACGTGAAGACGGCATCGTGCTGGATGACGGGCTGCTGCTACGACTCTCATCGGATCGTTTTGTGGCAACCACCAGTACCAGTCACACGGCTCACGTGCTCGCGCATTTAGAGTTTTATAAAGATACGCAGTGGGCTAATCAGCGTATCAGCGTCACCGACGTTAGCGAGGCTTGGTCTGTCATCGTGGTGGCAGGTCCTCAAAGCCGGCAGGCTTTGGTCTCGACACTGGGTACGAGCTGGCAAGAAACGCTGAAAGACCTCACGCACATGGGGCATCAGTCCGGTACTTGGCGCGACTATCCTTTAAGGCTCCTTCGTGCCAGTTTCACAGGCGAACTGGCCTATGAGCTGCACTGCGCACCGGCAATCGCCAGCAGCCTCTGGTCGGAGCTGGTAGCGGCGGGCCTTGCGCCCTTCGGCTTAGAGGCTCTGGATGTGTTACGCGTTGAAAAAGGCTATCTGACCAGTTCCGAGCTCAACGGTCAGACGGCACCGGCTGATGTGTTTGCCAGCAGCATGCTAAAAGCCATGGGCCAACCAGTCGGTAAGGCCATGCTTAACCGCCCCGCATTCAGCGATGACAATCGCCCCGTCCTGGTGGGCGTGCGCGCCTGCGACGGCAAAAGCGCGTTCCTGGGCGGCGCGCAAATCACACGCCCTGAGAGCCCGGCCCACAGTTTAGGTTACGTCACGTCATCCGTATTCAGCCCCCAATTAAAGGAATGGATAGGGCTGGCCTTAGTGGCTCGCAATCAGGCTAGCCTCGGCACCGAGCTGTTAGCGCGCGATCCCATACGCGGTGGAGACACACCCGTGCGTATTACCGGTAGTGTCCATTTTGATCCCTCGCACGAGCGTATCCGCGTATGAATGCAGCAATGAATGAAAATCTAACAGATGCGTGGACCGCCATCTGCATCACGCCGGCGGTCTGTGCTGAGTGGAGCGAGTTTAATCCCGCCAGCGGCGTCCTGGGTGAGGCAGCGAAGACCGCTGGCGCGGTCTCGCGCAAGCCCGGTGAGCCGGTGGAATGGATGCATCATGCACCTAACCGCTGGTTATTGCCCAATTTGCAGCCACCGCTGCGAGACCTCTTGCTTACTGCAGAAACTCGTCAATGCGGTGTGCTGACGCAGGTCAGTGGAAAGTGGCAATGCATTCGGCTACTGCCGCCGAAGACCACGCATAAGCTGCGTCATCCGTTGGGCGCTGGGATGCCGGTTGAGTTGATACTCGAGCAACGTCAATGCGCTGCCATTGTCCTGTTTGATTGCCCTGTCATCGTTGAATCCGATGACGGCCTGCTCAGCGTATGGGTGGAATCCAGTTATCTAAACAGTTTCTTGGAGATGCTAAAAACCCTAGACGTAAAAGTAATTGTAAAAGCAGACTGATCGGGCACAAATAAAGTGTTGCGAACGACTGTAATTTATTACTGTTACACTGGGAGTCGTTTTATAGATTCGGCCCGAACAGATGCGTTCACCGGATAACCCCCGTTCATCTATTAAGGAACCCTCATGGCTGCCAAAAAGAAATCGTCTGCCGCCTCCAAGACCGCCATTGTTGACGCTGAAATCAACTCGACGATCGAGAAGCTGATCGAACTCTGGACGCTGCACCCAGAAAAGGTTCAGACCAGCGTGATGTCGCTAGTCGATGCCATGATGAGCACCATGCACGATGAAGTCGTTGCACTCAGCAAGGCCAACGCCCGTTACAAGAAGAAGCTGACCAAAGCGTAAGACGTCAGGGCAAAGGAATTTGCCGACTGACCGCTGATACTAAGAGGGCCGCATAATGCGGCCCTCTTTTATTGCACTGTCGTCAGTGGCGTTAACCAGGAATCTGGCGGGCTTCTCCCGCCAGACGCTTTTAAATCCTGCCCGTCACGAATCAATGGCCAGAATGTTCATCATGATCGCGTTCTGGCCGTCCTGGCCGAGGCTGCGCCTGAGGTTCGGCCCTGGCAGGGGCAGGCGCTGAAACCGGCGGCGCCGGCGGACGATAAGAGTTTGCCGGTGGGGCCGCAGGGGCAGGCGCCCGATACTCATTCATCATCGGCCGCGGGGGCGCAGGCGGTGCCGAAACCGGCGCAGACGAAGCCGGTGCGGGCACTGGGCTCGGCGCCCGATACTCATTCATCATCGGCCGCAGGGGCGCAGGCGGTGCTGAAACCGGCGCAGACGAAGCCGGTGCGGGCACTGAGCTCGGCGCCCGATACTCATTCATCATCGGCCTGGGTGGCGCCGGGGGAACTGAGGCCGGCCCTGTCGGTGAGTGAACCGTGTTCGATGGCCCCCCGGGTACGGGAGTCGACGCGCCAGGCGCGCTAGGCGTCCGGTACTCATTGCCGGCAGGCCGCGGCGTTGCCGGCGGCTCTGGCACGGGCCGTGCTTCATAAGGTGCACGCACAGTAACCGGCGGTGCCCCCATGGAGTGACTGCCGGGACTACCCACCGCCGTGGGTTGCGCAGCAACCACGCCCGCACCGGTAAAGACAGCCGGCTTGACTGTAGCCGCGATCACCGGACGTCCTTGATTAACGTTAGCGAACAGGGAGCGGTTCTGACTGGCCTGTTGCACGTGCTGCGCTTGCATCGGTGTTGCAGCGATGTGGGATTCGCGTCCGACGGCAATCTCCGCAGCGGTTGGCGCAACGGCTGCACCGCGCGGCCCGCCGTTGTAACTCACGTTATTGACGGTGGTGTTATTCACTACCGTCACGTTATAGGTGTTGTGAACCACCGTGTTGCTGACGTTAGTCACCGCCGTGTTGTAGGCAAAACGCCCACGATCATCCCAACGCCCGCCGGCGTAGCCGATACCAATGTAGCCACCACCGTAATTAATGCCACCGTAGAAACCGACATGCGAACCCCAGTAGCCCGGGTTAAAACGGTACGATCCGGCGTAATAGCCCCAGTAGCCGGGGGTCCAATAAACTCCCACCCGCGGCGGCTGTACCCAAGTACCCGGAACCCAGTAATAACCGGCATCAGCCCAGGCCCAGTAGCCCGGGGTCCAGATATAGCCGTCTTCAGGGCAAGGCGGCTGTTCATATGAAGGCAGCGCCGGGGGCTCGACCTGTACGGTTACCACGCCACCCGGAGACTGCGCATAAACAACAGCCTGTGGTCTGGGAGCAGGTGTTTGGTAGTACACCGGCTCTTCCACGACGCAACCAGCCAAAATCACGGCCACGCTAGCGCTTAGAGTCAGCGCGGTGACGGAACGGATTGCAACCCAAGACTTCGTGTTCATAAAAATCCTTTCTATTGACCGAGCCGGTAAGCCACACGCGGCGTTAAAAAATGTATTGCCGGTTCTGCGAGCGTACAGGCACCCAAATAAACCTGCCTATACGCACCTTACTAAGGTCAACGCACGACTCGGCCATCGGCGCACAGAATTTAGGAAAAGTTAATCAAAGTCAGCCTAAGGTATGCCCCGTTCTCAAGGCGAACGCACGACGGCGGCAATCGCCGCTGCCAGACGCGCCACCGATTCCTCGTTTAAACCCGCCACGTTAATTCGACTATCGGGGGCGCAGTAAACATGATGATGGACGCGCAGCGCCTCCACCTGAGGTTGGGTCAACCCCAACAGACTAAACATGCCCGACTGCTTAGCGATAAATTCAAAATCGGTGAGCGGTGAGGCCTCTTTCAACTGAGCCGCCAAGTGCTGCCGTAAGCTGTGCACGCGCCGGCGCATGGCCTCTAATTCGGCCATCCATAACTGACGCAACGCGGCTTGCTCCCATAATGTACCGACGATTGCCGCGCCATGATCTGGCGCCATCGAATACAAACGACGCGCCAAAGTCATTAATTGAGTATGAATCGCATGCTTATCAGCCGGCGATCGACCCACATAAATCACAGCACCGGTGCGCTCACGATATAAGCCGAAGTTTTTCGAGCAACTGACGGTAATTAATACCTCCGGAAGAATCGAAGCCAAGTGATGCACGGCGTATACATCCGTGAGCAGACCTTCACCCAAACCTTGGTAAGCCAGATCCAACAAGGGCACTAAGCCACGGCGCAAAAGCAAGGCGCCGATTTCATGCCACTGGACTGGAGTTAAATCAGCGCCTGTCGGGTTGTGACAGGACGGCTGCAATAAAACCACACTGCCCGATGGCAGTTGCTCCAGGGCTTCTAACATCGACGCATAAAGCAGCGTGTGCGTGCCATGGTCGTAGTAGGGGTACTCAATTATCGAAACACCAGCGCCGCCGATTAAAGCATGGTGGTGCGACCAAGTCGGCCGACTGACAGCGACTAACGCCTTTGCGTTTGCTGTATGAATCAAATCTGCAGCTAAACGCAGTGCTCCGCAACCACCGGGAGTCTGCAACGTGACGGCGCGATCTTCACGCACCGCCACGTGATCCAGACCAAGTACCAGTTCGGTAATAGCCCTATTAAAAGCCGCATTGCCCGCGGTTGGCAGATAACTTTTAGAAGTTTGGGTCGCTGCTAAAAGTGCTTGGGCCTGTAGCACCGATTCCATGATTGGCGTCGCGCCCGTAGCGTCTCGATAAACTCCTACACCAACATCAATCTTGGCTGGATTCGAGTCCGCGGCGTAGAGGACTGAGATACCTAAAATAGGATCCGGCGGACACGCCCTTAGATGCTCAAACATGCTGTACGCTCGCTAGGTCCTGCGACAAACTGTCAGCGGCGAGTGTCATTTCATGCAGATACCAATCCACGAAGCGCAACGCATGGGCCTCCTGCAAAGAATACGGGCCCGGCGTAAAAAAACGCGATGAAACGCCCTGCTGGTTATGCTCAATGATTCGCTTATCTTCTTCACTGGTCACTTGCCACAACCAGGTTAAGTTCGCTAACTCATAATCTCGGCCTTCCACGGCATCACTCTTGACCAACCAGATCACCTCCAGATCCGTGGTCTGATAATCCACTGGAACGAAACGGTAAATAATTCCGTGATCAGGGTAGGCCAAAAAATTACTTAGCGGACCGACGTCTAAAAAAACGGAGCTGCCGTCGTAATCGGTAAACCTACCCATCAGCGGCGCGACACCCAGGCCATCCCGCGATGCGGTTTGAGATTCGCCCATTAGCGCGCTGCGAATCGCATCGGCCGCCTCTTGACCCACGTGGGCGGCACGGCCGTAAAAATCCACCGGCTCCACTTCAATACCCATAGCACGCGCCCGCGCATCAGCGGCCTCGTCAGCCGGACCGTTCTGATCCATAGGACGGGCGTAGGTATGCCGCCGTGCGTATTCCGGATGCGCGGGTTGGCAGTGATAACACTCCATGTAATTTTCAACCGCCAGCTTCCAGTTGGCGTGAACTCGGTAAGTCTCCTGAAATGCCACCTTGGCGTTGGCCCATCCGTAGGCTGTTGCTCCACCACTTAGTGCCGTGCGGACGTGGGCTAGGCCTAAGGGCTTTTCAGAAAGCGTGACAAAGATCAGGCCTTCGACTACCTCAATGGCCAGCTTTCGCAGGCCGTGTTGATCGTTCTTGAAGCCCTCTGGCATATTTCGTGCGGCCAGCAGGCGGCCATCAAGCCCGTATGACCATGCATGGTACGGACACACAAAACGTCCGGCCGTAGCCGTACCTTGCTGCGTCAGACAGACTCGCGAGCCGCGATGCCGACACACATTGACGAGGGCATTGAGCGTCCCTTCACGATCACGCACGATGATGATCGACTCACCGCCCAAGGTTGCTAAAAAGTAATCACCGGCCTCACGGACCTTAGCTTCATGCCCCACGCAGAACCAGTGATCACGCAAGAAACCCTGCATTTCCAGTTCAAAAATCGCCGGATCCGTGTAGGCCGCCCGTGGCAAGGCATGACCCGCCTGATATGAGGCAACCACATCGCGCCACGCATCTACAGACGGGGATAGCTGCTGGCCTGATGATTGATGTTCATGATTCATACGCAACGATATCCTGTGGTGCTCATCCATACCCGAGCCCGAGTCGATGACTAACGCCCTTTACTGAGCACATCCGCGTGGTGGCGCAGATGATCGTCGATAAAAGTCGATATAAAGTAATAGCCGTGGTCATAGCCGGCGTGGCGCCTTAACGTTAATGGCACCCCGGCCTCACGGCATGCCCGTTCGAACAACTCCGGCTTGAGTTCGCGCGCTAAGAACACATCTGACAGGCCCTGATCAATCAGAATCGAACGCGTCTTAAAGGCCGTGCTCGCTTCGGCCAGCAGTGCGGTCGCATCATAGGATTTCCAGTGTCGTACGTCAGAGCCTAAATAGTTGGTAAACGCTTTTTCGCCCCACGGACACTGAGTAGGAGCACAGATCGGTGCAAAGGCTGACACCGACTGATAGAGAGCCGGATTTTTTAGCGCCAGCGTCAAGGCGCCGTGTCCGCCCATCGAGTGCCCGAAAATGCCTTGGCGGCTGACATCAGCAGCAAAGTGCGTAGCGATTAACGCTGGCAGCTCCTGGGTGATGTAGCTTTCCATCTGGTAATGCGCAGCCCACGGTTGCTGTGTGGCGTTTAAATAAAACCCAGCCCCCAAACCAAAATCCCAGCTGTCACGGTCGCCGGGTAAGGGCACCTCTCGCGGACTGGTATCTGGGGCGACCAGCATCAAGCCTAACGCCGAGGCGAGTTTCTGGGCTCCGGCCTTGATCAGAAAGGTTTCCTCCGTACACGTCAGGCCGGCTAGGTAATACAGCACCGGTACCGGACCTTTCATGGCCGCGGGTGGCGTGAACACACCAAACTTCATCGGACAGGCCGTGGTCGTAGCAGTGTGACGGTAGTAGGCCACCGTCCCGCCGAAACTGGCATGCTCGTTGAGTCTCTCCAGGTCACTCATAAGCCTTGTCTCCATCGCATTTTTTAAAAGGCATCGGCACCATCAGAAGGTGACAACGCTGCGGATGGACTCCCCGCTGTGCATCAAGTCAAAGGCATCATTGATTTTCTCAATGGGCATGACGTGCGTAATTAACGGATCGATGGAAATTTTACCGTCCATGTACCAATCCACGATCTTCGGCACGTCCGTGCGGCCACGGGCGCCACCAAAAGCCGTGCCCTTCCATACTCGACCTGTCACCAGCTGAAAGGGACGAGTTTTAATTTCTTGGCCGGCGCCGGCAACACCGATGATGATCGATTCACCCCAGCCGCGGTGACAGCATTCCAAAGCCTGGCGCATTAAATCCACGTTGCCGACGCATTCAAAGCTGTAGTCAGCGCCGCCGTCGGTCAGTGCCACCAAATAGGGCACCAAATCGCCCTCAACTTCTTTGGGATTGACAAAGTGGGTCATACCAAAGCGCTCAGCCAGTGGCTTACGCGCCGGGTTGAGGTCTACCCCGATGATTTTGTTCGCACCGGCCAGTCGCGCACCTTGAATAACGTTGAGCCCAATTCCGCCCAAGCCGAATACCACCACGTTAGCGCCCGGCTCAACCTTGGCCGTGTTGATCACCGCACCGATGCCGGTGGTCACGCCGCAGCCGATATAGCAGACCTTCTCGAAGGGAGCGTCCTCGCGAATCTTGGCGAGAGCGATTTCAGGCAGCACCGTGTAGTTCGAAAAAGTCGAGCACCCCATGTAGTGGTGAACCAGGTTACCGTCCAGCGAAAACCGACTGGTGCCGTCAGGCATTACGCCTTTACCTTGAGTTGAGCGTATGGCCATACAGAGATTGGTCTTTTGTGAGGTGCAGGATTTGCACTCACGGCACTCCGGGGTATATAGCGGGATCACGTGATCGCCCTTTTTGAGCGATTTCACACCAGGGCCTACGTCGACGACTACACCGGCACCCTCGTGACCAAAGATTGCCGGAAACAACCCCTCGGGATCGGCTCCGGAGCGAGTAAATTCATCGGTGTGGCAAACACCTGAAGCACGGATCTCAACCAACACCTCGCCGGCTTTAGGGCCAGCAAGATCAACGGTGGTCACTTCCAAGGGTTGCCCTGCCGCAAAGGCGACGGCTGCTCTGCTTTTCATCCGGTTTTCCTTATCCTGTAATAAAGATCGACCCACCTTCGATCCAAGGTAGGCACTACGACGCAACGACGGTTGCAACTATGCCCGGCAGCGCCGATCCGTACAATCCGCAGGCCAGCATTGTTTTGCAGATACACTACGGCAACGCGTACCCTGCTTTAGCGGTTAAAGCTAAGGCGGTGCACCCTAACCGTCCGAGTGAGTTCGCTTCATGCGCCCAGCTAACCCTAACGCCCTGCTCGCTCGTCGTGTCGCGCCGCCTTTGTTAAGTACGGCTTTAAGTTCTATCGCAACCGGTTTGATGACCCTGTTGCCGCTACGCTTCTCGGCCGCCGGCATGTCGCAAAGCACCATCGGACTTCTGGCCACCGCCGAGGCAGCCGGCTTTATGCTCGGGTGCTTGCAGGTGCATCGACTCATCGCACCAGTGGGTCAGGTCCGGGCTTATTCAGCCTTTGCTGCCATGAAAGCCGCCATCATTTTACTCATCTTTTTTTGCTCAGCCGCACTGCCGCTGTCTGTGTTGCGCTTTTTATTGGGCTTCAATGCGGCTGGACTGGCTGTCATCGTCGAGAGCTGGCTGAATGCGCTGGTGCCAAATCACCAACGCAGCCGGGTTTTAACGCTGTACCTTTTGGTTCTTGGAATGTTCTACGGCGTAGGACAACTTATGGGCAGTTACTTAAACTTAGCAGGACCTGAGCTACTGATTATCGCCAGCATCATGACTGCCCTAGCACTCGTACCCGTGGCTGCTATCGATGTTGTGGGACCTCCGCCCAACCCGCCCGTGAAAATGCAGATCGGTCAGGCCCTTAGAACATCACCGGCCAGCGTCATGGCCTGCCTGTTAACCGGACTGATTGGCACCGCATTCACGACCTTAGCGCCCCTTTACAGTCAGCAAATCGGGTTAAGTCAGGATCGAATCATTATTCTGATGGTTTGTATCTCCGTCGGTGGCCTGTTGTTGCAATGGCCTATCGGCTTTTTGTCGGACAAGGTCGATCGACTGCATGCGCTAATCGGCCTGGGTGTGTTGGTTAGTTTGACGGCGGCGACCATCTGCTTGGGATCCTCTATTCATAATTTCCTTTTCTTAGCCTTGCTTTTTGTGAGTTTCGGAGGCTTTGTCGAGAGCCTGTATGCCGTTGGCGTAGCACATGCCAACGACCGTGCTGTATCGGCGGACTACATCGCCTTGTCCTCCACCCTGCTGTTAGTTTGGGCACTCGGTGGTGCGATAGGTCCTACCCTGGGTGCGGTCATCATGCAGTACACGTATCCGTCCGGATTCTTTGTCTACGCCATCGTCTTAGCGGTTAGCTTCACGCTTTTCTCGGTCTGGCGTCTCAGACGCCGACCGCAGGAACGCTCAGAAGAAACTCACGAGGATTTCCTGGCCTATCCGCAGACCTCCCCGGAAATTTACTCGTGGTTGCCTTATCACCCTGATGCGCCAGAGTCCTCTCCAACGGAATCCGCGCTCAAGGCATCGGTTACTGATGAGGCTCAGCCCGGGCAATAAGGCGACCATCGCTCATGAGACCCTACTCTTACCTTGCTGTCGGGCTACTTTCGGTATTTGCATTAAGCTTTTCGGCCCAGGCAACCACCGTGTTACGCCTGGAGCGCCCTGAAACCACTGCCCTATTTGAGTGTGGCGTGCCAGGGGCGCTGTGCGGGCTGCTCGTTCGCCCCCTCGATCCTCTGGGACAGGTTCCGGGTAATTTGCCCATCGTTTTTGAATTTTATCGCCATCAAGCCAAAGGCCCTGCGCGTGGAACGTTAGTCGCAACGGAAGGGGGGCCGGGATTTTCGGCGCGCGAGTCACGCCGCGATTACCTCCATCTATTCAAACCGCTGATGAAAACCCACGATGTGTTGATCATGGACAACCGCGGCACGGGTGGATCTGGTGCGCTGAACTGTCCGAGTCTGCAGGCCTCTGACGCTGAATTGACGTTGACGGCGATAGCGCAGTGCGGAGCCGACTTAGGGCCCGCCGCTTGGCTATACAGCACGTCGTATGCAGCCGATGATTTAGCCGCGGTTTTAGATGCCCTGAGCATCTCGACTATCGATCTTTACGGCGACTCTTACGGAACCTTTACGGCACAAACCTTCGCACTGCGTCATCCTGAGCGTCTGCGCACCTTGACCCTGGATGGAGCCTACCCCTTAGTAGGCCGGGAGGCAGGTTGGTACACCAGTTATGCGCCGGCCATGCGCGACAAGTTCAACCTCGCCTGCACACGATCGCCCACCTGTGCCATGTTATCCGGCACGTCCATGGATCGCCTGCAGTCGGTGCTGCGTCGTCTGCGTAAGAATGCCCAGAGCATCCAGGCCGTGGACTTTAATGGTAAGAAAGTGGCTTTTAAGGCGGATGGCGCCGCCCTGGCGACCATGCTGTTTGGCGCCGCTCCCGCACTGGCTACGGTCCGCGAGGCCGATGCCGCCGCACGCGCCTACCTTGCCGATGATCCCGCGCCGTTACATCGACTGTTGGCCGAGGCCCACGTCAGCGTTGACTCGCGCGACGAGAGTTCAGATCCGCGCATTTTTAGCAGCGGTTTAGCGGCCGCGATCATGTGCGGTGATGCGCCGCAGATTTTCACGATGACGCGCTCACCCGTTGAAAGAATTGCAGAGCGTGATCAGGCGCTACGGGATCGCCAACAACGTGTCCCCGACGCCTACGCGCCATTTAGTTACGATGAGTACCGCAGCCTGCCGCTGGATTATGCGTTTATTGACCAGTGCGTGCTCTGGCCCACGGTCGAGCTGGCACGGTACACTTCCCTGCACGAACAAGAGCAGCGGCCCTACCCCTCGATACCGGTGTTGGTTCTCTCCGGAGAATTGGACAACATGACCACCGTCAGCGATGGCCGGGAAGTGGCCGAACAGTTTCCTCATGGCCACCAGGTAATTCTCAAGAACAGTTTTCATGTGAATGCCCTGGCGCGTGCCCGCAGTCCCTGCGGCGCACAGATCACGCGTGCCTTCATCAAGCGCGCCGCTATCGGCGACACAGCCTGCCGCGAGTCCATACCGGCAGTGCCTTTAGTCCAGGAATTTCATCAACATGCCCGGCAAGTGCCCCCGGTGCGGCTGGTGCACCCTAGCCCGATTACCGTTGCCGACCGTCAGGCGATTGCTATCGCGCTAGAGAGCATTGAGGACGTATTAATTCGACAGGCGAATAACAGCTCCGGCACGGGCGTAGGATTACGCGGTGGCACTTTTTATATTGCGTCGCAACATCCACAAACCGTACTTACGCTGCAGGCCGTTGCCTGGACAGATGACGCGAAACTGACGGGAACCGTTACAATCGCCAGCAAGACGAGGCAGCTGCATGCCAAAGTCCAAGTAGAAGGACCCGAACACAGTCGATTACTGGACCTGCGCTGGAAACCATTGAACCCGGCGGTGCCAGTCACGGTTCGTGGCCAGTTTGCCGGGCGGACCCGAGTAATGCAGGTTTGGTTACCCTAAAAATTTTATTGAGAAATTCTGTCGCCAGAGAGAGATCTGGGACATTCAACGGAGTACAACGTGTCCCCAACGACCACCAGTCATCCACTGACCCAAGCACCACGATCGACACGGCTTGCGCTGGTCACTTCCGCCGTTTTAGCTGCAAGTCAGGCAGCACTTGGACAACCAGCCGCCCAGCCTGCCTCCGCCAGCAACACACTCGAAGAAGTCATTATCACCGCGCAAAAGCGCTCCGAGAACTTGCAATCCGTGCCGATAAGCGTGGAGGCGATTGACAACAAACGCTTGGGCGAACTGAAAATCTCCGACTTTAATTCGGTCGCTAAATACCTGCCCAGCGTCTCGGTGCAAAGTTATGGCCCGGGTCAGGCACAAATCTATTTTCGTGGGGTAACCAATGGCTCGGACGGTGCCCACACGGGCTCCTCACCCATGGTGGGTGTCTACCTGGATGAACAGTCGGTCACCACCATCGGCAATACGCTGGATCCACATGTCTATGACATGGCACGCATCGAGGCCTTGTCAGGCCCTCAGGGCACGCTCTTTGGTGCCAACTCCATGGAAGGCACGCTGCGCTACATCACCAACAAGCCGGACCACACTGGCATTTACGGTGGATACGATCTGACGCTCAGCGAAGGCCGTCACCGCGGCTTCAGTGAGAAAGTTGAAGGGTTTCTTAACGTTCCAGTGACGGAGCAGGTCGCTATTCGTTTAGTCGGTTATGGAGAACGTGACGCGGGGTATATAGATAATGTTTTAGGACCCAACGAGGTCTATCCTACGTCAGGTGTCGTTCGCACCAACGCGGGCCAGGAGCGTAATAACTTCAACAGTGTAGGCACCAGTGGCGGCCGAGCCCATATCAAAATCGATCTCAATGATCGTTGGACGGTGTCTCCCTCTGTGATCTATCAAAAGCAAGGAGCTTATGGCTCTTTTAATTACCAGCCTGGGATCGGTGATCTGCAAACTGCTCAATACGGGCCGGCACTGAATAATGATCAGTGGTATCAATCGGCATTAACGATTGAAGGTAAAATTGCGGATTTAGACCTGACTTATTCGGGCGGCTACATGCGCCGAACGATTGATAACGTCTTTGATTACTCGGATTACTCTTACGCGTACGATCGCGCTTACGCCTCACAGCCGCAGTCCTTCGGTAATCTCTTTCGCAATAATGCGGGCGAACCGATTAGCCCGGCTCAGTCAGTAGTCAGTCACAACTTATTCACCAAGCGATCGCACGAATTGCGCATCGCCTCGCCATCCACTGACCGATTCCGATTCGTCTTAGGCGCTTTTTATCAGGCGCAGCGTAACGATGCGCTCTATCGATACGAAGTAGCAGGCCTGGCTGATGCCTACTCCATCACCGGTCAGCCCGGCGTACATTACTTAGACGCGAACACGCGCTACGACACAGATCGTGCGATTTTCACCGAGATGAATTACAACCTGACGGATAATCTCATCGCCACCGTAGGCGCTCGGGTATTTGATTACCGGATTAACGTAAACGGGTTTTTCGGGTTTGCCGCTCAACCGCTAGGCAGTGATGGCACTCCTTACTACCAGGCAGGAGAGGTTAGCTGTACTCCAATCCCAACCACCGCATTATCATCCGTGCTGCCCTGCCTTAACGTTAATAGCGGCTCGCAGGGCGGCAAATACACCGACAAATTCACGCTAACCTATAAGTTTGATCCGGATCGGATGATCTACTCCACCTACTCAACCGGGTTTAGACCCGGCGGCATTAACCGCAACCCGCTGGTAGCGCCGTTTAAACCCGATTATTTAAACAACTTTGAGCTCGGTTGGAAGACGTCTTGGTTTGGACGAACCCTGCGCCTAAACGGAGCACTGTTTAGTGAGAAATGGACTCAAGCGCAATTTGGCACGGTGGGTCAATACAGCATCACGCAGATCATTAACTCCGGCGGAGCTGAAACACAGGGTATTGAGTCAGATATTCACTGGCTTGCCACGGATGGGTTAACGCTCAGTGGCTCCGCCACCTACCTGTGGAAACACGATATGACGGGAGTGACTTGTGATGCCACCCCAACCGGACCGAACTGCGCCTTAGGTGACCCGCCCGTACCCACCCCCGGCAATATCAGCGCACCTGCCGGCACAACCACACCGATTTCACCGGCCTTCAAGGGCAATGTGTCGGTACGCTACGAGTTTCAAATTCAGGGTATCAAAGCACACGCTCAAGCCTCAGGCCTTTATCAAACTACGGTAATTCCCGCACTCAAGCTCGCAGACGCCGCGGTCTATGGTAGTCAGCCGGCGTATGGCTCGATGGATGTCACGGCGGGCGCTTCGCGCAACAATTGGACTGCCGAGCTAAGCATTGAAAACCTGGCGGATCGTCGCGGACAAATAACTCGTACGATTTCATGTACAAGTTCCGTATGTAATTCCACGAATCTGCCTACGGGCCCATACGTGACGCCCATTAGACCAAGAACGTATACGTTACAGTTTGGCCAGCGATTTTAACGCACCTTTTAACCCTTCTCGCCGCCTTGAGAGTTAAACATTATCAAGGCTTCGAAAGAGTTCAAATCGACGGCGGCCCACGCTAATGCAAAAAGCGGGGCCTTAATGCCAGTTGGGGAGGTTTTAGCTAATGTTGAGCCGATTTTCCAAACCTAAGGTAGCAGGCGCATTCATGCTTTGCGTCGGGTTGCTGAGTCTTAGCTGCGTCCAGGCACAGCCCACCGCTAGGGACGGGTCACGCACAGGACAAGCCATCGCGGCGCTTTATGAAACCCGACACTTTCAGGAAACCGCGATCTCCCCGGATGGCCAATGGGTCGCATGGGTTGAGACACTGGTGGGAAAAAATGGCGTGCCGGACGGTCGAAGTGAAATCTACGTCGCGGCCAAGGCCGATGGCAGTCACCTGCATCGAATTAGTGCCGCTGTGGGTGCAAAGCGGGCAACCGAAGGCAACATCACCTGGTCTCCGGACAGTACGCATCTGGCGTTTACCTCGGACGCTGCGCGCAATGGCCAAAGCCAACTCTATCTGGCCGGCAGCGACGGTAGCGCGATTCGTCGTCTAACTAATGTGTTGGGTACGCTAAGCACACCGAGCTGGTCACCAGACGGCAAACATTTTGCGATCCTGCTCACTGAGAACGCGAATCACGATCTAGGGCCGCTTGCAGCGGCTGCACATGAAACCGGAGAGATCAAAGACTCGTGGTTTGAACAACGACTGGCTCTGGTGGACTTACTCACGGGCAAAGTCAGTGTCATTTCTGCACCGGACCTCTATGTGTACGAGTACACGTGGGCTCCCGATGCGAGCCATTTCGCTCTCATCGCAGCGCGTGGAAACGGCGATAACAACTGGTGGACCGCGGCGCTCTACCGACAAAACCTCGATGGTGGTCCTCTGACGCTTTTATATAAGCCAGCCCTACAGATCGCCAAGCCCACGTATGCCCCAGACGGGCATCATGTCGCGCTCATTGAAGGACTGATGAGTGACGAAGGCTCCGTCGGTGGCGATTTGATGCTGATTGGGACCGATAAACAGCAGGCAGAAAACCTCACGCCGGGTAGTAACTACAGCGTGAGCGGGCTGAACTGGACTAAGACCGGTGAATTAATACTGACCGCGATCAACAACGGTGAGGCTCAAATTCTGCGACTCAACCCGACGAGCAAGGTCAGCAGCAGCCTTTGGCGTGGTGCGGAAACGGTAGAGACCGGTAACGGGCTCATCGAAGTATCCCTGGCGGCCGACGGGCGCGAATCGGCTGTGATTCGTAGTGCCTTTTCGACTGCACCGGAAATCTGGGCCGGTGCCCTAGGCAACTGGCATCAAATTAGCCATCGCAACAGTGCGGTTAAGCCAGTCTGGGGCAAAAGCGTGCCACTACACTGGAACAGTGACGGTTACGCTGTCCAAGGCTGGCTAACCTATCCGGTGGATTTTGATCCTAGCAAACGTTACCCGATGATCGTGCAAGTCCATGGTGGGCCAGGCGCGGCGGTGACTTCTGAATGGCCGGGTCAGGGCAGCGTATCGATGGCGCTGGCCAGTGCCGGCTATTTTGTCCTACAGCCGAATCCCCGCGGCAGCTTTGGTCAGGGCGAAGCCTTCGCCCGTGCCAATGTCAAAGATTTTGGACACGGTGACCTGCGCGACATTCTCAGCGGCGTCGACGAGGCGCTGCGCAATGCGCCCATTGACGGTAATCGCCTGGGCATGAGCGGCTGGAGTTACGGTGGCTTTATGTCCATGTGGACCGTTACTCAAACTCAACGGTTCAAAGCCGCGGTGGCGGGTGCCGGTATTGCCAACTGGCAAAGCTATTACGGCCAGAACAAGATTGACCAATGGATGGTGCCTTTTTTCGGTGCCTCCGTATATGACGACCCAGCGGTATATGCGAAGAGCTCTCCCATTCAGTTTATTAAGAACGTGAAAACTCCAACCCTAATTCTGGTCGGCGATAGCGATGCGGAGTGTCCAGCGCCCCAGTCTTACGAGTTTTGGCACGCGCTTAAAAGTCTGAATATTGAGACTGAGTTCGTAATTTATGAACACGAAGGCCATCGCTTCAGTGACCCTAAGCATCAGACCGATCGCATTAATCGGACTCTTGACTGGTTCAACAAACACCTGAATTGAAGAGCCATCCGATGACGCATAGCTGTTTAGACGATTCGTCGCTTTCAGACCTTGTCTTGTGCCTAAGTCTCATAAGCTAAGCCGAGGCGTAGCCAAAGCGCCCCCACCCCTGACTGCACAACAGTTGGAGCAACTGCAGGAAGCCATTGGCCGGCACCAGCTCGGTGATATTGCTGCGGCTAGCCAAGGCTATAAAGCCATTCTGGCTGAGGTGCCCGACTGCTTCGACGCATTGCACTTACTGGGCTGCGCCGCGATTCAACAAGGTGCGCCTGGCGATGGGGCCGCACTTATACGGTCGGCCTTAAAGAGCAATCCTAGACAGGCGCCGGCGTTATCAAACCTGTCACGTGCTCTCATGGACATGGGCGATGGTGCTGGCGCGTTAGCCGCAGTGGAGAAGTCGCTTCAGATCGACTCTACTATCGCCGGGACTTGGTATAACCATGGCAACGCACTATTGTCACTAAGACGTATGTCTGAGGCCGTCGATAGCTTTAGACGCGCCTTATCGCTTCAGCCTCACTTCCCCGAGGCACTCAACAACCTAGGTTCAACACTGCGCAATTTGCGGCAAACCGAGGAGGCTATGGCCTGCCTCGACCAGAGCTTGCAAATGTCGCCGCACTACGCGGATGCGTTGAACAACCGCGGACTCATTCTTCTCGACTGGGATCGGACCGAAGAGGCCATCGTCGCCTTTCGCCAGGCGCTAGCAGTGTCTCCGGATTTGCCAGGAGCGCTGAATAACCTGGGCAATGCGTATATGACGCTTAAGCGCTACGGCGAGGCCGCGCAGGTTTTTGATCACCTAGCTGCCGTGAAGCCGAGTTACCCACACGTTAGCGGAAATCAGTTGCACGCTAAACTACAAACGGGAGACTGGCGTGATTTTGACAGCCTTAAGGCACAAGTCATTACGAAGGTAGATGCCAGTGCGGACGGAGATGTGCCGTTTTTCTATTTAAGTGTGTGCGGTGGGGCGGCAAGTCAGGGTCGCTGTGCCCGTGCGTTTACTAAACAGCAATTTCCACCGACTCCTACCGCCACCAAAACCAAGCGCTACCGGCATACCAAGATCCGTCTCGCGTATGTGTCTGGTGACTTTGGTGAACATGCGGTCACCTACCTGCTAGCCGGAGTGCTGGAGCGCCATGATCGTCAGCGCTTTGAAACCGTAGCGATTTCTTGGGGACGGCAAAACGAGGGACCATTAAGAGCGCGCATTGAGGCGGCTTTTGATCATTTTGTCGATGTCTCGGCGCTTAGCGATGAGCAGATCTACCAAAAAATGCAAGAGATGGAGATTGATATTGCCGTTGACCTCACGGGACATACACGTGGCAACCGTACCGGAATCTTCGCGCGCCGAGCCGCTCCCTTACAGGTCAACTTTCTCGGCCTGCCAGCGACCATGGGTGCAGACTACATAGATTATCTGATTGCTGATCGACATCTGATTCCGGAAGATCAGGTGGCTCATTACAACGAAAAAATTGTCTGGATGCCGGATATCTTTCAACCCCATGACCAGCGCCCTCTTCAGCAAGCTAGTCACAGTCGTTCGGCCTTAGGCCTTCCTGAACAGGGGATTGTGCTTTGCTCGTTCAACCACACTCACAAACTCAACCCAACGATGTTCGCTGTCTGGATGCGACTGCTACAGGAAGTGCCTGATGCCGTACTGTGGCTGATTGCAACCGATCCGGCGACCGAGACTAATCTTCGTGTCCAAGCACTAAAACATGGCATAGCGGAGCATCGTTTGATATTTGCGCCCCGTGTCTTGTATGCCGAACACCTGGGACGTTATCAGCACGCCGATCTTTTTCTGGATACGCTGCCTTTTAATGCAGGAGCCACGGCAAGTGACGCCCTGTCTCAGGGCCTGCCGGTGTTGACGTGCAGTGGTGAGAGCTTTGCAGGTCGAATGGCCACCAGCCTGCTGCAGGGTTTGGGCTTATCGGATCTGGTCACATTGTCCCTGGCGGACTATGAGCGCAAAGCATTAGCGCTACTGAGGCAACCCGAACAGCTCAAGGCGTTTCGTCAGCGACTGATAGACCTGCGAGAAAGCCATCCCTACTTTGATACGGATCGCTACCGCCGGCACCTGGAGTGGGCCTATGAAGCGATGCATAAGCGTCATGCGTCTTACTTAGCGCCCCAGGCCATCCAAGTTCCCTCTGTTGATAACCTATAAATGTCACGTTTTCTCACCCTTGGTAGGAACCACCCATGAAACGCCGAAACATCCGCATTCACCGTGGCGCAACGCTGGCTGCCCTCGTCAGCAGTTTAGTCGGCCTTTGGGCAAGTCCGACGTGGGCGGGTGCCGCGATGACAGACGCTGAGGTCAAAGCCACGACGCAGGCTCGCGAGATCCTCTCAGAGCTCATTGAAATTCCTTCCACGCACATCAACGGCACCACCATGGCCGCTAAAGCCATTCAAAAACGTTTGCTGGCTGCCGGCTTTGCTGCCTCGGATGCTCAACTGCTCGCTCCGGCGGATTACCCGCAAAGCGGCAACTTGGTCGTCAGACTCCATGGTCGTGGCAAGGCAAAACCTATTTTGTACTTGTGCCACCTGGACGTGGTGGAGGCTAAGGCTGAAGACTGGACACGGGCACCGTTCAAACTCACTGAAGAAGATGGCTGGCTCTACGGCCGTGGCACAATTGATATGAAAGGCCAGGACGCTGCAGTGTTGGCCGCGCTGCTACGCCTGAAAAGAGAGGGTGTTGTACCTGATCGAGACATCATCGTTGCCTTTACAGCTGATGAAGAGGCCGGCGGTGACGCAAACGGCGTTGGCTGGCTGATTGCTCATCATCGGGACTTGGTGGATGCCGAAATGGTGATTAATCCGGATGGCGGTGAAGCCGGCATGAAAAATGGACGCCGTTTGTACGTTGGCGTGGAAACCAGCGAGAAAATGTTCTTGTCCTTTCAGGCCGAGGTAACCGACAAAGGCGGCCACAGTTCGCGCCCGACGCCCGATAATCCTATCTATCGCCTCAGTGCGGGACTGGATCACCTAGCGAAATTTCAATTTCCAGTGCACCTCACAGACACGACAAAAGTCTATTTCGCTCGGCGGGCTAGCCTGGAAACCGGTGAGGCTAAGGCGGACATGATCGCGGTGAGTCAAACACCACCCAGTGAGGCAGCTTTAACGCGTTTATCGCAGTCGGTAGAGACCAATATCCTGTTACGCACCACATGCACAGCGACGCAAATTGACGGAGGGCATGCCGAGAACGCGCTACCGCAACGCGCCCGTGCCACGTTGCAATGTCGCGTTATACCGGGTGAGTCAGCTGAGTACGTACATGACATCCTCGCAAAAGTGTTGGCCGACCCTACCATTAAACTCAATGTGCTTACCGCTGGTCGCCCCAGCCCCGAATCACCGTTGAGTTCTTCGTTGCTCGCAGCCGTAGAAAAAGTGGTGCATGCTCAGTGGCCTGAGGTAGTCATTCTTCCCCAAATGGCCGCCGGTGCCAGCGACAGTGCCTACTCGCGTACCGCTGGTCTACCCAGCTACGGCATTGATGCCATGTTTGACGACTTAGACGATGGCCGGGCACACGGGCGTGACGAACGAATCAGCATGACCGCATTTTCCGGTGACGTTAAGTTCACCTATGAACTCATGCGCGTGTTGTCAAGCGGGCCTTAAAGAGTAAAGCTCCCCGGGCTCTGTCAAGATGCGAGAGCGTATTTAGAGCCGTCATTTTGTAGTTTTATGAGTTGTCCTATGAGTTATCCACCGTTTCTGTGGATAACTTTCAGCAGCTCAGCCCTAGTAAACTGGCTTGAGATTTAGTAGCGAGGTCTGACCAATGATTCTTATGCGTGATGTTGCGTGCAAATACCGCAGTGGTCTTATGCGTTTGAGCCTCATGCTCTGCTCGATATTGCCGGCGGTTGCACTCGCCGGGGCAGCGGTGCCCACCACAGCTCTACACGGCGGCGCCGTAGCCGCGCCCGACCCCTACGGGGCACGTGCAGCGCAGGAGATCCTCAAAGCCGGTGGTAATGCGGTGGATGCTGCTGTTGCTACCGCATTCACGTTAGCCGTCACCTACCCGATGGCCGGTAATCTCGGCGGCGGCGGCTTCATGACGCTTTACGTGGATGGCAAACCGTATTTTCTGGATTATCGAGAACGAGCGCCCGTCAGCGCTTCGCGCGACATGTACCTGGACAAAGATGGCAATGTCATACCTGATCTGAGTTTGGTAGGACACAAAGCGAGCGGCGTTCCTGGCACGGTACGCGGTCTGTGGGTAGCACATCAACGCTTTGGAAAGCTCTCCTGGCGCCAAGATCTGCAACCCGCACTGCGACTGGCACGGCAAGGCTTTGTGGTCAGTCCGTACCTCGCGGATTCGGTTCATGATGAACAAAAGTCGCTGCATGGCCGCACCAATTTTGATCACTATTTTAATGCGGTACGAGTTGGTCAGCGCTGGCGGCAACCCGAGCTGGCCGCAACTTTGTCTCGGATCGCGACTCAGGGTGATGCGGGTTTTTATCAAGGCCTTACAGCGCAGTACCTGATAGCCGAAATGAAGCACGGTCATGGCGAGATAGCGCAATCGGATTTAGATCACTACGAGGCCGTTTGGCGCGCACCGCTCAGCGCGCAATGGCGTGACTACACCATCCTCACGGCACCCCCGCCCTCCTCGGGCGGCATCGGTTTAATCCAGCTGTTGTCGATGAAAGAAAAGTTATCTGATGTCTTTGCCGGACTTGCGTTGAATTCAGCGCAATATCTGCATCTGTCCGCCGAGATTGAAAAACGCGTATTCGCTGATCGGGCAGAATATCTGGGTGATCCGGACTTTGTATCGGTACCCGTAGCTCGCTTAGTTGACCCGCAATATCTGACTGCTCGGGCGCACGAGGTTAATGTAAAGGATCGTTCAGCGACCGAAGTGGTGCAGCCTGGTCTGACCGAGTCACATCAGACGACTCATTTTTCTATTGTGGATCATGATGGCAATGCGGTCGCCAACACCTACACCCTCAACGATGAATTCGGCAACGGCGTCGTTGTGGCAGGGGCCGGCTTTCTTTTAAATAATGAGATGGATGATTTTTCCGTCAAAACCGGTGTCCCCAATTTATTTGGTGTGGTGGGCAAAGAAGCAAACGCTATAGCACCGGGAAAGCGTCCTTTGTCCTCAATGACACCGACGCTTCTGACGCGTAACGGCCAAATTGCGCTGGTCATCGGAACGCCCGGGGGTTCGCGAATTTTCACGTCGGTATTCCAGGTCATCTGCAATCTGTATGACTTTGGACTGGCGCCCGCGCAGGCACTCGCGGCACCGCGGGTTCATCATCAGCTACTTCCGGCCGATACGTTATTTGAAGAACCGTATGCCCAGGTCACCAGCGAGGTCCGAACTCAATTGATCAATCGCGGCTATCGCTTTGAAAATCAAGGATGGAACGGTGACATTGAAATGATACAAATCAAAGATCAGACGCCCACACCCGCGGCCGATCCACGCGGTATTGGTGTGGGCTTACGCACTCACTAAGCTAGGCGCTGGCCACCGCCAAGGTTTCTTGGCGGGCCGAGAGCAGCATCGAGGTAGCTGCGTAAAACACCACCAGGATTACCAGCCAGCGCAAATACGTCATATCTAAGGACTTAATAACAAAAGCGGCAATCAGCACCCCGGGAATACTGCCAATCGTTAATCCAATCACTGCCGGCCACGAGAAACGTCGGTTATTGAAAAACTGAATGGCAGCCACCGGCTGTAGGATCGCACAGGCTCCGCCCATGATCGGAAATGTCGCTAGAGGATGCATCCCCATCAGGGCAAGCATAATCATGCACGGGGCATAAAGACCGATTCCGACACTCATTAACGCGCCAAAGATAAAGTTTAAGGCGACAGCAAGAGCAAATTTCCAGCCGCTCAGCGCCATGGCCACACCGCCACCCGGTAATAAATGTAAGTTAATTGCAGTAAATACCGTGCAAGCAATTAATAACGCCGTACCCATCGCCAACTGTATCGAGCGACGCGGCATACGACCTACTACACCGGCCCCGAACCACGCACCAGCAGCCGCACTGAAAATCATACAAACCAGCAGTAACGGATCCACCAGTACGGAAGTAATAAATATCACGGCTTCCAGCAAAGCCGCCAACGTGAGCCCGACGTTGAGCGTGCCAGGAATATCCTCATCCGCCACGTTGCCGCGCAGTTTAATAATCGCGGTCGTAGGCGCAAACGAGCCTATGCCCAGCGTGTCGCCGACCGCCACGGCAAATCCAACCACATAGTCAACCAAGGGGGCCGGCTTGGAAGCCAAAATTGAGGCACGGTGACGCCACCAGCTGGCGAAATAAACCACAGTAACCAGGGCGAGGGACGCAAAAAGAATGATCTGGCCAGCATTAAATTTGGAAAAAATCTGAACCATCAAATTTGGCAGAAAGTTCATCGGCAGATCATTCCTTAGATTGCACGTTGCTGATCACGGATACGCAGGTAACTTACCGTTGCCCGTACCCCCCACTCACTAAAACGATGAAATAAGATCGGCTTTAACGTAGTCACCGGAAATACATATTCACCATCTTCACGGCCAAGCGCTCGTTGGGCGACTAATCGTCCCATCATAGTCGCCATGGCAACACCACGACCGTTATAACCGACAGCCCCGTATAAACCGGGAGCTAGGTCATGCAAATGAGGCAAATGGTCTTCGGTAATGGCCACCATGCCTGTCCAGCGATAGTCGTAGTCCAAAGAACCGAGCATTGGATAGATTTCACGCAACGCCGCATCATGGCTGCGCAAGGCTTCGGCCTGCGAGGGTTGCCCAAATAAACCGCGAGCACCCATGATTAATCGACCGGTTGCGTCGACACGCCAATAACGCAGCAAGTTAAAAGTATCGGAAACGCCCTGTTGTCCCGGCAAAATCCGTGCTCTGAATTCTGCCGATAGAGGCTTGGTGGCGACCTGATAGGAAGGGACCGGGACGAGCGAGCGACGCAAGGGATCATGGATCTGGTCGCTATACGCGTTGGTTGCGAGTATCACCCGCCGCGCGCGTACCGTTCCTTGGGGCAAGGTTAGCAGCCAATGATCCCCGTCAGCCTGCAATGAGTGTACCGGTGAGTCACGATAAATACGCGCGCCCAACTGCAGAGCAGCCTGCGCTAAGCCACGCGTGTATGCCAACGGCTGAATCGTTCCACCGCGGCCGTCAAATAAGCCACCTCGATAAAACGATGAGCCTAACAAGGCGGCCATCTCGTTAGCGTCTACCGCTCGCACCGGGGCACCCCGTCGCGCCCATTGTTCAGCACGAGCCGAAACGGTGGCGAGCGTTTGACTGGTATGCGCGGGCTGCAGCCAACCTGTGCGCAAGGCAGCGCAGGAGATTCCAAAACGCTCAATGAGCGAGAACACTAAATCCGGGCCACTGGCAACCGTGTGCACCACTTGCGGACCTAAAGTCCCACCGTAGCGTGACTCAATCTCGCCTGGATTCCACTTCAGTCCGGGAATCACCTGACCCCCGTTACGCCCGGAGGCACCAAAACCCGGGTAAGCGGCATCCAGCACCATGACGTCGGCGCCATTGTCGGCTAGGTGCAAGGCCGCAGACAGTCCAGTGAAACCGCCACCAATCACCACCATGTCCGCGACGGCGTCGCCACCAAAAGCCGTCAGCGCCGGACCCGGTGGGGCCGTGGCTGCCCATAGGGACTCCACATTTTCATAGTGCATTGCAGCAAGACCATCACTAATCGATTAATGACATTCATTATGCACGGCGCTCACGCCTTTCACAGTAGCGCCCTCCCTTTCGAAGCCGTAGCCACTGTGAGAAACTTCAACACAGTGAGAGTTGGGTAAACAACCCACTAAGCTGGTCGTTTTGTAGGCTCACGGCCCAAGACAGCGCCACTTTTTTACACTGCGGCGTCGAGCCGCGACGAATGCCGTATCGGCACGCGTCATCGTTATCAGGAAACTCCGATGCCCACTAAGTCTGCTTCTGTCATCAATACCCTTCGTTGGATGAGTTTGTGTGGGTGCGCGTTGGTCTGCAGTTCCCTGTCCACCGTTTTTGCCGCCGTGCCTGCCCCACTAAGCGAAGAGCGTTTGACCGTCGCTAAGCTGCCAGCACCCACACCACACTGGGTTTGGATCTTTGACGATGCGCTGAATAACGAAATTGACATGCGGATGTTCTTGTATGACGGTGACTCCGGTCGTCGCCTCGGCCAGATCGACTTGGGTTACTGGGCCATGACGGCTATCTCGCCAGACGGCAAAACCACCGCAGCAGCCACAACCTATTGGAGCCGCGGTAATAAAGGCACACGCACCGACGTAGTGGAATTCACCGACAACACCACGCTGGAGACCAAGCGAGAAGTGCTGCTGCCGCCAAAGCGTATACAGGGTCTGCCGACGTTCTTTAGCCTGGCTTTTTCCGGCGATGGTCGACTTTTATATGTCCCCTACCTCACACCGGCAGCATCTTTCGGCGTTATCGATGTGCAAAAAAATGCCATCGTTGGCGAGATTGATACGGCAGGTTGCGTACTGGCGATTCCAGGCGGGCCCAATCGGGTCTCTTCGCTGTGTGAAAACGCGCGGGTGCTAACGGTGACCCTGGATAGCTCGGGCAAAGAGGTCTCTCGCGCCAACTCTGAGCCCTTTTTCGATATCGAAAAAGACCCGGTGTTTGTTCAAGGAATTCCGAGTAACAATCTGGTCTGGTTCTTGTCGTTTGATGGTCTAGTCTACGAGGGTGACTTCACCGGCGCTAAAGCCAATATCAAAGCACCGTGGTCGTTAACACAAGGCTCTGAGAAGGGCGTCTGGCGTCCTGCTGGCGTGCAGATCGGCGCTATCAATGCCAAACTCAGCCGTCTTTACGTCGCCATGCATAAGGACGGCCAAGACGGCCATAAAGACGGCGGCACGGAGATCTGGGTCTTCGATACCAAAAACCACGCTCGCGTTGGCCGTTGGCCAATGGCAGCGGCACATTTAAAACCCGTGGTGTCTATTCAGATTTCCCAAGATGAAAAGCCGCTCTTATTCGGCGCCACCACGGATGGCGAAGTAGCCGTCTTCGACGGACTAAACGGCAAACTGATTCGAACCGAAAAGCAATTAGGCCAAACCCCCTGGATGATGTTTAACCCTTAACGGTGCATCGGTTGGTGGTTTTGAAGGAGTTAAAGACATGGCATGGTTAGATCAGTTTATTGAACGACGCACCCGCTCACTGCCGCAGCAGACGTCCCGACGCAGTCTGCTTGGCAGTCTGGGTCAACTCGTCACCGGAGCGGCCGTTCTGCCTTTGCTGCCCATTGATCGCTCCAGCCGTGCACAAGCCGCCCCG
>CAIKMS010000025.1 GCA_903828595.1 uncultured Pseudomonadota bacterium | reverse complement strand
GTGCGCGCGCTTGCGCGCGCACCGGTTTAGCCACCGCGTAGATCGTCGATCGCTGAAATAAAAAAGATTCAACACAACAATTAGGGGATGTCATGAAGTCAATTACAAAAGCCGTTCGAGGCTCATTAATCAAAGGACTTACTGCCAGTCTAGTCTTGGGCGCATTACTGCCAGCAGTGGCTGGCGCTTCATCTTTGGGCCCGATTACCCTGTACTCGGCCAGCCAAACCGTAACCAGTTCCAACACGCAAGTTTTCACGTCGGATTTCCTTGCGCCGACCGCGGGCATTTTGACGATCACGGTGAGCGATCAGCTCTTCCCGAATGCGCTGACCCGGCTGGACGTATCGCTTTGGAGCGGTGCCGGTGCCGGTGCAACATTGGTTAGTGGCCCAGCCAGCGGATTGGGTGCACCGCAGGCAACCACTCCTCAGGAAGTGACCTTCAATATCGACGTGACAGCCGGCGCCTACACCACGATGTTCCAGGCGGCTGCGACACCGACTAACACCTTCCCAGGTTCGCCGACTTTCGCTCTGGGACTGTTCAACGAAAAGGTGACCTTTACGGCGAGCGCGCCGGCCGTGCCGGTACCTCCTTTAGGTGGTGCCTTGGCAGCCAGCGTCGTGATGCTCGGCCTGGTCGGTTTCCGTCGTCAGGCCAAGAAGGGTGATGCGGTGAGCGTATGAAATTATTGAAACGTCTGAAATTTAGAAATGGCGTGGTTGTGCCAGGGGCGTTGCTGAGCTGTTGCTTGGTCGCCCTGGACTACTGCCAACTGTTTCCCAGCCAACTATCGCAGCTAGACCTGTCGGAATGGAATCGTATTGGTTCTTTGGATGCAGACAGCGGCGAGGGGACTAATGCGCTTAATACCAACCCACTTTCGCACGGACCCAATGAGTTCAAGTGGACGTGGGATGTGAAGGCAGGCCCGCACGTGACCATGTATCAGGTGGCCGCTGTGCCGGCCAGCATGCCCCTGTCGGAAATGCCTGGATCAGCGATGTTGATGAATGACACGGCAGGATTTGTCGGTTCATCACCCTCGGTGCCTTTGCCGCCGGGTGGTGGTGTCTTGGCAGCCAGCGTGGGTTTGCTGGGGCTATCTGGCTATCGCCGTCGTGTGAAATCGTCGGCAACCACGGCAACTGAGAGGTTTTTAGGCTCAGGTATTGCGATTCCCATTGTTCTGTTGGGGTGCTGCCTCCTGGCGCTGGAGTTCTGTATTTAAGTTTGTTGATTAAACAAATCAAATCTCGCTGCACGGGGTACTTAAGGGCCTGTGCATGCGAGTAAGACAAAGAATCCCTTGAGTGTGTTGAAAGTCGAGTGTGTTGTGTTGTGTCTGGCGTGAGGGTGCTGAGTTGATCAGCCCCGCCGTTCAGGCGGGTGGGTTGTTTTGAAAAAAATGGCCCACCCCATTTTTTTATTTGGGAGGGTTTGTTGGGTTCTGGGCGTTAAAGCGCGAAGACCGGCGAGCCCCGTCGAAGAGGTTGATGAGATATCCGTTGGGATGGGTCTGGGCGCCTAAGGTTAGGCCGTCCCTGAGCGGATGATGAGTTTTAAGTTTGCTGCGTGAGTCCTGGTGGACTTTGAGTCACTAGGTCCCGCGTGACAGATCGGTTTCCCTTGAGCGTTGTGTGTTGTGTTGGGTGTTGAGGTCCGCTAGGGATCCAGTCACTTAACCCATGGGTGGGTCGAGCCGGTAAGAGGTCGCCCACCCGATTTTTTTACGCCAAACCGGCTACCACGGTCCTGCGTGGTGAGCCCTAGGTCGACCGCCCGCCGTCCCCTTGGCGCACGCTGGTTGCATAAATAAGTCGGCGATTAAGTCCTGCTGTCGGCTTGCCTCGTATCGTCTGGTGGTGAGGAAAACGGATTATGTGCAGTCGCTGCGTAAATCCCTTTTGACTGAATTCACACATCTGTCACAGTGCAAACCTACGCTTACCTGTCGTTTTACTCCTCGTGGAATTCGCTATGCGCCGTCTTCATCGTTTGCACGCTCTCTTACTTCTGGGCTTGGTTCTATCCCTGTTGGGTGGCTGTGGTACGCCGGAGAGTCGCAAGGCCCGCTACATGGCCAAGGGTCGCGCGTTTTTAGAGCAGAATAACCTCGACAAAGCTCGGGTTGAGTTTCGTAACGCGCTGCAAGTCATGCCCAATGACGGCGAGGTACGCTATGAGAACGGACTGGTTGCTGAAAAGCTTAACAATCAACGTGATGCCTTAAGTTTTTACCAAGGTGCCATTGATGTTAAAGCTGACTACGTGGATGCGCGTTATCGCTTAGCCCGTTTGTACCTTATGCTCGGCGGCTACACTCAGGCGTTGGATATCCTCAAGCCCGGCCTAGACGCGCACCCCGAAGAGCCAAAGTTTTTAAGCATTCGTGCTGCAGCACGCGGGCACATGAATGATTCGGCCGGGGCGTTGGAAGACGCTGAACATGCTTATCGCTTAGCGCCGACTTCCGAAGACACCATCGCGGTGGTCGCCGGCATTTATGCCGCTCAGCATAGAGAAGAAGACGCCTGGCGAGTTCTCAAAGCTGGCATCGCCGCGCTGCCTGCGTCAGTTGATTTGCGCATGGCGTTGGTACAGTCATACCTGACAACCAATCACCCAGCAGAGGCCGAGTCGACGCTCAAGGAGCTTGTGCACCTGCAGCCGGATCACTCCGAGTATTCGCTGCGTCTAGCCGCATTTTATGCCGCAAACAAGCGAACCCCGGAAGCCGAGAGCACTTTACGCGCAGCGATTTTGGCGAACCCCAAACAAGTGCAACTGAAACTGGCGCTGGTGCAGTTAATCGCCGTGACCAAAAGCCCTGAGGCGGCGGAAACCGAATTGCTGGCTCAAGTGGCGGAAAATCCACAACTCATGGATTTACGTTTTGCGCTAGCGCGTCGTTACGCGGAGAGCAATCAGGCCCCGAAGGCCGAAGCCACGCTCAACGAGATTATCAAGGCTGAGGGCACTTCGGCCACCGGCCTTGCGGCAAAAAACGCCTTAGCGATGGTTAAATTGCGCAGCGGTGATATGGCCGCTGGTGAAGCCTTGGTGGCTGAGGTTCTGCGTGACAGCCCGCGCGATGTACAGGCGCTGAACATGCGGGGCGACTTAGAGCTGCAGCGCGGGGATGCTAAAAGCGCCGTGGCCGATTTGCGCGCCGTGTTGCGTGATCAACCTAATCTAGTCACCGCATTGCGCTCACTGGCCAAGGCTCACGTCGCGAATGGCGAGGGACAGCAAGCCGAAGAGGTTTTACGGCGTGCGGTGGATGCCAATCCGAACGACACCAGTTTGGCGATGGATTTAGTGGATCTGTTGGTTCAAACCGGCAAACCCGATCAGGCACGCACGCTGGCCGAGGCTTTGATTAAACGCCTGCCAAACGAGCCGGCGGTTTATGAAGCCTTGGTTCGTGTGCAGTTGATACAAAAGGACTTAGCGGCTGCTGATGCGACAGCTACGGTGGTGCGGCAGAAATTTGCTGATCTCCCCCTAGGCTACTTCTTGGGCGGATTGATTGCCGAAACCCAACAAAAACCCGCGCTGGCGTTGAGTCAGTACAGCACGGGCGTGGACAAAAACCCAGCAGCTGATGAAGTCATCAATGCCTACGCGCGCGTGGCTCTGGCCGAGAAGAAGATTCCTGAACTCAAAGCGAAGCTGGAAAAGCTCACGGTTGAGCATCCGGATTACGTACAGCCATGGCAGTTGCTGGCAGAAGTTAATTTGGGCACGCGGCAATTGCCGCAGGCTGAGCAGGGCTTTAATAAAGCGATTGAATTAGCACCGCGACGTTTGGCGGGTTATCGTGGCTTGGCTCTGACTAAGATGGCAACCGGTGATAAGGACGGTGCGATCGCGGCGCTAAAGCTAGCAACTACTAAGGTTACGCAAAGCGATCAGGCTGGCATGGAACTGGCAATTGCTTACCAGCAAATGGGGCGCACCGTTGAGTCCATCAACACTTACGAGGTCCTGTTAAAAACCAATCCGCGCAATGAAGCGGCAGCTAACAACCTTGCCATGATGCTGGTAGATCGGGCCGACAAGGTCAGCCTTGATCGCGCCAAAGCATTGTCTGAACCTTTTGCTAAAGCGAATAACCTGCGGTTTGTGGATACCTACGGTTGGGTGTTGATTGCCCGTGGCGAATATGCCAAAGCCATTTCGGTTCTGCAGCCCATCGTGGATAAGGTGCCTAACGCCGCCGTGGTGCGTTATCACTTGGCTATGGCCCAGGTGAAGACGGGCGATGTGGCAGGCGGGCGCGCCAACCTAGAAGCGGCTCTTAAATCGGGCGATGGCTTCGAGGGCGCGGCTGCCGCGAAGACTTTGTTGGCGAGTCTTAAATAAGCGGCAATAAGCCGTGGTTGTCACGGCTTGTTCATCGGATTGCGCTAGTGTTTAAGGCTACGTGCGGTTTGTGTGGGCAGGCCGTGTCGAAGTCTTGGAACGGGTACGCCGATCAGTTGTCATAAGCGGCTGAGCACCGAGTCAAGGCACGAAGTATCCTTGTACGAGGTATGTGATATGTTAACTGGTTGGGTAAAAAATCGAGTGATCCGTCGCTGGTCGCTTGCAGTTGCGGTAGCCGGCTTTGTCCTTGTGGCCTCGCAGGCTGCGGTGACCGGGTCGGGATTGTCGGTGCCCTTCACACCGATTGCCGCCGTGATTTCCAGCGGTGCTCCTGGCTACACCTTCACCTTCCAGCCCACCGCGACCGAATCGGCGACCGTGACCTTGACGGATCTTGCTAAGGCTGCGGCCAACAGTGGCGGATCATCAGGTCTGACGGCGCTGACTTCCCTGAACTTGGTTGTGACCAGCAACGGAGCACTGGTGCCGGGTACTAAGTTGAATGGTTCTGGAACTAGCGCAAGCTTTGCTGTCACCGCGGGAACCACCTATCAAGTGAATGTGGTGGGTGTGCCTGACCCGGCGGCAACCGCGGGTAATGCCGTCACCGTGGAGGTGACTTCATCGAGCTTGGGCGCCACCATTCACAGTCACTCCTTTGTCCTGCCAGGCTCGACGCTGCCGCAGTCAGTCTATTTTCAAAGCACGGCTTTAAAAATCACCCAGGCTGGAAATTACTCGATCAGCCTGTTGGATCAGCAGTTTCCAAGCGCACTCACCAATCTGAGTGGCTTGATACTCAACGCCGATACCAGTGCGTTTGTGTCCAAGGTTTCGGTAGGCATGGCGGCGCTGCCGACAGCCCTGCCGGCCGGTAACTACGAGGTTTATGTATATGCGCAGGCTAACAGCGCCTTGCCTGCCGGTTTGTTTGGCCTAAAAGTTGCGCCCACCGCCGGCGGTAGCGCAGTGCTTGATACGTCGGTTCCAGTAGGTTTGGTGACCCAGGCCCCGGCCAGCGCAATTGCTAACAACGCCACGCAGACATTGAGCTTATCGGCCACGGACCTGGCTGAGCCCACAGCGTTGAGTTCATTGAATGCGGCAGTGACCCAAGGTGCGGCGTTATTGGGCATGGTCGGTGCAGGTCAAAACGCTACGTTTAGCGCGCCCGCCGGATCGCTGCAGCTTTGGCAGGTCGTAACACCTACGCCAGGCAGTGCGGGTGCGTATCAGGTGGCATTGACGGCGAACGGTTCGCCCCTGTGCGATCCGGCGATTTGCCCGGCTGTGGGTGTGGCCGTGGATCCAACCAGCAACTTGCACCTTTACCCCGTAACGGTTGCGACAGCCGGTTCAGTTAACGTGGTGCTGACCGATCTGCAGTTCCCGAAGAGTTTTCCCGGCGGCAACTTGGGGTATAACTTTTATCAGGGTGGTGCCTCTCTGGGTTCGGGTACGGTAAGCACCGGCCCGCTGATCGGTTCAATACCCGCCGTGGCTGCTGGCACGGGTGTGCTTGCCGTTAACGCCACACCGGGTGCGCAGAGCGCTGGCGTTTATTCGGCGGCCGTCATCGGGACTGGCAATGCCGTACCGTTGTTCTCGCGCATTGAAACCATCGGAGCGAACTTGGTGTCCGTTCCATTCTCGGTGAATAGCGCGGGCATTTACACGATTGCTCTTTCTGATTTGGGCTGGCCTGGGTTCTTCGCTAATCAGGGTTTTGGCGGGTTCATCTATCAGGACGCACCGACTCAATCCACGGGTTTTCCGGTCGCCATTTACGGCGGTGCGGCGCAGCCTGCAACGCTTCCGGCGGGTAACTATATCGCGACGATCAACGGCACGCCGGCCGCCGGGCAGGTAGCCGGTCTTTATAGCTTGGCGGTCAGTGCACCGGCGCCAGTAGTCACACTGACGGCGAGCCCCGCGGCGGTTAATGCCGGTGCGACCAGCACGCTGACGTGGAGTGCCACCGGTGCCAGCTCCTGCGTGGGCTCAGCAACAGGCCCAGTCCCAAGCTCGAGCAAGTTCATCGGCGCGCAGACCGTATCGGGTAGCGATGTCGAAGGACCCTTTACCACCGCCGGTTCGGTGGTCTACACCTTGACCTGCACCGGTACCGGTGTCAGTTCGGCCGCCACGGCAACGGTGACGGTGACTGGCAACTCCTCATCCGGCAACACCAGCAGTGGCGGCGGCGGCGCGATGAGTCTGGTGGATCTGCTGTTGGTCGTTACCGGATTGGCTGCACGTTTAGCGGCGCGTCGAGCGCGGGCCTAATCGTCGCGCGTGCTTGATGATGTGATGGTGGTTGAAGCCAACCACCATCACGCCCGGGTCTTAAGACAACAATCGATAGCAATTGGCTAACTTGTCATAAAAACAACACCCGTGATGTTCATACTTCGCGGCTGATACGGTTTACGGATAGTTTTGGGGAGCGACCGTGATGAAATTGCGTCTGTTTTGGCTGGCCTTGTGCGCGACGGTGCTTCCGTCCCTAGCTCTTGCAGGAGGTTCCTGGTGGAATCCCGATTGGCAGTTTCGCAAGGAGATCACCTTTGATCTGACGCCCGCTGGCGCTGACATCGCGGGGACTGCTCAGGATGTCCCCGTTTTGATTCGCCTGTCGCTGGCTAACTTCAATTACTTCAACGACACTAAACCCGACGGTTCGGATTTTCGTGTCATGGATGGCGATGATAAAACCCCTCTGAAGTTCCATTTCGAGCGGTACGACCAAACCAACCAGATGGCCTATTTATGGGTGCATGCTACCCATCTGACCGGTGGCGCTAAATCGGACAAGATCTACGCCTACTATGGCAATAAGTCTGCCCCTGAAGGTGCTGATCAGCCGGGTACCTATGACGTATCTCAGGCGCTGGTGCTGCATTTTGGTGAGGCATCAGGTCTGCCGCAGGACTCCACGGCATACAAAAACCACGCGACAGCCTCCACGGCCGAAGCTACTCCGGCTTCGTTGATCGCCGGTGGTATGAAGTTTGCGGGTACGCAAAGCGTGACCGTTGCTGCCAGTGCGAGTCTGCGCCTGTTGCCGAATCAGGGCTTTACCGCCTCGGCTTGGGTGAAGTTTGATCAGCCACAGGCTAAAGCCTACGTGGTGGCCTTAGCAGACGGCGCTAAGGAACTGGCTTTGGGCGTTGACGCTACGCATGCATTTGCCAGTCTCACCGCCGGCGGTGCGCCGGTGACCGTTACCCAGTCCGGCGCTGAAATGGCGGCAGGGCAATGGCATTTTCTGGCGGTAACCGCCGGAGCCGGAAACCTCACGCTGTACGTGGATGGCGTGTCGGCCGGTAGTGCGCCTGCGCAGCTGGCCGAGATCGGCGGGACATTGAGCGTGGGCGCTTCGGCGCGCGGCAGCAACGGTTTCGTTGGTGAAATTGATGAAGTCCAGGCAGCTAAGGTCGCCCGTAGCGCCGACTGGATCAAAGCCGCCGCTAAGAGTCAGGGTACGGAAGCTCCGCTGGTGGTCTACGGTGCCGATGGTCAGAAGGAGGCGGGACAAGCGTCTTACTTCGGAACCATCATTAAGAACCTGACCGTCGATAGCTGGGTCGTCATCATCATCTGTATTGCGATGTTGGTGATCTCCATCATTATCATGGTGCTCAAAGCCTTCTTCTTGAGCGGCGTTGAGCGAGGCAACCGGGCCTTTCTTAAAGAATTTGCCGCCTCGGCCGGTGATGGTGCCGCCTTGGAGAGGACCATCGAAGCACGTAAGAATGCAACGCACGATGACCAGTACGGCACGTCGACGCTTTATCATGTGTTTCATGTAGGCTCGGTGGAAATTGCCAAGCGCGCTCACCACACTCCAGGTGAGGTCAGTGCGCTGACCCCACAAGCCATTGAAGCCATTCGTGCCACCATGGACGCCACTCAAGTTCGAGAGAATCAGCGTTTGTCATCGGCCATGGTGATGTTGACCATCGCCATCTCCGGCGGACCCTTCTTAGGGCTATTGGGCACCGTTATCGGCGTGATGATCACCTTCGCGGCGATTGCCGCGAGCGGCGACGTGAACGTCAATGCGATCGCGCCGGGCGTGTCTGCTGCTTTGGCCGCGACGGTAGCCGGTCTTGCGGTAGCCATTCCGTGCTTGTTCGGCTACAACTGGTTGAACACCCGCATCAAGGCGATCTCAGCGGATACGCGAGTATTCGTTGACGAGTTTGTTGCCCGAATTGCAGAACAGTACCTCTAGAATTTAACGCCGAAAAGCGCGGAGAACGCCATGTCGGGTCCAATCGGTGACGGTGAAAAGGACGTATACGACGACATTAACATCACGCCGATGTTGGATCTTGCGTATGTGTTGATGGTGATTTTTATCATCATGACAACGGCGTCTGTGCAGGGTATCAAGGTGAACTTGCCCAAAGCCAGTGACACACCGTCGATCGCCAAGCCGCAGACCAAAGCCATTACGGTAACCGCCGACGGCACGATCTTCTTAGATACCTTTCCGGTAACGTTGCCGGAACTGGAAAATCTGCTGCGGCAATACAAAGCGGCGAATCCACAGTTGCCGGTGATTATTAAGGCCGATTCAACCATTCAGTACCAGAAAGTGGTGGATGTTCTGGACTTGGTTGGGCGCCTTGATATTACACAGCTCGGTCTAGTTACCCAGCGACTCGTGAAGTGAGCTGAGTTCCAATGGCTGAACCGAATAAGGCAAAGGGCCGGTTACCCAGGATCGCCTTTGTTATTGTCCTGCTACTGTGCGTGGCCATTGCGGCACGCTTTGTCATTCAGCTGTTAATGACCAAGGACAATAAGGCTGCGCGCACGGTTCAGGTGATTACGGTCATTAAGCCGCCACCGCCACCACCACCGGACGATAAACCGCCACCGCCGCCTCCGCCACCGGAGAAGCAAGAGCATTTTGAGCAGCCGCCGGAGCCCACTCCCAACGATCAACCAGCCCCGGCGGAGAACCTGGCATTGGATGCCGCCGGCAGCGCGGGCGGAGACTCCTTTGGTCTGGGCTCGCGTTTAGGCGGTCGGGACATGATTGGTGGCAACGGTACGTCGCCGTTTGGCGCTGCCCAGCAGCGTCTGGGCGCGCAGTTGCATGACATCCTGTCCACAGACCCGCGGCTGAAAGGTAAAAAGTTTGCTGGCTACGCGCGAATTCGGGTCAGCGCCGATGGCAAGATTTTAGAGGCCACGATGGTGGGCACTACCGGTGACCCGGCTTTAGACAGCGCAATCGCCTCAGACTTTCTATCCAAGCATATCGACCCATTGCCGATCGAAATGCCACAGCCTGTTACCTTGCGTGTTGCGCAGAAGCTTTGAGGAAATACCCATGAGTCGTTGCATTTCTCGTTGTGTGTTAGCCGGTTTTTCCGTACTCGCCATGGGGTTGATGAGTAACGCCTTCGCACAGGCAACCCGTAGTGGTGGCAGCGCCGGTGGCTCATCACAAATGATGCAACAGTATCAACAGCTGGCCTCCGAGCGGACCGCGTTGCAGACGGAAAATGCCAAGCTTAAAGCCGATTTAGATGCGGCGAGCAAAGAGCGTGATGCACTAAAGAAAGAACGCGATGCGCTGCGAGCCAAAAGCTCCTCGGCGGAAGGTTCCAGCAATAAAGCCAATTCGGCAGCATTACTGGCTGCCGAGCAAACCGCCGCGCAGCAACGTAAGGGTATGGAAGAGTTGATTGCGCGCTACCGAGAAACGGCGACCAACTTGGATCAATCAGAAAAAACACGCGCGGAGTTGCAAGCTAAAACGGCTCAAGCCGCCAGTCAGGTTGCCGAGTGCACGGCGCGCAATGCCAAGCTGCACGATATTACGATCGACGTCCTGGATCGCTATTCGCACATGAGTTCATTTGGTAAGACCACCATTGACGAGCCGTTCACGCGCATTATGCGCACACGGGTCGACAATCTTGTCGACGAGACTAAGGCTCAGGTGGATTTGCTCACGGTATCGCCCAGCCTAACTCGTTAAGTCGGGGCTCTTAAGACACGCGGGCGCCGATTGCTAAACGCTGAGCTTTCGCTAGGGTGAGAGTTGCAATCGTTTAGCGTGCTTTGGTAGAACGCGCCTGCTGCAGCTCTTCATCAATAATGGCTAACAGTTTGTCAGTAGGCTGACTGCCGCGAAGCAGGCGGCCGTTAACGAACAGGGCGGGGGTTCCGGTGAGCCCCAGGTTGTCGGCCAGATCCGAATCGGTTTTGATGATGTCGGCCGTTTGCGGGGCTTTGAGGCACGCATCGTAGGCTTCAGCATCCACACCTAAGCCCAGTACCGTGGTACGCAAGGCTGCCGGCGCAAGCGACGCCTGCGAAGGCTCCGTATAGAACGCGGCGTAGGCAGGCCAGAACTTACCCTGCTGATCGGCACAAACGGCGGCTAGCGCTGCGCCCATGGCCTGAGGATGAATCGACCCCAAAGGCATGTGCCGATAAACCAGCTTGAGATCGTTAGGATGGGCCTGCAACGCCTGATTGAGTTGCGGAATCAATTTAGCGCAATACGGACATTGAAAGTCGGCGAACAAGACCAAGGTGACTGGCGCATCCTTAGGTCCCAGGGTTGGCCCATTGATATCCACCGTAAAGCGGGTGGGTTCTACCAGGCTTCGCGCGCCGTATTGGTTTCGCAAGCCCTTTAGGTAAGTCTGCTTAGCCTGTAGCTTATGCTCACGCGCCAGTTCTTCAAAAATGGCCTGCTCGACCGACTCGTAGGGCTGTTTAATTTCGCGGGCATGTTCATCGTAAATCGTGCGCGCCTCTTGGGCGGTGACGGGTGGAACTTTGATCTGTTCCAGGAGCTTTTCAGGAGTTGAGCGGCGCGCCTTTGCTTCCAAAGCCAAGACCCGCTCATTGATCAGACGGTCTGCCTCAGCGCTCCAGGCCTCATCACGCGCTAAGCGTGCAGCGACGTCGTATTCACGGATTTGACGGTCGTGTTCGGCTTGCAGTCGCAATTGCTTGCTGCGCGCCGCTTCACTGGCATCCCGGGTAGTCAATTGCTCGTTGCCAATCTGCGCCAGCGGCGCGTTGGGGTTGAGGTCTACGTCCGCACGGGCGACGGGTATAGCGAGGGTCAGCGTCAGCAAGCTGATGATAGTGGTCCGCAGACATGCGGATGAAGACGTTGTCACAGCGGTACCTCGCAATTCTAGGCTCGACTTGTGAGGCAGTAGCCTCAGCTACGCCAATGGGAAGGAGTCACTTTCGGTGTGGCTAAATCAGCTGCGAAGCGGCTTTTGCCGCTTCGCAGGCTCGATCGTTTCTTTAGAACCGAGTGAGCAGGTCCCACTGAATAACGTCAACACCAAAGCGCGGTGGGCCATCAATTTCGTTGCCGGACAGGTAACGCAGTCGAGTCCACGTCTTACCACCCAGGCCAAAGTCACCGATCACGTAGTAACCCACGGCATTGGTGCCACCCAAATGCAGATCGGGATCCGTCCAGGCATCCAGAACCGCGTCACGCTGAACGTACCTGTAGCCCACCGTGGCGCGCCATTGACCGAGAGTTTCAGGCGTCGGATCACCAAACGCCACGTCCATCACGTAACCCTTGTTGCGCTTGGCAATCAGTTGCCCGGTACGGGCCAGGATTTGCTTCTGATCAAAACCCAAATTTTCTACGGCTTCAGCGTTGATGCTCAAGGCATAGCGACCGAAGGAGTGCACGTAGTTGGCTGCTAAGTCTGCCACCTTGAAATTCGATGCCAGGCCGTAGAGTAGAACGCTGGAGTCTGTAGCTGCCACAGTGGCAATAGAGAACATCGAGTTGCCATTGCGCACGAACTGCGGGGCGGTGGCGTTGTAGGTGGTGAAATACGAGGGGTTGTTGGCAACGCCGGCCACGTTTATGAAATCGTAGTAGGCGGCCGCCAATTTGAAGCTGTCAGCATCGGTCATTTGCAGCTTCGCGCCTAACTGCCCACCCACCATCCACTTATCTTGGCTACGGTCGATCGCGACGTACTGAACGGGGAACGCGCCAGCGGTGGCAAACAGCTGGTGGCGAGCCTCTGGGTCGCTGCCTGCGCTGCCAAAGGCATAGCGGCCGGTGCCGGCCAAACCTTCAAAGGTCAGGTCTCGGGCGTAGACCAGTTCGGTAGGGCTGAACCACGGGTTGAGAATGCGGCCCCCTGAAGCCGTTAGGTTCTGGAAACCCGCTGCATCGTTGTTGACAAAGCGAATGTAGCCCAGATCCAGGCCCACGTTGTATCGGGCAGCGGTAGTGCCCTCGTTTTGTGTCTCTGACGCCGGGTCATTAGCCGGTCCGGTGCTCAGCCGTACGCCCGCTTGCCAGTGCGAGGAAAGATTGGCATCGGCACCTAAACGTGCACGCAGGCGCAGACGCTCGTTGTTTGCCGTGGTGTTCAAAAACGCCGCATCGGCGGCACTGGCTCGTGTAACACCACCGTTGGCGTTGATGGAGTTGTAATCCAAAATGGAGTTGGGCGTATTGTCCTTGCTGTAGATATCTCCCTGGATGCGCACGCGCAAATCGCCGGTCATGCGGACTTGGCTTAGCCAGTCGGGTAGGGCTCCTGGAACGCCCCAGCCTTCCGCCTTTGCCTGAGTGACCACATCCTTCACGACGCCCGGAGCAACCTCGGCGGCTACCTGCTTGGAAATCTCATCCCGTACGGTCTGTGGCACGTAGGGGACGCGCACTGCTCCCTCATCGCGCTTAGCGCCCGCTGCGGCGTCCGCTGCCGCCTTTTCCTGCGCCTGCTTGACCAGCAAAGCGGCTTTTTCTCGGGGCATGACGCCCTGGTCGACTAGAGTTTGGAGCAGATTAATAACAGTGAGGCGGAGTTCCTCGAGGTTTTGCTGCTCGCCGGCCGCATGAGCGGCGCCGGGTGCGATCGAAAACAGCATGGCAGCGACAGCTGCTCGTAGGTTCTTTGCGCTCAAAAGTCTACTCCTCGAGAAAAGGGATCCTGTGACAGACCGCGGGTGACCGGGTGTAAAGACGTAAAGTCATGCCATGCCGCAGGCCTTGGTTGTGACCCGCGATGAAGCGACCTTGGCTCATCAGGGCTAACCGTACCGCTAAGCAGCAATAAGCTTAAAGACTCCCCACCTTCACACTGTTTTATAACGTGCTTTGCTTCAAGTCTCGCGAGCAGCGACTCTCACTTCAGGCCTGAAAGCTTTGTCTGCTAATTGTTACGGTTGGAGGTGATGATTTGGTTACAAGGCGAGGAATACTCACAAGAGTGAAGCCTCATCGATCGAGCCGGCAGCTTGATTTGGAGGTGCTTTTTTCATGAATTTTAGTGAGTTATGTCTCAAACCAGAGAGATAAGTTTAGACACCTGCGCCGTTGCCATCATACCGTAAGAAAAAACACCTAGCCTTCCGGCAACAGAGGGTTACAGGACCGTGACGACCGCGGTCGGTGTCGCTTTATTTTCCAGAATCGTTTCGAGGGTAAATTGAAAAATATCAGATACTTGAGTGGTTTTCTTGCGATCAGTTGTCTGATCGCTGCCGCGCCGTCCTTGGCCCAAGATCCAGCCGTCGTTACCAGTGAGGCTGCCGCGGTTGCGCAGGTGGCAACCGCCTCGCCCGCGACGGTACCCGTGGCCGGCTATCTGTTGCAGCCGGGTGACGTGCTGCAGGTATCGGTCTGGAAAGAGACCGAACTCCAGGCGGAGGCGGTCATTCGGCCCGATGGTGGGTTGTCGTTTCCACTGGCAGGGGATATCCCGCTAGCGGCTAACCGCACCGTTGATCAGCTACGCCTGGAATTAGAGAATCGTCTACGCCGTCTGGTCCCTGAGGCGGTGGTGTTTGTGACCCTAAAGACCCCGGCGGGTAACCAAGTCTACGTGGTGGGCAAGGTCAACAAACCCGGCAACTTCATCATGAATCGCCCCACGGATGTGATGCAGGCGTTGAGTATGGCCGCGGGCGCCACGCCGTTTGCTGACGTCAATGACATTCGCGTCTTGCGACGTGAAAACGGTCGTCAGCTGGCTTTAGTTTTCCATTACGGTGATGTGAGCCGTGGGCGGCATCTGGAGCAAAATATCCAGCTTCAGGGTGGCGATACGGTCGTTGTTCCGTGATTTTAGAGGGCCGCTCGGTGCTGCGTTACGCAGTGCACGCTTCGGCCCTGGCGGCGGGGCTGTGTGCGTCCAGCGATTTGTGCGCGGCGCCGCTGATGTGGGAGCCGTCGCTCTCTTTTATGACCACCTACCAAAATAATCCCCAATATTCCGTTGCCGCCACCCACTACGGTTCGGCTGAGGTGATGACTCTTTCAGCGCCGGTGGATTGGAACAACGAACGATCCGTCTTTTTGTTTAAGCCCACACTGAATGCCGGTGAAAGTCAGGGTGCAACCGGCTCGGGTGCGCACAACAAGTCGCTGGAGAGTAGCTGGGTGAGTGCGATGGACCGGGTTACCTGGCGCTTAAGCGGTAACTATTTTCGTTCTGACTTATTTAGCAACGTACCTACAGACTTGGGACTGGTGCGGCCCAGTGGCTATTCGATCGCGCAGTACCTTGATGGTGGTGCGACCTTGCATTTGAGTGAGCTCAGCGATTTGCAGCTCGACGTATCGCAGTCGCATTCGACCTTCCACAACTCGGGGTCGATCTCGAGCTTTGTGAACTACCACTACACCAGTGCCAATGCGCAGTACTCTCGCGCGATCAGTGAGCGCACTAAACTGTTGGCGGTTTTTTCGGGTGGTGAGTACAATCCGGATGTTGGTCCAAACGTCTCTAACGATCGCAGCGGACAACTCGGGGCGACCCGTGTATTTAGCGAATCGCTGACGGCAACTGCCACCTATGGGCGTACCCGGCTATCTCGGTATCGGCAGGCGGGTTCAACGACCAGCAGTGTTTACTCCGTCGATATGACATTGACCCACCCGAGGTTGTCGCTGCAGTTGTCAGCTAAGCAATTTACGCAGCCCGGCGCTTTGGGAGACCTTACTCTACAGCGTGACCTGCGCGCGTTGGTAACCTACAACGCGACGGCGCGCTGGAATCTGATTTTGAGCGGCTATTCGACCAATCTGAACGATAGTTACGTAGGATTTGAACTGTCACGTCGCAATTATGTGAACCTAGAAACAGTTTCACAATATCTAATCACGCCACAATGGCGCCTAGACATTCATTTGACAGACTCTATGGTCAAAATTCTACCCAGTGTATTTAACCCGGCAACTACGTCAGCCGGGTCACGAGGTGGGATGCTGAGCATCACGCGCACGTTTGGGCGCACCCAAATATTTTGAGGCATTAATCTGTGGCAACTGTGGAAAATACTGAGACCTCAAACATTCGAGAGCGCTTAACAGCGCTACGACGCCACCAGGGCTACATATCTGTAATCTTTGCCGTGGCTGCGACCTTAACCGTGCTGCTGGCTTTTTTGTGGCCACCGACCTATCAGTCTTCTGGCACGATTTTGATCGAGCAACAAGAAATTCCTCAGGAGATGGTTCGCTCCACGATCACCTCATTTGCGGATCAACGTGTTCAGGTCATCAGCCAGCGCGTAATGACCAGCCAAAATCTGATGCAGATCATTGATCGCTACGATTTATACCCACAGATTCGTAAGTCGAAGCCGCGTGAGGTGGTGCTGAAGAAAATGCGTGATGACGTTCACATGGCGATGATTAGCGCCGATGTGATTGATCCCCGCAGCGGTAGACCGACCCGCGCTAACATCGCGTTCAGTGTGTCTTACGACAATCGCACCCCAGACCTCGCGTACAAAGTTGCTAACGAATTAACCTCGCTGTACCTGAATGAGAACTCGACTTCGCGCGCCAAACAATCCGAGCAGGCGGCCAGCTTCTTAAAGGAAGAGGCGGAGAAACTCAGTGCATCGATCGCAGCAGTAGATGCCAAGATTTCGGAATTCAAAGGCAAGCATCATGACAGTTTGCCTGAATTGTCGGCCTTGAACCTCAATGGCACCGAACGCACCGACATGGAACTGCGCGATGTCAACAACCGCATTAGCACGCTGAACCAACAACTTTTGATCATGCAGGCGCAGTTGGCCGCTCTGAACCCGACAGCCAGCCTTTTCGCCGATACCGGACAGCGCATCATGTCGCCCGGTGAGCGACTCAAAGCAGCTCGTTCGCAGCTAGCGGGGGCTCTGGCCCGTTACTCACCGGACCATCCGGAAGTGTTGGCAGCTCAGCGCGAGATCGCCGGCCTGGAAGCTCAAGTCGACTCCGACTCGGATGTTAACGATATTGCCCGTCAGCTGGAGTCGACTAAGGGTCAGCTGGCGGCTGCTCGCGAGCGTTATAGCAGCGATCATCCAGACGTTAAAAGATTAGAGCGCCAAGTAGCCAGTCTGCAGCAGGCGGCGGCCAGCGCCCCTGCCGTGGCGCATGCCAAGACCGCTCGGCCGGATAATCCGGCGTACATCCAGGTTAAAGGTCAGCTTGAGGCGCTGAGCGCTGAGCGTGACACCTTGATGAAGAAGCAAGGGGATTTGCAGGCGAAGCTAGGTAACTACGAGTCACGTCTGGCCGCCGCACCGGAAGTCGAGCGCGAGTACCGTGGACTGATGCGAGATTCGGAAAGCTTGCGTGTGAAATACGGTGAAGTGCGTGCCAAGCAGACCGAGGCAGAAGTCTCCCAGAACCTGGAAACTGAGCGCAAAGGTGAGCGTTTCACTCTTATCGAACCGCCATTGCCGCCTGAGCAGCCTGTCAGCCCAAAGCGACTGTTCGTGTTGATTTCCGGCCTTCTACTGAGCTTAGGCCTGGCATTGGGTTTGGGCTGGTTGCGAGAAGCTAACACCGGCTCGGTACGTGGACCGAATGACTTACGCCGCCTACTCAAGGTCCCGCCGCTGGCGATGGTTCCGCAAATAGTCACGATGGGTGAACGGTTGAATAAACGGATCTGGCGGAAGCGACTTTTAACCTGGTCTCTGGCCGGGACCGTCGCTGTGTTGGTTCTGTTCCATTTCTTTGTCATGCCGTTAGACATCCTCTGGGCTGTCATATCGCGCCGCTTTGGAGCCTGATCGATGGAAAAGCTAAGAAAAGCGCTGGATCGTGCGCGCGAGGAACGTGGCGACAGCAAGTTTTGGAAAGCAGAGTTTCAGGGGAGCTCGGGTGCTGAGCGCCCAGTACCGGCCACGGAAAACTACTCCTATACTCAGACTCGAGTGTTGGAGCCTAATCCGGAGGTGTTTGAGCGTAATCGAGTGCTCTCACCGGGTGAGATGAGCTTGGCTGCCGATGCGTTTCGCATGCTGCGTACCCAGGTTGTACAGCGGATGGGAGAGCAGGGCTGGCGGACTTTGGCAGTAACCAGTCCGACGCGTAACGAGGGTAGAACCTTGGCCGCCGTCAACCTGGCCATTGCGCTCGCCTCTGACCCTCGCTACTCAGTTTTGTTATGTGATTTGGATCTGCGCTCACCGTCGATTGCTGATTTGTTTGGCTTTGAGCCTACTGTCGGTGTTGACGATGTATTAAGCGGCTCAGCATCGGTCGCTGATGTGCTGGTGCATCCGCGGGGATTTGAGCGATTGGTGTTGCTGCCAGCGCGGACGGCGCTCAACGGATCCTCCGAGTATCTGTCTAGTGCTGCGACCAAAGCGATGGTGAAGGAGTTGCGGGAACGCTACCCTGACCGAATTTTGATATTTGATTTGCCGGCCGTCCTGCTGTCTGATGATGCGTTAGCTTTTACCCCGAACGTGGAGTGCGCGCTGGTTGTGATATCAGAAGGCACAACACGGCGTGAAGATGTCAGTCGCTGCATGGAAATGCTGCAAAACACGCCGGTCGTTGGGACGTTGTTGAATCGCTCGTTGTCGGGTAAGGCTTCGTTGGTTTGAGCCATGTATAAAGAGTTCTTTGGTTTTAATGCCAAACCGTTCTCGCTGACGCCTGACCCGAGCTTCTTGTTCAAATCGCGGCAGCATCAGATGGCATTGAATATGCTGGAGTATGGTTTGCAGTCGCACGCGCCGTTATTGCTGCTCACGGGCGAGATTGGTGCTGGAAAGACAACCTTGTTGCGTCGACTGATACGCGACGTTGGCGAGACCGCCCTCACCGGTTTGATCAGCCAGGCTCACAGTCGTTCAACCTCTATTCTGGCGTGGGTGTGTGCGGCGCTTGAGTTGTTTCCGGACGGCGATACCGACATTGATTATTATGAGACTATCGTCGCGTGCACGGTAAAAGAGTATGCCCGTGGTCGCCGAACACTGCTGATCGTCGATGAGGCACAGAATCTTAGTGATGATGTCATCGAAGAACTAAGATTGTTATCCAACATCAATTCCGAGCAGGATTTAGTGTTGCAGATTTTGTTGGTAGGTCAGCCTGAGCTGCGAAAGGCGTTGTCGCGCCCGCATATGAAGCAGATCGCGCAGCGGGTGGCCGCCGAATATCATCTACGTGGTCTAAATTTACAGGAAGTAGCGGGCTATATTCAGCACCGAATTTCGGTGGCTGGCGGCCCGTTGGGCCTCTTCGATGATGAAGCGATAGAAATTATTCATGCCCGTAGTGGCGGTGTGCCACGTCTGATTAATCAGTTATGTGATTATGCGCTGGTTTATGGCTACGCCGATCAGAAAAAAGAAATTACGGCCGCGGTCATTCGTGAGGTTTTGAAGGATCGAGAGTCCTATGGAGCGCTGCCGGTGTTTGGTAAAGGCCCAACGGTTATTGCCAAGAAAGAGTCCGAGTCTATGTCGTGATCGCGGTGGATAAACCCGCTCAACGCGTCATTTTCATTAACCGTTTTTACCCACCGGACATCTCGGCAACCAGCCAGATGCTCGGTGGTATCGCGCCACGCCTGGCGGCTTTAGGCTACGACGTCGCTGTCTTAACCTCACGCTTGCGCTATGACAACCCCAAGGCCAATCTGCCGGCGAGCGAAACCCTAGCCGGTGTACTCGTTAAGCGAGTGTGGACTACGCGCTTTGGGCGTTCCGGCCTGGCAGGGCGCGCCGTGGACTACCTTACTTTCTACTGGAGCATTATTTGGGCACTGCTGGGTACGGCAAGGCGCGGCAGTGTGGTGGTGGTTAAGACCGATCCGCCACTGCTTGCACTGATCTGTGCGCCGATTGCCTGGCTGAAGGGTGCATCTCTGGTTAACTGGTTGCAGGACGTGTTTCCCGAGGTTGCCAGTGCCCTAGGCACAGGCGGACTTCCCAAGCCGGTCCATGCTGTTGTTGCCAAATTGCGCGATGCGACCTGTCGTTCCGCGGCTGCTAACGTTGTTTTGAGCGAGCAAATGCGTCTTTTTTTTACAAGGCGCGGTTTATCTGCAGATGCCTTCACCATCATTCCAAACTGGGCTGATGATCAACTGATCGCCCCGGTGAGGGCCACTGATACGGCATTACGGCAACGGCTGGGTTGGGCCTCAAGCTTCGTGGTCGGTTACTCAGGAAACCTTGGGCGCGCTCATGATTACGGCACTCTGCTTAAGGCGGCTGAGTTGTTGCGCGCAGATCCCGATATCAAGTTCTTGATGATCGGTGGCGGTGCTGGAATGGTTGAGCTTCAGTCCGCCGTACGCGAACAAGGATTGGATAATTTCCAATTTTTACCCTATCAGTCAGAGTCGGATCTGGGTGACGCACTGGGTACGTCGGATTTGCACCTGCTGTGCCTTAAGCCCTCCATGGAAGGGCTGATTGTGCCGAGTAAGCTCTACGGCATCCTAGCGGCAGGACGTCCGGCGCTATTTTGGGGTGATACCAGCGGTGACGTCGCGACCGACCTGCGAAAGTTTCAGGCAGGGCTAAGTGTACCTATGGGTGATGCTAGCGGCCTGGCACATGCCATCCGAGCCCTACAGCAGAACGCCTCGTTACGTGATCAATTAGGCGTCAACGCCAGAAACGCCTTCCTAAGCTTCTATACCCGTGAGCAGTCAGCGGCAGCCTGGTGCCGTTTACTGGCATCGCTCCCTCAGCGCCACTAACGCGTCGAGGGCGTGCGGGTACGGATCATCTTTGCCGGATTTCCGGCGACGATCGTCCAAGCGGCCACGTCACGAGTAACGGTACTGCGCGCCGCAATCACCGCACCACAGCCTACATGCACCCCGGGACCGACAAAGCTGTCAGCCGCTACCCAAGCGTAGTCTTCCAGCGTAATCGGCGCGCTCACTAGTGGAAAGGCAGGATCATGAACATCATGACCGGCCGTGCACAGGTAGGAATATTGACTGACGGTGACGTGCCGCCCCAGCGAAACGTGCGCGACGCAATAACAGTCGGTGTCATTGGCAAGGCAGCTGTATTCGGCCATGGTGAGATTCCACGGAGCCCATATTTTAGCTTTAGGGTAGGGATGGGCATACGCGCCGATACGGGCGCCAAATAGGCGTAACAGTGTTCGCCGCCAAGCATGCAGGGGTGCAGGGCTGGGTCTATAGAGTAGAAGCCAAACCGTATTCCAAAGCACACGCAAAATCCGATTTTTTCGCGACAGATGCGTAGCGACAGGTGGAGAGCGTCGAAGGGCTTTTTCACTCATCGTTGCGGGGTCTCACGATCGTCGGTTAATTCACCGGATTGGATACGTATCGCATGGCGCGCAGCTTCTAGTAAATTGCTATGAACGGGAACTTTAGCGTCGTCAGCCCAAGATCTGTCAGTCTGGCCGTGACCGGTGGTGACAAGCAGTCCCAGACCATCAAACGCATGCGCAAATTCTATATCGCTACGCTTATCACCGATCATGATGGCGTTATCGAGTGAAAGTCTTAGATCCGCACTCGCTCGCTTGGCCAGCGTCGGCAGGGGTTTTCGACAATCACACTTGTCAGAGGGCGAGTGCGGGCACATGTACCAAGCGGAAATTTTTACGTGATGTGGCAGTAGCAACTCACTCACTCGCTGATTAACCCGCTCGGCGTCATGCCAAGTGTACATGCCTCTACCGATACCTGACTGGTTGGAGACTACCACCAACGTATAGCCAGCCTCGACGAGCAACTGTAGGCCCTCCACTGCTGCCGTTTCGAGTTCAACACCAGCAGGGTCGCTTAAGTATTCTCTTTCAAGGATGACGGTGCCATCGCGGTCTAGAAAGGCGATGGGCGAGGATTCAAGATTTTTGGGCAAAGCAGCGGTGTCGGACATGGGTGCTCTCATCGGCGCAGCGACTGCGAAGCGTTGCCTGACAAAAATGGGGTGGGACGGTTATCCATTGGTCGATACAGGCCATTCTGGTTTGGCGAGTTGAGCAAAGATAACGTCCTCGACTTCCGTCACGCCAATATTTTCAATACCGCTCATTCGATGGATAGCCACGTTGTCGCGTCCGTAGGGATGCCAGCGCCGTGGGGGGTTATTATTGCCAAACAAACCCACGCAGCGTGCCCCTACCGCGGCCGCCAAATGCATAGGTCCGGAATCGTGGCCTATAAACAACCGACAGTGGGCTACCGCCGCCGCGCTCTCCCGTGGACTCAATTGGCCGCAGGCATTAACGCAAAACTGCGCGTGCCAGCGCTCGGCCACCCGAGCTGCCTGATTAAAATCATCGGGCGCACCGATAATCAATAAACCGTAGCCGGGCAATCGGGCTCTGAGTTTTGCGACCAGTTCTAGCCAATGGGTGACTGGCCATTGCTGGCGCGCGAGTTTCCCTCCCATATTGATGGCCAAAAAAGGTTTGCTATTAAAGGGATCCAATATCGCAGCCGCCCGGCTTTTTTCGGCAGTCGTAAGATTGAGGTCCCATGAGGATTGGCTATTAAGATCAATGCTTAAACTGTCCGAAAAACATCGGGCGAGCCGTTCACACTCGGGCTCGATGTCTCCGGAGTCTAGATGGCGGCTTTGGTTAAGCGCACGAGTTACTGGTGCGCCAATGATTTGTTTGAGTCCACACAGCTTAAAAAACAACACATCACGCCAGGTGGCGGCAACACCCCGGCGTTCGGTCATGAAAAATAAAGTTTTAGCGCCGCTGCGCCGTAATTCTTTGAACAGAAGCCACATCTGACGCGGCGAGCGCGTCGCTGCCGGAAATTTCATCGTGCCATGGATGAGGCCGCTTGGACCGAGTATGGCCTCTAAGGGCGCTGCTTTGGCATTGACCGGAAAATTGGTTAGGACAAGGCGCCGGGCATTGGGTGTCGCTTTGGCGATAGCATGCAGGCACGGCAAGGAAATGACGGTATCGCCAATGCTCCCTAAACGAAAAATAATGACAGTTTTTTCCCGTGCCAAGGCTTGCAGGTCTAACATCAGAGGTAACCGTTACCCAGCCCAATAGGCGACTTGTCAGGACGCATTGCCGCGAGAGGCCTCAATGGTTCGGGTGCTGCTGCGTCCAGGCACTAATTCGCAGGTGATCACTTGGCCGCCGCGGGCAGTCACAACATCGGCGCCCACGATTTTGTCGATCGTATAATCTGCGCCCTTAACTAAGACGTCCGGCTGCAGCGCCGTGATGAGATCCAAAGGTGTGTCCTCATCAAAGATGACCACAGCGTCTACTGAGACGAGCGCAGCAATCACCGTAGCACGATCGAGCTGCGGATTGATGGGTCGGGTGGGTCCTTTCAGGCGGCTGACTGAGGCATCACTATTGACTCCCACGACTAAACGGCCGCAGTGGGCTTTGGAAAATCCCAATATGGACAGGTGGCCAACGTGAAGGACGTCGAAACAGCCGTTCGTGAAACCCACGCTGTAGCCATCCTTGCGCCAGGAGGCAACCAGATTTTGCAAATCTTGCAGTGCAAAAATTTTGCTTTGGATCGTCGCCAACTGACCGCTAGTGGCGCGAGCCATGGCGTCGCGTAATTCGGTCTGCGACAGCGTCGCGGTGCCGCGCTTGCCAACCACCACGCCGGCCGCCGCGTTTGCCAGGCGTGCTGCGTCACTCAAAGTGTCGCCACTGCCTATTGCTAGTGCGAGGGTGCTGACTACCGTGTCACCAGCGCCAACGACGTCAAAGACTTCTCGGGCATTAGCCGGGATGTGCAGGGTGGGGGCGTTGCGAGTCACTAAACTCATTCCTCGGTGCGCACGAGTAATTAAGACGCCGGCAAATTCACCAGTGTTTAAGATTTTTTTTCCAGCCAGTTCGGCCTGTTCATCGCTGTCAGTCGCTTCAATGCCTGTGGCCTCGAAAGCCTCCTTGGCGTTTGGAGTCAGCACCGTGGCTCCAGAGTAGCGTGAAAGCTGGGCAGATTTAGGATCGGTAATCACCGGCTTACCGTGCGCATGGGCCAAGTCCACGGTGGCTTGGATCACCGCATCCGAGAGAACTCCTTTGGCGTAATCAGACAGAACAACAACGTGATGACTTGGCAACTGCTCGACGATTAGCGAAATGAGTGCCGATTCAGTATCAGGGGCAATCGTTTGACTGTTCTCGTTATCCGCCCGCAGCATGTGCTGGCCCTGAGAGACGAAACGAATTTTCTCTGTTGTGGGACGTCGTGGGTCAATCACAAAGTGGCAGGAAACCGCTTGGGTTGTGATGACTGCATTTTTAAGCTCTCTGCCGGCATCATCGTCGCCTACGACACTTAAGATCGTGCATTTTCCGCCTAGTGCGGAAATGTTCCGAGCAACGTTGGCCGCACCACCTGGGAAGCATTGCGTCGAACTGATAGACAGTACCGGCACAGGACTTTCTGGTGAAATACGGCGGACCGATCCTGAGATGAACCGGTCAATCATGACGTCGCCGATGCAAAGCACGTTAACCGAAGCCATTTTGTCGATTGCGTTCATGGTTTTTCGATAACCGTAGGGGTCAGTGAATTGAAGTTGTGGAGGGTCTCAACTGCGCAAACAATATGGTACAGGCTACTGGCTCGACATGGCTCGACGATGCGTTCGCCTTGGGCGTCCATAACCTCGGTCCAAAGACCGCGCGAGCCGGGGATGAAGAAGCGTTGGGTTAAATCGATGGCCTGTGCGCAACGGTCAAGTGCGTAAGTTCGGTCCTCACTTCTTTCAGCGCAAGCGGCCATGGCATACCAGGCTTTGATTCGTTCTGTGTGTGGCCATAACTTGGCTCGGCCGTCAGTCACCATATCTCCGGTCTGCATTTCGGTAAAAATCAGACCAGTACTCGGGTTTATGCCTCGCGATTCGGCGGCGTGAATGAGGGATTGCCCGGCTTTGATAAATCCCGAATGGTTGCGGTGTGTTCCCCAACGAATTAGCAACCAGCCCCATTCGTATTGATGACCGGGCTCAAAAAGTTGACCTAGGGTACTTGGGTGAAGTTCCCAGTCCTCAGAAAAGTACTCGTGCAGGACACCCGTGGGAGCATGAATCAGGCAGTTAAGGGCCAATTGGCACAGCTCATCCGCCAATTCGCTACAGCGCCCGGAGAGGGGGTGCACATTCAATGCCGACCAGGCGATTAAAGCCTCTAGAAGGTGCATGTGCGGGTTCGCGCGTAACGGTGCGCCACCCAGTTGCCCCTCGTGATATCCGGCCTTGGGGTGCTTGTAGCGGGTGTGGAGCACGTCTAACAGCCGCCCGGCCTCCTGGCTGGCCTGACCCGAGTGGGTCGCGCTTGTCTGTAGGTAGGCCAGCGCCAGCAAAGCAAAGGCCTGCTCGTAAAGATCAAAATTGGCATTGACTAAGCCAGATTGCATATCCACGCAGGCAGCGTAATGGCCTTCGGGAACCCTGAGCTTATTCACAAGGAAACTAGCCCCATGACTTAATGCCACATCCGCCGGTCCTGACCAGCCCAGTCTTTTCGCGACGGCAAACACAAATATTTGCCGGGCGACGACTCGCGTTCGTCGAGGCTCTTCTACGGGCGTTCCGTCCAAACGGCGTTTTTCGAAATAACCACCCAGTTGGTGGTCGGTGCCCTCATTCCACCAGGCTGGCAACACGGTACTTAGGAGGTTTTGCGTGAGACTCGAGCGGCCGGCGATGACTCTGGCATTCGCCTCTGCCTCGACTCTGGCGATGGTAGAAAGACGGGTCATCCTCAGTTCTGCTGCGATGCCGCAATATTTGCCGCACCTAAAGGGCCCGTGAGCGGCTGCGAAGGACTAAGGCCCAAAACCGTTCTATACATATGAAAAAGTCGGTCACTGACCGCGGCTACCGAGAGTTGGGCCTGCACATAGGCGCGGCCTCGAGCAGCCATGGCTTGCATTTCGTTTTCCGAGGTTCGGAATAAACCAGTCAACGCGTCAAGAATTCCGGGCAAGTTTGGTTCTACATACCACCCCAGATTCTGCTCGCTTACGGCAGTCCATGGCGTGCCGGTGGTAGTGATTACGGGCAGCGAGCGAAGCATTGCCTCGCCCACCACGTTACCGAAATTCTCACTAAAGGTCGGTAAGATAAAGGCGCTCGCGCGTGCAAACTCGTTCTCTCGCTCCAGTCCATCCACATGGCCTTGAAAGCTGACGTGGCCGATCCTTTGGTCCGCGCATCGCTGACGCAGAGCATTAACGTAAGACGTCTCGCCATTGCCAACAATTCGTAGTTCCCATTCCTGTGGATTGAGCTGCGCCCAGGCATCCAGGAGCATGTCCAGACCTTTTTTCGGATGCACTCGGGATAAAAAGAGCAGTCTCTTGCGTGGGATCTCTGACCATTTGGCGGTCGGCTGCAGTTGCGGTGTCTCTATGGCGTTAGGGATAACAAAAAGCGGCGCTGGAGTCAGGTTTAAGCCGACTACATTATTTAATTCCGCCTCACTGGTTGTGTGAACGCCACTGGCGTGGCGGAAAATGCTGCCTTGATAGGTTTTTAAGGCAAAAGACTTTCTAGCCGAGCGCACACTCAACGACCACGGCTCTAACATTCCATGGGGTGCCACGATGTAGGGTATTTTTTGCCGGCGAGCGACTCGTGCGAGTTCCACAAACAGCGGGGACCAAATCCCGTGCAGGTGCAGTACCGTGGGCTGCTTAAAGTTTAAAGAGATTTTTTTACTAAGCGACCATACCCCCAAAGCGCTAAGGCTCCCGCCGAGTAAAGTTTGAGCTGCCAGCGGTAGCAACTGCACGGGGCCTGGATATTCAGCGATGAGTAGCTGGTCTGAATCAGGTTCTGTGAACGCGGTAGTTATCAGATGACTCGACCATCGATTAATGCCAGCTCGAGCTACCGCAATCACGGTTCGTGGTGGGCCTCCACTGCCTGAGTTGAAGCGCGCCACGACATTAATCACGATGAATTGCGACATAGCCTACCGGGGTTTTCTCTAAAGGCTCAGGGTTCTAGCAACGGCAAGCCATTTAGCATTTTGATCCCGTCTTATTGCGATCATGTTGCAGAAAAGGCGTATAAACCCCGACAGCGGATAGCATAGACTACCGGCTGTGGTCTGAACCCCCAAAATTAATGCACCGTGCACTTATGACTAACAATCTCCTTGCCCTCGTCCGTTTGCTTCGTCCTAAACAATGGGTGAAAAACGTTTTCATTTTTGCTGGGATCTTGTTTGGCCGAAAAATTGGCGACTTAGATCTCCTGTCGAGCGTTATGTTGACATTTATGGCGTTCAGTCTGATGGGTTCCAGCGTTTACGTTATCAATGACTATTTAGATCGTGATGCTGATCGCGCGCATCCTAAAAAGCGGACTCGTCCGTTAGCCAGTGGGGCGGTGACACCCTCACAAGGTTTTTTAGCTGCCGCGGTTTGTCTTTCTCTTTCCGTTTGGGCGGCTAGCGCGGTAAACATGCGCGTACTAATCGTTGTGTTGGCTTATTTAACGATTAACTGTGCCTATTCGTTACGTCTGAAGCGCTTTGCGGTAGTTGACGTTTTTTGTATCGCCTCAGGGTTTATGCTGAGGATTCTGGCTGGCACCTGGGGCCTGTATATTCAGCCGTCCGGTTGGATGATTCTGTCCGGAATGTTTGTAACTTTGTTTTTGGGGTTCGGAAAGCGCCGCGCCGAGTGGGTGGAAGCGGGAGGTCTGACTGCAAGTCGTGCCTCTCTGGATTCATATTCTCGCGAAATGTTAGACACGTTCTTGGCCATTACGGCGACCGGTACAGTGCTGTGCTACGGACTGTATACGCTGGATCCACAGACAATTTTGACTCACCACACCACTCGGTTAATTTATACCGTACCGTTTGTGCTTTTTTGCCTGTTTAGGTACCTGTTATTGATCCATACTTCCAATCACGGTGAAAACCCAACCCGAGACGTTTTTACGGATACACAACTGCTCATCGGGGGCAGTGGATTTGTTGCGGCGGTGCTGCTTCTAACTAATTACTAGAGGCTACTCACATGAGCGTCTTTTGAGACGAGCGTACCTACGCGCTGCATTTATTTTATTTTTCGACTAAGTGCGATGGCCGGAACCTCCACCAGGCGGTAGGACAAAATAGCAAGTCCTACAGACATGATCAGTGCGCCGATTGCAATCACGGGAAGTGACACCAAGCCATTAAGTGCGTTGATAAAGATCAATAAAACAGCAAAATGATACAGATATAGACTGTAGGATATTTTCCCGAACCATTGCGTGATGGGCTTGGATAACAGGCATTTACAAGTGTTGGAACTCAACGCAATAATCATCACCAGTATGGCCCCTAGCATCGCGCTGAATGTAGGCGAGAGATGCAGCAAGTTGGCATACAGGACGATTGCCAAGCTTGCGAGCATGGCCCTGCTCAGTCGCGAGAGTTGGTTGTAGCGACTGATCAGTTCAGCCTCTTGCATGGCGATAATCGCGCCAGCGACGAAATACACCTGAAACATCAAAGTTCCATAAACTGATGTTGTCGTGGCGCCGGTCTTCATCCGCAAATAGGTGCCAAGAACGAAAAGAACGAAGCTGACAGCCAGCACCAGTTGGGACGGCAATTTTTTCAAAAGCCAAAGGATCAGCGGAAAAAGTAAAGATAAGCGCATCTCAATTACCAGTGACCAAACTGCTGGATTAATCGTCTGCGTATTAAAAAATCCCACCAAGGTGATGTGCCTTACAAAAGTGCTCCACGTTAAATGTGTGCTCAAGGTTTCATTTAGCCAGCTGCTCTGGCCGGGTATCGGGTGGCTGCCGATGAAAAAAATTGCTGTGGCACTTAGTAAGATCGATAAAATATAAGGAGGCCACAGCCGGATGATACGGCGCATTACGTAGTGCCAAGTTGAAATCTGAGAATTGCTCAGCATGCGATACAACGCATAGCCTGACAGTAGGAAAAATAAGGTAACTGCTTGACCGCCACTCCAGAGCACGACTAGCGGTGTTCGGGACAGAAAACTCATCCAGTGGTCGAAGAAAGTAAAGCTCGGGTAACTGGTGTCTCTAAATATCTGCGTGTAATGAAGCAGTAGTACGCTTAGCGCAGCCAAGCCCCGCATCCCGTCTAGTGACTCAGAGCGTGGAGCTGCGCCGGCAGTCCGTGAAAAAGCGGTGCCTGCACCCAGACGTCGGGATTTAAGGTCGGTCATTTCACCCAACACGCTGGCATCCTTGCCTGAATTTAGGACCCCTGAAGTTTCTCAGGAGAATGTTACAACTCGTCATAATTCCACGGCGGGGAGCTGGGTTATGATGACCGTAACTCCGGTTGCTTGACTCTTGTGCGTTAGCGAGCCGATTGATGAGTCGTGGCTTATTTCGAGGAATCCTGGGTCGCGCTTAATTAAGGAAGTCAATGGTGAGCGCCATTAAATGGTGGAGACGGACGCGGGATGCTTGCCTTGTGACCATCCTATGTTTGGGCTTGGTGTTGTCGGGGCGCCTGCTCGCCCAAGCTCCTGTGGTCTACCGCGTTAACTTATTGGGGGGGGTGGAGACGGCTGGTCCTGACGAGTTGGTTCGCTTATCTGGCATAGGCTTGGATGCTCAGAGCATAGTTTCATATCAAAAGGTTGAAAGTGATGAGGGGGTGTTTGGCACGAGCTTGCCGCAGGCTCAGGGCAACACAACGGGCGTTGGTGGCGTCCCGGTCCCGCTCATTATTGAAGCCTCCTCCACGTCGTCTATTGTGGTTCGGATGCCGCATGACGTAAGCGCAGACACACCGTATTGGCTGTCGGTACGCAATCCTTTAGGTCAAGTCAGTGATCCGGTAAAGGTAAACGACCCACGTGTGAACTGGTTTAGTCCTGCTCAAGTCTACGCCACGCGAACCATCGCAGGTTTGCCCAGACAACTTCGCTTGGTTGGCCGAAACTTAAGTATAAATGGAACCAATAAATGGGTCCTTCGTCTGGCTGGCCTGCGAGGCAGCTTTGAACTTGAACTGTCCAGTGATAAGGGACTCCTCGACACTACGGCCCATTACACAGCTGTGGCAGACCTTCCTAAGCGACTTCCTGTGGGTACCTATCGGGTATCGCTGCGCATAGGGAACTCCTCGTGGCAATCTTTAGAGCAGTCACTGGTAGTAAAGGCCGACCCGTCAGATGCGGGCACGATCCCGGTTTCGGCGTTCGGCTGTACCGGTAGTCCAACGCAAGACGCGACACGCTGCATCCGCGCGGCATTAGCTAAAGCGGCTCAAATGGGTGCGACCGTTTTGTTCGAGCGGGGCACATGGATGATTGGCGATTTGAACGGACACGGACCTGACTCGTCCTTTCTGGTCCCACCGGGAGTCAAAATCCTGGGCGTAGACCCTGCTCAAACAACCATTGTCCGCGGCCCTGGCGCCCTAACTGGAAAGCCGGTGTTCATACTCGAGGGATCCAATGAGATCCGCCGCGTGCGACTTTCAGATTTGGAGCGCCACACGCAAAGTGATGGACCAACATTTGTTCAGGTTGGACGCCCCTATCATCAGGATCCTAAGGGGATCGTGGATGATATTGTGATTTCGGAGGTGATTTTTGATGGGACCTTTACGGCTCTGGCAGACGCCGGAAGGCCCATTTCTCATCTTTATCTGACCCATAACGTATTTGGCTCCTATGCGTATGGTTTGATGTTGCACGGTGACGCAGGGAATCTGGAACAGAGATTTTCGATCCGAGACTCCGTGATTCGTTATAACGTGTTTAAGACCGGAAGCTTAATGGATCGTTCACGACTGCTCGGTCCCATTGCTAGCCAACTGGGTGGGTCTTATCGCTTAGATTTAAGTGATAACACCGTAGACGGCGCCTCACGTGACTTTCTCTATGATAAACAGTCAAATGTAACCGGATGGCGGGCGGCGCTATTCTTTGCCATGCGGGGCAATCACGAGCATGTTTTGGTTGCTAGCAATGTAATCACATGCCCAGGCGATAGAATTGGTGATGGCGAAGCGATTGTATTCGATAACAATCAGAACGACCCGGGTCTGGAGGCCGCGTCGTCGGTAATATCCGCCACCTCAAACTCTGTGACGATTAAGGATAAATTTCGGGAGGAAATCTTCGCAAGACACCTTCCTGCTCATTACTTTGATGGCTACTTCGTACAGGTGGTTGACGGAAGGGGTATTGGGCAAAGCCGAAGACTTGAGCATTACCAAAGCGACGATAACTCAGAGTTGTCGGTCACCCCAGCTTGGGAGGTGATCCCGGATAACACCAGTCGAGTTGTTGTTGTAAAAGCTGTGTGGGATGCTCTTATTGTTGGCAACTACGTTGATCAGCGTCAGCCGTTGTGTAGTAAGGCTAATCCATCGGGACCAGACGGCGGAGTCGTGAGCTTTTACGCAAATACAATTAGCTCAATAATTTCCGGAAATAAGCTATTTGATACAGGAGGGATCGCACTACGCCATCAATATACGATTGCGCATTTGGCCGATCAGGACGGCCCTGAGGTATCCTTTGAATACGGGGTAGAAGTGCGTGGAAACTTGATTGACGGTGAGTATCTTTGGGATTCTGATCGAAGTTGGTCGGGGATCGCCTTGGGATTGGCAGCCTCACCTAGCCCGACATTTACACCACCTACCGCCGGCTTTGGTGAGGTGATAGAGGGTAATACCATCCGCCATGCTGATGCATTAGCCGGTGGCGCTATAAGTATTGTGCCAACGTGGTTTGAGGGTGCAGCACCTCATCAATGGCACTTTATAGATGGCGCGATTATCGCCAACAATAAAATTGTTGATATCACTGGTTCGCCGGCTACCCGCGGTGGAGGATTCCCGGCGATGGGAATAACGACACCGAGAGTAGGAATTCGTATTGCTGACAAAATGGCATGGAACGTGTTGCTGTCCGGAAATATTTGCACAAATGTTGCGAAGTCTTTGGTTGATAATGGCGTGAAAACGTGGCGACGCTGCGAGAAAATTGCATCGGCTTATTGTGAATGCCATTAGTCGTAGTAACTAGAAACGTTAAGAGTTTAGGAAATTGAACTGATGGTTGACCGACGAGCCTCTGCCGTTTGGAACGCCGTGTTTGGCTATGCAACAATTACATTGGCCTTAGTTCGTAATATTGTTTTAGTGCCTATCTATCTGCGTTTTATTCCACTTTCGGAGTTCGGCCTGTGGATGGCGACGGGTGGTGCGCTGGTTAATTTATTCATTGTGGACTTTGGGCTATCCGGTGCCTTAAGCCAGCGAGTGGCACAGTATTTAGGTTCTGGCGAACACTCCCGCGTCGGATCTACGGTCATTTCCGGATTGGTTGCCAGCGGCTTGATGGCTGTACTATTGGCAGCCATCGCGTTCGCCACCGCACCGTTTTTGCCGATGTTAGACGCTATTGAGCCAGTTGCAAGAACACGCGCTTTATACTGCTTTCAGCTAGCGATCGTCACGGGTGGAGTGGGGATTCTCAACGCCTCGATCCTTGGACTTCTCCGGAGCTTCCATCGCCCGATTGTGGTCGGATTGACCAACCTAAGTGCGGATATATTGAGCGTTCTTCTGACCGTCGTGCTGCTATTTAATGGGTGGAGCTTGTACGCGTTGGCGGCCGGCCTTTTGATGAGATCCAGTCTGGTTTTGGTTGCGGGCTTGTCGGCACTAATCCGAGCGTTGGTAGCCCACTCAGAAGTCACGCTTAGCTTTCAATGGGCTGAGTTCAAAAGCCTAATGGCTGGGTCGTGGTACTGGCTTTCGGCATCAATTGCGATGAAAGTCCAGACCAACTCGAACACGGTGGTGGTTGCCGGATTGCTGGGACCTGCGAGCGCCGCCGTATATGGCTTAACAGTTCGCGCTCATGAGACATTACAGGCGCTACTTCTTGAATTAGCGCATGCCGTGACGCCATCGATGGCGCATTTGTATGGAGAGCGCAACACCGTCCGCATGCTTGAGGTCACCGAAATATTGGTCATATTGATTCCTCTGTTTGCTGCACTCGGCTTTGGGGTGGCGGTTGCTGCCGATCCGCAATTTGTCGCAATTTGGGTGGGCTCAAATCTCTATGCTGGACACGTGGTCTCAAGCTTAATGGCCTTGGCGATCTGGGTTTCATTAATTGGCCATGTCGGGTACAACGCAGTGCAGGCCCGTGGTGACTTCAAAGAAATTTCGCGAATCTATGGAATTTCAGCTTTAGTCCACGTGGCGGCTCTGTGCTTGTTAACTCGGTTTGGGATGTGGGGTGCGCCCATGGCAAGTCTGCTGTCGGCGACCCTTATGGGCATTCTGTTTTGGGAAAACATCCTTAAGGTGTTACCACTGACTCGGCAGGCTGGATTACGTATTTTTACAATCCTAAGTCGGACACTATTCGCCGGTACCCTCATCGCCGCCTTGGGACTTGCCCTACCGAATCTTGGAGGGCTTGCCTGGCTTTCTTTTATTGCGCGAGTCACCTTGGTGCTCGCTGGCGGAGCGCTTCTAGTAAGGCTGATTGTTCCGGATGGCGTTGAACTTTTACTCACCGAGATTCGCTCCACTATCCGGCGACGTCGCCGCTAAGGATCATGGAAATTTGGAATAACGATCTGCCACACGCGTTATACGGTGTAACGTTTCTGACCTACCTGAGCAACTATAATTCCCGCTTGTCCTATCCCAAAGGCGTCAGCAAATTAGCTGCAATGTAGAGATTTATGCCCAGAGTCACCTCATCCCAAGTTCTTGTTGCGGCGCGCAAAATTTTTGCCTCAGCCCCGTTGGGCGCTCGCCTTCTCCAGTCTCTACGGCCTTATATCTGCCCTTTTGAGGCTTTGTTGTTACACGTGCCGGAAGGGGCCCACGTATTAGACGCCGGCTGCGGCGCGGGGCTTTTTCTGGGGCTGGTGGCCAGTTTCGACCCTGCTGCACGCGGACATGGATTTGACACATCTTCTGCGGCAATTAGCGCGGCTGAGCGGATGGCCGTGACTGCCAAGCTTTCGGACAGGCTGCGATTTGAATTATGGAACGCGACCCAAGATTGGCCTGCGTGTGAGGTGGATGTTGTCTCGCTGATTGACGTGCTTCACCATGTTCCGGTGACCAACCACCGGTCGGTGATTGAGACGGCTTTAAGTCGCCTTAAGCCAGGTGGCGTCCTAATATATAAAGATATGGTGTGTAAGCCGGCTTGGCGTGCTGAGTGGAATCGCCTCCATGATCTCGTGCTGGCGCGTCAATGGATCAATTACCGTCCAATAGAGGATGTTAATAATTGGGCGAGGGCCGCTGGTGCGATGCAGGTCGCGCATGGCAGTGTGGCTACTGGACCTTATGGGCACGAGTACTCGGTATTTCGTGTCTAGTGTTAGGGCTTTCTTCTTGAATAGCTTCAATCTTAAGTAGTTGTAGACCTCCACGAGCAACTAACCGGTGTCCGCGCTCCGCAGGCGTTGCGAAGCGACTTGATTGGAAATACAAAAAAACCATGAAATTGCTACCGTTTGCAAAAAGTAGTGACTTGTTTCGCTTTCTGATGATGTCGGTAGTTGGCGTCGCTTTGGTTGTAAAACTCTTTATAGTCTACCGAGTACTTTATCCAAACCCCCAACACGTACACGACGTCATGTTTGGATTCAGTGGATATGTCCACAGCCTGCTTGAGAGCGGAGCCTATAGATCTTGCCTTGGTTTGCCGTTCGAGGCGATCGATCCGAATACTTGCGTGTACACGACACGTATGCCTGCGTTACCCATAATGCTTGTCACCCTGTCTGCGTTCGTGGGAACGAATATGGCCACTGTTGCCGCCGCGAAGGCGGTAGTGGCATCAATCGGTGTTGCCGGCGCTTTGATTATCTGGACACGTCGGTCCACTCCATCGTTTGCAACGGTACTATTGTTCGTTTTTGCGTTACTCGGCCCGCAAGTACTCAAGCACGCTGCTTGCTTGGATTACGAAGAGGGGCTTCTGGTTGAATTGATGGCAATACAAGCCATGATGCTGGCAGCGATCCTATCTTCTGATAATCAAGACAAGCGCTCAATTCACTCTGTTTTTTACTTGGCGCTAGTGCTCTGTGCAGGGTTAAGTTATCTAACGAAAACTACGATGTTGCCTTTCTTGGTGGGAATAGCCACATTTTCCGTTTATAAACTGCGCTTTAGGCCCCTTACAGCCCTTGCGGTCGTATTTATCGCAGGACTTCCCGTGATTGGCTGGGGCACCTTCTCTTGGGAGACCACGGGTCGATGGACAAGTTCGTCCTCATGGAATGGTGAAAATTTGTTGCGAGGTTTTAATTCGGAGTCTTACCAAATTTATCCGGATATTAGCGTCGATCGTATCTTTAGTGCTAAAGAAGGCATTCTAGACAATGGTCAGATAGTGCCGATGGGTCACTGGATAAGCAGACCTCCCTTCCATAATGAGTGGGAGTGGAACGATTACTACGTCAAGTTTGCCAAGCAGTGGATTCTTGAGAATCCGATGGATGCACTTCATTTTTCTGGTATGAAAGCTTGGGCGATGTTCATAGATCCTAAACGAGTGCCTCGTAGGGTTAGCGCCGAACTTGAAAAAGAACCCTACGGCGGTTCCGCCGAATCTCTTGGTGTTGCCTGGATGATTATTGCGCGAGTTCTTTTTTTTGCAGCTATTGTTCATCTGCTGATAGAAGCACGACTTACACGGCGTTTTGATGCACTCTGGCTATTAGCGTTGATCGCGGCTTATTCAATACCATATGTCATAGTCTTTGCATCGCAGAGGCATGCGATACCTATGTTGGTATTTGTGATCATATCCTTAGCTGCTTCACTGGCACGAATGTCCAGCTTTGTGGCAAAAAAGAACTAAGGCACTGAGTTAAAACACGTCGTACTAGGTTTCGTGTTCCGTTGACGGAAACGGCAGTCCTTGACGAGGCGTCAAGCAATAATGTTCTGAGTCCTGGTTCCTGCAGTAAATCGTCGAGCCCAACGTTGAATGGGTTCTTCCACCGTGTGATTTAAGATTTTTGCCAGACAATAACTGCAGGGGATTGTTATTAACATCGCCGTTAGAAAAGCAAAGGCTTTATTGCCGGTCGGTAATAGTGAAGTTAAGCTTGAGAAAACCAGAAAATGGCTGAGATATATTCCGTAGGACTGGCGCCCTAGCAGTTCGATCATTGGATTTCGTGCGTCGATCTTAAGGCACAGTGCCACAAATGCTGCTAAGAGAAAGTACATGGAAACAAATCCATACCCATTCTTGAAATCTACTGGCAGGAAAAAAGCGGTGACGAGCCACGCTAAGACGGTCAGTTTATCTTGTGTTTTTCGGGGTTTCCCCTGACTAAAGTAAAGGTAACAGCCAATAAGGAAAATTGGAACTTGATTAGGGAAATAGAAATGCAAGTAGTCTCGGATGATCCAGTCACTACTGGTGCTGTAGTGAGCAGATAAAAAAGCGCTCACGCTTGGGCGTATGAGCAAAATATTTAAGACAAATAATAGATACCCCGCCAGTAAATAGGCCGATGCTCTTTCGCGCAGCCAAATAATCAAAAACGGGAAAACTATATAAAACGTCATTTCAATGGCAATCGACCATCCTCCAGGTACAACACTGTTGATACTGTCAGGCCAGAACCCATGAAGAAAAGTGGCCGTAAGAACAATCTGGAGTGTGTGGATTCCGTCAGGCGCCCAGTAACTCATGCCGACGCCGTTTACTAGCAAATAAGCAGGAATAGCCAACCAAAAAAGTGGTGCTATACGAAAAAATCGCCGGATGTAAAAGCTTCTGACGGGCGCAAGTTCTCCACTTCGTAGTTCCCACATGTAGCACATGGTAAGCGCTGAGACTAAGTAGAAAAGATGAACGCCAAAATTGCCAACCCGCAAGGCTGAATTTATCCATTCACTATCAACCGGAAAGCTTTTTGAGCCGTGGATAGTGAGGACCGCAAGGATGGCTACACCTCGCAGAAAATCAAGACCGTGTAATCTCGAAGTGCCAACTGTGGTTTTGCGCTCGTCGCTCATACAACCGCCGAAAATAAGACGAAAAACTACAGCGTAACGGTGCGAAATTCGCTAGAGCTAGGTTATCAAGGCTGCGGTTTTTTCGTATTTGTTAGATCTTCTTGGAATGCGCTCATTGGTCCACGCGTTTCCTGAGTAACTGACTTAACTCTTCTGAATGTCCAGTATGAATTCATAAAATAATTCACAACCATTGCAGGCGCAATTCCCACCAGTTGGTGTAACACGGGAGACCCATCGGGGTGAATGGTTTGTAGAAACATGAAGGTGCCAAAGCTAACGCTCAAGCTGATTAGCGACACAGCATTGAACTTCAAGCCGCGCACCGGCAATGACTCTGAGCGAGCGCGATCTTTGAAAGTCCATTGATTATTTAAAATAAAATTTCCAATGATACTTGCTTCAATTGCGAGCGCCGAGGCAAGAAGTTTATTAAACCCGAAGGAAAGCAAGGCAGAAAATACAATTAGATTAACCGCAACGCCGCTGAGGCCAACCAAGGAAAACTTGATAAATGTTGTATTCGACCGAAGCCGAATTTGGGCTGCATTGAGTATGAACTCTAATATGTCTCTTATGCCAAGCTTTGACTCGCCTGCTGTTCGGTCGGTGAAATCTACAGGAATTTCAACCACTCGAGCGCCGGCAATGATGGCCTCATGCAATAGTGTTACCTGAAACGCATAGCCTTGAACCTTGAGCGACTTCAAATCGATTCGATGCAGGAGGGCGGCGCTTATCGCTCTGAAGCCGGCGGTGCAATCCCGTACTCTTGTAAGACCCGCAAGGTTTCGGGCGACAAAATTGCCGACACTAGAATTGAGTCGTCTTAACAGGCTCCATTGGCCTGGGATTGTGCCTCCAGGGACGTAACGACTACCGATCACAAAGTCTGCGCCGTAGGCGATATTTACAAGCAGCCGCTTGACGTCCCTTGGGTCATGCGAGAAATCTGCATCCATTTCGAGCACGGCATCTGCCTTTAAAATGTCTAAGGCGTGCGTGATACCTCGAATATAGGCGGCTCCCAAGCCTTTTTTTTGGCCAATTAGCAGATGCAGATTGGGCATCGTTTGCTGGGCGTCTCGGACAAGCTCACCTGTTCCATCGGGTGAGGAGTCGTCAACAACAAGTATCTCTAACCTAAAGTCACGAATATTCGGCTCTTCGGTTCTCAGGGCCGCTAGTAAAGGGAGAATGTTGTCACGTTCGTTATAGGTAGGTAAGACAATGACAGCTTTCATGCGTCTGGGCTCCGAGAACTAATAGGACGAGCGGTTATATCTTTGTGATGCGATAAAGCGAGGTTTAATGACTCAAGTACAAACACTATATAGCCAATAAGGAGGGCGATCTCAGCGCAAAAGAACGTCAATACTTGATTACGATAGGCACTAAAGCCAGTTGTTGTAATCACGTTGAGATTCGCAGAATGAAGCCACCGAAACCATAGCGAAGGTTCAATGCCAGCCAGTCCGAGAAATACAAGAACTGGTAAATAAGCGAGCGGCTTATGGCGGGTGCTGGCCACCACCAAACAAAAAGGATAAAACGCCATAATTAAGTAGTAGGTGAAAGCTTTTTTACTGGCAAAGAGAAATGTCAGGGTAACGGCAACGAGCATGCAGCAGGTAACCAAATCTGAGAAGTGCCGCAAGCGGATTGCCGGAATCAGAAAAACAATACCCAGCAAACAGAGGCCCAAGCCAGCCAGTGCTGCCGAAGTGGGACCATCACTGAGGTTTACACCAAAAATTGTCAGTAGATAAGGCAAATTACCCGAAGAATTCATGTTGGCATGAAACTTCAAATTGCCTACCAAGGCGCTGGCTCCAAAGTTTGTTGCCCATAGACCGTACAGCCCAACAATCGGAAGGATTAAGGCAATTAGCCAATATTTTCTGTACGTTGATCTCATAAATAAAACGGGCGCATACAAAAGAGCCAGCCATTTCACTAGCACCGTGCTCAACGAGAATGCAAAGCCAGAGGCAAAATCACGTACACGACGGCCGACTTGCGGTGCACCAGTCAGGCTTAGAGCCAATAAAAATGAAATCCAAACGTGATTTTGGCCCATCAGCGGTATCGTCAATTCACTGAACGGATTGACACAATAAAGTACGGTTGCGTTTCTAACGATGCGCTCCTGGAAACAACCCCGCGCAAATTGAAGCCATAGCGGCAAAGCACATGCTTCAAGGATGATCGCAACTAACATTATCGCTTTGGGTGAGTCCCAAAGGGATAGTGGTACGGAGGCCATGTAGGGGAACAGGGGGCTATAGGCTGTAAAAAAATCCTTGAAAGGTACCCCGCCGGCTAACGTGCGGCGGGCCTCATCGTAGTACACAACCACATCCGCGGTTGCTTCAAAGCGCATAAGCACCATGACGATTACGAAAAGGCCAGCCCGACAGAAAAGAAGCAACACAACGGCTGAATAATCAAACCGTTGCTTCGAAATCTGCTGAATGTAGGGCCACCTTAGAAACGCCAAACCAGCGAGTATGGACGACACAGCAATCAGCAACTTCGCGGTTATAACGAAATCCAACACGACGCTCTCCGGCTTTGACTAGAACAGGGCGTAGTAGGGTTAACACTAACCCCTCAGCGTAACGGATCAATATGCCAACTGCTACCAGCGAGTAGATTTTTGGCGAAGTGCGTTTTTTATGGGCTTTATGTAACCCTGCTGCCTGGTTTATGCGGAGCCTCTGGGTGATACCGCCACGCCGGATAAAATGTTACGAAATTCTTACCGGAGCGAGTTTTGATTGACTCGCGGACGCCAAGGTACAGCAATTGCTATATTAGGCAGCATGATAAGCAAAGGATGGCCACCATGACCGTTTCAGTCCTGATCCTTACCTTGAATGAGGAGGTAAATATCGCCGCTTGCCTAGATTCACTGGCTTGGTCTAACGACATTGTGGTGCTGGATTCATTAAGCCACGACCAGACAAGGGCGATCGCTGAGCAGAAAGGTGCCCGCGTGGTCGAGAGAGCGTTTGACAACTGGGCGGCCCATCAAAACTGGGCCATGGCCAACATTGATTTTAAAAACCCTTGGGTTCTGTATTTAGACGCCGATGAGCGTTGCACCCAAGAATTACGTGACGATGTCTTGCGTGCTGCATCTAGTAACGAGTCCTGCACGGCATATCGTATTCGTCGTAAGGATTTTTTCATGGGGCGCTGGCTCAAGCACGCCCAACTGTATCCTACCTGGTTAGTGCGGTTTTTTCGGCCGGAAAAAATGCGTTACGAGCGTCTGGTGAACCCGGTGGCTATCGTCGAGGGTGAGATCGGTCAGATTGAGGGACACATACATCATTACCCTTTTAGCCATGGCGTCGCTCACTGGATCGCTCGGCATAACAATTATTCAGATCTAGAGGCAAAAGAGCTTCGTAAAGTTAGAGCTGGCGAGCGGCATTCGACAGCAAAATTAATGACTTCTGACCCCAATGAGCGGCGCCGGGCGCTTAAAGATTTATTCTTCCGTCTTCCCGGTCGACCTTTGATCAAATTTTTCTATTACTACGTTTTTCGCTGCGGATTCTTGGATGGCCGCGCCGGCTTCACTTACTCTGCCTTACAAGCGATTTATGAATACTTTATTTCGATCAAATGCGCGGAATTAGAGAGACTGGAAAAGTCTTTACCCCTCTGAGAATCGTATTTTGTCTTCCAAGTGCTAAAACTAGCCGGCGATTGTCGCAGTCGGCTGCCGACCATCATTTGCAGTCCCGGTGAACGGTCGTTCGCATAAGTACCAAAATATAATCGCTAGAGCGATTTGGATGAGTATCGCCATCGTAGTGTGAATGGCGAAGGGCGCATGCTTTCCGGTCAGCAGGCTTGCACCGGCATTAGAAAGAGTAATATTAAACTGATGGATCAGATAGAGACTGTAAGAAATGGTGCCAAGCGCACTGAGCGGTAGCCAAAGAATATGGTCTGTAATGCGTTCGCTTAGTGGCCTCGCTAACATTAGGATTATTCCTGCGAGTCCTAGAACGGTGAAATCGTTAATTAGCCTGCTTGATGTGTGAGGTAGGAGACCGAGTTCTGACCCCACGGCACGAAGGGTTAAATAAACCAAGGCGAGAAAAAAAACTGTTCTTAAAGCTCGTATGCTGGTGGCGCACAGGATGAAAAAAAGTCCGGCTCCGATCGCGAAGTGGGGCCAATATTCGAAGAAAACGCCATGAAAAGTGTCGGAACCAAAAACACCGAGCCAACATAAGCTAATCACGGTTAATGTTGCGAAGAACACTGGCAATTTTTTGAGTGAGTCCCCAGAGGCCCAGAGGCAGAAAGCGACAATTAAATAAAATTGTTCTTCGTAATTTAAAGACCAGTGAGCGGTCACCAAAAGCGAGGCATTGTCAGTTGGGGAAGACGCTGGGTGGCTGATCAGATGCGTCCATTGAGTCAGCGTAAAGCTTTGCAGCCAAACGAGCGGATCCCATTGCACTGGCGACCCCTTGGTGAAATGATCGCGTAGGATGCGTGTGATAGCAAAAAATATAAGGGACAGCGCGTAAGGAGGATAAATACGTTTTAATCGACGCCATATAAAGCGATAAAGACCGGTGTTTCCGGTATGCCCGACGCTTATCGATTTATAGGCTGAACTGGCAATGCAGTATCCGCTGACAATAAAAAACATCAGCACCGCATCGTGGCCAAGAAATTCTAGACCATGATGTGTTAGGACCACAGCCAAAGCCGCGAGCCCGCGGACCCCATCCAGTAAGCCATAGCGAGCTGGGTATTTAACAGCCGATCCGGCATCCAACGTAAAGTACTGGCCGATGTACCGGACAACGAAATTTTGCGCCCCAGAGTCGGCTTGAGCAGAGCGCGCATCCGGTATTTCGTCAAAATGCATAATAAGTCTCAAATAAACGTGAGGCAGCGGTTCGCGAATCACTCAATCTCTGCAAGTAACGCGCTATTATTCGATGGTCTGTAATAAGGCATGTTTCATTTTTATTAAAGTTGCGTGTCGATTTTGGCGGCGAATTGAACGCCTGAGCATCAGGGCTTGCGTATGATTTGGAGTGGGCCTAGGTTGGGCTGAGATTTAATAGGGCAATCATGAATTTACAGCGATTTTACTTGCCGTTAAATCTAGCGTTTGTACTGCTCATCTTCGTCGGCTCCACAGTCGGTGGGGCTGCATCCCCACGTATGCTGCACCTGATTTTGCTATTCGCCTTATGTTCGGCCCCACTGCTAAGCGTTCGTCGTGTTAACGATCGCTTCATGCTGCTGGTTGCTTTCATGGCGATGTATTTTATTTTTTTCGGAGCAATTGATCTCGAGATTCTGCTGGGCGTGACCGACTCGGTGAACCCCGGTTCGGGGTTAATTGATACCACCGAGGTGTTGGCCCTTTTGGGTGGTGCCGCCTTTCTCTTGGGGTACTACCTGAGTGCCGGATTCTCCGGTGCTTCAACGCAAACCAAGGAATTATTCACTAATGACTGGCCGCCTAATACCGTGGTTGTGGTTGGATTCATTTTATTGATCGCTGGGGGTGTGTCAGACCTTGTGTTACAGCTGGTTGTGGCTCCCGATAAAACGGGTGCGTCTATTGGACGCGGGCTTAACATGTTGGGGCCTTACCTTTCGGCGCTTGTTATTTTGGGCAACTATGTGCGCAGTTTGGGCATCGTTTGCCTTGCTTATTCGTATGCCAAAAGGCGCAGCGTGACCGGACTAGTCCTTATTTTAATTATGTTGGTGAGTCAGGTTATTTTGGCACTGCTTATCGATGTGAAGGCCACGGCCTTGATCGGTGGCGTGATTGTTGTGGCTACCCTCCTGTTAGTAAGAGGGCAGTTTCCCTGGCGTTGGGCAATAGCTGCCGCGGTTGCGTCAAGCTTGCTCTTTCCTGTGCTTCAGGCCTATCGGCATGCTATTGGAGAGGGAAATACGACGCGTTATGAGGCTGCAGCGAACTTCGGTAAGTACGTGGCTGAGGCGTTTAAAACCCGAACTCAGGTAAGTTCCGGTCGAAGCCGAGAGCGCGCAGAGTCAATTCTTGAACGTGAGAATATGAAGCCAAGCGTCGATTTGATCGTTCAGCATACCGGTCTAGATGTGCAATGGCAGAACGGCGCCACGCTCGCACCGCTCTTGACTGTCTTTATTCCCCGATTTTTGATGCCTGATAAGGCAGGATCTGCAGTCGGTATCTTGTTCAATACAGAATTTCGTATTGGTGCCGGTGAGGATACGTATATTTCCCCGTCACACTTGGGTGAGCTGTATTGGAACTTCGGATGGGCAGGAGCCATCGGTGGGATGTTGGCTATTGGTATGATGTTCGGGTGGGTAGGGCGCGTGTTTGATTTGTCCAAACGGGCCACACTGACTCGTTTGCTGGTGCTGCTCACCACTTTGTCTGTGTTAGGGCTAGGCTTTGAAGGAAGCGTTGCTACCCCATACGCAGTTTGGGTGCGGACCGTTGGATTTATCATGCTCCTGCACGTGATATTTGCACGTGTGAAGACCCTAACGACCGACGCGAATACTGTGCGCACTGCTGAGGAAATTGGTAGTGCACCGTTATTTCCCAATTTGATGCGCTAGCGTGAGTCATAAACTGCGATTGGCCGTTGTCCTGACCCATCCGGTGCAGTACTACGCACCCGTTTTCCAGGCCTTAGCTCTAGAGGGTCGGCTTGAGATCTGTGTGTTTTACACGTGGTCACAAGCTGTCGGAGGGCAGGTGTATGACGTGGGCTTCGGTAAAACCATCGAATGGGACACGCCGCTGCGTACGGGCTACGCGTACCAGGTCGTGCCAAACATTGCTCGTCCTGATTCTTCTGGTTTTTTGGGTTTGCGTAATCCTGAGCTAGTTTCACGGATTGAAGCCTGGGGTGCTGAAGCACTGTTGATATTTGGTTGGAACAAATATTCACATTTCCGTGCAATGTCTTACTTTAAGGGTAGATTGCCGGTTTTTTTTCGAGGGGATTCTACCCTCCTTGATCCAATGCCTACCTGGCGACGGGTCCTTCGAAAAATTGTGCTGAGGATGGTTTACCGGAAAATCGATCATGCGCTGGCTGTCGGTCAGGACAACAGGGATTATTTTTTGGAGGCGGGGGTCCGCGTTTCTAAAATCTCAATTAGTCCGCATTGCGTTAACAACGAGTTTTTTGCAGATAGGTCGGGTGACGCAGAGCACCAGGCTACTCAGTTTAGGCGTCAGCTGCGCATACCCGAGGCGGCGGTAGTGGTCTTGTTTGCGGGAAAATTTCAGTCAAAAAAAGTGCCTGATTTGCTTATTAAACAATTCACTAAACTTAAGGCTGAGGCACATTTGGTTTTAGTGGGAAACGGCGAACTTGAGCCGGAGTTACGGATGTTGGCCGAGGGTCACGACCATATTCATTTTATGCCATTCCAGAACCAGAGCCTAATGCCGGCGGTTTACCGTTTGGCCAACGTCTTTGTTCTTCCATCTATGGGGCCGGGTGAAACTTGGGGTCTTGCTGTGAACGAGGCAATGGCATCAGGGCGGCCGGTCATTGTTAGTGATCGGGTTGGTTGTGCGCGTGATTTAGTTATTGAAAATCAAACCGGCTGGGTTGTCCGAGCCGGTGATCCTGACGATCTTGGCAGAGCGTTGAAGAGGGCCTGTCAACTGGGAGCGGAGGGGCTGGCTGCACATGGTGCGCAGGCGCTTCGACATATTGCGGAGTGGTCGGTCCCTCACACCACCCGGGCAATCTCTGACGCTGTAATTGATTTATCCCGACGAGCGTCCTGCGGTGGATTAGAGTCGAAAAAAGAGGGCTAGGCAGCCTCCCTAATCCTTCACTACATACCCTTGTCACAATTTGTTCGCACACTGTTTGGTCGATTGGTCTGGGCTTTTTGTGCAAAGGCGCACTCTTGATTTTACAAGTTGATCTATTCCAGAACGGCCACTGCGCTGACCGCATTCCAATTTGGAGTGGGCTCGTGTCACTACGGTTGAATGCACTTGCAACCGGCGTGGGCGCTGTGCACTTATGAGCGTCGTTCTGCCATTCGTGATAAGCATGGTGTTCACCATGGCGCTCATGCCGTTGCTGCTAAAGATTGCAGCGCCCCTTGGACTTGTGGATGAGCCGGATCATCGCAAAATCCATGCTGTGCGTATCCCTCGTGTCGGCGGAATCGCGATTGCGGCCGGTGCGCTGGCGGCCACACTGTTTTCACGGGGTTCGTTTGATTCCGAGGAAGTGCTTTTTTTGGCCTCCTCCGGGATTATTTTTGTCTTTGGTGTACTCGATGATCGCTTCAATCTTGATTTTAAGATTAAGTTTTCAGTCCAGTTTGCTGCCTGTTTTTTTCTGGTGATCGGTGGATCGCTAGAAATCCACAGTTTGACATTGCCGGAGCCTATTGAGATTCCACGCGTGGTCGGGATCGCACTGGCGGTATTTTATCTCGTAGGGGTGACTAACGCAGTTAATCTCTCAGATGGCTTAGACGGTTTAGCTGGCGGAACGGCGTTTTTATGTTTATGCGGGCTTTCGTGGCTGTGCTATTCGGCAAATCAATTTCTTGCTCTAGCACTTTGCGTTGGACTTGCTGGAGCCGTTTTGGGTTTTCTGCGTTTCAATACTTTCCCGGCTATAGTCTTTATGGGGGACGCCGGTAGCCAACTACTAGGATTCGCTATCGGAGCTATTGGTCTACTTGCGACCCAGAAGTCGGTTAGTCCCCTTAGCGCTTCTCTGCCGGTATTGTTGCTGGGGGTACCCATTCTGGATACTTTGCAGGTGATGATTCGCAGACTCATTGCCGGCACTTCCCCATTCAAGCCAGACAAAATGCATCTGCACCATCGTCTACTCGGGCTGGGTCTGGCACATCACCAGGCTGTAATGATTATTTATGCCCTACAAATTGTTTTGTTTTTAGTGGCGTACCTTGAACGTTTCCAATTTGACTCCATCATCATTGCGACTTACGTCACGTTTGCCTTCCTTTGTCTATTTTGCTTAGGTTTTTCAGAGCGGCGTGGTTGGAAGTTGGGTCGTTCGGGTGAATCATTACCGCGTCGATCAGGCAGCATCGGCAGTTGGTTGGTGAGTGACCAAGCACGGAGCATCTTTTTCTCGTTGCTGGTCTCTGCTTTCGTTGGTTTTGGTCTTTTGCTGTTATCTGAAAAGCCAGTGGTTGCGACAGATGTGCGTTTTGCCGTCGTTGCGAGCGTCGTCGTCATGATTTTCCAAGCAACCGTTAGGCGCGGCTCGGCAATAGATATGCTCGATAAAGGCTGTCTGTATGCGATTGTTGCCGCCTTTGTTTTTTCTGACGTCAGCGTGATAAATGCCGTGAGTTGGGCGCCTCGCTTAGATTGGATTTTAGTCGTCTTGGTAGCCTTATCCTCGGTCTTGACGCTGCGCGCCACGACGGCTAAGAAATTTGGAATTACCGGACTAGATTTGCTGATTTTGTTCGTGACGCTCGTAGTGCCAAACTTGCCGGATCTGGACCTGCTACCCGGATTCGTGCCCATGCTTGTGGCTAAACTGGTCGTATTGTCGTACGGGTTGGAGGTTATTTTGGCCGACCCGAGTGTTTCTGCGCAGAATGTGCGATTAATGGCGCTTGTGGCGTCCGGAAGTCTTGCGGTGCGCCTGTTATTCATTAGCTGAACTTGTCAGCACCGTTTTAAGAGCCAGTGGCTTAAATAATGATAGGGAATTAAACGTGGCGAACAGCAATACACCGGCGGATGGGCAACCCAATACCTTTAAGCCTCTGGTTCTTCACCGGCCGTCGCTAAGTTCATTTTTGTTGCTTGCGATAGTGCTGCTGGTGTCCGCGTGGCCTTTCACCGACGCCCTGGAATGGTTGTGGCGCTGGTGGCTAACCTCAGCGGAATATAGCCACGGTATCCTAATTCCGGTAATCAGTGCGTTCCTGATTTGGAACCGCCGCGACCTGCTAGAAGAACTACCTCTGGTGGGTAGTTGGGTGGGCGTTGCCATCATCATTTTTGCAGCTTTTGTGTATTGGATTGGGCGCCTCGCAACCTTGCATATCGTGGACAATGTCGGGTACTGGTTTCTACTTCTTGGCGTTTCAGTTGCATTTCTTGGACGAAAGGGATTTGGGTTGGTCATTGCCCCCATTTTCTTGTTGCTGCTGGCAATCCCGCTGCCGGTATTCTTTCTGAATAACCTGTCGTCCACGTTGCAGTCGTGGTCTTCAAACATTGGTGTGCTGGTGATCCGTGCGTTTGGCACCACGGTTCTACTGCAGGGAAATGTCATCGACTTGGGGGTGTACAAGCTTGAGGTCGCCGAAGCTTGCAGCGGCTTACGTTATCTTTTTCCCCTGCTCACATTAGGCGCCTTAATGGGGTATTTATATCAGGGAGCTTTCTGGAAGAGAGTAGTCATCGCTCTGTCTAGTCTGCCTCTGACTTTAATAACTAATAGTCTGAGAATCGGCTCTATCGGTCTTCTGGTTGATCATTTCGGCCCGGCGTGGGCCGAAGGGGCGATACACGATTTCCAAGGTTGGGCAATGTTCATGCTCACCGGTGCATTGATGTTCTGGCTGTTGGTTCGATTACATCGGCTGAACGGGAATACCGTCGCTTGGAAAGAGGCCTTTGGTATTCCAGAGCCTGCTGTACGTCCGGCCGGCACGGTGACGCGTATTACCCCCATTTCGAATTCAATGGTCGGTGCGGCTGTGGTAGTTGCTGCACTGGCTATGCTCCATCAATTTGCTCCGGCACCCGTTGATACGGTTCCCGCGCGCACGGAGTTTGCCGCGTTCCCAGATAGGCTTGGGCCATGGTCGGGCCACCGCCATGGCCTGGAGGCTGAGTATCAGGATGTACTTCAGTTGGACGACTATCTTCTGTCGGACTTTACGGGTAGCTCAGGTCAAACTGTAAGTTTGTATATTGCTTACTACAATTCCCAGCGCACAGGGCAATCGGTACACTCGCCACGTTCTTGTCTGCCGGGTGGTGGGTGGATCATGTCTGACTTTGGCCAGCGCGCGCTGCCTGGTTTGCGGGTCGGTGAGACGCCCCTGACGGTGAATCGGGCTATTATTGAACTTGGGCGCGACAAGCAGCTGGTTTACTATTGGTTTCAGCAGCGCGGTCGTGTTATCACCAGCGAATTTTCAGTCAAATGGTATCTGCTGTGGGACGGCCTGGTCCGACATCGTACGGACGGCGCCTTAGTTCGCTTGGTCGCGCCGATAGGGAATGGAATGAGTGTCGATCAGGCAGATCATGATTTGCAAGAGTTTGCTGCGAAAATCTTACCGACCTTAGACCAATATGTCCCGAATTAGGCTGAAGAACGCTCTGGTCTTAGGGTAACGGTACCGACTTGACGTCTCAAATATTCGTCGAGAGAGATTTTAAGGGGATGGAATGGAAGGCTCTGCATTAGGTCATCATATTTCCCGACGATTCGATGGTGATTTAGAGGCGTTGCGCGGGCGCGTATTGAATATGGGCGGATTCGTTGAACTGCAGTTGCAGTCGGCGGTGGCTTCGCTCATAGAAGGTGACAGCGAGTTAGGTCTTAAAGTGTCTCATGACGATCATAAGGTCAATGAGATGGAAGTAAGTATTGATGAAGAGTGCAGTCGCTTATTGGCTACTCGCTCTCCGGCGGCTTCGGACCTTCGGCTCATTGTCGCTGTAATTAAAACCATCACGGATCTTGAGCGTATCGGGGATGAGGCGGAGAAGGTTGCAGTTATTGCAACTCGGTTGGCAATGGTTGAACGGCCTGGCGACCGGTATCGCGAGATTAAGCACCTAGGGCGCCTGGCTCAGCGTTTATTGCATGAAGCGCTGGATGCGTTTGCGCGAATGGACGCGGATTCTGCTTTGAGACTTTGTCGCGAAGATCGATTTATCGATGAGGAATATGAAGCCATTCAGCGACAATGCATCACGTTCATGATGGAAGACCCTCGCACAATGCGTAGGTCTCTGGATGTGTTGTGGATGGCCCGTGCGCTTGAGCGAATTGGCGACCACGCGAAGAACGTTAGCGAGTATGTGGTTTATATGGTGCATGGAAAGGATATCCGACATACCGAGCTCGATGACGTAGAGCGTGAATTAAAGTTGACGGGAAGACGCTAAATGACTTTCGTGCCAAATAATGGTCTTGAGCCGAGTCGCCGGTTAGGAAACGGGCTTGGTCTCACAGCGTGCGTGTTGGCCATGGCGTATGCGCTATACGTCCAGGAAGTTCAGGGTTTGGAGCCCTGCCATCTGTGCATATTCCAGCGTGTAGTGATGATTTCGTTGGGCGTGGTTTTCTTTGTAGCCTGTGCGCATGATCCACGAAGGGGTGGGAGTCGTGGATACGCGTTTGCGCTTGGGCTTCTGTCTTTATGTGGCTGCCTCATAGCGGGTCGACACGTGTGGATTCAAGCACAACCGGCAGGATCAGTTGGCGCCTGCGGTGCCAGTTTGGAATTTATGTTTCAGATGCTGCCACCCAGTGAAGTGCTACTTCGGGTTTTCCGTGGTGGTGCTGAATGCCAGAAGATCGATTGGCAATTCTTAGGTCTAGCGATGCCGGTCTGGACGCTCGGGCTATTCCTGAGTTTGGGTGTCTATGGTGTCTACAATAATTGGCGCAAGGCCTACCGAACTCGTCGGTTTTGAGTAAGTATTGCTATTGATTATGGTTAGGGTTTTCATCAACCGGCAAAGCTTCTTTGCCTGTTACTCGTCAGAGTCATGATCCATCGACGAACTACCAGGCGCAATAGCCCAGTGGGTGGATTCTTTTGTTGCGCTCGGGCCCACCAGTTTTTGTAGGACGAATGCTTCGAGTCGTTGTAGAGCTACTCGTAACTCCTGAGCCGCTTCTAAATGGTTTTCCATGCTTTCGCGCTGCGTTGCGGCGTCACAGGCTGACAATGCACCCGATAACACACGGTCTGAAGCTTGCAGCTCGCGTATGTGGGTTACGACCTCTCGCTGGTGGCGGGAGAGAGCCGTTTTAGCTCGGGCACTCAAGAAGTCTTTCAACGTCGCGTCCCCAACTTAAGCACAGTTTCAAAAAGTGGTGTTAGCCTGAAGCGAGTTAAAAATCTTAGCCCATTCTAAGTATTTTTCTCGTCTCACTTTTTGATCTTGCCGAAAATTTGAGACAGTCCGGTTACGGCTATATTTTTTTTTAAGTTTTATCTTTAGGTAGTTACGAGTAGGGTTTGAAGCATCGCAACATAGGTATTGTGTAGCGGCTGTAAGTCGTCAATGCGTACGTGTTCATCGACTTTATGTATAGTTGCGTTGACGACACCAATCTCAATAACCTGCGCCCCCATAGGTGCGATGAAGCGGCCATCGGATGTGCCGCCACCGGTCGACAGACGTGGTGTATTTCCAGTCACGCTCTTAAGCGCTGCAATGGCGGCTGCGGACAGTAGTCCCGGTGGTGTGTAAAAGGGAAGGCCACTGACAAACCATTCCAATTCATAGTTAATACCGTGTCTGTCAAGAATTTGATGGACCGTCTCTTGTAGCGCTTCGACAGTTTGGGCCGGGCAGAATCGGATGTTGAAGCGGACCTTGAGTTCTCCAGGAATCACGTTCGGGGCACCGGTTCCCGCACTCAAATTAGAGACCTGAAAACTGGTCGGTTGAAAATGTTCATAGCCCTCATCCCAGGTGCGGCTGGATAGTTCAGTTAGAGCCGGCGCGAAGGCATGCACCGGGTTCAGCGCGCTTTGGGGGTAGGCAACGTGTCCTTGGACACCGTGCACAGTGAGTCGCCCGGATAGTGAGCCCCTGCGGCCGACTTTGACCACATCACCGAAGGTATTTTCACTGGATGGCTCGCCGACGATGCAGTAGTCGATAATTTCCTTTCGTTTCGCTAACAGCTCCGCCACCCGTCGCGTGCCGTCTATAGCCGGGCCTTCCTCATCGCTGGTTATCAGCAGGCACAGGCGGCCTTGGTGCTGCGGGTGTCGCGCGATAAACTCCTCGCAGGCGGTGGTCATGGCGGCGAGTCCCGTTTTCATATCAGCCGATCCCCGTCCATACAAAAGCCCATCCTTAACGGTCGGTACGAATGGGTCGGTCTGCCAATCCTCGCGAGGACCCGGGGGAACGACGTCGGTGTGCCCTACAAAGCACACTGTAGGGCTACCCTGTCCATGTGAGGCCCAAAAATTCTCGACTTTGCCGAACGGAAGCGATTCGATCGTGAATCCCGAGGCACTGAGCCGAGTTTTGAGTATTTCTTGGCAACCAGCATCCTCCGGACTGATGGATGGGCGTGAGATCAGATCTTTAGACAGCGATAGCACGTCGGTCATCGTTCAACTCCCGGTCTGGCAAGGCATGGGCACTTGCGTCGAATTCTTGCGTGGCCATATTTGCACTTGAGTCAGGCCAGCGCAGCAAGGCGCCTAATTGCCTTAACGCGAGCTTGGCATGGCGCCTGCCGGACTAAGGATTTGTAAAATTGTAACAAATTAGAAATACTTTGCCGCGACGCTAATCCTACCGAGATTTGCGTCACTTTCGCTGTAATACTTAGAGAGGCGCCTCTAGGCCAGCGAGCTTCAGCTGCAGGAGCGTCGCTGCGAGCTTATTGCGTTAAGTCTGTTCCGGTTAAAAAGGTGTAGTGGCACGTGCAGACATCCGATCTGGTTCTGGTCATTATTTTGCTCGCTCTAGTCGGATACCGTCTGGGCCGAGCTCGTGCGATCCGCGTTGTGGGCGGCAGTCGCTTGGTCCGCCGGTTGCACTCGCTACCCGCCTATTACGGAATTTTGACAGCGCTTTGGTGCGCGATACCGGCTTTACTGGTGATAGCCGGGTGGCAATTGCTAGGTGATCGAATCCTCACAGACGCCGTTCTGCGCGAGATACCCGGGCACGTTCACGGACTAACGTCCGCGGATCGCGATTTGCTAGGAACCGAGATTGAAAATGCCGTGGCAGGTGACGCTACGAGAAATCGGGGTGAAATCATGGCCGCGGTTAGCAGGTACCAAGTCTTACAACGCCAGGCGAATACCGCGGTTAGCGTAGCCTGCATTGTAGTGGCCTTGCTAGGCGGCGTGATCGTGTGGCGCAGGATAAAGCCACAATTGCAGGCCCGAAATGCCGTGGAGTATGCCATCACGGCTGTATTATTGATGTGCGCCTGTGTTGCGATTGCAACGACGATAGGCATTGTTTTATCCGTATTGTTTGAGGCTTTGCGATTTTTCGAACGAATACCCTTGGCTGAATTTCTGTTTGGGCTGCACTGGAATCCTCAGGTATCCAGTGCAGCGTCGGGTTCAGAGAGTTTTTTTGGAGCTGTTCCTCTTTTCGTAGGTACACTTCTAGTAGCGTTGATAGCCATGATGGTTGCAGTACCGGTCGGGCTTTTTTCGGCTATCTATTTGGCTGAGTACGCCAGTTCGGGCTTTCGCTCTGTTTCTAAGCCTGTCTTAGAAACTCTGGCCGGTATTCCGACCGTGGTGTATGGATTTTTTGCCGTCCTCACTTTAGGGCCGTTATTGCGTGATTTAGGCCAGTCGGCCGGGCTGGCTATTTCGACCGAGAGTGCGTTGTCGGCAGGGTTAGTCATGGGGGTGATGATCATCCCTTACGTCTCCTCTTTAGCAGATGACATGCTTCGTGCAGTGCCTCAATCGCTTCGGGATGGGTCCGTGGCTTTAGGTGCAACCCAGTCGGAAACAATCCGTCGAGTGGTGTTTCCGGCGGCGATGCCGGGGATTGTCGGTGGCATCCTGCTGGGTGTGTCTAGAGCTATTGGCGAGACCATGATCGTGGTTATGGCAGCTGGTCTGTCTGCGAACCTGACTATAAATCCTTTGCATGCTGTCACAACGGTGACCGTACAAATTGTTACGCTTTTGGCTGGCGACCAAGAACTGGAATCGCCAGTGACTTTGGCAGCTTTTGCCTTAGGCTTGAGCTTATTTGTAATCACCTTGCTATTGAATGTTGTTGCTCTACAGGTCGTTCGGCGTTACCGGGAGCAATATGAGTAGTCGATTTGTATCCGCTGGGGTTTCGCTCTGATGGCGAATAGATCCCCTATTAAGACCGATAGGACTAAACAAGAGCGTATTGCGGGCTCTCTGGCGCGGCGCTACCGGACAGAATGGTGGTTTCGGTTTTGCGGTCGGTTGAGTGTTTTTATTGGACTGTTGTTTGTAGTTTGCTTAATTTCTGCGGTTGCGAGTCGTGGCTACCCGGCCTTTCAACAGACTTACCTGAGGTTGACCATTAAGTCGACCTCCGACCCCACCCATAATCGCGCTGCCGGCTCTTCGGTAAAATTAGAGGACCAAGATTACGGTGCTTTGGTCAAGGCAGCGATGCGCGACTTACAGCCTACAGTGCAGGGGCGCCCAGCGCTGCATCAGCTTTACGCGTTGGTCAGCGAATCAGCCTCTAGAACGCTTGAGCATAGGTTCGAGAAAAATGCCCACGCCGCCGAATCCGATCAAGTCATTTGGGTGTTAGCTTTAGACCGCGTGGATCAATACGTAAAAGGCCATATATCGGCAAAGGATCCACCCGAAGTGCGTGGATTGAGTGACGACCAGTTAGGCTGGATTGACCAGTGGAAAGCTCGAGGCGACATACAGTTACGCTTCAATTCGGGTTTTTTTACCTCCGGAGACTCGCGCGAGCCAGAACAGGCTGGTATCGGGGCTGCCATTGTTGGGAGTTTTTTAACGCTGCTGATTGTCGCATCGCTATCATTTCCGATAGGTGTCGCGGCCGCGATATATCTGGAGGAGTTCGCACCGCCTGGTCGATGGACTGGTTTTCTAGAGGTGAACATCAACAACCTAGCGGCTGTCCCTTCTATCGTATTCGGGCTTCTAGGGCTCGTGGTTTTTATAAAATTCTTTGGCTTGCCTCGGTCGGTTCCCTTGGTTGGAGGCTTAGTGCTCTCGTTAATAACCCTGCCGATGATCATCATCGCTAGTCGCGCTGCCTTGAAAAGTGTACCGCTGTCCATACGTGAGGCGGCGTATGGGATGGGAGCGTCGCGTGTTCAGGTGGTGTTTCACCATGTATTGCCGCTCTCGCTGCCAACAATAATTACCAGTGCAATCTTGGCGCTCTCACGGGCGATGGGTGAAAGTGCTCCGTTACTGTTGGTGGGCATGGTTGCTTTTGTTGCGGATATCCCCCAACGAGTAACCGATCCGGCCACCGTGTTACCGGTGCAGGTTTATTTGTGGGCTCGTAGTTCTGAGGCCGCCTTCGTTGAGCGTACCTCAGCGGCTATTCTAGTGCTGTTAACCGTCCTACTATTCATCAATGGCGTCGCGTTTGCTGTCCGACGCATCTTTGATAAGCGCTGATTAAAGGTGCGAGCTATGGAAAGAAAGGCTGAACTGGCAAACGCGCATGCGCCGTCTCAGGAAGCACAAATGCAATCTAGCTCAGAGCGGTCATCTGATCCGTTTAGTGTCTCCACCTCTCTTAAGACCGTTGGTTCGGTCACTGTTGATGACCCTATCGTGTCAGCAAGGGATGTGAGTGTTTTTTATGATGGTAAAGCCG